>JBJXGX010000001.1:0-17417 GCA_046160305.1 Burkholderiales bacterium
CTTGATGCCTTTGACGATGTCTTCTTTCCGGATCTCTTTGCCGGTCCGCTTGTTGATGCGCTTGTACCCCACCGGGTCCATGGAGCGCTTGTCGAGCCAGTCGAAGTCGATGCCGGCTTCCGTTGAAGCGGGATAGAGTGACACGGGGATATGCACGAGCCCAAAGCTGATTGCTCCGTTCCAGATTGCGCGTGGCATCACGAGGCCTTCCCGGGCCAATCCAGGCTCGATACCAATTGTCCGCGCGCGTTATCGTCGTCCAACACGATACGTGTTTTCGGCCAGCCTCGATCAGCAAGAAGGGGCATCCGAACTTGAGGACGAGCGCGCAGCGCGTCGATCGGAGGCGCTAGGAACTCTAAACCGCCCTTTCCCAAGAATCAGCACCTTACATTCGGACCGCTGTGGGGTCAATTGGCGCGCTGAACCTCACGGCTGCGATGCGCGGGCGCGTGCCGTCATCACCGCGCGCACGATGGTGTCGATGCGTTCGCATACGAGGTCGCACACTGGGTGCGCTGTATCGCCGATGATCGTCGTAGTGCGGCTTTCCTCGGCTTCGTGTCAAGCGCCTCTGGATGGCGATCGCGTTGAGAGGCCTACTCGATGAACAGCGTGGCCGGATGCTCGAGCAGACGGCGCACGCGCTGGATGTAGGCGGCCGCCACCGCTCCGTCAACGACACGGTGGTCGAACGACGACGACAGGTTCATCATCTGCCGCACCTGCACCGCACCGTCGCGCACCACCGGCCGCGCAACGATGCGGTTGACGCCGACGATCGCGACCTCAGGGCGGTTGATCACGGGCGTCGAGACGATGCCGCCGAGCTTGCCCAGGCTCGTGACCGTGATCGTCGAGCCTGACAATTCCTCGCGCGTGGCCTGGCCGGCGCGCGCGCTGGCGGCCAGCCGCGCGATCGCCGCAGTGCAGGCCCAGAGGTCGAGCGTCTGCGCCTGACGCAGCACCGGCACCATCAGGCCGCCGCCGGTCTGCGTTGCCACGCCCAGGTGCACCGCTTCGTGCAGCGTCAGCACACCGGCTTCATCGTCGAAGCGGGCATTGACTTGCGGAAAGTCGGTCACCGCCCGCACGACGGCGCGCACAATGAGGGCCAGCGGCGACAGCTCGCCCCGCGCCGCGCCGTACTGCCGGTTGAGATCGTCGCGCAGCGCGACCATCTCCGTCACGTCCACTTCCTCGACGTAGGTGAAGTGCGGGATGTGGCGCTTGGATTCCTGCATCTTCTGCGCGATCTTGCGTCGCAGGCCGATGAGCTTGACTTCGCGCGTGCCGTCGGTCGCGACGCCACTGCGGACGCTGCCCGGCCGCGCTGCGTCGAGATCGGCATGGAGGATGCGGCCATCCGGGCCGCTGCCCTGCAGTCGATCCAGATCGACGCCCAGCGCGCGCGCACGCGCCCGCACCGCGGGCGAGGCGAGCGCGTGCGCCGACCGCGAGGGCGATGGCGGCGGGGATAGCGGCGAGGGCTGCGACGCGCTTGGTTGCGGGGCGGAAACCAGTCCGGGACTCGGCGGGTTGACCGCGGCCCTCGGCGACGGCGCGTGGTGTGGCACGGGCGCAGGCGATGCCGCTGCCGCCGCCGAGGCGGCATCGCCCTCGATGCGAATAAGCACCGAACCCACCGCCATCATCTGTCCGATCTCGCCGCCAAGCTCGGTAACACGCCCGACCACTGACGAAGGAATTTCCACCGCAGCCTTGTCGGTCATCACGTCGCAGAGGATCTGGTCTTCCGCGACAAGGTCGCCCGGCTTGACCCGCCATTCGACCAGTTCCACCTCGGCGATCCCTTCGCCGAGGTCGGGCATGCGAATGATGTGCAAGGTGAGGCTCATTGCCCCATCACCTTCCGATACGCCTGCCCGACACGCTTCGGGCCCGGGAAATAGGCCCACTCGAGCGCATGCGGGTAGGGCGTGTCGTATCCGGTCACGCGTTCGATGGGTGCCTCCAGGTGGTAGAAGCAGTGCTCCTGGATCAACGCTGTCAGCTCGGCACCGAAGCCGCTGGTGCGCGTGGCCTCGTGCAGCACTACGCAGCGGCCGGTCTTCTTGACGGACGCGACGATCGTCGGCAGGTCGAGCGGCCATAGGCTGCGCAGATCGATCACTTCGGCGTCGATGCCGGTTTCGCGCGCAGCGGCCCCGGCCACGAAGACCATGGTGCCATAGGTCAGCACAGTCAGGTCGTCGCCGGGTCGCACGATGCTGGCCGACTCGAGCGCCACCGTGTAGTGGCCCTCGGGCACTTCGCTCTTGGGGTGCGCCGACCAAGGCACGACAGGCTGCTCGTGATGGCCGTCGAAGGGTCCGTTGTAGAGGCGCTTCGGCTCGAGGAAGATGACCGGGTCGCCGCATTCGATGGCCGCGATCAGCAGGCCTTTGGCGTCGTACGGGTTGCTCGGCATCACGGTGCGCAGCCCGCACACATGCGTGAACAGCGCCTCCGGGCTCTGGCTGTGCGTCTGCCCGCCGTAGATGCCGCCCCCGCAGGGCATGCGGATCACGACCGGCGCGGTGAAGTCGCCTGCGGAGCGATAGCGCAGGCGTGCCGCCTCGGAGACGATCTGGTCCGAGGCCGGATAGAAGTAGTCGGCGAACTGCACCTCGACCACTGGCCGCAGGCCGTAGGCCGCCATCCCGATCGCGGTGCCGACAATGCCGCCCTCGGCGATCGGCGAGTCGAACACGCGCTGGGAGCCGTACTTGGCCTGCAGTCCTTCGGTACAGCGAAATACGCCGCCGAAATAACCGACGTCCTCACCGAAGACGACGACCTGCGGATCGCGGCCAAGCATCACATCCAGGGCCGAGCGCAAGGCCTGGATCATGGTCATGGTTGCCATGCTCAGCCGTCCTGCAGGGCGGCCTGCCGCATCTGCTCGCGCAGGTGCGGCGGCATTTCCTTGTAGACGTCCTCGAACATCGTCGCCAGCGGCGGGATGTGGCCGTCCAGCACCGAGCCGTACTCGAGCGCCCGCTTCAGCGCGGCCGACATCTCCGCGTCGAACGCCTTCAGCGCCTGTTCGTGCTCTTCTTCGGACCAGGCGCCCAGGCCGATCAGGTGCTGCTTCAGCCGCGCCACCGGGTCGCCGAGCGGAAAATGCTGCCAATCGTCAGCCGGCCGGTAACGCGCCGGATCGTCCGAGGTCGAATGCGCGCCTGCGCGGTAGGTGACCCACTCGATCAGTGTCGGTCCGAGGTTGCGCCGCGCCCGTTCGGCCGCCCAACGCGAGGCCGCGAGCACGGCGAGGAAGTCGTTGCCGTCCACGCGCAACGATGCGATACCGGAGCCGACGCCGCGCGCGGCGAACGTGGTGCCTTCGCCGCCCGCGATGGCCTGGAAGGTCGAGATCGCCCACTGGTTGTTGACCACGTTCAGGATCACCGGGGCGCGATAAACGTGCGCGAAGGTGAGGGCATTGTGGAAGTCGGCTTCGGCGGTCGAGCCATCGCCGATCCAGCCCGACGCGATCTTGGTGTCGCCCTTAATGGCGGAGGCCATCGCCCAGCCGACCGCCTGCACGAACTGCGTTGCGAGGTTGCCCGAGATCGAGAAGAAACCGGCGCGTTTATACGAGTACATCACCGGCAACTGGCGGCCGCGGATCGGGTCGCGCTCGTTGCTGAGTAGTTGGCACATCAGCTCGACCACGTCGATGTCCTCGCGTGCGAGCAACAGGCCCTGCTGGCGATACGAGGGAAAGCACATGTCACCGGGCAGCAGCGCCCGTGCATGCGCGACCGCGATCGCCTCCTCGCCCAGGCTCTGGATGTAGAAGGAGATCTTCTTCTGCCGCTGCGCGATGAGCATCCGCGCGTCGAAGGCGCGGGTGCGCAGCATTGCGCGCAGGCCGTTCTGTAGCGCCTCGACCTCCACCTGCGGCGCCCACGGGCCGACCGCGTTGCCCGCGTCGTCGAGCACGCGGATCAGCTTCCAGGCCATCGTGCCGGTGTGCGACGGCACGATGTCGACCGCCGGTCGCACCACCTCACCCGCAGCCGATACCCGCAAATAGGAGAAATCGGTCTTCTGCCCGGGCCGGCCGGTGGGCTCGGGCACGTGCAGGCGAAGCTTCGGCAGCGTGCCGGACATCTCGCATCTCCTTGGTCGCTCGGCAGGCGGCACACGGTTGATTCTGGACGAAATCGGGGCCGGCTCCATGCGACTCGCCCGCCTACCCAGGCGCGCCGGCTCCCTTTGCCGATCATATCCGACCGACCGCCAATGAAGCACGGTCGATGCCCGAAATTCCGGCGCGGGCACCAAGCTTGCGTGGGTTCTATACGGAAGCGCGGTGATCTTGCAGTCGGCGCAAACGGAATGTTCACCTTTTCAAACGGAGTCGACAATGAAAATGAACCTGATTGCAGCAGCAGTAGCAGCGACGGTGAGCATAGCGCCGCTCACGGTTTTCGCGCAGGACGCAACGCGCTACAGCGATCGCGACCGCGCCAAGACCTGGTCGGTCGACAAAGACCGGCTGCAGAAGTCACTTGGCACCGGTCATGACAAGGCGCACTACCGCCAAGCGCTGGAGAAGCAGGGCTTCAGCATTACCGCGGTGAACTACGATCGCGCGGATTACCTCGAATACGAGATCGTGAAGGGCAAGGAGACGTACGAAGTGCAAGTCGACTTCAAGGACGGCCGTTCCAGCAAAGTCGATGTCACCACCAGCGCTTGGCGTGCTGATTCGACCAGCCGTGCCATGTCGCAATCCGACTACAAGTACCAGTATCCGAATGCAACCACGACCAACCCAAGCATGTATAGCGATCGCGATCGCAGCAAAGCGTTTGCGAGCACGAAGGGCGGCGTCGAGAAGTCCTTAGGTGTCGGTCAGGATCGCGCGCACTACAAGCAGGCGCTCGAGAAAATGGGCTATCAAGTGACGGCAGTGAACTACGATCGTCCGGACTACATGGAGTTCGAGGTCGTGAAGGATCGCGACAGCTACGAAGTCCAGATCAGTTTCGATAAAATGAGTGGCAAATCGACCAAGGTGGATGTGACCACCAATGTGTGGCAGGCCGAAGCGACGGAAAAAGCGCTGGGGCAGAAGTAGCACCGGCGACTGACGGCTTGTGACCGACGGCCCCGCGCGCGGGGCCGTTTTTAGCGCGGCGCGACTCGCCACGGTGCAGCCGGGTTCGATGCATTCTTCGGATCGGAAAAGTCGCGCGCGATTCTATTGATCGTGTGCGCCGCGACTCTCTCGGCGCGTGCGATGCACACCACCATTCACCATTACCCCGCGCGTGAGGGCTGTGTGGCTCGGTGCGGACGGCGCGCCGGAGGTCATCATCAAAGCCGCGGAACAAGCGTCAAGGCGGTGCGGTAAAAGCGCGCATCGCCGGTTCTTGGCGAGCGGCGTGCCCGCGACCATTTAACGACTCGCTGACGCCATTGGCAAACCGGCGGGGCGATTCGGCGGTTCGCGCACGGGCGCCCGACCGGGTCGCGGATCGTCGATCGGCGGCACCGGTACCGGCGTATCGGGAGGCAACGACGGATCACCGGGCGGCTGCGGGTTATGGTTTGGGAAGGGGGGAATCGGAGGCTCGGGCAAGTGGGTCATTGCAGGTTTCCAAAATTAAATCGCTGGACGATCAAACAGGCAATACGCGTACCCGGGGGTCAATCTCGTTTGCTGCCGCGTTCGCGATTCGGCTCAACGAGCCGGCTTCGATCGATTGAATGTTTCCGTCGCATCGCCGCGGCGGTCGGTGTCGAGTTGACCTTCCTCGAGGTCCTCGGCGGCGCGACGCATCACGCGACGTGGCGGGCCTTTCGCAGCGTCGGTGGATTCGTCGCGTTCATGTGGTAGTGGCGGCGACGTGGCAGCATCGGACTGGTCCCCAGATTGCGTGTCCGGATCCACCGGCGGTCGTGCCGTGGTGACCCGGACTTCAAGATCGTTCGGCGACCGTCGTGCAATCAGCTTGAGCTCGCGCGGCATCAACGTCTACCGCGCCGGCACGCGCCAATCGGCGCTGCCCGCGTCGTCGGCGACCTCGTCCCGCCCGTTTGATAGGGAAATCGGACCATGCCGCCGATTGACCGCGTCACGAAAGTTTGCCGTGGCGCGGTGCTATACACGGTCGAAATCGCGTTGCTTGGCTTCCCACTCTTTCACTTGACGTTCGGCTTCGTCCCGTTCGCACCCGTAGGAATTTTGAATGCGCCCGACCAGCTGATCACGCTTACCGGCGACGACGTCCAGATCGTCGTCGGTGAGCTTGCCCCACTGTTCCGTTACTTTTCCCTTCAGCTGTTTCCAGTTGCCTTCGACACGATCCCAGTTCATGGCTTTCTCCAATAAAAGTAACGACGAATTTCACTCACGCAATCGTCGTACCTGGGGTGCGCCCCTGCCGGGGCGACGCACCGGAGCCCGCCCGACTTCATGGTGGATCGAGGTGTGCGACGACGAGAAGGTTGTCATCGGACACCGGATCGTGGAAGTCTGCCGAATGCTTGAGCTTGGACCGTTTCAATCCGCCAAGATGCACGCCGCTCTTGGATGCAACGGCGGTCACCGGCATCAGACGCGCAAGCGGCTTCCCGTGCGGGCAATGATGATTTCCTCCCCTGCTACTGCCTTGTCGAGCAGTGCCGAGAGATCGTTTTTGGCATCGTCATTGCGCATCGGCTCGCCGAGTCATTCGGACGGCTGTTTCGGTCGCGGCAATGGCGGCGCACGCCGAAGGAATTCCTTGCCGGGATACGCGCGCCGGGTATGCAGCACGAGCTCGTCCACGAATTGTCGGGCGTATTGCGGCAGAAGCCGTTGCGGATCCCAGGCCACCATCGACCATCTCCCGAGCGACGATTCGTTTTGTATGAGCGGCACGACGCCTGCACGCGGCGGATCGCGAGCACACACAGGCGAGGCCGGTTTGCCTCTGCGTATAATTTGCCCGGAGCGGGCGACGCTTGGCGCGTCATCGCATGACACAACGAAATTTCGGCTCTGGGAGTGCATCTGTGGCGCAAGCAAGTTTGATGAGCACGGTCGATGCGCTCGCAACGGATATGTCGCCACTCGATGGCGCCGATCCGCAGGAATGGTATTTCGCGCAGGGTTATACCGACGGCCTGCCGGTGGTTCCGCCAACACCCGAGAAGGTCGAGGCGATGACGGAGGCGCTTGGCGGTGATCCGAATTCGCTGGAGGCCCGCGTCCCACCGCGTTGGGGCAATCTGACCCATCGTGTGCTGGCGGTGAACGCGGTGATGGCCGGCTGCTTGCCGATGTATGCGCCGATCCTTCGTACCGCGATGCGGGCGATGTGCGAGCCGCATTTCAATTTGAACGCGATCCAGGCGACGACGCATGTCATCGCGCCGCTCGCGATCGTTAATGGCCCGGTGCGCGCGCAGATCGGCATGAACAGCGGCCATGGCGCGTTCGGTCCGGGCAATCGCGCGAACGCGACGATCGGCCGTGCGATCCGGCTCATCCTGCTGAATGTTGGTGGCGCGCTGCCTGGCGTCCTCGACAAGAGCACGCAAGGGACGCCGGCGAAATACAGCTACTGCGTCGCCGAGAACGAAGAGGACAGTCCGTGGGCGCCCTATCACGTCGAGAAGGGGTATCGCCCGCAGGATTCGACCGTTTTCGTCATCGGCGCCGAATCGAACCATAATATCAACAGTCCGCTGCCGAATGATCCCGAGGGCATTCTGGATGATGTGATCTCATCGATGACCACCGTCGTGCATAACAATGCGCGGGCAAGCGGGCACTGCACCGTCGCCCTCTCGCCCGAACATGCGCAGACGATCGCCAAGCACGGCTGGACGCGCCATGATGTGCGCAGCTATCTGCAGATGTATGCGACCAACAAGTTCGGCAAGATCGTGCACAACCACAAGTACGGCAAGGCGTACAACCGCCATCTGCCGAAACACTATCGACGTGACCTCGACTCGGACATTCCGATCGTGCCATCGCCTGACAACATCCACCTGTTCGTCATCGGCGGAACGGCGGGGCGCTTCTCGTCGTTCATTCCTGGCTGGGGCCATTACAACAGCCCGGTTCTGCGTGCCATCGACGGCGTTGCGCCCGCGGGCGGCGCGGTGTGCATCGATGGCACCTGCTATCTGTAGATTCGCCGCAGTGCGCTACGCTTCGTCTTCTGTCACGCTCAGGAGGAATCCATGAAGAGAGTCAGGGGTATCGGCGGGATCTTCTTCAAAGCCAAGGATCCTGTCGCCCTGCGCGCTTGGTACCAGAGGCATCTTGGCATCGACGTTCAGGAGTGGGGTGGTGCAGCGTTTCGGTGGGCCGATGGTGCGGACAATCCCGCGATGGGCACAACCATCTGGAATATCGCGGGAGCCGATGGCACCTACTTTGCGCCAAGCGCATCTTCGTTCATGGTCAACTATCGGGTCGCGGACGTGCATGCCCTCATTGGTGCGTTGCGCGCTGAAGGTTGCAATGTGCTCGAGAAGACTGAGGAGTCCGAGTACGGCAAGTTTGGCTGGGTCATCGATCCCGACGGCAACAAGGTCGAGCTGTGGGAACCTCCACCGGGTCAATGAGTCGGCGCCACATCGATCAATATACGAACAATAGGAATGAAGGATTCTGCGATGACGATTCAACAGCCCTTATACGGCTACGATCCCCGCGGCATCGTCGAGGCCGAACCGCGTACGCTGTCACCTCGCGTGGCGGCTCTGCATGGTGTGCGCCTCGGCGTGCTGGACAACGCGAAGATGAAAGCGGGAAAACTGCTTGCCTACACGACCGAGATTCTCAACGAGGAATTCGCATTCGCCGAGATCAATCATTATGTGAAGCGGGGCTTCTCGTACACCGCCGATCCGGCCATGATCGCGGCGATCGCCAAGGCGAACGATGTCGTGATCACCGCCATCGGTGATTGAGGATCGTGCACATCGTGCAGTTTGCATGATGGCATCGAGTTGGAAACGCTGGGCCGCCCCACCGCCGTGATCATCACCAAGGAATTCATGTCCGAATGCACGACGCAAAAGGCCGCGCTCGGCATGACTGGTCTGGAGCCGGTCGTCGTTGATCATCCGCTATCGAGCTGCACTGATGCGGAGATCCGGCATCGCGCAGGGCAGGCGGCGGCGCAAGTGAAGCGATTGCTACTCGGTCACTGAACGCTTACGCCACCGATGCGCAAGATCCTCGATGGCGTGCGGGTGCTCGATCTCACGCAATTCTTCTCCGGGCCGCAGGCAACCCTGTTTCTTGCCGGGCTTGGCGCGGAGGTCATCCGCATCGATTCACCCGAAGGCGCGGACAAGGTCGCGGTAGCACCACCCTATGCCGGTTCGCGCGGCATCACGCTCGATCGCGGCACCGCCGATGATCTCAACGTCAACTATCTCAAGCGCACCCGCGGGAAGAAGGCGATCTCGCTCGACTTGAAGCGGCCCGAGGGCAAGGCGCTGTTTCAGCGACTGGTCGAGAATGCCGATGTGGTCGTTGAGAATTTCAGCGTCGGGGTTACCGAGCGACTCGGTCTTGACTACGCGGCGATATCCTTGATCAACCCGCGCATCATCTATTGCGCGCTGACTGGATTTGGTTCGACCGGACCGGATCGCGACCTGAAGGCGTACGACGTAACGGTCCAAGCCGCGGCCGGTCTGATGAGCGTCACCGGCCTGCCCGGTCAACCGCCGATGAAAGCGGGTACCGCATTGTCCGATGCGATCGCCGGCACCTTCGCGATGGCGGGCGTGCTTGCGGCACTGTTCGATCGCGGCAACACCGGCCGCGGGCAATTCGTCGACGTGTCGATGGTGGACTGCCTCTTCTCGCTCTTGTTCGATGATCCGATCGACTGGTATGAGCGGCTCGGTGTGCCGGTGCGACAAGGCAATCGCATCATGCGCTTCTCGCCGATCAACACCTACCAGACCACGGATGGCTGGGCAGTGCTAGGCGCGGCGACACTGGCGCAGTGGACCGGCGTGCTGAAGGCGATCGGCCGCGACGATTTGATCGGCGATCCGAATTGGAGCAGTCTCGATTGGCGCGTCGCGCATGATCACGAGGTTGACGCGCTTGTTCGCAATTGGGCGGAGACGCGCACCACGAGCGCAGCGGTGGAGGCCATGCTGGCCGCGGGTGCGATCGCGTCCGTCATTCGCGGGCCGGAAGAACTCGCCGCATGGCCACACCTGCGGGCACGTGAGATGTATCTGCCGCTGCAACATCCAACGCTCGGTGCGCTCGCGGACGTCGGTGCGCCGGGATTCCCGCTCAAGTTCGGCGCAGCATCGGCTGGCTACGACGCACCGGCACCGCTGCCGCGCCAGCACAATCGGGAGATCTATGGCGAACTGCTCGGGCTTGACCCTGCCGAGATTGCGCGCCTTAGCGATATTGGCGTTATCTAGTACACGCAACAAATAACGCGCGCAACAAATCTGCTTCGCCTGCACGGGTTGGAACGACAAGGTGATGGCCCACCAGGGCTTCGTGCGCTGCGGATGCATCACGCCGTCGTAGGCGGCATATGTCGGACATAATGCATCTCCATTCTCGTGAGTCTCGTCCGATCATGCGCGTTCTCGTCCTTTTCATCGCGTCATTCATTGCATTACCCGCCGCGGCGCAGAATTTTCACGACGCGCATGACGGACCTCGGCTACCACATCATTCCGGGTTGGCCCGAGCAGATGACCGAGAGGATCAAGGAAGAGATCGCGCGCTGGACGCCGATCGTCAAGGCCTCGGGTGCCAAGCTCGATTGAATGCAAACGGGATTAGACGATGTGCTGTCGCTTGCGCTCGGATCAGCGCAATGCTCGCAGATGATTCCTGACCAATGACCGGGCCGCTATTAACGCAGAAGGTACAACACGCGTTGCAGGCCGCCGCGCGCGCGGGTGCGCTCACGATCGAGTGCTCGTTGGATCTGGATCGTTCCAGGACGGCCGTCGAGGTCAGCATTGCGGCATGGGTCTGGCGAGGTCAGCGTTTCCCATATCTCGATGATTGCAAGGACCGCACCGTCTACCACTGGGTTGACGACAGCTTTCAGCCGGTCGCACGTTTCACGACATCACTGATCAAGCTCGTGCCAACCGAATGGGGACCGCCGACGTTCGAGATCGATGGCATCAAGATGTTGCCCACCGCGCATTGTTCGCCGTACGCGGATGCCGAGCGCAAGGTTGGTCTCATTCAGCCGCGCGACAAGGTGATCTTGGACACCTGTGGCGGCCTGGGCTATTTCGCTGCATGGTGCGTGCTCGGCCGGGCGCGGCAGGTGCTTTCCTATGAGAAGGCAGCGGACGTGATCTGGCTGCGTGGCCTGAATCCCTGGTCCCCCGATGTGGGTGGCGGATTGACCTTGACGCAGGGCGACATCGTCGAACAGATCGTCATGCTGCCGGGGAATTCGGTCGATGCGATCCTGCATGATCCGCCGCGTTTCGGCATTGCCGGAGAACTCTACTCGCAGGTTTTCTACGACCAACTGGCGCGGGTGCTCAAGAAGAAGGGCAATCTCTTCCACTACACCGGCACACCGAACAAATTGACCAGCGGCCGTGATGTGCCGAACGAAGTGGTGAAACGCTTGCGGCACGCCGGGTTTGCCGCGGTGTTGAATGGCGACGGGATCCTGGCGATCAAGAAGTGAGCGTGTTTTGCGATCTGACGCGAGCCCGAACAGATCGATATACAGATCGATATTGTGCGCGCCAGCGAATGGTTGGCGTTGGAAAAATTCACCGCGCCGATCGGATTCTACGCACGATCGCCCATCGCGGCGATAATGTGCGCCATGGACAATCCAATCCAATCGACCCACCACGGCAACGCGGCCGCCCTGCGTGTCCATGGTTTTCGTGCGTTGCGGCCGGGGCGCCGCCTGATCGTGCTGGGCGCGGTGCATGGCAACGAAACATGCGGCACGCGCGCCATCGAGCGCGTGTTGGCGGAGCTCGATAGCGGCGCGCTTGCGCTCGCCCGCGGCCAGGTGACCTTCGTGCCGGTGACGAATCCGCTTGCCTATCAACGCGGGCAACGCGCGGGTGATCGCAATCTCAACCGCAATCTGCAGCCGACAACGACACCGCAGGACAATGAAGATCTCATCGCCAACGCATTGTGCCCGTTGCTCGCGGCGCACGACGTGCTGCTCGACCTGCACTCGTTCCACTCGCCGGGCGACCCGTTCGCGATGATCGGCCCACTCGACAACGCCGGCGCGCTCGAGCCCTTTGCTCACGCGGCCGAAGAAGAAGCCCTGGCGCTCCGCCTCGGGCCGCGGCGCATTGTGGAAGGCTGGCTCGACACCTACGCAGCCGGCGTGAAGGCGCGGCTGCAACGTAGCAAGCCCACCGAGCGCGCAGAGATGCTGAGCACGGATCCGCGCTACGGCGTGGGGACCACGGAATACATGCGCTCGTGCGGCGGTTATGCGATCACGCTCGAATGCGGACAGCACACCGATGCCGAGGCACCCGAGGTGGGCTACCACGCGATCCGCCGCACGCTCGCACATCTCAAGCTCGTGGACGAGGCACCGCCACCTGCCCGCACCGATGTGGAGCTGTTGCGCCTGGCTGAGGTGACCGATCGATATCACGCCGACGACCGCTTCGCGCGTGCGTGGAAGAGCTATGAGCCGATGCAGGCGGGCGCCTTGATCGCCGAGCGGGCGAACGGTGCGCCGGTCTATGCACCGGCCGATGGCTTCATCGTGTTTCCCAACCCGAACGCGCCACCGGGCAACGAATGGTTCTACTTTGCGCGGCTGAGCGAACGCAGCCTGCGGGGGTGAGTGGGCGCGTGGCGGTCTGCGAGGGGAATTACGATCGCAGCGACCCGCACCACGCTGTTCGTGGGTGAGCATAGAGCCGGCGGCGGCATCTTGAGCCTGCCTGCCGACAGCATCAGCGCGTAACGAGCGTCGCCGCTGGCCGGTTTGCTGTCATAAAACAACTTCGATCCACGCCATCTGGAGTCGCGAACAGGAGGACCGGCCGTGAACCTGAAAGAGCTCGGCATCGCAACGTTCAATCTCTGCAACCTCAATGAGCCGGGCCTTGCCTTGTAAAGTCCCGATCGTGGACGACCACGCGCTCATCCGGGACGCCATGCGCGCGGTCGTGATGGAGATGTGTCGGGACGCTTTTGTTCTCGAAGCCTCGAACGCGATCGAGGCCTTGACACTCGCCGCTTCGTACGCGGACATCGACCTCGTCCTCCTCGATGTCGGACTGCCCGATCGTGACGGTCTCACCGTGCTCGCTGACTTGCGACGCCGGTATCCGGGCATGTCGGTCGCGATGCTGTCCGGGACCAAAGACCAGCAGACGATCATGCGCGCGCTTTCGCTCGGCGCCGTCGGCTTCATCCCAAAGGTGGAAACGCGCGACGTGCTGATGGGTGTGCTCGGGCTGATCCTCAAGGGCGGCGTCTATATTCCCCCGGGCTGCGCTTGCTTCGGCCCACGCTCGGCCGGTGGAAGCTGCGTGGCGGGACGCATCACCACCGACGCAGGCATTGCTCGGACTCACCGATCGGCAAACGGATGTCCCGGCGCTGATGATGCGCGGTAAGAGTAACAAACTCATATGCCGCGAGCTTGACCTCGCTGAGCCAACAGTGAAGAACCATGCGTCGGCAATCCTCAAGGCGCTTGGCGTTGGTAGCCGGACCGAAGCCGTGCTTGCGGCGACAAAGCTTGACTGGCGCATGCCCGACCTGCCGTAGCAGGCGCATCGACAATCGCGAGACTCGCCCTTCGGCAGGTGTCTTGCACCGCAATTGATAGAGTGTTTTGTCGGGCGCTGCAATCGTCCACGCGCTCGTTCCGGGAGGACACTTGACGCCATTCCGTCAGGAGATCCGGTTCGCGCGTACCGGGACCGGGTTGCGCATCGCCTACGCAATGTCCGGGCAGGGTTATCCGCTCGTCCGCGCGGGCACCTGGATGTCGCACCTGGAGCACGACTGGCGTACCGGCGTACTCGGTCCGTTGTTTCGCGAGCTCGGCGCGCACCATCGGCTCTACCGCTACGACCCGCAAGGGTACGGATTGTCCGAGCGCGACGACGGCCCGGTGTCCATCGACACACTCGTGGCGGATCTGGAGGCGGTCGTCGACGATGCCGGGCTCGACCGCTTCGCGCTGTGGGGATCGACCTCGGCGAGCTCACCGACGGCCATTGCCTATGCGGCCCGTTATCCAGACCGCGTGAGTCACCTCGTTCTCTCGGCGCCCGTCGCGCGCGGAATCTTGCGACGCCCGTATGCGAAGTCAGACGAACGGGAACGATTCCTCGCGTTCCTGAAGTTCGTCGAACACGGCTGGGGCGAGCAAAATCCGGCGTTCCGGCTGGTTCAGACCACGCAGATGTTCCCTGGAGCGACTCCCGCGCAGATCGCCGAGCTGAACGAGCTGTACCGCGTCTCGGCCGCGCCGGACCATGCCGCACGCGTAGTGATTGCAACCGGCGAAGCGGACGTCTCGGCGCTGCTCCCGCGCATCACCTGCCCCACCCTCGCACTGCATTGCCGGGGCGCACTCCTGATGCCGATCGAGGAGGCGCGGCTGATTGCCTCGTCGATCCCGCGCGCGCGCTTCGTTCCCCTGGAGACGAACAATTACATTCCGCTCAAGGGCGAAGCCGCATTCGAGAAGCTGATCGAGGAGATCAATGCATTCCTGCCTCGCGACGCGCGCGACCGACCCGAGGCGCTCGCCGGTTTGACGCGCCGTGAGCGCGAGGTTCTCGATCTGCTGGCGCGTGGACTGGGTAACGCCGACATCGCCGCGAACCTCGCGGTCCAGGAGAAGACGGTACGCAACACGGTGTCGCACATCTTCGACAAGCTGGACGTTCGCAGTCGCGCACAAGCCATTGTGATGGCGTGCAAAGCAGGACTGGGGGATTGACGGCCTGGCGGGCCGACACGGGACGCCGGTCCCGCTTTTCGCGCCTCCGCTCGTATCGCGCTTTCGCAGTGCCGCTGTCTGACGTGCTCGGCCAACCCGTGGTCGTCGACAACCGGCCCGGGGCCGACGGCGCGATCGCGGCCGAGATGGCGGCGCGTGCGCCCGCCGACGGCTATACGCTGTTATCCGCGGGCAACACGCAGATGCTCGGCGTGCCGACTCTGCGCAAGAACCCGCCCTATGACCCCTTGCGTGATTTCGCCCCGATCACGCAGCTCGTCCGGTTCGCGTTCTTTCTGGTCGTGCATCCGGGCACGCAAGTGAAGACCGTCTCGGAGCTGGTCGATTATGCGCGCACCCACCCCGGCCGCCTCAACTATGCGTCGGGCAACGTAAACGGGATCCTGGCGGCGGCACAACTGATGTCGCTCACCGGAGTGAACATGGCGCACGTCCCGTACAAAGGCGAACCGCTGGCGATCCCCGATTTGCTCGAGGCGCGCGTGCACCTGATGTTCGGCACGGGCGGTGTCGTCGCACCCCTCGTCAAGGAAGGAAAACTTCGTGCGCTCGCAAACCTGGCGCCGGTAAGGACCGCCTTGCTCCCCGCCGTGCCGACCGTGTCCGAAACCGGCATGCCCCGGCTTTCGGTCGCAATCTGGAACGGCTTGTTCGCACCCGCCAAGACGCCGACGGCGATCGTCGAGGGGCTCTCGCGCGAGTTGCATGCGATCTTGAAACGGCGCGACGTGGACGAACAGCTCGCCAAGCAAGGCGTCGAACCGAGCAGCTCGACACCGGAGGAATTCGCCGCGTTCGTGAAGCAGCAGTTGGCCGATTGGGGAAAGGCGGCGCAGGAGGCCGGCATGAGCCCCGAGTAGCGTTCGCTACAGATTGCGCCCGCAAATGAACCACGAAGCGGTGGAGCCGAGGCAATCGCATGCGTTTTATGAGTCCCGCTATGCGCCAGGATTGCAGACACTTCAGGACGTCATTTTCCGCGAGGTCTATGACGATTACATCGGTCAGAGCAGTTGGATTGCCACTGCGGACTACGATCGCTTCATCGGTTGGCTCGATGTAGCGCCAGATGCGCAAGTGCTAGATGTCGCGTGCGGCAGAGGCGCGCTTGCAGTGCGTCTGGCCTGCCTCGCCGGATGTTCGGTTGTAGGGATCGATAACAATGCACTCGCAATTGCCAGGGGTGCATTGACCGCGCACGAGCAGGGTCTAAGTGAGCGCGTTCGGCTCGAACATTGCGATGGAAGCCAGCCCTTGCCGTTTTCAAGCGGCATGTTCGATGCCCTTGTCTGCATCGACGCGTTAGCGCTCCTGCCCGACCGCACCCGGCTCTTCGCGGAGTGGGCGCGCGTCCTCAAACCCGGCGGTCGGCTGCTGCTCACCAATCCGGTCATGACTGGAGCAATCTCGAATGAAGAGATCGCGGCGCGCACTTCCCAAGGCCACTTTCTATTGGTTCCGCCCGGATACGACGAGCGAATCGTTGGGGAGGCCGGCTTCGCATTGTTGCGCCGAGAAGATATCACCACGCAACTGGCGGAAATCGCGCGGCGCCATAGTGCTGCACGCGCGGCGCACGCCGACCGGCTTCGTGAGACTGAGGGCGAAGAGGAATTTGCGATGCAGAACCGGTACCGTGCCGTGGCGGCGCGGCTTGCCAGCGAGCGTCGCCTCTCACACATCGTGTATCTCGCCAGGAAACAGACCAGCGGCGCAATCGCGGTGGCGACTTCGTGAGGCTATTCCGACTGGGCTCCGCGAGCGGGTTCTCTGGCCAATATCAAATGCGTTGCCATCGCGCGCAGCTTCAACAGGCTCATCCGCTTGTCGAGCTTCAGAAGACCGGCCGCAGCTGCCGCGCGGCGTGGGACTTCCGCGATGTCGCCCGACACGATGAACGCCGGTATCCTGATGTCAAACCGCGCACGCAGGAGTGCGATGGCGTCGACGCCCTTCTCGCCGTCGGCGAGATGGAAGTCCGCGATCACGAGGTCCGGACGCACGTCATCGTGGCGATCGTGCGCCTCCCGACCCGACCGGGCGGTGACCACGTCGCAACCCCAGGAGCGTATCAATCCGCCGGCGCTCTCCAGCACGAGGGCGTCGTTGTCGATCACGACGATGCGCCTGCCGCGCATGGGATCGATGAACGCGGCCGGCATCGACGCCGGCTCGGCCGTCTCCGGTGGTGGCGAAGGCGCGATGCGTTGACGAGATCCAAACTGCCAATCTGCTGCCTGGTGAGGCTACGCCCGTGATACTGTATAAATATCAGAGCATGGGTAGGGCCGATCGATCATGGGCTAGGCGCTTCAGCGCGCAGCGGCGCCGAACACGGTCCACTACGAACGTCGGCGCCCCGAAGACACCACGCTGTATCAGCTCGTCCAGGAGCACCTCGACACCTTCTTGGCCCAAGTCGAGGCGCGGACCGGCGCGGCGTTGCCCGAGTTCGTCAAA
>JBJXGX010000002.1:0-17204 GCA_046160305.1 Burkholderiales bacterium
CCAATTGTGGGAGCGCGGCCACCCGGGCTATTCCCTGCGGGGATGGATCCCGGCCACACTCGCGGCGCTCATTCTTCCCGGCCTCATCGCTCTGACCCCAGCAGGGGACGTGATTCAAGGGCGGTTCACCCCTACGCCCACTGCGGAGCTGGCACCGCTTGCAACGACTTTCGGCGTCGATCTCGGTCCAATCAATCAAGTGGTTTGGAGTCCGGATGGCCGCTTTCTCGCCACCGCTGGTGCAAGCGATTTTCCTCGGCTATGGACCGCGCAGGGGCTCCCGGTCGGTGGAGAAGCCGCCGCCGTGGCTGCCAACAAGGCGATCAACGCAGTGCGAACCGTTGCGTTCAGCCCCGATGGCCGGTTGATTGCATTCGCCCGCAGCGCCACGCTTGAGGGCATCACCGTCGACGTGCGTCGGGTCGATCGAACAACCGGCATCGGGCCGTCGCTTTTTTCGCTCACTGGTCATCGAGGCAACGTAAATCACGTGGTCTTCAGTCCCGATGGGCAGCGTATCGCCACGGCAAGCAACGATGGCACCGTCCGCCTGTGGAGTGCCGAAAACGGAGCGGCACAATCGTTGACCCTGACGGTTCCGAGCGGGCAAACCGAAACAGTCGCAATGATGCACGTCGCATTCAGCACCGATGGAAAGCAAATGGTCACGGCGGGCGCTGACGATCGCGTTCGCGTGTGGGATGCGAACGGCCGACTCATTCGCACTCTCGACCCTGACATTGCTCGCGGCAACATTATTGCGATTAGCCCCGACGGACGAAGCATCGTTTCGGCAAGTCGTGATGGAACCGTGCGTGCCCACGCATTGGACGTGGGCGATGGGATTGCGGCAGCCGGCGCACGGCCAATCGCCGCCCACACGGGCGCGGTCAACGGAGTGGCTTTCAGCGCCGACGCTGCATTGATTCTTTCGGCTTCGGAGGACGGCAGTGCGCGGCTCCGGCTGGCTCTTGATGGGGCGAATGTAGCGGCGTTAGTCGGGCAAAGCGGCCCGGTTGCCGATGCGCGGTTCAGCCCTGATGGACAAACTATCGTCACCGCGTCACGCGACGGCACCCTCCGCCTGTTCGGGCGCGTACCACCCGCCGGGGTAGACGTTGTGAGTTGTGCCGTTGGTGGTGTCGTCTCCGCCGAAGCGCAAAGTCTCGCCAATGCGATCGCTCTTACGAAGGGCGAGCTGGCCGGAGCGCTAGCGCCGATTGCCATCGATCGATCGCTGCTTGCCAATAATCGCATCACGCCCACTCGAGGCACCGTTATTTACGCGCCGTCGAACGATGAGCAACGAGCATTGGCCGAAAAACTTGTGATCTGGCTGGGTAACGAAAAGCCAGTCGCGGGTATTGATGCGTGGAAGACGGCGGCGGGTGAAGGAGATCTTGGTCGGCCAAGTATTGTTGGGCTTTGCGGTGAGGATCCTAAGCCACCCGCCGCGCAACGAGCCGATGAGCCATTGGTAAGTGCAGCAGACGTCGCGCGTCAGCTCGGATTTTCCGATAGGCCATCAGATCGGCGATCAATTCCTAGTGTGGACCCACGTATCGTTACGCCTGCGCCTCCCGATGCGTCAGCGGCCCAGCAGCCCGCCGACCCCCTGCGGTCTCCCACCACGCCAGACCCGAGGCTCGACGTCCCCCTCGCCCAACGAGCGCGCGGCCAAGTCTTCACGGACTGCGAAGGCTGCCCCGAGATGGTAGTGATCCCCGGCGGTCGCTTTACGATGGGCTCGCCCGACAGCGAGAAGGAAAGGTTTGACGACGAGGGGCCGCAGCATGACGTCACGATTCCTGCCGCGATTGCGGTCGGCCGATTCGAGGTGACGCGCGAACAATTTGCGCGCTTCGTGCGGGAAACGAATCGTTCGATGACCGGCGGTTGCTGGGCGCGGAACAAAGACAGTAAAGCGGAGATTCAGGCGGACAAGAATTGGCTGAATCCGGGTTTCGATCAGAAAGACGATCATCCCGTGGTATGTGTCAATTGGCAGGACGCGACGACCTACGCTGAGTGGTTATCAACGAAAACCGGCAAGAAATATCGCCTGCTTTCCGAGGCGGAATGGGAATACGCGGCGCGTGCCGAAACCCGAACTGCGCGGTATTGGGGGGAAGCGTTTGATCCTGCGGGCTGCGAATTTGCGAATGTCGCTGACGACACTGCACGGCGAACATTCAACTTTCCTTGGGAGCACGCGAAATGTTCTGATGGCCACGCGACGACCGCACCTGTGGGAAGATTCAAGCCGAACGCATTCGGTTTGGCGGATATGCTGGGCAACGTGTGGGAATGGACGGTGGATTGCTGGAACGATTCGTATCGCGACGCCCCGGCTAACGGTTCGGCTTGGATGAGCGGGAAGTGTGACCAGCGTGTCGTGCGCGGTGGCGGTTGGTACTTCAATCCACGCCTCGCGCGCGCGGCGAACCGCAGCAGGGACGACTCCTCCGATCGCATCGACTTCGTGGGGTTCCGCCTCGCCAGGACCGATTGACCTCTTGCCCCTTTACCGGGGGATTGGGGGCGCAGCCCCCAAAGGATTTTTTTTGAGAGACCAAGGTGAGCGAATCCCAATCCGCCGCCCGGCGTAATGGGCCGGCACTGGAAGCGATGTACCGCTTCAACCTGTGGCTGATGCCGGCGGTGGAAAAATTGCCGCGCACGTACAAGTTCGTGCTGGGCGATCGCATGCAGATCGCTGCGCTCGATTGCCTGGAGCGATTGATCGAGGCAACGTACACGAAGAGCCGTGACGCCGCACTGGGGCGCGCGAACCTTGCCCTCGAGAAGCTGCGATTCATGTTTCGCCTGGCCTACGACTTGAAGCTGATCGATCTCAAACGATTCGAGCATGCCGCGCGCGAGATCGACGAGGTCGGGCGGCTGGTTGGCGGATGGATCAGGAGCCAGCGTGCCGCGCAAAGTTGACGATCTGTACGATCGGATCGTGAATTTCCATAGCTTGCGCGAAGCGGCCCTGCGTGCGGTGCGCGGAAAGCGCCGCAAGCCCGCGCCGGCGGCATTCATGGCCAACCTCGAGCGGGAGGTGTTGCGGCTGGAGAGAGAATTATCCACTGGCACCTGGAAGCCGGGTGGCTACGTGACTTTCCGCGTCGAAGATCCCAAGCCGCGCATGATCTCGGCCGCGCCGTTTCGCGATCGAGTGGTGCATCACGCCCTCTGCAAGGTAGTCGAACCGATCTTCGAGCGAGGATTCATCGATGATTCGTTCGCTAATAGAGTGGGGCGCGGCTCGCACCGGGCAATCTCGCGGTACGAACACTTTCGCGATCGGCATGCCTGTGTATTGCGGTGCGATATCTTTCGCTACTTTCCCTCCATCGATCACGCGATCCTGAAGCGCGAATACCGGCGACGGATTGGCTGCGCGCGCACCCTCACGCTGATGGATGCGATCCTCGACGCTTCCAATCCGCAAGAACCGGTCGAGCTGTATTTTCTCGGGGATGATTTGTTTTCGCCGTTTGCTCGACGACGCGGCTTGCCGATCGGCAACCTCACGAGCCAGTTCTTCGCGAATCTCTATCTCGATCCCTTCGACCATTTCGTGAAGGAGATCCTACGCGCCCCGTATGTGCGCTATGTTGACGATTTCGCGTTGTTTCATGACGATCCAATGGTGCTTGCCGAATGGCGCTCGCGCATCGGTCAGTTCCTCGAGGGAAGGCGATTGACGATGCATCCGCGCAAGACGTTCATCGCTCCGACGGACGACAGGGCGACGTTTCTCGGATTCGACTTGGATCTGCGTGGCCGTCGCAGCCTGCCCGAAGCCAATGTTCGTCGCTTTCGCAATCGACTGCGCGGGTTGCGTGGTCGATGGCGGGCAGGCACGATCAGGCGGCGCGAAGTCGAACGGCATGTCGATGCATGGATCGCGCACGCGCGGCATGCCCACTCTTGGCGTTTGCGCCAAGCCCTCTTCGAAAGGGGCTGGTTCGATCCGTCGCACCAGCTACTGGCGGAGCCTGACCGGCCCTAAACGTCGCGACTGCGGCGAACGTGTCGTGCGCGGTGGCAGTTGGAACAACAATCCACGCAACGCGCGCGCGGCGAACCGCAACAGGAACGACACCACCAATCGCAACAACAACGTGGGGTTCCGCCTCGCCAGCACGCTCGAACGCCGGAGCCGCCACGATCAAGGTCGCGGTGGGCGCGCAATCGAGTGTCCAGGGCCGGTCATGATGAGAACGGTTGCCTCCACGCCAGTGCAAAGGCGGCCCGCCCGCGCCCCCGCTTTGGCATTCGAAGTTGGATGCGGCGGGGGCTGGTGCGTTGTATCGGTCAGCGCCAGGAAAGCACTCCGACGGGTTCAATCAACGTTGGCTGCGCAGGCAGCGTCCGGAGAGTCGTATAATGACTCGTCTCGATTCAAGAATGACTCGCCATGGACCAGCTCACCATCCGGGGTTTCGATCGGCCTCTTGAACGTGCGATACGCGCTCTGGCCAAGGCTGAGGGTATTTCTCTCAATCAGGCGGCGCTGAAGTTGCTGCGCTCTGGTGCGGGCCTGGAGACTGGGAGCAAACAGAACGGCACGCGGCGCGATGTCGTGGGCAATACGCTGGATTGGTTGATTGGAAGCTGGACGGAGGAGGAAGAGAAGCAGTTTCTCGACGCCATCGCGCCGCTTGAACAGGTCGATGCGGATCTGTGGCGATGAAACTCCTGCTCGACACGAACGCGTACAGCGCGATGCTTCGGGGCGATCAGGCAATCGCACAGCGGGTCCAGGAGGCGGAGCAAGTCGTCATGTCAGTTATCGTAATGGGAGAGCTGCTGCTGGGATTTCGGATCGGGACTCGTTACGAAGCGAATCTCGCGAGATTGAAAAGATTTCTCGACAGTCCGTATGTGTCCGTGGCGCAGACAACGGCGGTCACGGCGGACCGCTTTGCTCGAATCGGAGCGCAGTTGCGTGCAGGCGGGCGACCGATTCCCACAAATGATGTTTGGATCGCCGCGCACGCGATGGAGCACGGCGCCGAATTGCTTTCCTACGATCGTCACTTTGAACAGGTTGCCGGAGTCGCTTGGATCGATCCCGCCGCCACTTAACGAGGAAGCAAGCATGGCAATCTCCATCACAGTAAACGGCAGCCGACATGATGTCGACGTTCCGGACAGCACGCCGCTCCTCTATGTTCTGCGCAACGATCTCGGCTTGAAAGGCACGCGATTCGGTTGCGGTACCGGCCATTGCGGCGCGTGTCACGTATTGCTCGATGGTCATACAGTCGCCGCATGCGACACGCCGCTTTGGTCGACGGCAGGCAAGTCGGTGACGACGGTCGAGGGGCTCGCGAAAAACGGCGTGCCGCATCCGTTGCAGAAGGCATTCCTTGACGAGCAGGCCGCGCAATGCGGCTACTGCGTGAGCGGGATCATCATGACGGCGGCCGGACTGCTCGCGCAGAATTCCTCGCCAAGCGACGACGAATTACGCGGCGCGCTCGATCGCAATCTGTGCCGATGTGGGGCGCATACACGCATGTTGCGGGCGATCAAGCAGGCGGCCGAGGCGATGCGTCATGGCTGATCCACTGCTCACCAAACGCCCCGGCGGCGCATTGCCCGGCAATCTGCAGGGTAATCCGCGGCTTTCGCATTGGATCCGTTTCGAGCGGAACGGGTCGGTCAGCATCACCGGCGGCAAGGTCGAGATTGGTCAAGGTATCCTGACTTCGCTCGCCCAGATCGCGGCCGAAGAGCTGGACGTGCGGCTCGATCGTATCCGCATGGTCGCGGCCAACACCGCGTCAAGCCCGAACGAAGGCGTCACGAGCGGCAGTCTCTCGATCCAGGATAGCGGCGTGGCGATCCGTTACGTGTGCGCCGAGGTGCGCGCGATCCTGCTTCAGGAAGCCGCGGCCGAATTCGGTGTCGCGGTCGATAAGCTCAAAGTGACGGACGGCACGATCGCCATCGAAGGCCGTGCGACCACCACGAACTATTGGGCGCTCGCCACCGACGCGCTCTTCGACCGGAATGCCACCGCGCAAGCGCCGGTCAAGAATCCCGCCGACTATACGATCGTCGGCAAACGCGCCGATAGACTCGATCTGCCGGACAAAGTGATGGGCCGCGCCCGCTATGTCCATGACATGGTGCTTCCCGGCATGTTGTTCGGGCGTGTCGTGCGGCCAAGCGGGCCGCGCGCGAAGCTCGATACGTTTGATGTTGCAGAAGTACAGGCAATCGGTGCAACGGTTGTTCGCGACGGCAGTTTTCTTGGTGTGTTGGCAGAACGCGAGGAACTCGCCGTGCGGGCTGCCGAGCGCTTGTCGGCAACCGCACGGTGGACGGGTGGCGCGACGATGCCCGACGCCGATAACGTGGATACGTTCCTCAGGACCGCGCGCTCCGAAGCCACGGTGCTGGTTGATACAACCGGGAATTCGACCCCGGCATCGGGGCGCGTCGTGCGCGCCTCCTATGCCAAGCCCTTCATTGCCCATGCGTCGATCGGGCCATCGTGCGCGATCGCTCAATGGGATGGGAACGGGGGTGGGAACGGAAATGGGGATGGCGTCGGCGAGGGCGCACGCTTGACGGTCCACTCGCATTCGCAGGGGATCTTCAACCTGCGCGCGGATCTCGCGAAGGCATTGCGAATCCACGAAGCGTGCATTGCCGTGCATCACGTCGAAGGCGCCGGTTGCTACGGCCACAACGGTGCGGACGACGTGGCACTTGATGCGGCGTTGCTCGCACGCGCCGCGAACGGCCGTCCGGTGCAGGTGGTGTGGACGCGCGAACAGGAGCTTGGCTGGGCACCGTTCGGGTCAGCGATGGCGATCGATCTGCAGGCGACGCTCGATGCGGAAGGCAAGGTCGTCGCGTGGCGGCATGAGCTGTTCAGCCACGGACACAGCTCGCGGCCCGGACGCGATCGGCGGCCCACCCTGCTGGCGGCCGCGTATATCGACGATCCATTCGATCTGCCGGTTGCGATCGACATGCCGCTCCCTAACGGCGGGTCGGAGCGGAATGCCGTGCCGCAATACGATTTTCCACGCCAGCATATTTCGAAACATCGCGTCACCGATGTGCCGATCCGCGTCTCGGCGATGCGCTCGCTCGGTGGATTCGGCAATGTCTTCGCGATCGAGTCGTTCATGGATGAGCTTGCGGTCGTGGCGGGTGTGGAGCCCGTGGCATTCCGGCTTCGGCATTTGTCGGATGCGCGAGGGCGTGCTGTGATCGAAGCCGCCGCGAAGCGCGCGAACTGGTACGGTTACCAGCGCCGCGATGATGCCGGACATGGCATCGCGTTCTCGCGGTACAAGAATACGGGCGCCTATGCCGCTGTCGTCGCGGAAGTGCGTCTCGAGCGCGAAGTGCGCGTGACGCGCCTCGTCTGCGCGGTGGATGTCGGCCTTGCGATCAATCCGGACGGCGTGATCAATCAAGTGGAAGGCGGCGCGCTGCAGGCAACGAGCTGGACGCTCAAGGAAGCGGTGCGCTTCGATCGCGAGCGGATCACGTCGGTCAATTGGGACGACTATCCGATCCTCAAATTCAGCGAGGTGCCGGCGATCGAAGTCGAGTTGATCAACCGCATCGACACGCCGGCGGTCGGTGCGGGCGAGGCGGTGCAAGCACTGATGGGTGCGGCGATCGCAAATGCCGTTGCCGATGCATTGGGCGTGCGAATTCGATCGCTGCCGTTGACGGCGGAGCGGATTCAAGCGGCGATCCGCTAGAAGAACGATTGCCACGACGCCGTCGCACGCGTCGCGGCGTCCCGCGTTACCATCGCGCGCTGCGATGGACGCCAATGCTGACTCCCCTTCTGTGACCGGTTCGACCCCGCGCGATGCGGTGTCGTTCGCCGCCTCGAGCCGATTCGCGCGGGAAGTGAAAGCGGATCAGCTGCGACTGTTCTGTCAGCAGGCGATTCGCATTCCGGTCGGAGTGGCGTTTCTCGCCGGCTACATCATTCATCTGTTCTGGAATCTCGTCCGCCACGATCTCCTGATCGGCTGGCTGGTGGTCGTATGCGGTGCGCTCCTTTATCGCACCTGGCTTAGCGCGAAACTGCTGCGGCGCTCGTTGAACAGCGAAGAAGTCGATCGGTGGACGCGCTTCATGATCATCTTCGCGTTCTTCAACGGAGCGTTCGGCGGCTCGGCGGGGATCCTGTTTTTTCCATCGGCACCGCTGCCCGAAAAGGCGCTGCTCACCATGCTGATCGCCGCATGGTGCGCGGCGGCGATCGCGACCTCGGGCATGATGCCGAAGTCGTTCTACGCATTCTCGACGCCGTTGGTGGTGCCAATCATCATCGGCTGGTGGAACCATCCGGAACATTGGTTCAATGCGGTGCTGTTGATTGCTTTTCTTGTTTATCTTGTCCTCTATGTCCGGGACAGCGGGCGCATGACGGCCGGCGCCCTGCACACCCGTTATGAAAACCTCGTGCTGGTGGACGAGTTGCGCGCGAAGCAGGAGGAAGCCGAAAGCGCACGTGACCGCGCCGAGACCGCCAGCCGGTCAAAGACGCAGTTTCTTGCCGCGGCGAGCCATGATCTGCGCCAACCATTGACGGCGCTCGCGTTGTTCAATCGTTTGCTGTCCGACAAGGCGCAGGACCCCGAAATTCGGCGAATCGCGGGGCATATCGATGCCTCGATCACATCGCTCGAGAGCCTGATGGCCGCCTTGCTCGATATCTCGAAACTCGATGCCGGGACGATCCAGCCGAAGCGGATCGTCGTGTCGCTCGCGGAAATGTTCCAGCGACTGGAGGCGCAATACGCGCCGGTGGCCGCGGAAAAGGGCCTGCGTTTCGTCGCGACCGCGGAGGATGCCTGGGTCGATTCCGATCCGGTGTTGCTGGAGCGCATCGTGCGCAATCTCATCGAGAACGCCCTCCGATATACCCATACGGGACAAATCGATCTGAAGGCGATCGTCGCGAACGGAACCGTACATCTCGAAGTCATCGACACGGGGGTCGGCATTCCAAGTGAAGAACGCTCGCGGATCTTCGAGGAGTTCTATCAGATCCGCTCGAGTGATCGTGACCCGAGTCAGGGATTGGGGTTGGGCCTCGCGATTGTCCAGCGGATGGCGCATCTGCTTGATTGCACGGTGGAAGTCGAATCCGTCGTCGATCACGGCTCGACATTTCGCGTGTCGATTCCACCCGCTCCGCGTCCGGTTGAGGCCGATCCGGCGGCACGTCAAAGGCCCGAACTCGGGAGTCCGGACCTGTCCGGATTGAAAGTCCTGGTCGTCGACGACGACGAGGCGATCGTCATCGCGATGAAATTGCTATTGGAAAGCTGGGGATGCGAGGTGCATGCGGCTGCGTCGATCGCAAGCGCGACGGCGGCGCTGCGATCGATGGGCGAGCGCCCCGATCTGATGATCGTGGATTTCCGTTTGCGCAACGGCGAGACCGGCATCGAAATCGCGCGCATGGCATCCGCGCTGCACGGAAGAATCCCGGCGATTCTTATCACCGGCGACACGGCACCGGATCGATTGCGCGAGGCGGCCGAAAGCGGACTTGGATTGATGCACAAGCCGGTGACGGGGGAGGCGCTCCGGCGGCAGATCGAAACGGTGTTGGAGTTGAGGGAGGGGTAGAGTTTTGCTACAGAGTCTGGCCTCAGAAATTCACCACGGAGGACGCGGAGGGAATGGAGGAAAGGCGAAGTACGTTTCAGAAACGCCGGCATCTTTTACAGAGTCTGGCCTCAGAAATTCACCACGGAGGACGCGGAGGCAAGGGAGGAAAAACGAAGAACGTTTCAGAAATGCCGGCATCTTTGCGAGACGTTCACTCGCGGTCCGGTGCGCTCTGCGCGAATCACGTTAAGAACCGAGCGCCTTACCTCCGCGTCCTCCGTGGTGAATTTCTGACGTTGTACGGTTTTGCATTTCTGACGTTGTACGCTTTAGATAGCGTCCTCCATGGTTAATTTTTTAGTTCTCTAGAAAAGGAGCGAATAGACAGTGAAAGTCAAAGCAGCCGTTGCGTATGCCGCCGGCAAGCCACTCGTCATCGAAGAGGTCGATCTCGCCGGTCCCAAGGCAGGCGAGGTATTGGTCGAGATCAAGGCGACGGGCATTTGCCACACCGATGAGTTCACGCGTTCGGGCGCGGATCCGGAGGGCTTGTTCCCCGCGATCTTCGGCCATGAGGGTGCCGGCATCGTGGTCGATGTCGGACCGGGTGTAGCGAGCCTTCGTAAGGGCGATCACGTCATTCCGCTCTACACACCCGAATGCCGCCAGTGCAAATCGTGCCTGTCCCGCAAGACCAATCTATGCACCGCCATTCGCGGTACCCAGGGCAAGGGCGTGATGCCCGATGGCACGAGCCGTTTTTCGATCGGCGGGAAGATGGTGCATCACTACATGGGCTGCTCGACCTTCGCCAATTACACGGTCTTGCCGGAGATCGCGCTTGCGAAGATTCGCGGGGATGCGCCGTTCGACAAGGTCTGCTACATCGGCTGCGGTGTAACGACCGGGATCGGCGCGGTCATCAATACCGCGAAGGTGGAAGCGGGCGCGAACGTGGTCGTGTTCGGGTTGGGCGGCATTGGCCTCAATGTCGTGCAGGGCGCGCGCATGGTCGGCGCCAACATGATCATCGGCGTCGACATCAATCCTGCGCGCGAGAGTCTGGCGCGCAAGTTCGGCATGACGCACTTCGTCAACCCCAAACAAGTGCAAGGGGATGTCGTTGCGCATCTGGTCGAGCTGACCGGTGGTGGCGCGGACTACAGCTTCGAATGCATCGGGAATGTCGATGTGATGCGCCAGGCACTTGAATGCTGCCATCGCGGTTGGGGCGTATCGGTCATCATCGGTGTCGCCGGTTCGGGGCAGGAGATCAAGACGCGGCCGTTCCAGCTCGTCACCGGTCGTGTTTGGAAAGGCACGGCATTCGGCGGCGCGCGCGGGCGATCGGACGTGCCCAAGATCGTCGACTGGTACATGGACGGCAAGATCAACATCGACGATCTGATCACGCATACCATGCCGCTCGCGGACATCAACAATGCGTTCGATCTGATGCATGCAGGGACGTCGATACGAAGCGTCGTTGTGTACTGAGCATTCCCACAATCTTTCACCACGGGGGACGCAGAGGGCGCAGAGGGCTATGGGGGAATTAATGCTTTGCTGGCGTATTTTCATGCGCTATCTGCCGTCCTGATCGGCCCGAATCGCGACACCTGGGAACCCCCTGTGTCCCCTGCGTCCCCTGTGGTGGATTTTTACTCATGAAGGCTAAGGAGAACAACAATGGCAACCAAGGAACGTAGCAAGCAGTTCAAAGCGGGCCTCTCATTGCGTAAGCGCGTCGTCGGTCCCGACTATGTCAGGGCATCGCTCAAGAACACCGACGAATTCTGGATGCCCTTCCAGGAGCTCATCACCGAGCATGGCTGGGGCGCCGTGTGGACGCGGCCGGGACTGCCGCTGAAAACGCGCAGCATGCTGACCCTTGCGTTCTGTATCGCGCTCAATCGTCCCAACGAGATCAAGATCCATCTGCGCGGTGCAATCCGCAACGGGATGACGCCCCTCGAGATTCGCGAGATGATCATCCACGCGTTCCTTTATTGCGGGGGACCCGCTTCGCTCGACGCGTTTCATGTCGTCAAGAACGCACTGCCCGAGATTCTTGCCGCGGAAGGCAAGACAATGGAAGGCAAGAGCGCCGGGCGCGCACGCAGGAAGTAGCACGAGGAATTCGCCCGATGCCGCAAGGGATTCGCAGATGACGTTGCAGCTTGCCCTGCAGGGCCTGGCGATCGGGCTTGTCAATGGCGTGCTGTACGTGCTGACCGCGCTCGGTCTCACTTTGATCTACGGCATCCTGCATATCGTCAACTTCGCGCATGGTGAGATCTTCATGCTGGGCGCGATGGCGGTGTACCTCCTCTATGTAGTGGCCAAGTTGCCGCTTTGGTTGGCGTTGATCGCGATCGTCGCCCTCGCGTTCGCAAGCGGTCTTGCGATCGAGCGCGCGTTCTTCCGGCGCCTGCGCGGGCAATGGCTCCAGCTCGTCGTGGCGAGCGTCGGAATCTCGCTCGTCATCCAGTCACTCGCATGGATCGTGTTCGGCGCGCAGGAAAAGAATGTTCCCTCGGTGTTTCCGGGTGTCGTCTCGGCATTCGGCGTGCGGATGCCGATCGAGCGTCTGGCCGCGGCGGGCGTGGCATTGGTGCTCGTCGCGGGACTCTATTGGCTGGTCCATCGGACCAAAGCCGGGCTCGCCATGCGGGCGATGGAAGAAGACGAAGAAACGGCGCGCATGTTGGGCGTGGACGCCGATCGCGTCGCCGCACTCGCGGTCGGGCTCGGATTCATTCTTGCCGCGCTCGGTGGCGCCTTTGTCGCGCCGATCTATTCCTTGAATCCGGGGATGGGCATCGAATCGATCATCATGTGCTTCATCATCGTCATCATCGGTGGATTGGGCAGCATCACCGGAACGCTGTTGGCGGGGCTCCTGATCGGCGTGCTGCAATCGATGGGTGCATTGGCGTTCGGCGCTGAGGCCGCGCACATCCTCGTCTTCGTCGCGATGATCGCGGTATTGATATTCAGGCCCGCCGGTCTCCTTGGGAAGGCTTGATGGCGCGCACTGCTCTCGCAATGGGTGCAATGGGTGCAGTGGGTGTTTTCTGCCTGGTCGCGCTGCCGTTCGCGGTTCCGCCCTACCTGTTGCATGTCGCGATCGTCGTCCTGATGAATGTCGTCTACACCGCCGCGGTGTACTCGATTCTCAGGATGGGGTACCTCTCGTTCGGCCATGCCGGCTTCATCGCGCTCGGGGCGTACTCGACCGCGATCCTCACCACCAAGTTCGGCGTGTCACCCTGGATCGGCATTGCCACGGGCGGCGTGGTCGCAGCGTTAGTCGGATGGGCACTCGGCGCGCTGACCTTGAAGCTGCGGGGCATCTATTTCAGTCTGAGCATCTTCGCGTTCGGTGAGATCGTCAACGCGGTATTTCGCGCGTTCGACTATTTCGGCGGACCGGCTGGTGTCGCCGGTGTACCGCGTCCCGCGATCTTCGGTCACACCCTCGAATCGCATCTCAGCTTCTATTTCCTGGTCCTCGCGTTCTCGGCCGTTTCGATCGGGCTCCTGCTCAGGCTCCAGCACACGCGTTTCGGCTTCACGCTGCTCGCGCTCAAAACCAGTGATACCGAACGGCTCGCGGAGAGTATCGGCATCGATGCGGCGCGCTACAAGACGCTCGCGTTCGTCGTCTCGTGCGCGGTGGTAGGCGTCATGGGCGCGGTGCATGCCCACTATCTGAATTTCGTGAGTCCTTCCATCTTTACCCTGCTGTATTCGACCGATCTGGTCATCTATGCGATGGTCGGCGGGATTGGAAGTTTTCTTGGTCCGGTCATCGGCGCCGCCTTGCTCACCGCGCTTGGTGAGCAACTTTTTTCGGTGGGCTATTACAAGACGCTCGTGTACGCGGTCATTCTGCTGGTCGTGATTCTCGCGCTGCCGGGCGGACTTCTCGAACTTCCTCGCCGGGCGCGCGATCTGCTGCGCCGCAAGCCGGTTCACGACGCGAGACCGACGTGAGCGCGGCGCTCGAGGTCCGCGGCGTCACCAAGACCTTTGGCGGGCTCACTGCGCTTGCGGAGGTGTCATTCGAAGTTGGCGCAGGCGAGCTGGTCGGATTGGTCGGTCCGAACGGCGCCGGTAAGTCGACGTTGTTCAATGTGATTGCCGGTGTGTATCCCCCGTCTGCGGGCATCGTTGCCCTGCACGGGGAGGCGATCACCGGCCTTGCAAGCCACGCGTTGGCGCGCCGCGGTGTCGCCCGAACGTTCCAATTGGTGACGCTCTTCTCGGAGCAGACCGCGCTCGACAACGTATTGCAAGGCATGCATCGTCATGTTCGTCCACGAACGATGGCGGGGCTCTTCAACACGTCCGGCTATCGCGCGGACCAGAGGGTGCTTGCCGGGCGTGCGCGCGAAACGCTCGCGTTGCTTGGGATCGCGAGCCACGCGAATGAACGGGCCGGCGCGCTCCCGCTCGGCACACAAAAGCTCCTCACCGTCGCGATCGCGCTGGCGTCCGGGCCCCGATTGCTGCTCCTGGATGAGCCGGTTGCCGGACTGTCCGGAGAAGAATCGCGGCGCATGATGGATCTGGTCGTCACCGAAGTGCGCAAACGCTGCACGGTGGTTCTTGTCGAACACAATATGCGTATCGTGAGCGGGTACTGTGATCGCGCCGTCGTCCTGCATTTCGGTCGCAAGATCTACGATGGCGATCCGGGTGGTCTTACGCGCGATACCCGGGTCGTCGATGCGTACCTTGGTGTAGCCGGCTTCGATTGACGATGGCGCCGACGATTCCCCTGCTCGATATTCGCGACGTCGAGGTCCGCTACGGCCAGGCGCGCGCGGTGAACGGCGTCTCCATGTCGATCGCGCGAGGTGCTATTACCGCCATCATCGGGCCGAATGGCGCCGGCAAGACGTCGTTGTTGAAAGCAATCTGCGGCATGCAGACCGCGCACGCCGGTGCGATCGAATTCGACGGCGTGCGGATCGAGAAGCGATCGAGCCGCGACATTACCGCGGCCGGTATCGCGCATGTCCCCGAGGGCCGGCGGATCTTTGCCAAGTTGACGGTCGAAGAGAACCTGCGCCTGGGTGGATTTCTGCTCGCCTCGGAGCGTGCGACGCGCGATGCGCTCGGCGCCGTGTATGGGGCGTTCCCACGCCTGCGCGAGCGGATGCGACAGCGCGCCGGAAGCCTGTCCGGCGGCGAGCAGCAGATGCTCGCGATCGGCCGTGCGCTCATGGCCAAACCGCGCTTGATCATGGCCGACGAAGTGTCGCAGGGTCTCGCGCCGGTCGTCGTGCAGGAGGTCTACCGGCAGTTGCGCGCGGTGAGCGAGCAGGGCGTATCGGTGCTGCTGGTCGAGCAGAACGCGCGGCTTGCGTTCAAACTCTCGCAGACGGTCTATGTAATGGAGGAAGGGCGGATTGTCTTGTCAGGGCCGACCAGTGACGTGGCCGCAAGCGCGCATGTCCGCGACGTGTATCTTGGCGCGTAGGAATTCGCGGGGTCGCGAATTCCTAGCTCGACTGCCGCACCGCGAGCACCGCCTGATTGCGCAGGGTCTTCAGCAGACTCAGCTCCTGCGCTGAGAACCGGAGCTTGGCCGGATCGTCGACATCGGCATAGATCATGCCGATCCGTTTGGTCCCTACGGTCACCGGAAGGAGCAGCATGCCGCGCGCCGTCATGCGCTTGCGATACCAGTCAGGAATGTACGGGCGGATCTTGTCAGCCTCGATGTCCTCGATCGAGAGATCATTGCCAAGCCCGGCGGCGGAGTGGAATACGGTGCGCGCACCATCGAGCGGGATCATGAATGCCTGCTTGACGAACGCCTCGGCATCCTGCCCGAATCCGATCCGGCAGCGCATCGATTGCCGCGTGCCATCGACCACGAAGAGCAGCACGCGTGTGAACGACATCGAACGGAAGAACGTCTCGAGGATGATCCGCAAGACACTGTTCACATTGAATATGGTGGCGAGGGTATTGGTGATTTCCTGAATGCCCGCGTTCAACCGTGCACTGCGTTCGCCCGGATCCTGCAGCCGAATCGGCGCATCGGTTGTCTGCGGCGCCGCCCCGTTCGCGGCTTTGGCAACGTCAGCCGAGGTCAGGCACGTTTCGCTGTTCGCCGTGTCGGTGGGCATCTTGGGTGTTTTCGATTTTGCGCCGGTAACGGCCTTGGCCGTGGCCATGAGTGCGCCTTTCGATTTTGCGAGGGCGAGCGCGTCGGCGTCGCGCAATAACGACGTGAGTGCGCCATCCATCGCGGCGGTCAGCGATTCCGTATTGAGCCCGATACGCGCGTAGCGGTGTGCCATCGCGGAAAGACGCGTGCTCCGGTCATTCTCGTTGGGCAATCGGGCGACATTGGCCAGATCGTTCGAGACCTCGGCCAATAGACGTGTGCGATGATCGACCGATGCCGGCATCGACGTTGGCCGTTCGCCCGCCGGTTGCATGGCATCGATGATGGCGCCGGGAAAATTCCACGCCTTCGCGATCGCAGTCCCGAGCTCCTCGAATCCGATTCCAAGCACTTCACGCGCGGCGCGCGCTTCGTCGAAACCCCGCCCCGCGACGAGCTTCTCGATCGCGATCGCCTCGTCGTGAAGAAAATTGAGAACGAGGAGGCGCCCAAGCCGGCGGAACATCGCGCACACGAATGCCTGTTCGGGATCCCGAACGCCGAATTTTTCGGAGAGCCCGCGCGCCGCCAAGCCGCTCAGGTAACAGACCACGACTTCTTCCTGCATGGCGTCCGCCTGGGTGCGGTCCTGAATGTGATCCATCAGGGTCAGCGAGAGCGCGAGGTTGCGTACCGTGTTGAAGCCCAGAATGTCGACCGCGCGCGATATCGTGCTGATCGATCCGCCGAACTGCCGGTAAGCGACCGCGTTGACGATCTTGAGCAGACGGTTCGACATCGACACGTCTTTCAGGATCGCATTCGACAGGACACTGGTGTGCTCGGTTTCGGTGCCGACGATCCGATTGATCGAAGTCAGCGTACCGCCCAACGCGGGGAAGTCGCTGTTGTGCCGCAGTCGCCGGAGGAGAAACTCCAATGTCGCCGAGCCGCCGCCGTCCGAGTCCTGCCGGTCCGGTTCGAGATAGCGGCTCAATTCGTCCGCGAGGGATGCAGCGCTGTCATAACGCTCATGCGGATTCTTCGCGAGGGCCTTGAGGACGATGGCGTCCAACCGCGCGTCGACTTCAGCATTCACGCTCGAAGGGGGCTTGGCGGGTTCGTTGACGATCTTGAAGAACGCCTCGAACGGCGAGGCGGCGGTAACCGGCGGCTGTCCGGTGATCATTTCATAGAGAACGACCCCGATCGCGAACACGTCGCAGGCGGGTGTGAAGGTGCGAGTGTCGATATATTCGGGCGCCATGTACGCTGGCGTACCGCGGTAGTCCGCCTCCGGACCGGCGGCCCCGCGCCGTGCGATGCCGAAGTCCATCAGCCGTGGGACGCCATCCGCCGTGATCAGTACGTTGGCGGGCTTAATGTCGCGATGGACGACTTGTTCAGCGTGCGCGAAAGCCAGTCCGCGCGCGATGCCGACCGCGATGCCGCAGGC
>JBJXGX010000003.1:0-7954 GCA_046160305.1 Burkholderiales bacterium
TTGGTGAATTGGCCCTCCACCGTAATGCTGCCGCCATCGGCCAGACGCACCACCAGGTCGCCATTCGCGTGGCGCACGAGCGCAACGTCGGAGATGGAAATGTCGGATGCGAACTGGATGGTATCGATGGCAGCGGTATCACCGCCATCAGCGATCCGGTCGTGACCGTCACCGCGCTGGTAGATATAGGTATCGGCAGCATCGCCGCCGTAAAGGGAATCGTTGCCGGCGCCCCCGCTTAGTACGTCATCGCCCTTGAACCCAACGAGCGAATCGTCACCGCCGAAACCAGCCAGAGTATCGTTGTTGTCGGTGCCGTAGACGTCGAGCGGGTCTCGGTACGCCAGGTTGAAGAGTTGTTGCTGGCTCAGAGTTTGGCCGCTGCTGAAGACGAAGGTTGCGGGCGGCGTATCGGACGCGGTGACGACGGTGAACCCCTGCGCGGCCGTCCCGCCGGACGCCTCTACCGGCAGCGAATAGTACAGGCCGGTCTTACCATCGATCGTCGCTTTGTACACTTGCACGTCCGCCGCCCCGACGCTGGCCGAAAAGTAGAAGACGTTGGCGCCTTGCTCGTCATCAATGATATCGCCTTCGTTGGCATAGTAGGTGTCGTTGCCCGCCCCGCCGGCCATTCGGTCGGCACCCGCTCCGCCGATCAGAATGTCGTCGCCATCGCCACCAAACAGAGCGTCCTCGCCCTCCCCACCATTGAGGTTGTCATCGCCGGCCTCGCCACGCAATTCGTCGCTGCCGTCTGCGCCGGACAGATGATCGCCACCCCCGTAGCCGCGCAGATAGTCATTCCCCGCCCCACCATCAAGCACGTCAACCCCATGCTGGGAATCGGCAACATTGTCAGCATCGCCGAACAACTGATCATCGCCCTCGCCACCGCTCAGCGTGTCGGCGCCGCCGCCACCGTTCAGCGTGTCATCGCCCGCGTTCCCTTCCAGGAAGTCATCACCGCCTTGGCCGTACAGCTTGTCATCGCCTGCACCGCCATCCAGATAATCGTTACCGTGCAGGGCGTCGTTCGTGATGTACGCGGCGTCCCCGAAGATGGTGTCATTTCCGTCGCCGCCAAACAGGGAGTCGTCACCCCATTCGCCGACAATGTCGTCGTTGCCGCCCTCGCCAAAGATCACGTCATCGCCGCGGCCACCGCGCGCATAGTCGACGCCGCTACCCGCATACATAGTGTCGTTCCCCCCATCGGTCGGATTGAGCTCACCGATCACCGACTCATATACCCGCACGCCGCCCTCGTCGCGGTAGCGCCAATTCCAGTCGCTTACCACCCAGTTCGCGTCACCGATGAGACTGTCATCGCCCGCACCGCTGATGAGGAGGTCGGACCCCGAGCCGCCGGTGAGGAAGTCGCGGTCGGCGCCGGTGACCAAGATGTCATCGCCCGCCTGCCCTGACAGCCAGTCTCCCCGGATCGTGGTGCCTTCCTGGGCGTTGCCTGCCGTGATTGCCGCGGCGAGCTCGATCTTGGTGTTCCCAAAGATGCGGTCATCGCCCGCGCCGCCGAGCAGAAGGTCTCCCCCATATGAACCCGACAGATTGAAAATTCCTCCTCCCCATGTAGTCAAGGTGCCGCCCACGCCGCCCTCGATCAAGTCGCTTCCCGCACCCGAAAACACCGCGTCGCGTCCTTCGCCCGCCTCGATCCAGTCGTTGCCGCCGCGGCCATTGCTGCCCAGGCCTTGTAAGAGAGTGTCGATATCGAACTCGATCAAGTCGGGACCGCCACCTGAATCAATGTGGTCACTTCCAGCCGAATCACGCAACCCGTCGTTGCACCCAGGGCTGGGCCGGGTTGGATCTGTCACGACATTGCCCAGATCGTCGACATGAAACTGCTGAGGAAGGCCGAAATCGACCCGCACGAGATCGCCTACGATCTCGCGGGTAGGCGTAATGACGACGGGCGCATCATGGAGGTCGATGCCGAAGTCGCCGTCGATGAAGTCCTCGCCGAGCCCTAATGTGCTGCCATCTTCAAAAACCAAGCTCCAGGGCGAGTTGTGCGTGAGAGTGATCGTGCCGTTGGGGCTCTTCCACAAGTTGCCGCCACCCGGCTCCTTAATGAAAGTCCCAATCGGAATCGGTGCACCGCCGTTCATGACGATGCGGCCGTGAATTTTTCCATCGTCCTCGCGCGTCTCGACGATTTGGTCGCTGCCGTCGCCCGCCTTGAAGAAATAGATGTCATCGCCCGAGCCACCGACTAGTTTGTCGTTACCGGTACCGCCGGTCAGGAAATCGACGCCAGCGTCGCCCTGCAGGTAGTCATCGCCTGCAAAGCCATTCAACACATCATTTCCGGCACCGCCATATAGGTGATCATCGCGTCCCGCCCCATCGATCGTGTCCCCATTGACGCCGCCAAATATGAATTGCTGTTCCGAATTTCTATTCCGGCTGCCGCTTCCGACAACGAACTTCGAGGTGAGATCTTCAAAATGTTTCGCTTCGGCTTGGTACGCTCTACCACGTTCGTCGGGCGCATTGCCGAACTCGTTTGCATTCCCTGCATTCGGGTCCGCGTAGAACTTGTTCCGATTGAGCGTCGTGATGTAGAGCTTGCGTTCGAGGAACGCGGCGCGGTCTTCAAGCCATGTTTTCGTGAGGCCCTGCTTGTTACTAACAGCGTTGTACAAATCTAACTCGCCCTCCTTCGCGATCGCTGTGTTGCCATAGAGGCCGGTGCCGGCCACATCGACGACCACGAACGGGTTCAATTCACGTAAGGCGTACCGGTATGCAATGCCGGCCGGACCACCTTCATTTGCACCTTCGACCAAAGCAGCGGCTTGCGGAAGACTGATCGTAGAAGTAGGTTCGCCTTGAACCTTGTCGACTTCGGGCCCGTGGAATTGCGTGACCGGTACAAGTGGGATGATGCGGTAGCCTTTACCGGCAGCCCCGGCTTTGGATAGTGCATCGAGGTTTTCATAGAATTTCGCGCGCGAGATCGGATCGCCGAATCCGCCCGCTCTGCGATCCGCAGGTGTCGATTGGAAATTGTCGGGGGAAAAAAGCTCGCGTAAAGCGTCGAGCACGACCTCCAGCGAATCCCCTTCGGCCGCATCGGGGGCGCCGATACCACTTATAAACTTCTTTGTGGCCCGCAGATTCGAACCCGCCGCGAAGATCGAATCCATTTCGCGCTTCGTTAAATTCGGATCGATCTTCATGAAGCCTTGCATCAGCGCAAGGCTGTCCACAACCAAGGTCAGGCTGTGCGTGGTAGCCCAATCATACTTAGCGGTACCGATGATCCCTTCAAACTCCGGCTGATCTTCGATAAAGATTGATGTGGCCGGCACATGCGTGCCGGAGTTCGCCGTCCATTCGGAGTCATCATGCGTAGCATGTCCATAGAGCTGCGTAATCTTCGGGGCGGCAGCGGAATCGATTCCTAAACTCGAACGAAAAAGGGCCGCCCCTTGCAGTCCAAAGTAGAGACTCACGGCGGTCCGTGCCCACTGGTACCGTGCATTCGTGTAGATGCTGACGTAGGACGATTCCGCGGTGGTGCCAGCCCGTCCCGGTAGTGGCATCATGCCTAATGCTTCCCGGTATGTCCCGGCCTCCGTACCCAATGGATCAAGTCCAAGCTGCTCGGGTGTCAGAAGTGAGGGATTGGCGAGCAACTCCTCAAATTTACTGAGGACAGCCGCAATCGATCCTGCGGGGGTTAGGGCCACGTTCTTCGTGATTCTTCCGTGGCCCGCGGCATTAAACACCGTTGTGCTGCCAACGAGTTCCGGATGCAATTCGGTGAACGTGGTTGCAAGGTGACCGGCCAGGCTGTGGCCGACAACGTCGAGCGTTCCACCTCCGTTCAGGATGGCCTGAAGTCGAATACTGTCATCCCCCAAAATGAGAGGGCGACTACCGGTTTTCAGTTGCCCGAGATACCACTCCATGTCACGTAATTGTCCGAAGGCAAAGCCACGGAATGCGATTTCGCTATCGGCTCCAAGCAGGCCATCCCGTTCGAAGTCGCCGCTCTGGCTCTTGCTCTTGTACTCGGTGGAGCGCATCGTAAGGATGTAGCGGTTGGTCGATCTGTCGAGCAGAACGGTCGCAGAAAATCCTGAGCTGGTGTTCTCGAGTTGATCGATAATTTTGTAGCGGCCGAAGAACTCATCGGCTTGCAGCTGCGTCATGCGGATGTACTGGGGGGGAGGGGGGCTGCCGGGCGGGGTATTTCCTGTTATTAGGACACGTTTTACATCCGTCTCATGGAGAAATCTAAATTGAATATCCTGAAAGTAAGACTCCGCCGCTATCTGGATCAGAGATGCTTGGTACCACCGTTTGATATTTTCGAAGTCAGTTGCCATGTCATTTACCCTCACTTTGCTTTTTGTTCACTTCCACGGGCTTCAGTACCTTCTCGATAAACCACCGCGAAAAATCGCCCCACTTATCCCGTTGACCGACGGTCGGCCGCAATCTTGGACACACCCATGTGCTTTCCCAATTGATCCCCGATCGCGGACGCGCATCTCCACTGCGTGCGAATCCCCTGCGGATTGCTAGTATTTCGCTGGTCTGCAGATCGACTACGATCAACTCGCCCCCGGCGATTCCCATCTCGCGATCGCGCGGTCGCTTGATTCCTCGCCAAGTAAAGCCATAGCGGCTCTTGAGCTTCGTGTCATATTCCTTTCTTATGCTTGCGCTAGTCGATCCGTCAGAACTGAAATAGCGCTCGACGATCGATCCCATCGGCGGCGCAACTAGCCTTGACGGGTGAAAGGACTTCTCATAAGCCGGGTGAATGTCGAGTTTTCGCGGAGGCGCCTCGACGAACGAGTACGGCACCTCACGCCGTATCGCGCTCTCATGCAGGAATGCACTGGCTGGATCATCAGCCTCCCAATCCGTATGCCCATACGGATCCTCCATCACGTAGCGGTCCTGAAGCGCGTTCCAGCTCGCTTGCTTCCTTGGCCGGATCTGATAGAACCCTTCGACGTTTTCCACCGTGCGGTAGATGAACTCGCCCGCTTCAGCCTTGCATAGAGCCTCAAAGTACGCCTTGCTACTCATGCCCCATCGGTACACGGGCGGATTGGGCGGCTCGGGCCATTTCGGTTTCGGCGCATTTGGATACGGCCAGTGCTCAGGCTCCTCTACACGCGTCAGGCGCTTGTATTCGCAGGTAATGTCACCGTCACGACGCCCCGTCCCCTCAGGGGTCATTGCCTGGCACTGGGCATATTGCCGTTCGTTGTAGAACTCCCCGTACCAGTCGTTCTTTTCGGGCGGCGTTCCGGGCGGCAGCTGGCGTGTTTCGAAAATCAGCGAGCAGCTGGTGAGGACCACCCCTACCAACAACGCCATGATGATTCTCGACATGCGCACGGTTGATCTTTTCAAGTCGTTATCTCCGAGTAAGCACGCTTGGCAGCTTCTATTAAGTTCACCGTTCCCGCCCCGCCTCATGCCAAGCCTTCGATACCGGTGACAGTAGATACTCCATCACTGTGCGCCGTCCCAGGTTGATTTCCGCGGCCACTTGCATCCCAGGCGCCAAGTGGTAGCGCCTGCCATCAGCCTCCAGATACGACGCCGGGATTTTCATCAGCGTCTTGAATACCAGCGGTGATGCGGTTCCATTGCCCTGTGGCTTATCGCGACCCGATGGATCCGCCGCATCCGCGCTCACCGTCGTGATCGTGCCCTCCAGCATTCCGTACTTCTGGAACTGGAACGCCGCGAGCTTCACCTTGCCGGTCTGCCCGACGTGCACGAAGCCGACATCGTCGTTCTTGACCCACACCTCCGCGATCAAGGGTTCATCTTGCGGGACAAGGCTCATCAGAATGGTTCCGGGGGACACCACCGTGCCGATCGTGTGCGTGGCCAGGTCCTTGATGATCCCGTCCTGCGGGGCTTTGAGCTCGAGCAGCTTCCGCTTATGCTCGACTTTCGCAAGCTCTTGCCGCGTGCGCTCCAGTTGCGAGGCGAGCTCGACTCGCTCGGTGCGAAGTTGACGCTCGTAGTCGGCTTCCAACTGCAGGATGCGCGTGATGGCTTGGGCAATCGTGGCCTGCGCCCCTTTGATCACGAACGCCTGCGACTTGAGATCGCCTTCTTTTTCCATGCGCTCGCGGATCTTGTCGCTCACCTGGATCTTGCCGGCGAAGCCTTTCTCGCCGAGATCCTTGAACGCGCGCTCTTGTTCCTGGTAGTGCGGCAGCACGGCATCGAGCTTCGCTTGCACCTGTTCGGCGGCGGCCAGATCGCTACGGGTACGATCGAGCACACTGCGCTCCTGCGAGATCGCGTTCTCCAGCGCTATGCGGTTGGCTTGGTATTGCGCCTGGGCCTGCGCGAATAACTCCGCCGGATCGTCACGTTGGCGCACAAGCGGTGCACGCTGCAATTGCGCATCGATCCGTCGCAGTGCGATCGTGCGACTGTGGAAGTCCGACAACAGCGACTGACGATCGGCCTGCGCCAACGTCGTGTCCATGCGCATGAGTACCTGACCCGCGCGCACGCGATCACCTTCACCGACGAGAATCTCACGAACGATCCCCTGCTCGGCCGGCTGCACGATCTTCACATAGGTGGCGGGTACCAGCTTGCCCTCGGCCACGGCCACGATATCGAGCTTGCCAACGACCGCCCACACGCCCAGGCTGATGATCAATCCACCAATCGCAAGGAGGAAGGCGCGTGCCAGAGGCGATGGCGGGTGCGATTCCAGCGCCAGCAGTTCCTGCGAGACACTCAAGCTCGGTGTGGCAACACTCATGATCGGGGCCTCAGGCTGCAGGGGTGACGGTGGATGAAGCGGCATTCACCGCGCCGATCCGCACGGTACGATCGATCTGCAAACCAGCCGGCAGATGATGGGCAATGAACACGACGCTCGCTTGGCCGCGCAGCGCATTGATGGTGCGGGCGAGGGCCTCGGCCGTGGCTTGATCGAGGCCACTGGTGGCCTCATCGAAGATCAGGACGCGCGGACGCTTGAGCAATGCCCGTGCAATGGCGATGCGTTGGCGCTGCCCGCCTGAGAGTCCGACGCCTCGTTCACCGAGCGGCGTCTGGTAGCCCTGGGGCAAGCGCTCGATCACGTCGTGGATACCCGCGAGCTTGCAAGCCATGACCACGTCTTCGAATGCGGCCAGCGGGTTGGCGGCGGCGACGTTGTCGTACACCGAGCCCGAGAACAGCACCGTCTCCTGCGGCACCACACCGAACGTGCTGCGCAATTCATTGGCGGGCAGATGACGGCTATCGATGCCATCGACCAGGATGCTTCCTTCGGTGGGCAGGTAGAGCGCCTGCATCAGTTTCACCAAAGTGCTCTTGCCGCATCCGGAGGGGCCGGTGATGGCCGTGGTCTTGCCCGGCTCGATCGACAGGCTCACATTGCGATACAAGAACGGGTGGGCATCGGAATACTGGAAACCTAGCCCGCGGATCTCAATGCGGCCTTCACGCGCGCCGGCGCGGCTTGGCGTCACGCTGGTGGGTTCTTGCGGCACGTCCATCAGATCAGCCAGGCGTTTTACGGCGACGTTCGTTTCCTGGAACTGCTGATAGAGACCGACCAATCGGAGGGCCGGTTGCGACAAGCGTCCTGCGAACATCTGGAAGGCGACCAGCATGCCAATCGTGAAACCGTCGTTCTGCATCACCAGCAAGGCGCCGATGATGAGGATGCCCAAGGTTTGCAGTTGCTCCAGCGAATTGGCGAGCACGTTGTAGGTGTTGCCCAGGCGCTTGGTCTTGAAGGTCGCGGCGAGGAAGCTCGCCAGATAATCGCCGTAGCGTCGCTCCAGTTGTGGTTCGAGTTGCAGGGACTTGACCGTCTCCATGCCGGCGACATACTCGGTGACGAACGCCTGGTTGCGTGCACCCAGCAGGAACTGCTCGTTGAGCCGCGTGCGATAGGTGGGTGCCACGGCCAGGC
>JBJXGX010000004.1:0-3478 GCA_046160305.1 Burkholderiales bacterium
GCCGACGTCCAGCGGAATGCGCTGCGCATCCGACGATACTCTTCGAACTCGGCGCGAGCGCATGTCATTTCGGCGCGGCTTCTATCTATGGGCTCGCGTGCATTCTTCAGGTGCTGAGGGAGCCCACAAGCACCGCGTTGATGGTCGAATTGTTCCCGGAATTGTTGATCTGGACGGTCTGGAACTGGTTGACGCTTTGATCGAGATGGACGCTGTTGTCGATCTGATAGAAGTTGTTTTCGGTCTGAAAGAAATTCACGAACGGGGCAGCGGTGGGGATTGCGCGAACGAAGGGCCTAAAAGCACCGAAGACCCAGGGAGCACCGCCTGCGCCCCGGATCGACAACATCGCCTGGCGATCGAGTGCACGATTTGTCGGGAGGTCATTGAGAGTAATTACGGCCATGTCGCGTCTCCAGGTATCCGTTCAGCGGCCGAACCGCTTTGATGCAACGTCAAAAGCGCCCGAGGTGTTCGGGCCGGACCATTAGGCGAGTGTGCCGCCCATTGCAAGAAGGGCGAGAGAGCCGCTGCCCGGACGATGGGTTGCTGTCCGTCCTTCTTGCGGCTCTCACGCACTATCAATGCTACCGTCGGCACCGGAACATACCGGTGTGCGGCAGCGGCGGCTATTACGCCAGCTTGGCCTGGGACAGCGCTGTGTTCATCGATGCGATGACCGAGGCGATGTCCACCGTCGTGTCAGCCGAGACAATGATCTGCGGCGCGACTTGGGTAATCGGACTGGCAAAGATGAACCCGGCAGCCACGTTCTGGCCCGGGCCGAAAGCGAACACGTCGTTCGACCCGCCGCGCACTGCGGCGAGGTCTTCGCGGCTCAGCGCTTTGTTCATTTCGAGGTCATTGATGAGGAGTGATTGCACGTCAGTTCTCCGAAAAATAGGGAAAGTGAGTAGATTGAAGGACCGCTGTTGAGCTACCGGCGCGAGCGGTGACTACAGGAACTTGGTCTGAGCGAGAAACGTATTCGCGGACCCGATGATCGAGGCGATGTTGACCGTGGTGTCGTTCGCGTTCACGGTCTGTGGCGCCACTTGAGTTACCGGGCTGCCAAAAATGAACCCGCCGACCACATTCTGCGTCGGGCCTGCCACCGCGATGTTGTTCGAGCCTCCGCGCAACGCGACGAGGTCTTCACGGCTCAGGGCTTTGTTCATTTCCAGGTCTTTGATCATGATTGATTTCATGGTGATTCTCCTAACAAACAGTTGAGGGGGGACTCGAGCATCAGTTGCTCGCCTTTCTCTAATGCACAAGGCGTGCCAGTTCCGCCAGATATCTTGTGCCGTCGCGCAAGTCCTTGAAACATAGGCAAGAAATCCATCGCTGGCAGGCATCTCCCGTGGCGCCTTGCGGTGCGTGCCGGCACCGGGTGGTTGGCGCCACCCAACACAGTACGCAGCGCTGTTGGCCGGCTCACAACAATCAGGGCGGAAACGCTCCTGATGGCGTGCGTTCTAGTGAGCGACGAGGGAGCCGGCAGGTCGCGGCCGTGCGGCAGCGATGGCGGTGCTCTCGAGCGATCGAGGCGTCACGAGCTGCGGCGTCTGCGGCCCGGTTTCGCGGTCATGCAGGCGATCGACGATCGGGAGGGCGGCATCGAACAGCTCACGCACGCTCACGCGCCCATCGCCGTCTGCGTCGCCTGCGGGACCCAGCGCTTGCAAGAGCGCGTAGGTGAACAACCCGTGCCGTGCCGGCTCGTACTCCTGTGATTCTTCATCGGCCTTTGCCGCGACGATGAGCGAGAACCGTGACGAGGCGGAGCGCTTCATCAGCGAGTACGGCTCGACGCGGCCTTCAATGCCGCGCGCCTGGCAGGTGTCGACGATCAGCACGCGCCGACCGGCCGCGTTGCGAAGCCCTTCGAAGAACACCGTCCAAGGCACGAGCGAGTCGTACTTCTCGCGCGCCGGTTCGCGCGAGATCGCTTCCATGTCGGCGAGTTGTGCATCGCGCGGTACGAAATAGTAGTTGCCGGCTTTGTCGCTGATGCCGTGCGAAGCGAGGAAGACGACGACGGTGTCTTCGGCGCGTGCCAAGCGCAGGAACCGTACCGCTTGCAGGATCGATTCCCGGTCGGCCTTGCGTTCGCGAATATCGCTCAGCACCTGCACATGCGTTTGGCGAAAGACGCCTTGGGCGTTGCGTTGCAACGCGCTCACCAGCTCTTCAGCGTCGCGCGAGGCGTACTCGAGCTGCGTTTGGGCAGCAAGATTCGGAAAGGTGTTGTTACCGATCGCCAGGACGAACAGGTCGCCGATTCGACCGTCGGCTGCAATCTTCGAATCGTTCGCCGCTTGTGCGGCATAGGCCTCGGTAACGCCCATCGACACGCCGGTGAATGATTCGACACGAATTTCGTTGTCCGCACCGAACAGCGGAATCTCGAATTCGCGCATGAACGCATTCGCTTCCTGACCGGCCAGCACGCGATCGTGGGATGGCGTAACCGGAATATCGTTCACGAATACGGTGAGATCCTGCATCGGCAGCGCGGTGCGCTCGCCACGCACGCGGATGCGCGCATGGCCCGGTCGTGGCCGTTGCGAATCGGCACCGGTGCTCAGCACTTCGAGCTTCAGGCGGGGCGGTGCGATCTCGGCCAGGCGCGCCACATCGAACGCAGCCGGTGCGGCCGGAGATGTCAATCCGCCGTTGCCACGGGTATTGATGCGGGCAGTGCGTGCCAGGCTCACCATCACGACGTCGGGCCGATAGAGCACGCGCTCGAACTGCACGGCGCGGTAGTAGTCCGGCACCAACTCCTTGCCACGATTCACATGCCAACCGACGTACTGGTCGCCATGTGGTGAGGACATGTAGTATCCGCTCGGAACCCAGGCGATCCAGTCTTCACCGTTGGCATGCGGAAAGTATGCGAGCACCTCGGCGCCATCGGTCATCCGATACCATCGAATCGTGCCATCGGAGAGCGCCGCGATCGCGACATGCCCTTCCCGGCTGATATTCACCGACCATGCGATCGCGGGCAGCTTCACACGCCAGCGCTCGCGCGCGCCACTGTCGAGCAGGCGGATCGCCCACTCCGTCCCGAGCAGCACCGCCGAATCGTCATGCGCGATGGCATAGCTGCGGACGATCTCGTAATCGTCAAGCGCGGGCATGCGACCATTGATCATCGGTTTGTAGCTGTCTTGCCAGCGCTCGATGCGCCATGCGTCCGAGCTGCGTCGCGGTGCCTCGATGGTGACATCGTCGCGGGCAATCCCCTGCTGATTGTCCGGCGTGAAGCGGCGCTGCGCGCCGTTGCCGGGCTGGAAGCCGACGACACGCCCATTGGCAGAAAGCTGGGCCTGTGCGTCCACACGACTGAAATCGACGATTTCCGGCGCGCGATCGAGGACGACGCGCCCCGTTTCATCGAGAATCCCGAGGCGCGGGTCCTCGGCGGCGAACGCAACTCTTCCGCCGGCGATACCGAGTAGCTCGCTCA
>JBJXGX010000005.1:0-8333 GCA_046160305.1 Burkholderiales bacterium
GCTTCGATGATGCTGCGTAGATATCGCGAGCGAGTGGTGCGGCGCTTGGCAACCGATGCATCGAGTTTTGCCTCGAGCTGCGGCGGAAGCTTGACCGAAATCGTGCCCATGACAGACCTTTCAAGACCTTAAGGTATACCTAATCGCCCGAATCGTACCATCGTGGGAAATGCTGCTTTGTACCCCACGGCTCGGATTTCCTAAGCCGCTTTCGCCAGATCGGCCCGGAGTCTGCCAAAGCCCCGCAGGGCGAATCGCCCCCGAAGTCGACCCAGTTTCTCTCGCGCGCTCCGGGCGACGCCCCGCATAACGGTACGAGGCAGTGCAAGCCATTTTTCCACCTGCGCACTGCGAGGCTCACCGACGATGCACCATTCCGAGAAGTGCTCGCAATTGTTGCGAAGCAGCCGGTAGCGGCGCTCGCCAAGGCGCGACCGGGCGCGGTCGATAATGGCGCTCGGCTCGAACGGGCTCGGCGCACGATCAAGGATGCGCACCCCGTGGCCGCGCTCGAAGTCCGCAATCGAGATCTCCTCCACCGGTCCACGCCGAAGGATCCGGTTGAACCCGGCGTAGTGCACGACGCGATCGCCGCCCACGTAGATGCCGTGATGCAGGTACCCCTTGCGCGGGCTGACAAGATGGGCCCCAAGCGGATACGAAAAGTGTTGAGCCATTGCGTTCTCCATACGCCCTTGCCGGCGATCCCTGACGATGTATCCAAGCTTAGGAGGGCGAGGTAACGGATCTATCCCACATCAGAAACAGTTCGTATACGGGTTCAGGGCGGAGCGGTTGCCGTGTATCCACACAGAATCGATATGTATTCGCATCGTAATCGTGCTTGCACGCGCCTATCCCACTCCTTAGAGTCTGGAGATCGATAATCCGCGGGAATTTTTCATGACGCACAAAGATGAACTCCGTAATGCGATGATGTCGGTGGTCGATCGCAACTGCTTGCCGATTTTGTTGCGACCGGTAGCCCTATAGCCCGTTTGGCCTGCGCTAACCCAAAGATGAGTGCCCTCCGCAACAAGCTTCGCGTGTTGTTGTTTGCAGCCCTCGTCGCATCGCTTGCAGCATGCACGGTCGGCCCGTCGTATCAGCCCCCCGCCCCCGTTCTCCCGGCGCAATGGCACGCCGTGCGTCCCCACGGCGGCGATATTGTGCAACTCAAGGAATGGTGGTCGCGATTCGACGATTCGATGCTCGCCCAACTGATCGACATCGCACAGCGTGACAGCCCGTCCATCGAAGCGGCGGTGATGCGAATCGAGCAGGCACGCGCCAACGCGCGTGCGGCCGGTGCGGCAGAGTGGCCGGCTCTCGACTTGAAGTCGTCTTTGCAAAGAACCGCCACGGGCATCCCACCGTTTGCCGTCGCTCGAACGACTGCCAATGTATCGGCGGACTCGAGCTGGGAAATCGATCTGTTCGGCGCGTTGCGCGCCACGCGCGATGCAGCCCGCGCCAGAGTGAGCGCGCGCGAAACGGAATGGCATGACGCGCGGATCAGTCTCGCCGCGGAAATCGCCAATACCTATCTTGGACTTCGGACCTGCGAGGCGCTCACCGCCAATCTGCAACTCGATGTGGATTCGCGAAGGCAGACCGTCGCGCTCACCGCGCAGAAGGTTTCCGCGGGGTTCAGTGCACCGGCGGATGCCGCGTTGCTCCGCGCGAGCCTTGCGGACGCAAACAACCGCATGACCGCACAACGCGCCGAGTGCGACGGGTTGGTGAAGGCGCTGGTCGCATTGACCGGCGCGAACGAACCGATCCTGCGCGAACAACTCGGCGCGAACACCGCACGTGTGCCTGGCGCGCCCGGCATTGCAGTTGCCGAATTTCCCGCGATTGCGTTGACGCAGCGCCCGGATCTCGCCGCGGCGGAGCGAGAGCTTCGCGCGGCGTCCGCCGAAATCAACGCAGCCGAAGCGAATCGGTATCCGCGCCTCATCCTGACCGGCTCGATCGGCTATGCTGCGTTGAGCTCGGTCGGCGTGACAAGCGAGGGCATGTCATGGGGATTCGGGCCCGCGTTATCGCTGCCGCTCTTCGATGCGGGGCGTCGCGGCGCGCAGACTGATGCGGCACGCGCCCGCTTCGGCGAGCTGCGCGCGCTCTACATGCAACGTACTCGCGATGCGGTGCGTGAAGTCGAGCAGGCGCTGGTGCGACTCGATGCTGCCGGGCGCCGTCAAGTCGATGTCGAGGCGGCCGCCAAGGATTTCGAAGCGTTTCTTGCGGCGGCGCAAGCGCGCTGGGACGCCGGTGTCGGCAATCTGATCGAGCTGGAAGAAGCGCGCCGGCAGACGTTGAATGCGAACGCGACCCTGGTGCAATTGCGTCGCGAACATGTTGCGCAGTGGATCACTCTTTACAAGGCGCTTGGCGGCGGCTGGGAAAACCAGGCCACCCTGCCACAGTAGACAAACAATGCGTATCGCAATCATGGAATGGAATGGCGGCAGAGCGTGGGGCTTCGGGCTCGCGGTGTGGCGGGGCGTCGTGATCGCCGGCATTGCAGCGATGTTGGTCGCATGCTCGCGCGGCGAATCGGCGAGCGACCCATCGGTGAACGCCGCCAAGGCGAGCAGCGCCAAACCCGCGTTGACCGTCAATGTCACGCGACCTGCAACCGAGGATTGGCCGCTCGCGCTCAATGCGAACGGCAGTATCGCCGCATGGCAGGAGGCGAGCGTCGGCGCCGAGGTGGGCGGCCTTCGAATCGCCGAGCTGCTCGCCAATGTCGGCGACACCGTCAAGCAGGGTCAGGTCTTGGCACGACTCGCCGTGGCGAGCGTCGAGGTCGAGGTGGCCCAACTGCGCGCGTCGATCGCCGAAGCGGAGGCCACGCTTGCCGATGCACGGGCCAATGCGGAACGTGCGCGCCTGCTCGAGCGCTCCGGTGCCATCAGCGCGCAGCAGATCGACCAGTTGCTGACCGCGGAGCGCACCGCCGCCGCACGGCTCGATGTCGCGCGGGCGCGCCTGCGTGCCGAACAGATCCGCTGGGAGAACACCAATGTGCTCGCGCCCGATGATGGTGTGATCGCCACGCGATCGGCGATGATCGGTGCGGTCGCGCAATCCGGGCAAGAACTGTTCCGATTGATTCGCAAAGCCCGGCTCGAATGGCGTGCCGAGGTGATCGCAAGCGAGCTCGCGCGGATTCGCCCCGGGCAGAAGGTCACGATCGAAGCCGCCAACGGCGCGAAGCTCGTCGGCATGGTGCGGGTGGTTGCACCAACCGTCGATCCGCAGACACGCATGGCGATCGTGTATGTCGATCTGCCCGCGGGCAACGCCGCCAAGGCGGGCATGTTCGCCCATGGCGAATTCGAGCTCGGCGCAAGCAAAGTTGTGACCCTGCCGCAAGCAGCCATCGCGCGGCGCGACGGGTTCGACTACGCCTTCCTGGTGCAACCCGATGCTCGGGTGCGTGCGCTCAAGGTCGAGGCAGGTCGCCGGCGCGGCGAGCGGATCGAGATCGTCACGCCGCTTCCCGGTGATGCGCGCGTGGTGGCAAGTGGTGTCGGATTCCTGAATGACGGCGACGTCGTGCGCGTGGAGCCGGGGGTCGCGCGATGAATCTTTCCACCTGGTCGATTCGTAATCCGATTCCGACCCTGCTACTTTTTCTGCTCTTCACCGGCCTTGGTTTCATGTCGTTCAAGGCGATGAAGATCCAGAACTTCCCCGACATCGATCTGCCGACCGTATCGGTGAGCGCGGCGTTGCCGGGGGCGGCACCGTCCCAGCTTGAAACCGAAGTGGCACGCAAGATCGAAGCCTCGATCGCCACGGTTACGGGTGTGAAGCATATCTACACCCGTGTGCAGGAAGGCATGGTGACAGTCACCGTCGAATTCAAGCTCGAGAAGAGCCTGTCCGATGCGAGCGACGATGTGCGCGATGCAGTGGGCCGCGTGCGTGCCGATCTGCCCGCTGACCTGCGCGATCCGATCATCACGCGTTTCGATCTGGCAGGCGTGCCGATCCTCACCTACTCGATCGCCTCCGATCGCATGGATGAAGAAGCGTTGTCGTGGTTCGTCGACAACACCGTTACGAAGGCCATTCTCGCTGTGCCCGGCGTGGGAAAGGTCGGACGCGTCGGCGGCGCCACACGCGAGATCCGCGTCGAGATCGATCCGTCGCGACTTGCCGCGCTCAATGTGACCGTGGCAGAAATCTCGCGCCAGTTGAAGCGCGTGCAACAGGAGTCTTCCGGCGGACGATCCGATCTTGGCGGTGCCGAACAGGCCCTTCGCACGATTGCGACCGTGCAGTCGGCGCAGGAACTTGCCGGCTTGCAGATTCCATTGAACGACGGACGGCGGGTCCGGCTCGATCAGGTGGCGCTCGTCAAAGACACGGTCGCGGAACGTCGCTCGGGGGCTTTTCTCAACGGCAAGCCGGTCGTGGGCTTCGAGATCACACGCAGTCGCGGCGCAAGTGAGATCACGGTCGCAGAAGGTGTGCGCATGGTGCTCGCGCAGATGAAGACCGACCATCCGGGCATCGAGATCACGGAAGCCTTCAATTTCGTCGAGCCGGTGCACGAGAGCTATGTCGGATCAATGACCCTGCTCTTCGAGGGCGGGCTGCTCGCGATCATCGTCGTGTTTTTCTTACTGCGCGATTGGCGCGCGACGCTCGTTGCAGCGGTCGCGCTGCCGCTGTCGGTGATCCCCACCTTCGTTGGCATGCACTGGCTCGGCTTCTCGATCAATGTCGTCACCTTGCTTTCGCTTGCGCTGGTCGTCGGTGTGCTGGTGGACGATGCGATCGTCGAGATCGAGAACATCGTCCGGCATCTGGGGCTCGGCAAATCACCGCGCGACGCTGCGATGGAAGCGGTGGAAGAAATCGGCCTCGCGGTCGTTGCCACCACCTTTACATTGATTGCGGTTTTCCTCCCCACCGCCTTCATGAGTGGCGTGGCGGGGCGTTTTTTCGTGCAGTTCGGCTGGACGGCGGCGATCGCCGTCTTCGTATCGCTCGTTGTCGCGCGCCTGCTGACACCGATGATGGCCGCGTACCTGTTGCGCCCGATCAGCCAGGAACCGAAAGTCGGCAAAGTGATGACGTGGTATCTCCGACTCGCGGCCTGGTGTATTCGACATCGCTTTCTGACTGCGATATTCGCGGCACTGTTTTTCTTTGGCTCGCTCGCGCTGATCCCGCTCTTGCCGACCGGATTCATTCCACCCGACGATCTCGCGCAAACGCAGGTCAGGCTCGAGCTTCCGTCCGGCAGCACGTTCGAACAGACCGCGGAACGGGCGGAACAGGCACGCGTGCTGCTCGCGAAGAATCCGGATGTCCGGCTCATCTACACCGCGATCGGTGCCGGCGCGACCGGATCTGATCCATTTGCGCCCGGCGGCGCACCCGAAGCGCGCAAGGCCACCTTGCTCATCAACCTGACGCCACGCGACGAGCGCGACAAATCGAAGCAGCAGATCGAAGCCGCGCTACGCGATGCGGTGGCCGCGGTGCCAGGGGTCAGATCCACTGTCGGGTTCGGCGGTGCCGGCGAAAAGCTGGTGCTTGCGTTCACCGGCGACGATGGTGAAATCCTCGCTCTTGCCGCGCGCGCGGTCGAGCGCGATCTGCGTACGATTCCGGGCATCGGCAACATCGTGTCGACGGCCAGTCTCACGCGGCCGGAATTGATCGTGCGCCCCGACAGCGCACGTGCCGCCGATCTCGGCGTGACGGCTGCCGCCATCAACGACACCTTGCGCATCGCCACCGCGGGCGATTTCGATCAGGGACTGGCCAAGCTCAATCTCGCGCAACGGCAGGTACCGATCGTGGTGCGCCTATCGAAAACCGCACGGCAGGATATTTCGGTGATCGAGCGCCTCGCGGTGCCGGGCAAGGCGGGCAATGTGTTGCTCACGAGCGTCGCCGACATCGCCTTCGACACCGGGCCGTCGCAGATCGACCGCTACGATCGCAGCCGCAATATCTTCGTGGAGGTCGAGCTCAATGGCCGCGCACTCGGTGAAGTGCTCGCCGAAGCGGAGGCGCTCACGGCACTCAAACAATTGCCGCCCGGCGTGAAGCGTGCCGAGCTGGGCGATGTCGAGGGCATGAAGGAATTGTTCGAAAGCTTCGGCCTGGCCATGCTCACGGGCGTTTTCTGCATCTACATCGTGCTCGTTCTATTGTTCAAGGATTTCGTTCAGCCCGTCACTATCCTCGCCGCGCTGCCGCTTTCGATCGGTGGCGCGTTCGGTGCGCTGCTGATCGCCGGCAAAGCGATGTCGATGCCTTCGCTCATCGGGCTCATCATGTTGATGGGCGTCGCGACCAAGAACTCGATTCTGCTGGTGGAGTACGCGATCGTGGCGCGCCGCGATCTGGGCATGAGCCGCACCGAGGCGTTGCTCGATGCCTGCGGCAAGCGCGCGCGCCCGATCATCATGACGACCCTCGCAATGGGCGGTGGCATGCTGCCGATCGCGCTCGGCTGGGGCGTGGATCCGAGCTTCCGCTCACCGATGGCGGTAGCGGTGATCGGCGGATTGATCACCTCGACGCTTCTTAGCTTGCTCTTGATTCCGGTGGTGTTCACCTACGTGGACGACGCGGTGAATCTCGTCAATCGCGCGTGGCGGTGGGTGCGGCCGGCGCATGCGTAGGAAACTTGTAGACGCCATTGACATCGGAGGCGTTGGAATTTAGCGTCACGCATCATGCGAGTTACGATAGATATCGACGATCCGATACTGCGGCAGCTCAAACGGCTGCAACGTCGGGAGCGCAAATCGCTTGGGGAGCTGGTTTCTGATTTGCTGGCACAGGCCCTATCGAGCCGGCGTGAGCCCGACCGGCCGCGAGCGGCGTTTCAATGGACAGCGAAATCTATGGGCGCGAAGTTCGACCTCGAGAGCAAGAATGCGGTTCTGGGCGCCTTGGACACCGGCGGCAATGACGACAGATAGTGCATGTCATCAGGAATCTGCGAGGCTCGCCGCGCAGATCCCTAGCTACTCCGCCTTCGCCCCTGCGCTCTTCACCACCTTCGAGAAACGCTCCGCATCGGATTTCCACTGCGCCGTCTGGTCCTCGGGCGTGCTCCCAACGGGTTCAATGCCGAGCCCCGCGAATCGCTGCACGATCTCGGGCAGCTTGACGATTTCGGCCATCGTGGTCGAGAGCTTGATGATGATGTCGCGCGGCGTGCCGGCCGGCGCGAGGTAGCCGATGGTGGGGGAGAAATCGTAGTCGGCGATACCCGTAATTTCCGCGACCGTCGGAATATCCGGCGCGAGGGCCGAGCGGGAGCGGGAGTTGGCGGCCAACAATTTGACCTTCCCGTCCTTTGCGAAATTCGAGAGCGACGGATACGCCGAATACACCATCGCCACCTGCCCGCCCACCAGTGCGGGTACCGACTGCCCGGTTCCCTTGTAGGGAATGTGGGCGATGTCGAGACCAAGCGTCGACTTGAGCGCTTCCATGCCCAGATGATGCACCGTACCGATTCCCGATGAACCGTATGAGAGCTGGCCCGGTTTGGATTTGGCCAACGCGATCAACTCCTTCAGCGTGTTGGCGGGCACGGTGTTGTTGATCGCGAGAAACAACGAGGCTCGCGCCACGATCGACACCGATATGAAGTCCTTCTCCGAATACGGCAGCTTGGCGTACAGGTGCGGATTGATCGACAGCATCGAGCTGTCGGAAATCTGCAGCGTGTAGCCGTCGGCCGGTGCCTTCGCCGCCATCTCTGCCGCGGCGATCCCGCCTGACCCCGGCCGATTCTCGGTGAGTACCTGCTGGCCCCATCGCTCGGACAATCTTTGCTGCACGAGCCGGCCGACCGTATCGGGCAGGCCGCCGGCGGCGTAGCCCAAGATCACCTTGATCGGGCGGTCGGGATAGGTCTTGGCGCTGCCTTGCGCATGGAGTGCCGCGCAGATCGTCATGCCCAAACCAACGAGGGCGGCCTGGGTGAATCGAATCGTATTCATCGTTGCGTTCGCCTGGTGGGTGATCGAACCCGAACTCTATTCACTATGGCTGACTCGTGCAGGCGCCATGTGCCGAACGTCGCGCGCCACCGCGGCATGTTCAACTGCGATCGAGCGGACTCACCACGCCGCGCCCGCCGCGATTGAGTACATGCGTGTAGATCATGGTGGTTGAAACGTCCGCATGGCCGAGCAACTCCTGCACGGTGCGGATGTCCGCTCCTGATTCGAGCAGATGGGTCGCGAAACAGTGCCTCAAGGTGTGCGGTGAGGCGGGCTTTGCAATTCCGGCATCGCGCAGGGCCTGCCGCAAGGCGCGTTGCACGATCTGCTCGC
>JBJXGX010000006.1:0-9852 GCA_046160305.1 Burkholderiales bacterium
CGCGCGTGCTGCTCGATACCCAAAGCGACAGGGCGAGCGGGCCGGTTACTTCCGTCGGATACCTGAACGGCCCGGTCAGAAACGAGGCGCCCATGACCTCGGCGACGCCGACCGCGCCCGAGCTGAATGTGCCGGTTGCGATCCCCATGCGCGTCATCGTTCCAGCCTGATAGCTGATCGACTTCGTCCGGCGCGCCGGCGTTGGCGAAAGGCCGCCACCGCTGCCGAGATACATTCTTGTCCACCGCGTTCGCTTGAGCGGCCATTCGCGCTCATGGCGCCATGCGTAATTGTCGATGCCGCCCTTCCTGATCTGCAGCTTGACCGCGGGCTCGCGCATCACACCGTTATCGATGCCTTTCAGCCAACGCTCGAAAAAACGCAACTGATCTTGGCGACCTTCCAACGAATGAAAGGGATGGATGTGCGTGCCCGCATGCAGGCGAAGCTTCTTCTGCCGCAGTGGACTCGACATGAAGGCATCGGCATTGCCACGTAGATGCAGACCCATGCCGCTCCAGTTGCCCGCGGTGAGGAAGGGTACTTTGATGTCCTGCCAGCGCGCGCGACGCCACGCGTACCAGTCGCAGTCGAGATTGTTCCGCATGTAGTGCCACAGCCAGTCGCCTGCAAAGGCGTCGGGCGCTGTCTGCTGCGGCTGGCCGAGCAGATGATTCGCCATTTGCGAATGGAACCAATTGACCGCGAAGCCGAACGAGAAAATGCCGCCGTGATAGGCGAAGTCGCGATACATGTCGGTCGCGCCTTCCCAGGGAATCATCGCCTTCAGCGACGGTGGCTGCAGATTCGCGACCAGCCATTGCACCATCGCGTAGTAGGAGATGCCAAGCAACCCGACGGCACCATTGCACCAGGGCTGGCGACCCGCCCATTCGATCGCATCGTAGAAATCACGCGCTTCGTCGGGCGACCAGGCGTCGGTGCGCCCTGGCGACTTGCCTGAACCGCGTCCATCGACCCGCACGATCGCGTAACCCTTCGGCACCCACCATTGCGGGTTAGGCGTCTCCCAGACCATGTGCGGATTGGCCTTTTCTTCGACCGAATCGGGCGGCACCCATACCTTGTCCTTCTGGTAGATACCGAAACACATGATGACCGGCACCCGACCGCGAGCGGGCCGGAATACGTCCGCAGCGAGGCGCGCGCCATCGCGCATCGTGATGTCGATGTCCTTTTCGATCTTCATCGACGTACTCGATTCTGCGTGACATGCATGGCGATCACTCGAGTTTCATCTTCGCCTCCGACGCGACGCGACGGAACACGGCGATATCATCGCGAATCAGTGTTGCGAATTCCTCCGGCGTGCCACCGGCCACGGTCAAACCCATCTCCTTGAACTTGGCCTGGATGCCCGGCTCGCGCAGCGCAGCGTTGGCGGCCGCGTTGAGTTTCATGATGACCTCGCGCGGCACGCCCGCGGGCGCCATGAAGCCCTGCCAGAGCGTCACGCGGTAACCGGGATAGAACTCCGCGACCGTGGGAATGTCCGGGAAGCGTGGATCCCGATTCGGGCCGGTGGTGGCAATGGCTTTGATGCGACCGGCGTCGATTGCCGCCTTGGCAAAGGAATCGAACGACAGTTGCGTATGTCCGGCAATGGTGTCATTGACTGCCGCCGACATTCCTTTGTATGGCACATGCAACATGTCGACACCGGCCATGACCTTCAGCATTTCGCCGGCGAGATGCATCGCGCTGCCGTCGCCGCCGCTCGCATAGCTCACCTTGCCGGGGTTGCCCTTGAGATAGGCCACCAACTCCGGCAGCGTCTTCGCCGGCACCGACGGATGCGCCACCAACATGAACGCGTAGCTGGTCGATTGGATGATGGGTGCGAAATCACGAATGGGGTCGTAGCTCAGCGTGCTGGTCAACGCCGGCAAAATCGAGTGCACGACATTCTGGAAAAGGAGCGTATGGCCGTCCTTCGAAGCCCTGGCGACTGCCTCGGTACCGATCCTGCTGCCACCGCCGGCACGGCTCTCGATGACGAGCGGTTGGCCGAGCGTCTTCGCCATCGACTCGCCGATCAAGCGCGCCGAGATGTCGCCGACACCGCCTGCCGTCCAGGGCGAGATCACCGTGATGGGGCGAGTCGGATAGTTGTCCTGCGCAGCCGCGCTACCCGCGCATGCAGCAATCACCGCAACCGCGTGCCGCATCATTGCAAGCTTCGACATGATCATTGATCCTCCTCCATGCGGGGCGCCGGGTGCATCGCCGGCAAGATGACGAGCCTCGAGACGAATATATATACACCGGTTGGTACGCGGGCGATAACCGATTCCGGCGCGGCCAGACGCAAGCGGAACGCCGTGACATTGGCGCAGGCGTAATGATGGGTGATACGATCATCGTGGCGGATCACGATTTGTTGGTGGCAAGTGCAGTCGGCGCTGCGACCTCCGTCTGAACGTGCCGCTGTGGCGCAAACAGGGAGCTCCCATGAATGCATTCATCATTCGAATCGCGATCGGTGTGCTCGTTGCATGCACGGGCGCGGTCGCGCACACGGATGCGGCGAAAGACTATCCCGCCAAACCGATTCGGTGGATCGTCGACTTCGGCGCCGGTGGCTTGTCTGATACGTTGGCGCGGATCCTGGCGCAGCGGCTCACCGAATCGTGGGGGCAGCCGATACTTGTCGAGCCGCGTCCGGGCGCCAATGGAACCATCGCCTATGACATGGCCGCCAAAGCACCACCTGACGGCTACACGCTGGTGTTCGTGTCTACACCGTTCTCGATCGGGGTCAGTGTCTACGACAAACTTCCGTACGACGTTCGCCGGGACTTCGCACCGATCACCCTGATCGCGACCTATCCGAACCTGCTCGTTACGAATACCAGCGTGCCGGTCTCGACCGTCGCCGAGCTGATCGCGTACGCAAAGGGAAAAACGCCGAATATCGTCTGGGCCACCGTGGGTTCGGGCAGCTCGCCTTTCCTTGCGACGGAACTCTTCCGGCGTCAAGCCGGGTTCGATGGCGTCCACGTGCCCTACAACGCGAGCCAGGTCGCCCTGACCGATATGGTCGGTGGCCGAATCGAGTTCATGTTCGTGAATATGCCGGGCGCGATGACATTCATTCGCGGCAATCGAATCCGCACGATCGGTATCGCTTCGCTCACCCGCAGTGCATTGATGCCCGATGTCCCGACCATCGCGGAGTCGGGATTACCCGGATTCCAATCGGTCGGCTATGCGGGGGTTGCCGCGCCCGCCAAGGTACCTCGTGCGATCCTCGACAAGCTGAACGCGGAGATGGTGCGCATACTCAAACTGCCGGACGTTCAAGAGCGAATCCAGAATCTCGGTGGCGAGCCGCGCTGGAGCACCGCCGATGCGTTCCGGCAAATGCTGGATGACGAAATCACGCGATGGGCGCCGGTGGCGCGCGAAGCGGGCGTCAAGCTGGAGCGCTGATCGATCGACCGGGCGCGGCATCGCTAACAAGGGAGAAGAACGTGACGAGCAAAGTCGTACCCATCCAACCGCTGCGGATACCGGGCACCGATATCCACTTCGCACCGGGCATGAAGGCCGGCAACTGGGTGTTCCTGACCGGGATTGAAGCAGCGGACTACGGCATGGGTCTGCATCCGCGGATTGCGGGCAATGCGGAACTCCCGAATCACGGTCTGCCGCAAAATCGGCGTGAGGGCGATTTCATCTGTGCACGTATCGAGGAGCTTCTTGGCGAGGTGGGCACGAGCTTCGCGAACACCGTTCGGCTCGACCAGTACTACCCGACCTGGAAGGCTGTCGATCCGTACCATCTCGCCCGCCATGCCGCGTTCGGAAACTACATTCCGCCCAGTACGTCGGTGATCATGGAAAGTCTCCTGGTGCCCGGTTGCGACATCACCGCATCGGTGCTCGCGGTGATCCCGGGTGGGGGGCGCGATCCGAAGCGTGTGGCGACGCCCACGGTGACATCGCCCGTCTGGTCAGGCTTCGTGCCGGCGGTGACAGCGGGGGACTTCGTGTTCGTCGCCGGGCAGATGGCACGTGGTGCTGACGGCAATCCCGATCCGCGAGCGCATGTGGCCTCGCATAGTCGATGGGGCGGCTATGAGATTCGGCGGCAGACCGAATATCTGATTCGAGAGAAATTCATTCCGGCACTCGGTGCCGCCGGATCGTCGCTTGGCAATGCGGTGAAGGCGCAGGTGTATCTGAAAAACATCGACGACACGCCGCACTTTCTCGATGTATGGAACAGCCATTTCGGCGCACGGCAGTGTGCGTTGTCGATCGTCCCGACGAAAGACTTCGGCCTGGTTCCGGGAATCATCGAGATCAACCTGATCGCACTGATCGATGCGGCGAAGACGAAAAAGCAAGTCATCGACGGCTGCATCCCGGCCGCCATGACCTATGGGCCAGCGGCAGTGCGGGCCGGCGATCTGCTGCTTTGTTCAGCGATGATGGCGGTGGATGCCTCGGGTCCAATCGAAGGCATTCGCAGAGGGCACGGCGTGCCGCACTTCGGCAGCGGGGCGCGTGCGCAAATGGACCACATCGCGCGCGCCTTGAAGACCGTGTGCGAGGCGGGCGGCACGACGATCGACAACGTCGTGCGAATCCATCAGTTTCATACCGATCTTGCCGAGTTCAGCGCGATGTCCCGCGCATGGCAGGAAGCGCTTGGCGGTGCGCCGATTCCGTATACCGCGGTCCACGTTCCAGCACCGTTGCCGGTGCCAGCGTGCAGCGTGATGGTCGATCCGTGGGTGTACGCGCCCTGAGGGTGTACGCGCCCCGAGCGAGCGATCGGATGCCGCGTGGCGATAGGGCACGGTTCGACTTGCATCGCGACATCGACCCGATGCGCGGGGATCCGCTGAGCGCGCGCTCGACTGCCGCGCGCACGCTTTGCGTTCTCGCTACTTCGCGGGAGTGAGTTGTTTTTCGAATTCGTCGTCGGCGCCGAGCAGGTAGCTCGCGAGGTCGTCGGCACGCCCGGCGAAATCCGCCGTGGGAAGGTGGCAGCCACGGCGGCCAAGTTGGCGCACGTTGATCATATTGAGGTCGACCGTGAATGCATCATAGTCGGCCTCGATCCGGATTTCGCACATCGGTCCGCCCGTCAACGTGATCTCGGACTTTACGATCTGCCCGAAGTCGTTCTTCGTCGTCGCCGTGGCCGCGAAGACCGCCTGAAGCCCCTTCAGGTAGTTCTCGCACGGGGCGATGTCATCACGGAACAGCATCAGCTTCGCGGGCACTTCGGGATTGACCCGATAGCGCAATACGATGTGGTTCAGACAGTCCTCCCCATCGATCGAGCGCGGCCGGGTGTCGATCCATCCTTCGGCGAGCGTCACCTTCGGCAGGGTCCCGAAGAAACCTAACGCGTAAGCTTTGGCCACGGGCGGGCAGCGCGCCGACATCTCGTGCATGAACTCGGCGAAATACTTTTCCCAGATGCGCATCGCCTGGTTGAGGGCGGCAACGTTCCTTCTGCGTACGATCACCGGGTTCTCGACCGGTGCGGCAGCGGGCACGCTGCGCAACATATCGAGCGCCCGTTTCTTTGGCGCTTCCGTCGGGGAAGCCGTTGGATCGGCAATTTCCTCCTGCTCGCGCCGCACTGCGGTGGCCGCCGCGATACGGCGCTGCTCTTCGTCGCGTTTCAGGCGCGCTTCGTCCTCGGCCTTACGGTCGAGGTCCTGCTGATCGGCGTCAAGTTTGTTCGAGAACGCATCAAGGTCGCCCAGAAGGTCGGCAACTTCATTCGACGTTGCGGCGGCGGGTGCGGTGGCCGGGGCACGGGGGTGCAAACTGCGCAGATCGCTTGCCATCTCCGCGGCGCGCTGATAGCGGCCATCGGGGTTCCGCGTCAGCGCCTTGTCGACGATCCGCTCGAGCGCGACGGGAATGGTCGAATCGAGTTCGCGCAGTGGCGGATACGAATCATTGGCCGCGCCGTTGAAGGGCGCGCGCCGAGCGAGCATTTCATAGAGCACCACGCCAAGTGAAAGCACGTTGCTGCGTGCATCCACAAGCTCGCCGCGTATCTGCTCGGGCGACCAGTAGGGGTGCGAAGCGATCGACGCGCCGGCCTGGGCGCGGCCGGTAGCCGTGATGACGACGAAGTCGGTCAGCTTGACGCGGCCGGCCGCATCGAACATCACATTGGCGGGCTTCAGGTCGCGATGCACGACCGAAAGACGGTGCGCGTAATCGAGCGCCTCGGCGAGTTGGGCAGCGATTTCCGCCGCCTTGTCGAAGGTCATCCGCTCGGGCGCGCGCAGCATTTTCTGCAGTGAGCGCCCTTCGACCAGCTCCATGGCGAGATAGACGATGCCGTCCTGCTTGGCGACATCGAAGATGGAGACGATATTGCGGTGGTTGAGCCGGCACGCGGCGCGCACATCGCGCATATAGCGCTCGCGAACCGCATCCGGAAACGACGGCAGCAGCATCTTGATCGCAACCTCGCGCTCGACGTTCGGATCCTTGGCACGGAACACCGTGCCCGTGGTGCCGCGACCCAACTCGCTCACGATCGCGTATACGCCGAGCGACTCAACAAGCTCCACCGATGACTCCCGCTCATGATTTACCGCAGCGATTTTATGCGAGGTATTCGCGAGCGCTGCGTGATCCGCATCTGCATCCGGCGCATCTCGTCGTCGCGCGCGACGAATATGTCGCGTCATTCAATCATCGGCGTCATGATGAACATCGATGTGCTGTCGCGCTTGGCCGGCCGGTACCTGAACCGGGGCGCCATCCTGGGGCGGATGTCGGCGCATGGAATAATAGGGGACAGACCCTCATGGCACTAACTTAGCGAGATTGACCGTTCACCCTGAGCCTGTCGAAGGGTGAATGCTGGAGAATTCGTGAGCGGACTACGGCACGCGTCGACACGCCTGCGTTACCCTTCGACAGGCTCAGGGCGAACGGAGGATTGAGGAGAGCAGTAATGCCCTTGGATGCTCTTCTTCGGAGCGACGGCCTCGACGACTGATTCGTTGAGTTCGTTGTGCCCGTTGTGTCGTCGTGGTTCAGCCCTAAACGGCTCAAGTGAGCGCCATTCGGGACAGGCCCTATTGTTGATCAGTGATCGAAGTGGAACCAGACGAGCGCGCGCGGACCGTCCTGCTCGGCGCGAAGCCGGTCGGCATTGCGCCGGAGCAGGAACCCGGCGAGCAGTCTTGCGCCGTCCTCCGATTGCTGGATGCTGGCCAGGCTGGGACGGGTCTGCGGAAATTCGAGCGCCGTGCCCTCGTAGCGCACCCGCACGTCCAGATTGAACTCGTCGAAACTCGCCTGCAGCTCAAGATTCCCCGAAGGGCTCGCGTGCTCGATCACCGCTTCGACCAACTGATTCACGCCGAAGATCGCGCGCACGACCACGTCCGGGCGTGCTCCCCAGGTCGCGCCCTGTTTTCGCAGGAATTCGTCTACCTGGATCGGATCGTAGGCCGCGGGGTCGATGCTGAGCGCCACCTTTTGGCGAACGCCGATCCGGAACACCATGTTGAGCAGCAACGCGACCAGGGTGCCGAAGACCAGCGACGAGCCGATGATGGGCCTGAACCCATCCGTCGCCCCTGCCGCCACGGAAGGCACGGCCTCGACGGCGGCACCGGCGATGACGCCGATGCCGATCACCAGCGTGCGGCGCGCATCCAGCAGCCGGGAAGTCACGACCTGCAGGCCGTTGATGACAATAAAGCAGGCGGCGAAGAGTAGCGCCGAGGCCATCACCGCACGCGGCATGATCGCCAGCAGCGCCCCGATTTTAGGCGTCAGCGAGAAAATAAAAAAAATCGCGCCCACCGCATAGGCGACCACGCGGCTCGCGACGCCGGTGGCCGAGGCCAGCCCTACCGCCGAGGTCGAGGTGGTAATGCCGACACCACCGAGGGCCCCAGAGACAACGGAACCCAGGCCGTCGGCCAGGACCCCTCGAAAATTGCGCGCTCCGTCAGGCCGCACCCAGTCCGCATCGGTAGTGCGCTGGCACACGGTAAGGGTGCCGAGCGCATTCATCGACGCGGCGAGCGCCGCGATACCAAACGCGGCGATGAGGCCAATGTCGAAGGACCATGAGACGTGGCGCAGGTCAGGCAGGGCGATCCAGGCGGCCGCAGTCACCGGCGCAAATCCCGCCATGGACAGCACACCGAGCCAGTACGACGCGACATAGCCGCAGGCCATACCGATCAGCGCGCATAGCATTCGCGCAAGCCCGCCGCCCCAGATGTTCAGCCCCACCGTGACGGCGAGCGTGACCGTGGCGACAATCCATTCCTGCCGAGTGGGCGCATCGGACGGATCACCGAGCATCGCTCGCACGGCCACAAGCCCCGCGGTGAATCCGATCAGCAGTATGACCAAGCCGGAGATTTCCACCGGCACGAATGCGCGCAGGCGGTGAAGTACGCGCGCCAGCGCTACTTCGAACAGCCCGGCCACAATGGTCATGCCGAACACGAGCGACAGGCCCCCGGTCTTGGCCGCCAGCACCGAGGGGGCGAGGTAGGTTGCCGTGAAGGTTGCAGGGCACATGTAGCCGCCCCCGATCGGGCCGCGGGACGAGGCCTGCAGGAGGGTGGCGATGCCGAGCACGCAGAATCCGACCGCCAACAGCGCGGTGATCGTGTCGGTGTCCGCGCCCGCGCTGCGGAACACGACCACCGGGTAGATCAGAAAGATAGAGATCACGCCGACATGCTGCAGGGCGCTAAGCAGGGTGACCGCCAGCGGCGGGCGTTCGTCGACCCCGTAGAGAAGATCGGGAGGCTTTCTCATCGCGGCCCACTGCGGGCCGGGTAGAGCGTGCATTCGGAGGGCATAGTGGAGTGCAAAATCATGCGGACAACCCTCCCAGAGTCGCGAAGACCGGCCGCCCTATGCGGCTTTCGGGCCTGCCATCAGCCGCGCGGTGCACTCTTCGCGTGTTCCCAGAATAGTAATAGGGGACAGACCACGTTTTAAATTGGAAAACGTGGTCTGTCCCCCATTATTGATTAGTGATCGAAGTGGAACCAGACGAGCGCGCGCGGACCGTCCTGTTCGGCGCGCAGCCGATCGGCATTGCGCCGGAGCAAGAACCCGGCGAGCTGCCGCGCGCCGTCGTCGGACTGCTGGATGCTGTCCAGGCTGGGGCGATTCTCCGGAAATTCGAGCGCGGTGCCCTCGTAGCGTACGCGCACGTCCAGATTGAACTCGTCGAAACTCGCCTGCAATTCGAGATTCCCCGATGGGCGTACATGCTCGATCACCGCTTCGACGAGCTGGTTCACGCCGAAGATCGCCCGCACGACCACATCCGGGCGTGCCCCCCAGGTTGCTCCCTGCTTTCGCAGGAATTCGTCTACCTGGATCGGATCGTAGGCGGCGGGGTCGATGCTAAGCGCCACCTTTCGGCGAACGCCGATCCGGAACACCATGTTGAGCAGGAACGCGACCAAGGTCCCGAAGACGAGCGACGAACCGACGATCGACTTGAACCCACCCGTGGCCCCTGCCACGACCGCAGGCACGGCCTCGACGGCGGCCCCGGCGATGAGGCCGATGCCGATCACGATGGTGCGGCGGGCATCGAGCAATCGTGAGGTCACCACCTGCAGCCCGTTGATGACAATAAAGGAGGATGCAAATAGCAGCGCCGAGGCCATCACCGCACGCGGCATGATCGCGAGCAGCGCTCCGATCTTGGGCGTCAGTGAGAAAAAGAGGAAAATCGCGCCCACCGCATAGGCGACCGTGCGGCTCGCGACGCCGGTGGCCGTGGCGAGCCCTACCGACGGGGTCGAGGTGTTGATGCCGACGCCGCCAAGCGCCCCGGAGACCATGGAACCA
>JBJXGX010000007.1:0-30732 GCA_046160305.1 Burkholderiales bacterium
GTCTTGGCATGACAAAAACAGCAGTAGTCACCTCGCCCGATTCGATGCAAAGAAGCCAATGATCGGGAGAATCGGCCCTCAGATCTTGTAAAGAAATCTGCGGAGGTACGACGCAGATTTCTAGCTACTTGATAAATCCAAACGCTCGCGGCAGATACAGCGTGGTCTCTGGAATGAATGCAACAACGAGCAGTACCGCGATGATCGCGCACAGGAACGGCACCAGCGGGCGCATCAGCTTTTCCATTGGCAGGCCGCTGATCGACATGCCAACGAAGAGGCACAACCCCACCGGTGGCGTGATATGGCCGACTGCGGACGCGATCAAGCACACCAGCCCGATGATCAGCCCGATCACGCCGGACAGCCGCGCAGAATCCGCGAAAATCCTGGGCAGCTCACGCCACGATGGCTCCTTATAAAAGAATGGCGGCACGATCAGGGCGTACACCACGGCCACCGCAGCAGCCTCGGTGGGTGTGAACAGGCCGAGCAGGATGCCGCCCATGATGATGATTGGAATCATCAGCGCTGGCAGCGCGTTCTTGAGCACGACGCCGAACTCGCGAATGGTCGGGGGCTTCTCTTTCGGATAGTTGCGCTGTCGAGCCATGATGAAGATCGGCACGGACATACCCAGCCCGACCAGCAGCCCCGGTATGTACCCCGCGGCGAAGATCGCAGCCACCGATTCATCCGCCATCCAGGCGTAGATAACGGCGATGATCGACGGCGGAATGATCGGCGCGAGGATGGCGGTGCTTATCGTGAGCGCAGTGGCGAAGTCGCGGTCGTAGCCCTTCCGCTCCAACGGTTTTACCGAGAGGTGAGCGCGGCGCTCGCACCCCACGTCATAGGTGGACGTCTTGCCTACCCGATGCGTACGCATATTATTTCGGCTTATCGATAGCGCTCGCTATGCGAAAGGGGATTCAGCATCTGGACTTCGTTGAGTCCCGAAAGGATTTCATCTCTCCTGCTGCGACGCCCGAGGATGGCGAATGACCGACCAAGGTTTTCAGCTTTTCGTAGTTCCGGCTCATTGGGCTTCCGTCGAAAAATAGCGGCGTTTGGGATCCTGCGGGCCCGTGCCTATTTCGTGCACCAACCCAAGGGCAACAAGGCCGGCGAGTCGCGTGCGTGTGGCGCGCGGGGTGAGTCCGATGCTGCCCGCGATCTCTCGGGTCGCGAGTCCTTCAGGCACACGGACGAGGGCAACGATGGCACGATCGGTCGCATCAAGCGACACCGACTTGACCTGCGCAGTGCGCAGGGTTACGCGGAAGCGAATTCCGATCTCCTCGAGCACCGGGGCGGCGAGTCCTGCATCACGGCAGGCCGCAATCATTCGCTGCACACCGCTGCCCCATTGCTCCACCAAGCCAAGTTCGTGGAATACCCGTCCGATCACGCGATTGCGCAGCTTTGAGACGCCGAGGGGAAGGTCGGCAACTGTGAGACCGAAGGGGAGGAGTCCTGGGCTCTCGACCTCTAGCCGGTCATCGAACAGGGCCACGCGAATCGGTGCCCCGCGCTGGGAATAGTCGGCGTGGGCCACCGCGTTGATCACAGCCTCGCGCACCGCCGCCGGCGGCAACGACCAGCGTTCGATGCCACGCAGTCGCCCGACATCCACACCGCGTGTGGAGTGCTTCTCCACGAACGCGATGGCCGCGTCGATTCCCTGCAGCAACGGGCCTGTGAGCTTGGCGTGATCCCCGATCACCGCGCGATCGGTGCCGCTGAATCGGCCGACCTGAATCCAGGCATCTGGAAAGTGACGCAGCCGATCGGTCCCGAAAAGGATGATTCCGCCCGCGGTGGGCACTTTGCGCCCCTGATGACCGGTCATCAGTCGGAGGGTCTCCAGATCCCGCCGCCCCAGCCGCCGGACAGTGGCAAACGACTCGGAAGCCACTCGGAAGTCGATCGCTTCAGAGTCGAGCGCGGGCATCGCGCGCTCGTCGAATGCCTCGCCCTGCGCGAACCGCTGCATCTCGGCGATGAGCGCATCATCGGCCCTTCGGTTGGTCGAGCCCACTCGCACGTAGGTTCCCGCGGACCGGCCCGCCTTCGTGAGATGGTGAGGACGCGTTGAGCTGGGGAATACCTGCACCGCAACGACGTGGGTCTTGCGGTAGGTGAGGACCTCGAGATCGGGCAGCAGACGCGGTGTGATGGAGTCGCTGATCAGGTTGGCGAGTCGCTCCTCAAGAGCCAGCGGATCGGCAATCCCCCGGACATGCCGAGTCCCGTCCTCGACGCCGACGAGAACGGTACCGCCAGCCGTGTTGGCGAAGGCCACGACCGTGCGCAGGAGTCCCTCGGGCGACGACAAGTCGCGCTTGAACTCGAGTGTCTTGCCTTCGGGTCGGCGGAGTGCGTCGAGAAGGTCCATTACTCAGAAGTGTACTAGGAAGCGACGGGCGTCGCCATCCTTCCGAGCTCGGCGTGTGCTCGCATCGTCGTGCTGGGTCACTTGACCGTCTACCGGATCGTGAACAGGGCATACGTGGTGGTCCGGTGCTCGAGCCGGTCGATGAGCTGGTCGAGTGAGGCGCCGCTATCGACACGATCCTCGTCGGAGGCGCCGAAGACGCCGCTGAAGAGGCTGAACTTCTCGCCCAGCAGCGTCAGATCTTGCAAAGGAATCTGCGCAGCCCTGCGCAGATTCCTGACTACTTGATAAACCCAAACGCCCGCGGCAAGTAAAGCGTGGTCTCTGGAATGAACGCGACCACGAGCAGCACCGCGATGATCGCGCAGAGGAACGGCACCAGCGGGCGCATCAGCTTTTCCATCGGCAGACCGCTGATCGACATGCCCACGAATAGACATAACCCGACCGGCGGCGTGATGTGGCCAACGGCAGAAGCGATCACGCACACCATGCCGAAATGAATCGGATGGATGCCGACCGCGACGGCACCCGGCAACAGCACCGGCACCGTAATCAGAATGATCTCCGAGGGCGTGAGGAAGGTGCCAAGCGCGATATAAAGCGCGATCACCAGCACCATGAAGAGGTACCAGGTGGGCGCGACATTGCCGATTGCTTCGGCCACGAATAGCGGAAATTTGGAGTAGGTCAGCACCCAGCCGAACGCGCCAACCAGCCCGATGATCAGCCCAATCACGCCGGACAGCCGCGCAGAATCCGCGAAGATCCTGGGTAGCTCACGCCACGATGGCTCCTTATAGAAGAATGGCGGCACGATCAGGGCGTAGACCACGGCCACCGCCGCAGCCTCGGTGGGGGTGAACAGGCCGAGCAGGATGCCGCCCATGATGATGATCGGAATCATCAGCGCCGGCAGCGCGTTCTTCAGCACCACGCCGAACTCGCGAATCGTCGGCGGCTTCTCTCTCGGGTAGTTGCGCTGGCGGGCCATGACGAATATCGGCACGGACATGCCAAGCCCGACAAGGAGTCCCGGTATATACCCCGCCGCGAAGATCGCAGCCACCGATTCATCCGCCATCCAGGCGTAGATAACGGCAATGATCGACGGCGGAATGATCGGCGCCATTATTGCCGTACTGATCGTAAGCGCGGTCGCAAAGTCGCGGTCGTAGCCCTTTCGCTCCATCTGCGGAATCAGAAACGTGCCGAGCGCCGAAACATCGGCAACCGCGGAACCTGAGATGCCGCCGAAGATCATGCTGTCCACGACGTTCACATACGCCAGTCCGCCGCGGAATCGACCAACCAATGCAGTGGCGAGATCGATGATGGCGCGCGCGACCCCGCCGCGCGCCGCGAGGTTGCCGGCGAGAATGAACAACGGTGCCGACAGCAAGAGGAACGAATCCGACAGCAATCCGACGAAACGGGACGGCACGATGATCGGATTGAGCGCCGGGAAAAACAGCGCGGCACCTAACGCGCCCACGCCCAACGCAATCCCGATCGGCATGCCGATCACGACGAACAGGATAAAAATGATCAGGAGGGTCTCTGCCATAGCGCGCGCAATTGGGTGAACAGGTTACGAAGCATAGGCAATATGATCAATGCCGCGCCGACCGGCACCGCCGCATAGACGTAGTCGAGCGTGAGGCCAAGACCGGCGCTCGTCTGGAACCGCGCGTTCGGCACGAGAACGAACGAAAGCTGGATGAACGTAACGAACATCGCGATGCCGGCGAGATCGACGATCACCATCGAGAGAGCGCGGCTGCGCGGGCCCAGTTTGTCGCGAAAGTAGGAGAGCGCGGTGTGCTCGCCCCGATACATGGCCGCGGCCGCGCCGATCATGACCAGCCACACGAAGAGATAACGCGGCACTTCCTCGAGGCCGTCGAACGGATTCCAGCCGATGTAGCGCAGCACCACCTGCAGGAACACCGCGAACGCCATGATCGCGAGGATCAGGCCACCGAGGTAACCAAGGCCTTCGTACAGGTTGTGCCAGATGCCGCCGGCGGGCTCCCCTCCATGCGAAGCCATGCCGTTACTTCACGGCGAGGATGTAGTCCACCATCTTGCGCGCATCCTTGCCCGCCGGCGTTCCGTAGAACTCTTCGTACACGCTCATGGTGGCTTGACGGAATGGCGCGGCATCGGGCTTGGTGATAGTGGCACCCTTGGCGCGCACCAGATCCTGGATCGACGTGTCCTCATCGAGGATGAACTTTCGATTGAACGCGCGCGCATGCGCCCACGCATCGGCGATCGCTTTCTTGCCCGCGGCGTCCTGCTTCTGGTACGACGCCTTCGACATGATCAGCCCGACCGCCTGATGGGTATGGCGGACATCGGCAACGTTCTTGACCACGTCGTAGAACTTGTTGTGATAGTAGGTGTTGATGCCGCCCTCGGCGAAATCGATCACCTTCGTTTGCAGCGACGTCGCCACCTCAGGAAAGGCGATCGGCGTGGAAATCATCCCGAGCGCCTTGAACGTCTGCACCAGGATCTTGTCTTCCTGCACGCGGATCTTCTTTCCTTTGACATCGGCCAGGCTATTGATCGGTGCATGACCGTAGATGCCCCGATAGCCTGCGGCGATGAAGCCGACCAGCTTTATTCCGCGCTTGTCGAGCACCGCGTCGTAATACTTTTGCAGGGTGTCGGTGCCATCGAGCGCCTTGAAGACATGGTCGTAGTCGCGAAAGATGTACGGCAACTGGAACACCGACATCTCCGGAATCAAGGTCGAGAGTGGCGCGGTGGTAACCGGTGCGAAATCGACCGAGCCGAGTTGCACCTGCTGCGCCACCTCACGCTCACCGCCGAGTGCACCGGAATGATGATGGATCGTCTTCAACTTGCCGCCGGACAGCTCGGCAAGCTTGTCGAGGAACTGCTGGGCCGCGATGGAGGTTCCGTGCTTGGGCGGATTGACATTCCCCATCGTGAGCTCTTTGCCCTGCGCGAGGACGGTCGAGACACTCGATGCGGCAAAGACGAAAGCGGCGGATGCGAACAGACTTTTCGCCACGCCCTTGGATGGTTGCGTCATGGGTCGTCTCCTCTGGTGGATTGCCGGCTGTGACGCCGATCGACAGCGATTCTAGTCCTGCGGCACAAAGTTTGCCCCACCGCAGGACCGGTACGGCAATGCGCTATTCTCGCGGCAGCATCGATTCACTAGGCGAGCCAACACGATGTACACCGCTACCCGATCGCATTCGACCCATCTGCCGATCCGGCCTGCATGGCTTGCCTTGCACCAGGAAGAGATCATCGAGCCCGACTTGCCGATCGTCGATCCGCATCACCATCTCTGGGATCGCCCGGACAATCGATACTTGTTTCTCGATCTGCTCAATGACGTTGCGGTGGGCCACAAGATATGCGCGACGGTAGTCATTGAATGTGGAGCGATGTACCGGCAGCACGGCCCCGCGGCGTCCCAACCGCTCGGCGAGACGGAATTTTTTAACGGCGCGGCGGCGATGAGCGCAAGCGGGGCGTACGGCGAGCGCGCGCTCTGTGCCGGCATCGTTGGTCACGCCGATCTTTGTCTTGGCGAACGCGTGAAGCCGGTCCTCGAGGCGCATAGCCTGGCGGGCGGCGGTCGCTTTCGCGGTGTGCGCTACATCTCCGCCTGGCATGTGGATCCGGCGGCACGCGGCTCGTTGGCCAATCCGCCACCGCACGTCCTGGCCGATCCTATGTTCCGCGCGGGGTTCGCCCAGCTTGCACCGCTTGGCCTCTCGTTCGACGCGTGGATGTATCACACGCAGTTGCCCGAACTGGTCGCGCTCGCGCAAGCCTTCCCCGAGACGACGATCGTGCTCAACCATACCGGTGGCGCGATCGGGATCGGCCCCTATGCCGGGAAGCGGGACGAAGTGCTCGCCGACTGGCGTACCCGCATCAAAGAAGTGGCATGCTGCCCGAACGTCTTCATCAAGCTTGGCGGCATGGGAATGCGAATGTTTGGTTTCGATTTTGCGACCGGCGAACGGCCGCCTTCATCGCAGTCGTTGGCAGCGTCCTGGCGACCCTACTTCGAATCCTGCATCGAGGCCTTCGGCGCCGAACGGTGCATGTTCGAAAGCAATTTCCCCGTCGATAAGGGCAGTTGCAGCTACGCTGTGTTGTGGAACGCGTTCAAGCGCGTCGCGTCAGGCGCAAGCGGATCGGAGAAACAGGCGCTGTTCAGCGGTACCGCAAGCAAGGCTTACCGATTGTCGTCACCACGGATAACCCCAACATGACCTATCCCGCCGATATCCATCCGGAATCACGAAACCGCCTTCCGGTCGTCAATCGCGATGCGCTCGATGATCAAGGCCGGCGCATGTACGACGAAGTGACCACGCGCTCAGCCGTCTCGATCGCCGGACTGCAAGGCCCGGGCGGCATCATGCTGCACAACCCGAGGCTTGCCGAACCGCACCGCGCTTACAACCGGGTGCTGCGCACGGAACAGGACCTGGGCCCGGCACTGACCGAGCTTGCGATCCTGGTGGTGGCACGCGAGGTGAGCCAGCAATTCGAATGGACGGTGCATGAACCGGAAGCCCGTAAGGCCGGGCTGGATCCGCGTGCGATCGACGCCGTGAAGCATCGCAAGCCCATCGAGGGCCTTGGCGAGAAAGAAGCAGCGATCATTCGCATGGGACGCGAGGTTTTCCGCGATCGGAAGGTCAGCTCGGCAACGTACGCCGAAGCCGAGCGGCTGTTCGGAAAAAAAGGCGTGGTCAGCATCACAGCGATCATGGGTGCCTATTCTGCAACCGCGGTCATGCTCACGGTATTCGATCAGCAACTTGCGCCGGGGGTGGAACCGTTGCTTTCGCTACCGTAAGCCGAATCACTTCGCCGCACGCGCGATCCCGGGCAGTAGTCGCGCGAGCTCCACATCGTGGAGCAAGCGAATGTTTTTCTCTTTCGCGAAGGCGAGCGCATTCGCGGAAATCTCGCCGACCGCGACATAGGTGCATTCGTGCGCCTCGCGCGCGCGCCGCGCGGCATACAGTTCGCGCAACGGCTCGATCCCGGTGCGCGCAACCTTCCAGCGCTTGCAGCTCACCAGCCCGATACGCCCAGCCTTGATGACCTCGAAGTCGGCCTCGGTACCAGACAACCGGTTGACGGTAAAACCATCCCGGACATACGCTTGCTCGATCGCGCTTGAAAAGTCACCCCAGGACATGCCGCGTACCGCGTCGATGGTCGCCGCGATGCGGGTCGCGCTGGGCGCCTGCAACTGCTTCCATGCCGCGACGCACCCGATCACGACAAACGGCAGCGGAAAGAACATCGCATAGACGACATACTTGTCCGGCAGAAACAGTCGCGCCACCGCGAACAGCGCAATGGCGACCGCAAAGCTGATCCACCACGGCGAGCGCAGGAGAACAGCGAACAGCGAATTCTTGTGCATCTGGAACTTCATGGGCCTTGCCGCTCGGGATTGGTAATGTGGGATGTCCGAGAGTATAAGAATAGTTTGGCTCGGGCATATTCCCGTCACATCGATCGAAGCCGAACGTGCCGACAAACCCAGTTTTCTCCAGCGATAAGGGTCGTATCACCTGCAATACATGCCGCGCCTGTTGCTGCCGTCTGGAAGTGATGCTGATGGCCGAAGACGAGATCGAGCCGAACCTTACCGAGCAGGATCAATGGGGCGGCTGGGTGATGAAGCGCCTCGACGATGGGCTCTGCGCAGCGCTCGATCGAACGACATTTCGCTGCCGAATCTATTCGCATCGCCCGACGATTTGTCGCGACTTCGAGATGGGCGGCGACGACTGTATCGAGGTTCGCGGCGAACTCAGCTCGGGCGCAGCAACGCCTTCGAAAGTGCCTCCGCACACTCGCTGACGGCGCGACGCGCCGTGCCGATCAGCCTGCCATAGCGAATGAATCCATGGGTGAGACCTTGGTAGAGTGTGAGCGAATTTGGCACACCGGCCTCGTCGAGGCGGCGTGCCAACGCGTGGCTATCGTCCAGCAACGGGTCGAGCGTCCCAACGATCAAATGCGCGGGCGGCAGATCATTCATCGGTGCACGTAGCGGACCCACGCGCCAATCGCCGCGCTGTTCGGGCGACGTAAGATAGTGGTCCCAGATCCACTGCAATTGCGTGCGGGACAGGCCGTAGGTGCCGGTGCCGAAGCGCTCCCACGAATCGGTGTCGCCCTCGGTGGAATACGCGCCATAGACCAGCAACAGGAAGGAAAGCGGAGAACGCCCGGCGTCGCGCAATCCGAGCGCGGCGCCTAACGCGAGATTCGCGCCGGCCGAGTCGCCGCCGGCAGCCATGCGTTTCGGATCGATCCCAAGGGATGCGCCTTCCGCGGCAAAATACCGGATCGTCGCAAGCACCTCGTCGAAGCCGATCGGAAAACGATGCTCAGGAGCGAGCCGATACGCGACCGATAGCACCGCGATGCCGCTTTGGCGCACGAGCTCGCGCAGCATCGCGTCCCACGCAGTCAGCGTGCCGAGCGCGAAACTGCCGCCATGCGCATAGACGAGGAGCGGCGGCTTCGTCACACCATCGGGCATATAGAGTCGGCACGGAATCATGCCGTGCGGGCCGGTGATCGAGAGATTGCGCTCGCGCGCCAGCGGCATCGATCCCTCGTTCAAAAATACACCGATCCGATCGAGCATCGAACGGCATTCGGCAAGGGGCGCGGTCGCGGGACTCAGGGTGGCCAGACCACGGCGCTTCATTTCTTCGCCTAGCCGAACGAGCTCGGGGTCGATCCAGGGGGGCGTTTCGCTCATGGCAATGCGTTCATCATGGCGTGGTGGGGATTTCGTGGGGATTGAAAGGGTGCGGCTAGAATGATCGGTGAATGGTAGCCCTGTATAGCATGACCCTGGAGAGCATCATCCCATGAAGAAAATCGTCGTCACCGGCGGCAGCGGCAAAGTCGGGCGCGCGCTCATTCGCGATTTGATCGGGCACGGCTACAGCGTCATCAATATCGATCTCGTGCCAAGCGCCGACCCGCTTTGCCACTTCCTGAAGGCTGATCTCAATGATATGGGACAGGCGGTCGACGCGCTTCGTCGCGCGGCAGGCACGGTTGAGCGCAGGCGCCCGTTCGAGACGGCGGATGCGGTGATCCATATGGCGGGGATTCCCGCACCGGGATTGGCGCCCGACGTGACGACCTTCCAGAACAACCTGATGACGACCTACAACGTCTTCAGCGCAGCGACCCTGTTTGGCCTGAAGCGCGTGGTCTGGGCCTCGAGCGAAACGATCTTCGGTCTACCCCTGACGCGTGTACCCCCCGCATTCGCGCCCATCACCGAAGAGCATCCGAACGTCCCCGAGAACAGCTACGCGCTCGCGAAGTCGCTCTCGGAGGAGATGGCACGCCAGATGCATCGATGGAATCCCGATACGACATTCATCGGCTTTCGCATCTCGAATGTCATCGATCCGAGCGAGTACGGAATGTTCGCCGGCTGGCATGCCGACGCGAACATCCGGAAATGGAATCTTTGGAGCTATGTCGACAGCCGCGATGTGGGGCAGGCCTGTCGCCTCGCACTCGAGGCACCGATCAAGGGTGCGGAGCATTGCATCATTGCCGCCGCTGATACGGTCATGACGCGAACGAGCCGCGATCTGATGGCCGAGTGCTTCCCGAACGTACGAATCACGCGCGCGCTGGGTGAGTTCGAGTCGCTGCAATCGAGCGACAAGGCGCGACGGCTCATCGGTTATGCGCCGCAATTTTCGTGGCGCACGCAAAGATAGGTTGAACCACCAAGGCACGAAGACACCAAGGAAGCGTCGAAACGGCCTCGCTACCGGGCCAGACCCTTGGTGTCTTCGTGTCTTGGTGGTTCCATCTGATCGTTTGCGCGGATTCTACTGATTCAACCCCGCTGTCACCGTCCCGATTTCACGCAGACGGGGCGACACGTGCTTCGCGAACAGGTTGATGCTTTTCACGGTTTCTTCATGCGTCATGAAACCGGAGCGGCCGACCATCACCAGATGCCCGAATCCACCGACGGTATTGTAGAAATCCATGATCTGCTGATAAACGGTGTCGGGGCTGCCTGCAAACAGGATACCGCGCTGCATCGCCTGTTCCGCAGTAATGCCGATGAGCGTCGCCGCGTTCGCGATTGCTGCCGGCACCTGCCCAGGCTTCATGTCGGCCACCTTGACGCGCGGCTTGGTCCGATAGATCGATGGTGCGGCTTCCGGTGGCGCGACGCCGGGCAGAAACTTGCCGAACTGCGGCGCTGACCTGAGACTCGTATTCAGAAACCAGAGGAGCTTGCTGCCGACCCGCACGCCTTCTTCATGGGTGTCGCCCACTGCCACCAATGCGGCATACCCGAACACATCGGTGGTCGACTTGGGCAGCCCGGCCTCCGCGCGCGCCTTGCGGTTCGCGGCGAACGCGTGCTTCGTGCCCTCGGGTCCGCGCAGTACGAGAATGTTGACCATGCCGCGCCGGCCGACTTCGGCCGCGGTCGAGGGGTCGCCGGTCGCGCACCACATGCGTGGATGCGGTTGCTGGTAAGGGCGTGGCCAGATGTTCACATGGCGATGGGTGAAGTGCTTCCCTTCCCAACTGAACGGGCCCTCCTGGTGCGTGAGCGATTTCGTGATGAGATCAATGGCCTCCCAGTACCGCTCGCCGTTGTCGATGGCGCTCACATTGTTCGAGGCCATTTCGCTGCCGCCTGATTTCACATAGCCAATCTCGAGGCGTCCACGCGAGATGACATCGGCGGTCGCATATTCCTCCGCGATACGCACCGGGTCGGGTCGCAAGGTGACCAAGGTGCCCAACGTGAGAATGCGGACCTTGCGCATCTGGCGCGCGAGAATTCCGAGCAGCAGCGGATTCGCGCCGAGCAGCGAGTTGATACCCGCGTGATGTTCGATGGCAACGACGTTGATGCCTACGTCATCGCACAGCATGAACTCATCGAGCGTCTCTTCGAAGAGCTTGGCCGCCACGACCGGATCGCAATACTTGTTCGGCAAACTGCCGCGGACGGAGTCCGCGCGATCGAGCACCTCCTGCGGCACGAAGGGATACGGAATTTCGCATTGAAACCAGACATCCATCGACGCGTTGCTCCTAGTGGTTTTGGTTTCTGAACGACCGAATCGTGCTCACTCTACCTTGATCCCCGCCTCTTTCACCACCTTCGCCCATTTCGCGAGGTCTTCCTTGATGTACGCACTGAAATCGCCCGGCGTGCTGGGTGATGTCTCGACGCCGATCGCGGCGAATCGCTCCTTGACCACGGCGCGCGCGAGCACGTTGCGAATTGCGGCATTGACCTTTTCGATGATCTCGGCAGGTGTCTGCGCGGGAGCAAGAATACCAATGATATTGGTCACTTCGAAATTCGCGAGGCCCGCTTCGGCCATCGTCGGCACGTCCGGAATCGCCGCTGAGCGTGTCTTCGATGCGACCGCGATCGCGCGAATCTTGCCCGATCGTATATTGTTGGTCGAGGAAGCCAATTGGTCGAACAGCAAGTCGATCTGACCGGCGATGAGGTCGACCCCGGCCTGACCGCTTCCCTTGTACGGAACGTGGGTGATTTTTGTACCGGTCATCATCTGGAACAGCTCGCCGACGAGATGACTCGAACTGCCGGTGCCACCGGAGCCCATCGTCAAATGACCGGGCTTTGTTCTGGCAAACGCCGTGAACGCATCGAGTGAACGTGCATCGAGCGATGCGCGCACAACCAGGACGAACGGTGTCGTGTTGATCAGGCTGACCGGTGCGAAATCGCGGATCGGGTCATACGGATTCTTCGGAAAGAGGCTGGGCGCCATGCTCACCGTGCTATTCGAGCCCATCAGGAATGTGTAGCCGTCGGGTGGCGATTTCGCCACAAGATCAGCCCCGATCGTGCCGCCCGCGCCGACCCTATTCTCGACGATCACATTGCCGCCCATTTCCTCGGACAGGCCCGCGGCGATCGTTCGCGCGGTGATGTCCACCGCGCCACCCGGCACGAAGGGCACGATAAGGCGCACCGGCTTCGCGGGATACGCTTGCGCGAATGCGGCGGCACACGCGGTGACCCCAAGACACACTGCCAGCAGTCCAAGTACGCGCGACATACGCGTTTCCCCCTTCATGGAACGAGCTTGATCTCGCGAAAATAACGCAGTACGCCGGCGCGGCTCACCTTGATCAATACATCGGACAGTCGTTGTGCCGAGCGTCGGTTCATGGATGGTGCGTGATCGATGATCATGTCAGCGTACACGGATGGTTGCCGCGAGAGGTACATTGTCGCATTCAACGAGGCTCGAGAAAAAAGGAAGCCACCCGATGCACGATCACACCCGCCGGATTTACCTTCACCCGTACGGCTACCCTAAAGCGTTGGTGAAGCTGGTCGCCGCATTGGCGATCTTTCTGACGTTTGCAAATCCGAACGCGCGCGCTCAATCGTATCCTGATCGCCCGATCCGTTTCGCGGTCAGCTATGCACCGGGCGGCCCGGCCGACATTCTCGCGCGCCTGATTGGGCAGAAGCTCTCCGAACGCCTGGGGCAGCAGATCCTCGTCGAGAACCGGCCGGGCGGCGGCGGCAACATCGCAGCGGTAGCCGTCGCGCGCGCAGCGCCCGATGGTTACACGCTGTTCATGATGACCTCGACACAAGCCGCCAACATGACGCTGTACGCCAAGCCCGGGTACGATGTGATGAAGGACTTTGCGCATATCACCAACATAGTCGCCTATCCCACGTTGCTGGTCGTCAACCCGAAGAATCCGTGGCGTACGCTCGCCGAATTCATCGCGCACGCCAAGGCGAATCCCGGCCGTCTAACCTATGGATCGGCGGGAACAGGCGGCGGCGCGCATGTGTCGGGCGAAACGCTCAAGGCGATGGCCGGTATCGATGTGGTCCACGTTCCCTACAAGGGCCAGGCGCCTGCGCTCGTCGATGTGATGAGCGGGCAGATCGACGCGACATTCGTCGGCGTATCCGCCTCCCTGCCGCACATCAACGCGGGCAAGATCCGCCCGCTTGGCATCACCAGCAAAGAGCGCCTGCGTGCCGTGCCCGACATTCCCACGATCGCGGAGGCGGGCGTACCCGGCTATGAGGTCGTGTCGTGGCTCGGCATGTCAGTACCGGCCGGCACGCCGGGCACCATCGTCCAACGCTTGAACACCGAAATGGTGCGGATCATCGAGGAGCCTGAATTCGCCGAGCGCCTGCGACGAGACGGCGGTGAGCCGGTCGTCTCGTCGACCGAACGCTTTACCAGCTATGTGCAAAGCGAAGTCGTGCGCTGGGGACAAATGATCCGCGATGCGGCCATCAAGCCCGAGTAACACTCACCCAAACTCGATAACGGAAAAGGAAGCATCAATGCGGATTACGCGAATCGGAATGACTTACGTCGTCGCGGGGCTGATCGGCGCTGGTCCGTGCATCGCGCAGTTTCCTGAAAAGCCGATTCGCCTGATCGTGCCGCAGGCTGCGGGAAGTGCGACGGACACGATCGCCCGGCTCTATGCGAGCGAGGTCGGAAAAGTTCTCAACACGCAACTGGTGATCGAGAATCGTCCCGGCGGTGGCTTCACGATCGGCTTGGATGTCGTCGCGAAGGCCGCGCCCGACGGCTACACGCTTGGCCTGGGCCCCATCGGCGCGCTGGTGATTGCCCCCAACATGCTGGCGAAGATTCCCTACAACATCGAGCGCGACTTCCAGCCGATCATGATCCTCTCGCGCGGGCACCTGCTTCTCGCGGTCTCGCCCCATCTGCCGGTCAACTCGGTCAAGGAATTGATCGACTACGCGAAGAAACATCCGGGCAAGTTGTCGAATGCATCATCGGCGGCAGGGTCGCCCGGCCATGTGTCGGCAGAGCTCTTCAAGCACATGGCCGGCGTGGAAATGGTCCACATCCCCTATAAGGGCGGCGCGATGGCGATCAGCGATCTCATCGCGGGCAATGTGCAGGTGATGTTCGAGAGCTTGAACTCGATCTCGCCGCATGCGCGCTCGGGCAAAGTGCGATCGCTCGCCGTAAGCGGCTCGCGGCGATCACCCGCGTTCCCGGACATCCCGACGATCGCCGAGGCCGGCGTGCCCGGGTACGATGCACCGACCTGGAGCGGTGTGGTCGGCCCGGCGGGCATTCCACGTCCTATCATCGATCGGCTCAACGCGGCGTCCAACGAAGCGATTCGCTCAGCGGTCTTCAAAGAGCGCTTCGCCAGCATAGGGGATGATCCGGCCGGCGGTACGCCCGAAGAATTCGGTGCACTGATCCGATCGGAGTTGAAGCGCTGGGCCGAGGTCGTGAAGATATCGGGGGCAAAGCTGGAGTGATCGAGTACGACGCCCTCGAGCACCTGCGCCAGAACCATGCGGCCTGGCGCCTTCTTGGTGCCGATCACGCCGCGGCCGTGCTCGCGTTCTGCGATGCCGTGTTCGTGCGGCCGAATCGTCGGGGCATGCCGGCCGCCGAATTGGTCGCGGCGCTCGATGGTTTTCTTGCCGATCTTCGGGAGCGTCATGGCGCCGATCGATATCCGAAGTCGGGTCGCCAATACTTGGACGATTGGGCCGGACCGGAACGCGGCTTCCTTCGCAAGTACTATCCTGCCTCGGGTGCGGAGGCAGCGTTCGACCTGACCCCGGCGACGGAGAAAGCGCTCGAATGGGTGAAATCGCTGTTCCCGCCGCCCTTCGTCGGTACCGAATCGCGCCTGCTCGCACTGTTCGACCTGCTGCGCGATCTTTCCATCGGCGGTGAAGCCGACCCGCGCACGCGGATCGCCGATCTCGAACGGCGCCGGGACGAAATCGAGCGCGAAATCGAGCGTGTGCGAAGCGGGCAGTCCGGACCGATGGATGCCACGCGCATCCGCGAACGCTATGCGCAGATCGAAGAGACCGCGCGACGCCTGCTCGGCGACTTCCGGCAAGTGGAAGAGAATTTCCGTCGCCTCGACGGGCATACGCGCGAGCGCATCGCCATCAGCACGCAAAAGAAGGGGGCGCTCCTCGACGAGTTGTTCGGCGAGACCGATCACATTCGCCAGTCCGACCAAGGCAAGAGCTTCGAGGCGTTCTGGGCATTTCTCATGTCAGGAACGCGCCAGGACGAGTTGCACGGATGGCTCGACAGCATCCACGCGCTTCCCACGGTACGCGAGTTGGTCGGTGATGATCGGGAACGCGCCGATGCGGTACGCCGCTTTCCGTTTGCGCTGCTTGAAGCCGGTGAGCAGGCGCATCAGACGGTGGCACGTTTGGTCGAGCAACTGCGCCGCTACCTCGATGAGCAGGCGCATCTGGAGAACCGGCGCATCGTCGAGCTTGCGCGAACGATCGAAACGCATGCAATCCGATTGAAAGCGTCCCCGCCGACAACAGCCGCCTTCGCTGCGATCGATGCGCTCGTGCCGGAAATCGATGTACCGATGGGCCGGACGTTGTATCGACCCACTCGGCGCCCGGTGATCGACGCAGGCGACATCGCGGAAGGCGAAGCAGACCTCGATCTCGCGGCATTGTTCGCACAGTCCCGCATCGACGAGGAAAAACTCCGTGCGCACATCGACGAGATGTTGCGCGGCCGCGCTCAGACGACGCTGGCGGAAGTCGCCGCGCGATTTCCACCTGAACAAGGTCTTGCCGAGTTGGTCGGCTACATGCGCATCGCATCAACGGATGCGCGGGCGACGCTCGATGAGAAGATCACCGAGACCGTCATGCTGCCTGCGCATGGGACGCATCGCGCGAGATCGGTGCGGGTGCCGCGGGTGATTTTTACTGCTTAGGAAGACCGGTGGAGCATCGGCGCTTCTTATCTGAGAGAGCATTTTTTCATTGCGTGGCGTTGCGAACCACCTTCTCAGCTGCGTCAATCGCATCATCCAGCGTTGTAAGCAACCGGACTACTGACCTCTGCTCGTATGGCGAGGTCATCGGTACTTGAATCCGAGCAAAATCCGGAAAAATCAGCTTCGCCCTTTTTTCTTCTCTTTCGCCAGCCGTTTCGTCTTGCTAATCGCCTCAGCAAAATGTCGCTCCACCGCGCTGGGCGCATTAAGCAGCGCCTGCCGGTACTTCTCGTATTCCAGGTGCGCCGTTTTCAGCGCCGCATCGTTGCTGGCCTTCCCGGCATGAGTAAGGATGTCGCGCTCGGAAACACGCAGAAGTTCGTCGAGCTTTCGAATCCACTCTGCCATGGTCATCGCCTTGCGGCTCATGGCTTGCAGTTCAGCGAAATCCAGGTACAGCGCGTGACGATGCGGTTGAGCGTGTCCAGTTCGTGGGCATCCAGGTAGTTCTTGGCTATCTCCGCATCGGTCTTGCGCGGGCGCCCGCCTTGCCAACTGGTGAGTCCCATGTGCGGGCGGCGGGCATCCGCCCGCTGCGTGATGACTTCGGCGGCAGTGTGGCCGTGTGCGGCCCAGTGCATCTTGTTCTGCACTGTGGCAAAAAACTGCTTTGAGGCGTCGGCACTGGGGTTGTAGTCGATGCTGGTAGCGTAAATCTCAAGCACCTTGCGCCAGAACACTTTCTCGGAGCTGCGTATGTCGCGAATGCGTGCGAGCAGCTCGTCAAAATAGTTGCGTCCGCCTGCGGCCTTGAGCCCCTCGTCGTCCATGGCGAAGCCCTTGATCAGGTATTCGCGTAGGCGCTGCGTGGCCCAGATGCGAAACTGGGTTCCGCGCTGGCTCTTGACGCGGTAGCCAACGGAGATGATGACATCCAGGTTGTAGTGGTCTACCTGATACATCTTGCCGTCTGCGGCAGTTGTTGCATATTTTGCAACAACTGCTTCGGGGACCAGCTCGCCTTCGTCGAACAGGTTCTTGATGTGCCGTGAAATGACCGATTTGTCGCGGCCAAATAAGTCGGTCAGTTGCATGAGATTCAGCCAGACCGTCTCCGCGTTCATGCGCACATCGATGCGCGTCCGACCGTCTCCGGTTTCGTAAAGCAGAAACTCGGTTGACAACATTTCGGGGGAACCAACGGCTTGGTTCTGCAGCTTTGTCGGCCCTGGTTTCTTCATGGCGTGTCCTCTGACCCCCATTTCGGTACTGCGAAATGGGGCCGCAGCATATCCCCTTCTTTGCGCCGAGTACCTATCATCTGTACGAATGTTAGCGGGGGTGAGAAACCGCGTCTTATGTCGAGCACAACATAACACGCGAATTTCGATCCCCATCAACGGTCCTATGACGTCGAGATTTTTCGGCGAGATTCAAACAGGGTGCTGGTCCGAATCGAATCCAACGGCCCGGACCTGCCGCTTACCAGCGTTGGCGTCACCATGACGCGCGAGGCCGTGCTGGCCGGAGTGTAAATCGCCTATCGTGGCTGACCTCGAGAGATGCGGCGTGGCAGTGCTCAAGCGGCAGTCAATGAACGGCGGGTGATAGCACCGCTGCCCGGGTGACTGCGAGAAGGACGGCACGCAGTTCGTGTTCAGGAAGTCCGAGCTGCCGTGATTTCATCGATCAGCTCCGCCCGTTAGTTGACGTGATGAACGCCGCCTGCAACGACGATCCTGCAGAATGCAGGATTTCGCCGATACTTGCGAATCCGCCGCCGACAGTTGATTGGGCGTTCCGATCGAGTGGAACAAGGGCGTGCTAGGAAACACCGAAAAGCCGCTTTGTTGAGTCGTATTCATGCGTCGAACATTCCTACTTTTGCGACGTGACGTTGATTATTGATTCCGATGTCCGCTGGCCGGTAACGACCCATCAGCGACAGTCGCGGCCCTGAACTCGGCGCCCCGAAGCAGCCTGTTGTATCCGTTCCGAGGCTCCCCAAGGTAGCCTCATAGCGGCACGCACACACCGATAGCCAGCACATGGGGCGATTGAGGCGCAGCGCGCGGCTGGCCACCGTGTGGTATCACCAACTCGGGCGCCTCGCGAGCCGGCGTTTGTAGGGTGAGGCTCGTGCGGCCCGCCGCATTCGTCTAGCAAAGCGATGGCATCACTCTTCCCCCCAACCGCTGAACAGACGGGCAGGCCGCGGCGCGTTACTGAAGGGCGCGCTGGTAGATCAGAGTGTCCATGTGCGCAGTGAAGGACTGGAGACGGTCCGCGCTGAATTTCCAGACATGCACGAACGGTGTCTTGAAACTCTTACCCGTGGCCTTGTAGGTGCCACTCATTTCGCCAAGCGTGACCACCGTGTTGGCCTCTGCAATGAACTCCTGCGGGACCACGGCGAAGCCGTCCCATTCGGTGCCGAGTTTCATGAAGACACCATGCAGCACCGAATCAGGCCCGACATAGGTGCCCGCGTACGGATTGCCCTCCGGTTCGGTCCAGCTGAAGTTTGCGGTCATGGCGCCCAGCACGCTGGGCATGTCGCCGCTTGCGAAAGCGGCGTAGAGACTTTTGATGGCGGCTGAGTGATTGGCAACGGTTGTCATGTTGATCTCCTGGTTGGGTTGAGTGGCTGTTGGGTGAGCCGTGATCGTTCCACGACGCAGCGGCCTCGTGTCTGAATCAAATCTGAATTGACCTGAATCGGCTAAGCTAGCCGCAACAAAGGGGCCGAGATGAACGACCAAACACTCACCCTCGGCGCGTGGACGCTGGATCCGGGCAGGCGAGTGCTGGCGCAGGGCCCCCACACGGCCGATCTGGGCGACCGGGCCTTTGATCTCTTGTGGACTTTGGCACAGGCGCCTGGTGAGGTCATCAGCGCCGCCAACCTCTTTGCGCGCGTGTGGCCAGACCGCGTCGTCGAGGAAAACAACCTGCATGTGCACATCTCGGCCTTGCGCAAGGTACTGGGCCCGCAGGCCATCCGTACCGTGCGCGGGCGGGGCTACCAAATCACGCTTGATGTCGCGGCCATGGACGCCAGGGGCCCCCTGGCAGCGCGCATGGCGCCTGATGAAAACGCGCCCGGCTTTCCCGCCCCAAGCGCCACCCAGCGCCCGCGCCAGCTCTGGGGTCGCGACCAGGAACTGGCTGACGTGATGCACAGCGTACGCACCCAGGCGGTCACCACGCTGGTCGGCCCGGGAGGCGTGGGGAAGACGGCGCTGGCAAGTGGGGTGGCAGCGGCGGCTGCAGCGCCGGCCCGTGCAGCATCTGCTGGGATATTCGCCGATGGCGTCGTCACCGTGTGGCTGGCGCCTTTGCGCACGGCGGACCTCGTGGCCGGTGAGGTGGCCGTGGCCCTGGGCCTCACGCGCTCGGGAGGACTGGACCATGTGGAAGCGCTCACACGCTGGCTGGTCGACAAAGACCTGCTTCTGGTGCTGGACAACTGCGAGCACGTCGTCGGCGCAGTCGCGGACTTGGTGGACGCCTTGACCGCACGGTTGCCGCGTCTGCATGTTCTGGCCACCAGCCGTGAGCCCCTGTGGGTGGACGGCGAAGTCAGCCACCGCCTGCAGCCACTGTCTCTCCCGGTGGCGGGCGCTCAGGCTAGCCTGGATGAAATCGAGGCAAGCCCTGCCGTGCAACTGTTCCGCGCGCGCGTCGGCGCGCAGCATGCGGAGATGCTCAAGACCGAACGTGCAGGCCGCTTGGCAGCAGAGATTTGCCGGCGTGTCGATGGTCTGCCACTGGCCATCGAACTGGCGGCAGCGCGCGCGATGGGCTTAGGTCTGGAGGACATCCTCCTGCACCTGGACGACTTGTTTGAACTGCTGCCGCGTCCCGTGCGCCGGGTCGATGGCGGGCAGCGCTCGTTGCGCGATACCGTGCAGTGGAGTGACGCGCTGCTCAGTGAACAGGAGCGTCGCCTGCTGCACCGCATGGCCGTGTTTGCCGGCGGGTTCAACCTGGCGGCCATCAACGCCATCTGCGCCGAGCCTGAGCAAAGCCAGGCCCAGACGGCGGCTCTCACCGCCCGGCTGGTGGAGAAATCGCTGCTCATGAAGCTGGGGGAAAGCAGCCGCTACCAGTTGCTGGAGACCATCCGCCAATTCGCGCAGGAGCAGCTGGCCGGCACGGGCGAGCAGGATGCGCTGCGCGACCGCCACGCTCACCACTACCGCGGTGTCGCACTACCGGCCTGCGCTGGCTTCACCAGCGGTCCCGAGCGGCCCCACATCGAGACCATTGCGCAGATTGAAGACAACCTGCGCGTGGCGCTGGCAAGACTGGTGCAGACCGCGCCCGAAGCGGCTTTGGAGCTGGCCGCTGGACTGACCAATTTCTGGTGGATCCAGGGCAAGTTGCACGAGGGCACTCGCTGGCTGGAGCAGGCGCTTGCAGCAGCGTCCAACGCCCCACCTGAATTGCGCGCGACGGGCTTGTTCTGCATGGCCTTTGCGCTGGCGCACGACACCGACGATTGGCGAGCCGCCTCCCGATGGCTTGATGAGGGCATTGCGCTTTTGTCGGGTCACCCAGAGCCACCCCTGATCCTGGGTATGTTGCACTGCCTGCGTGCCGAGTGCGATGTGTTCCATGGCGATGCGCCGTCTGCCTTGGTTCGTTCGCAAACCGGGCTGGCCATCGCAGCACGTTTCCCCGACAGCTGGGGCCTGGGCTTTTGCTTGTGGAACGCGGCCTTTGCGAAGCAGTCCGTGGGGGAGCTGGATGAGGCCCTGTCACTCTTCAGGGAGATGATTGCGCTGTGCGTGAAGAGCCGCTACAGCCTCCCCGAGATGGTGGGCTCCAACACGATGGCGGAGATTCTGGAAGTCCGCGGAGAGCTTGAAGCTTCGCGTCGGCTCCTGGAGCGTGCCTACCAGCTGCGCCGCGATTTGGGTGCCTCACGCATGGGCTACGTTCACGGCTCGATGGCCGCCTCGATGCTCGCCGTTGCGCGTGTCGCCGCCAAACAAGGCGACTTTGCCACGGCATCCCCGCTTCTGACCGAAGCCTTGCCGCTTGCGCAGGCCATGCGCGACAGCGCCCTCACCAGACAGATTGAGGAGTTGATGAGCAGCCTGGCGGCACCACGAGCAACGGCTCGGTAAATTGATCGCTTCGCTGTCATGCCCGCAAGCGCAACGCCATGTAGCTTGAACGCCTTTCTCGATGCGGATGGACAGGAAGCTGCCTTTCGCCACTGTCGGCTCCTGGCCGATTTGAGACCTTGGCTACCGCCGCGAAATCTCGCCGATGCTCACGAACCCGCTTTCGATCGTTGGCCGCTCTCCCTTCCTCGGCTATCTTGCTGCGTGTCGGTGCATCTCCGGCTCACGCATTCGCGTCCGATTCCTCCTCCTTCACCCGTCGACCGATGTTCTATCGTCATCTAGCATTTGATCTTTGCCACGACAACAGCGCGTCACTCGGCGTCGTTCCGGCATGACTGGCGGATGATCCCGTGTCAGCCGCGCACAAATTGGGAAGAACCGGGAGGGGAATGCCAAGCTTCAACTTGACACACTGTCGCTTATAAGCGAACATTAAAATAACCGTTGTTCACTTCGTTACGCCGACCGGCAAGATACCCTGTCAAGACTAGCTGAGTCGCTTGAAAGATAACGTCGGAAAGGCCAGTGTGATCCGGCGGATACTGCGCATCGAGCTCGGAGAATTCGTTCAACAACGCTATGACCAGAACTAAACCCAAACCGAAGGTGTTGCCGTACGTCTCGCACGAAGGATCGACGGTTGCCATGTTTCGCGATGATCCCGCGCTCGCAGCTGAGTACTTGAATCAGGTGCTCGAAGATGGAACACGTGCAGAATTCTTGCTCGCAATGCGCTACCTCGCAACAGCCTTCGGTGGAGTCCCAGGTGTCGCGCGTGCGACCAAACTGAACGCCCGTTCGCTCTACCGCACGCTTTCAGCGCGTGGCAACCCCGAGCTCGACACTTTCATGTCGCTCTTGAAACTTATGGGGATGCGTATCGCCGTAGCACCGCTCAAGTCCCCGGTGAAGGCACGCACGCGACGACGTCCTGCGCTTGCGTGACAGCGACGGACGCGCAACCGATTGGATTACTTGACCCACCATAGAGTGGACGCTATAACAAAGGCATGAGGAAGAAAGATACCGTCGAAATCATCCCGATCGAGGCTGTCGCGAATCGCATCTTCATCATCCGGGGCCAGCGCGTCATGTTCGATTCGGATCTTGCGAACCTCTACGCGGTAGAAACGCGAGCCTTGGTGCAGGCGGTGAAGCGCAACGCAGCGAGATTTCCCCCTGACTTCATGTTTCAATTGTCGCCCGGAGAATTTGCTCATTGGAGATCACAAATTGTGATCTCCAATCCGGGCGCCAAAATGGGTCTGCGGCGGGCCCCCTACGTCTTCACCGAGCATGGCGCCCTACAACTCGCGAGCGTGCTGAAGTCCGCGCGTGCGGTCGAGATGAGCATTCTGGTCGTGCGTGCATTCGTGCGATTGCGCGAGCTGCTCGCCACGAATAAGGAACTTGCTGCGCAGTTCAAGAAGCTCGAGCGGCGACTCGATATGTCGGATGAGGCGATCGCAGAACTTTACGAAATGGTGCGTCAGCTCATGACGCCACCAGATCCCCCAAAGCGACGGATCGGATTCTGAATTGCGACTGAAGTAGCGCTGAGGGTCATCTCCTCGGGCGATGCAGAAAGCCGATTGAAATGGATCCATCCGGGAAATAAAACAGACCCCACACTGAGGTCTGCAAAACGGTCATTCCTCGACCGGCTCGACATCCGCCGGCTGCTCGGGACGTGCGATGGAGTGCACGTAGTTTGCGGCTTCGATTGCCTTCGATGCGGCAGTAGGATGCAGTCAGGTGCCGGCGCGTACGCGGCCATGTTCCCGCCGTGACGAACGTCCGCCCCGAGTGCGGCGATGAACTCCTCTACCTTAGACAGTGCCTGATCGAGTGGCCGCAGTGGTGGGATGCTGGTGAAGCGCTCCGGCAGCCCCTCCACCTGCTCGACGTTGAAAATCGAGTGAAAGCGCAGAGAGCGATGCTTCGCTTCTTCACCGGCCTCGTCTTTTAACGCAACAGGAAACGACAAACGTGCTCTGTCAAAGGAAGCTGCGGCCCTTTCGCTCTTCGAGCACTTGAGTTCCGCCAACGTGGCGGCACTCAACCCCGCTATTTGACGGGGTAGCGATGCGCGCTATACTTAAACCATCATGGCAACGAAATCCGCTACAGCAGGAATACCGCGTGAGAAGCGCACCGCCGCGTCGCGTCCGATGCGGCTCGGCCGCACCGCGCGCTCAGGGAAGTTTGTTGTGAGCGAAACGCAGCGGAGGCCCATGACACGTGTCATCGAAACGATTCGACGTGTACCGTCGCCGAGTAGCATCGCAGAGGTGAAGAAGCTATTTGTCCTGAGCACACAGCTAGGCGAAGCTTCTGAAGCCGTCCTCGAGCGACAAGGTGCCTACAGCATGCAATTCCAACGCAGCATCGAGCGCTCGCTCGATGAATCGCGTCGAGGGAAAGCCGTCAAGGTTGCTTCGCTTCGTGACCTGAAGTAGAGCGCTCGCGCGCCCCGTCTAGGCGCGAGCTTGAGGTCACTCCCGAATTCCGCCGGCGGTTCAAAAAACTTCCCCAAGACATCCGTCATCGCACGAGCGACCTGATCGAGGTGCTACGTGCGGATGTCAACGATCGGCGACTCGATACGAAGAAGCTGCAGGGGTACAGTGCGCCGCCGCTTTTTCGCTTGCGCATCGGAAATTTTCGACTCGTCTACTCGTTCGATCGCACGACGCTTACCTTGCACACGGTGATGGATCGCAAGGACGTGTACCGCGACCGCTGAGCGCGCGGCACGACGGCGCAAACTGCCGATTCAGTGGTTCGACGGCGGGGTTTCATCCCCGTCTTTGCTATCCCAATTAAACTTGAGAACGTCCTTTATCATACGACCCTGTCGTACCCGCCCTCACCGATTCCCGCATTCCGTGTCCTCGCTCGCACCACCCGCCATCGAAGCCTCGTCACTCCCCACCGTGGCGGTGAATCTCTTGCGCGGCGTGATCTATCGCGATCAAACGCCAGAATTGTGGAGAAAGCTCCTTGTCACGCATGGCCCCGCGCGCGATTACTTGCGGGTGCTCGCGCTGACCCTCGTGATCGATGAAGCAGAGGGCTATGCCTATGTGCGGCAAGTCGACGAGGCGGATCCGGGCGACGGCGGCGACGATCAGCCACGCCTCATTCCGCGCCGGCAACTGAGTTATCCGGTGAGCCTGCTCTTGGTGCTGCTGCGCAAACGCCTCGCGCAACACGACGCCTTGGCCGGGGACACGCGCCTGGTGCTCACGCTTGAACAGATCGTTGAGCTCATGCGAACGTTTCTGCCCTCCTCCACTAACGATGCGCGCCTCACCGATAAGATCGAGCAGCACATCTCCCGCGTCGAGGACCTCGGCTTTCTCGCGCGGCTGAAGGACGACGAGAACAGCTTCGAAGTTCGACGTATCCTGCGTGCATTCGTGGATGCCGACCGGCTCGCCGCGTGGGAAGAGGTCTACCGTGAACATGCCGAACGACTTGATTGAGGAATCTGCGCGGCGGACCGCGCAGATTCCTGATGGCATTCGCGAATGAACCAGGCAACACCGCCAGCATCACCCAGCTCAACTATGCAATCCGTAGATCAGCCGAAAAGTAGCGTCTACCTAGAGGAGTCCGCGCGCTCTGCCGCGCAGACTCCTATGCGACCGGGCTTCAGGCTGGTCCGCGTCGAGGTGCTCAACTGGGGAACATTCCACGGACGCGTCTGGCGCATCACGCCGAACGCCGAAAATGCGCTACTCACCGGTGACATCGGCTCGGGGAAATCGACCTTGGTCGATGCGATCACCTCGCTCCTGGTGTCACCCCGGCGCATCACTTTCAACAAGGCCGCGGGCGCGGAGGCGCGTGAACGCACGCTCGCCTCCTATGTGCGAGGCGAGTACCGCAGTATCGCGAACGCGCTCACCGGTGGCACCCAGGCCCAGGCCCTACGCGCCGAAGGCAGCTACAGCACGATTCTTGGCGTCTTCGAGGATCGAGCGCTTGGCAAGACGGTCACCCTGGCGCAGGTGTTCTGGATCAACGAAGCCGAGCGGCAACCCGGCCGCTTTTACGTGGTCGCGCCCGGGCTCGATCTCACCATTGCCGATGCGTTCACCGGGTTCGGCGAAGACATCCAGGCCCTGAAGAAGCGCCTGCGCGCGAATCGCCGCCTTGCTCTCTTCGACAGTTTCGAGGAATACGGGGCGCGATTGCGGCGCGAGCTCGGCATCTCGCAACCGCAGGCGCTCGATCTCTTCTATCAGACCGTATCGATGAAGAAGGTCGATAACATCACCGACTTCGTCCGGCAGCACATGCTGGAGGATGACGATACGGTCGAACGCATACGCGCGCTGATCGACAATTTCGAGAATCTGAACCGCGCGCACGAAGCGGTGGTGCGGGCGCGCCAGAGAATCGAGGCGTTGACGCCAATCGCCACCAATGGCGATCGGCTCGAGGAAGTCGAGGTAACCGTCGCCGCGTTGCGCGTCGCCCGGGAATCGCTCGCGGCGTGGTTCGCCGGACATCGCGTGGGTCTGCTCATCACGCGGATCGAGCAGCTCGGGCGAGAAGCCGAACGCCTCGAACATCGCCTGTCGGAAACCAAGCGTCGATTGGAGGCGCTGTCCCGCGAGCGCGGCGATCTGCGCGCGGCCATCGAGCTGCAAGGCGGCGCACGGATTCGCGAGATCGAAGCGGCCATCGCGCGGCTTGGCGGTGAGCGCGTCCGCCGGCAAAAGGACGACGATGACTATCGCAAGCTCTGCGTCGCGCTCGGCGTGCGCCCTGCTACGACCCTCGATGCGTTCGTGTCGACCATGCAGGCGGCGACCACCCGCATGCAGGCGCTTCAAACTGAAAAGCAAACACTCGATCGCGAGGCTGTTGACCGGGGCGTGGAGTTCAAGGATCTCGACACACGCACCAAGTCGCTCGCCGAGGAAATCCAATCGCTCCGCCGGCGCGCGAGCAATATTCCGGTCGCGAACATCACTATTCGCGACGCCCTCGCCGAGGTGCTGGGCAAAGCGCCCGACGCGCTCCCATTCGCGGGCGAACTGCTGCAGGTGCGGCCGGATGAAGCCGCGTGGGAAGGTGCGATTGAACGCCTCATGCACGGGTTGGGATTGAGTCTGCTCGTTTCAGAGTCACTTTATCCGCAGGTCAGTCACTATGTGAATCGCACCCATTTGCACGGGCGGCTGGTGTATCTGCGCGTGCGCGACGAGTCCGTGCGCCAGTCGACACGGGCGCTTGGGCCGCAGGCCGTCGCACGCAAACTCTCGATCAAGCCCGACAGCGGCTTCTATCCGTTTCTGGAACGCGAGCTGCGGGAGCATTTCGACCATGCATGCTGCGACGATCTGGAGGAATTCAGTCGCATGCCGCGGGCAATCACGCGTGCCGGCCAGATCAAGACACAGGATCGGCGTCACGAGAAAGACGATCGCCATCCGATCGACGACCGCGCCCGCTACGTGCTCGGTTGGGACAACCGCGCGAAGCTGAAGGTGCTGGAGACGGAGCTTGGCGAGCTGCGGCGGCGTCTGGTCGAGATCAACAAGGCACGCGAGTCACTGCGCAAGCGAAGCGATACGTGTGAATTGCAGATGCGCGCGGCGGCGCAGCTCGCAACGCTCGACGATTTCGCGCGCATCGATTGGCGATCCACCGCCGGCGAGATCGAGAAACTTGCCGATGAGCTGCGGGACCTCGAGACCTCGAATGATCAGCTCCGCACGTTGCGCGAACACCTGAACACGCTCGACGCCGAGTACACGCGCATGGACGCCGAACGCGACGAGAAGGCCCGGGAGCTCGGCACGCTGCGCAGCCGGATCGATTCGGCCGAAGAGGAGCGTGCGCGCGCCGAGGAAGAAACCCGACGTGTGAGCATTGATGGCCCGACCGCGGAGCGGCTTGCGTCCATTGATAACGAGCAGGCCCCCGACCAGGCATTGGATCTTCGCACGCTCGATTCGCGCGAGCGGCGTGTCCGCGAGGCGTTGCAAGGTCATATCGACTCGAATCAGAAAACGGGCGAGCGGATTCGCGAGCACATCGTGCGCGACATGCAGCGCTACAAAGAGGCCTATCCGGCCGAATCCGTGGAGATGGACGCACGGACCGAGGCATTGCCGGAGTATCGGCGCGTCCTGCAAAGCCTCGCGGACGATGACCTGCCGCGCTTCGAGGCGCGCTTCAAGGACCTCCTCAACAAAGAGACGATCAACAGCATGGCCGCGTTCCAAGCGCATCTCCAGAAGCGCCGCCATGAAATCGAAGCACGCATTCGCACGATCAACGAGTCGCTCGCCGGCATCGAATACGATCGCACGGAGGGCACCTACATTCAGATCGTGGCCATGGTGACCGCGGACGCGGAAGTACGCGACTTCCAGACGAGTCTCCGCGCGTGCATCAGTGATGGTGATGGCGAGGGCGCGCTATATACCGAGCAGAAGTTCCTCCAGGTGAAGGCCCTTGTGGAACGGCTCGCCGGTCGCGCCGGGCAGTCGGACCAGGACCAGCGTTGGCGCGATAAAGTAACCGACGTGCGCAACTGGTTCGAGTTCGGCGCCTCCGAACGCTGGCGCGCCGATAGCAAGGAGCGCGAGTTCTATCGGGATTCGTCGGGGAAATCGGGCGGGCAGAAGGAGAAGCTCGCCTACACGATTCTCGCGGCGGCACTCGCCTATCAATTCGGGCTCGGGGAGGCCACGTTGCGGCGCGAGCGCTTCCGTTTCGTCATGATCGACGAAGCGTTCGGGCGTGGCTCCGATGAAAGCACCCGCTACGGGCTCGAGCTGTTCGGCAAGCTCGATCTGCAATTGCTTATCGTGACGCCGCTGCAGAAGATCGCCGTGATCGAGGACTATATCGCCGCGGTGCACTTCGTCCACAACGAGGGCGGGGCCAATTCGATGGTGCAGAATCTCTCGGTCGAAGAATACCGGCAGCGGAAGCTTGAGTTCGCACGATACGCCGTGCAGATTCCCAATGCGGCATGATCGAGCCTGAGGAAATCCGGGCCCGCGCGCGCAAGCTCTGGGAGACCGGCCGGGTGTTGCGCTCGATCGTGACCGGTGAGCCGCTGTTTCCGTTCGTCATACCCTTTCGCAAACCGTCGGCATCGGCGTGGCTCAGCCAGTTTGCGGCATTGCGCGAGTGGACGGCACGACTCGAAGCGGCGGGCAAAGCAGAGCGCGGTACCGGGTATTCGCTGACCGTCCTGCCAAGCGCCCATGCAAAACTCGGCACGATTCGCAAACCCGAGCGCGTTGAGTATTTGGCGCTGCAAGACCTGGTCGAGGATATCGGTGAGCGCATCACGCTCGATCGATTCCGACGGATTGATGCGTGGTTGCGCGTCTCCGAGCCAAGATTGATGTCATGGCTTGCCGCGCATCCACTCGTCGCGCTCGAGCGGGAAGCAAGCCTTGATCAGATGCTCGCGGTCACCCGATTTCTCGAGCGCACTTCCCGTCCGATGCGTTTCGCGCGGGAGCTCGGCATCGCCGGTGTCGACAGCAAATTCATCGAAACGCACCGCGGCGTGCTGCGCGATTGGCTGGATCAACTCCTGCCGGTGACCCACATCGATGCGAAGGTGATCGGATTTGCCGAGTCCGGATTCGAGCGGCGCTACGGACTGCGCTACGACGAACCGTTGATCCGCATCCGATGGCTCGATGCGGCGCGCGCGTGGGACGGAGCGATCGTTGATGCGGCGATCCCGCTCTCCGACCTTGCGCGCTACGGACCGGCTTGCGACCATGTGGTCATCACCGAGAACAAGGTGAGTTTCCTCACCCTTCCCGCGCTCGCGAGCGGATTGGCGATCTTTGGCGCCGGGTATGCGATCGAGCGTCTGGAGGCGGTGCACTGGCTGCGCGAGCGCGCGATTCGGTACTGGGGCGACATCGATACCCATGGCTTTGCAATCCTCTCCCGGCTACGGACATTTCTGCCGAACGTGCGTTCCCTGCTCATGGATCGCGACACACTTCTCGCGCATCAAAGCCTCTGGACCGAAGAGCCGATCGAGGCGCGCACGGTCATCGACCTCGCCGGGCTCGATGCCGCTGAATCGGCGCTTTACAACGATTTGCGACGCGATCGGCTTGGGGTGCGAATCCGCCTTGAGCAGGAGCGGATCGCATTCGGCGCGGTCAACAGCGCGGTCGCTGGGCTGTTGCGTGCATCAACGATCGCGACGAGCCTCGCATGATGGATGCCCCATACCTCGAACCTGGACGTATCGGCTCGCTCACCCTGCGCAATCGACTCGTTCGCGCCGCGACCGGTGAGACGATGGCAAGCGCAAGTGGCGAAGTGACGGATGCGCATATCCGGCTCTACGGCGATCTTGCGCGAGGCGGAGCAGGGTTGATCATCACCGGCCATCTGTTCGTTGAACGGCGTGGCCAGTACGCGCCGTTCCAGCTCGGCTTGCACGAGGATCGGCTCGTTGCGGGGTATCGACGCCTCACCGATGCGGTGCACGAAGCCGGTGGTGTGATCTTTGCCGAGCTTGCGCACGCCGGCAGCCAGACGGTGATGCCCGACATCGAGCCCATCGCACCCTCGGTCGTCCCGAACGCGATCTATGCGCGGCGGCCGCGCGAGATGACACAAGCGGACATCTCCGCGGTCGTTGCGGCGTTCGGCGCTGCGGCCGGGCGTGCCATGGCCGCCGGATTCGATGGCATCCATCTCCATTCGGGCAATGGCTATCTGTTGTCGCAATTCAATTCTCCATTGTCCAATCGTCGGAGCGACGATTGGGGCGGTGACGCCGAACGACGCGGCCGCTTCATTCGCGCGGTCTGCCGCGCGGTGCGGGGAACGGTGGGATCAACCATTCCCGTTACCGCGCGCGTCGGTGTCACCGATGCGATCGCGGGCGGCCTCGCTGCGGACGAAAGCCTTGATCGCATCGACACGCTGCGCAAAGACGGGTTGGATGCCGTCGAGCTCACCTACGGTCTCATGAACAGCTACAAGGAGAACATCCGCCCCTATGTCGGCGTAACGCGGAGGCGTGCGTTGGCCGACGGGGTCTTCCATCGCTTGTTCGCATCGCCGGTTCCGGAGGCGTATTACCGTCCGTTCGCGCGCGCGGTGAAACAGCGGATCGACATCCCGGTGATCCTGGTCGGGGGCTTACGCACGACCGACACGATGGCCGACGTCATTCGCTCGGGCGATGCCGATTTCATCGCGATGGCGCGCCCACTCGTGCGCGAACCGGATCTTCCACGGCAGCTCGCGGCGGGACGCCTTGGGTCCGTCGAATGCGTGTCGTGCAATATCTGTCTCGCGCACGAGGGCAGCCACGCGCTCAAATGCTGGCGAAAGAGCTGG
>JBJXGX010000008.1:0-7306 GCA_046160305.1 Burkholderiales bacterium
GGTGCATGCCGAGGTGCAGTAACCTCGTAAATCCTTCTGCAAACCTACAAACGCCAACGACGAGCGTTTTGCTCTAGCCGCCTAATACCGGCTGGACCTTGCACCGGTCGGTCCATGGGCCGGAGTCAAGGAAAGGGAGCAATCCTGATCCGAGATCGCAAGGTCATGCACATGGACTCGCGCCAACCAGGGTCACTTTGGGGAAGCGCTAAAACCTAGGTGACTCGCTGTGCGTCGGCCTGCTCGCTGGCTAAACGTATGGCTAAATCAAATTGGCGAGCTACGCATGTAGTACCTCCGGCGGAGGGCTTGCGGACGCGGGTTCGATTCCCGCCGCCTCCACCAAATGTTAAGGGCCACCTTCGGGTGGCCCTTCGCATTTGTGCAGGCTCGCGGGAATGAGAACCCGCGGGACGCGGGGGTCCGATCGGACAGCAGGGATGAACTGCTTCATGCCTGCTGCCGTGAGGACGGCCCGTGGATGCAGGCACGGGCGCGCCCGGCAGGGCCGATCGGACATGTGATATGAACTGATTTATGTTGCGTTCTATCTGCGGCGGCTCGCGACCCGGCCTCTCAGCTCAAGCTTGATGCGTCATACCTCATAGAAAATTCGATCTGACCAAGATGCTGCGTTAGAGCGTACGTCATGGGCGACGACCGCTAGTTTGGCCAGGTGCTGGCGGATTTTGCCCAAACGTTGATCGACCGCGCGAGGCGCGACGATGCATGTGTCCTGCCTCTCGCATGCATTTGGGTTGGAGGGAGGCTTCTTGGCTTTGATGTCGGCGAGATTCACCGCAATCGACCTCAGACCGAAGAATTCGTCGCTGATCAAACGGCGATACTCTGCAACCGTGGATCTGGCTCTCTCAATGCTGGCGCCGAGTTGCTCTTTGTCTTCCGCCTCGACCAAACCGGCTAGTGCAATCGAGATTTCAGAGGTCGTGATGCTCTCAAGCTGCGCGAGATCCTTGTCGAGTAACTCGACGATGCCTTCGATTGGCTTGTGCGCGGCATCTATCGCATCGCCCATTGATTTGAGCGCGCGAAACTTGGCAAGTTCGGCGAGGCCCTTGGTGAGGGCAGTAGCGATCGCCCCCGATATTGGAGCAACGCTTAATGCGCTCAATAGGCCGTTAGCCGAGCTCAACACTTTTTCCGCGGTCGCGGCGCCGTCGTTGCCGGCCGCAGCGATCTGCGCCAGGGAGTCGCTGTAGCTGGCGAATGCAGCGACCGCCTCGATCCGGCTTTTCCAGACATTCTCGAATTTCTCGCGGCAGCTTGTAGGGCCGCATTTTTGCAAGTCGGCTGGAATGGATTCGGCGAATTCGTTTCCAACGACCGTGATGCCCGCGCGAATGTCTCCGGTTGCATCGGCGAAGCCTTTGAGGTCCGGAATGGTGCCGCATCCCCCCAAGGGGGTCACGGCGATGGTCAGACTGATCATCACGACGTGCCATACGCCCGATAAATGCGCTTTCATGAAATCTGTTCCCAATTGAAGTGGAGAGGGGAAAAAACTTCTCAAGACCACTCTTTACTTTCCGTCGCGGGACCAGCGAAGCACGCGACGGGATCAAGAGAGTAGCCATGCAAACCAAATACCATCCGCAAATCACATACCGACAGCAGAGGACGCTCAACAATCGTCAGTTTCCTCATCGGATACCTTCATCGAAGTCGAACCGCCACGTTCCCGAGGGCACGACATTGGGGCGTGTATCGGCCTGCATAAGATTGCCATCGACCGTGATCGTGTAGTCATCGCGCCCATTGGTGACGAGGACGAGGTTCCCCCCGGCAATCCCGATATAGCTCACGCAGTGCGGGTCCGCCTGGGTGCAGCCCTGCTCGGTGCCGTTGTCCGTCTGGAACAGTCCCTTGAGGGGCGGTGCTTTGACGCATCGGGCGCGGGTATCACGGCTCCTGCACGCTTCGTCCGAGAATTTCTGATCGCCGGTGATGCAAGTAAGAACGTTCTCGACCACGGCCTTGCGCGGATGCCGGAAGCTGCCTTGTTTCAGACCGACGCTGATGATCCCGACTTCGGGCTTCATCAGGTTGAAGTAGTCGGCCGACGTGCTGCTCTCGCTACCGTGATGCGCAATGTGCAAGACATCGACGCCGTGCTTAAGGGTAATCAAACCCTGGCGAAGCAGCGCCTGGGCGACCCGCGGTTGAATAGCGCGCTGGTTGGTTACATGTCGAGTGCACGCCTCGGGACCGGAGCCCAGATCACCGTCGATCATATAGTGAAATTTTCGGTACTCGATGAATAGCGCAATCGAGCGGTCGTTCTCGTTGAGACGGGGCGCGCGTTCGCGTCGATTCGGCGCTCGCTCGACCTCGCCAATGACCTTCCCATTCGCGGCAACCACCAGCGCGCGGGCGCCATCGCCAAGGGGAATGGGAAATCCCAGTGGAACGGCCGTGAATGATCCGGCCCCGGTACGTTTCGACGGATCCAGCGCGTGCTTCTTGAAGGCGCCCGTACGCTTGTCGGTCCCCGGCTCGAAGTTGGCGACTCGAATGTCGTAGCCCGCGGCGATGACGTCCGGGTAGCCCATGAAGTGATCGCGGTCGGCATGGCTGATGATCGCAAAATCGATCCCCCGCTGGATGCTCACACGCGGCAGCTGGCGCAGGTAGGGCACGATCCGCTTGTTGCCGACGATGTTGCCAAGTCGTACAGGATCGTCGTACCGTCCGGTCCGATAATCAGGGTCGAGCCCCCTTGGCCGACGTTGATGTAATGGATTTCGAGATTCTGTCCCCAGACACAGGTCGCGAAGGCGAAGGCCCATAGGGCGGCGAGGGCGAAGCAGAACGGCGCTTTTCGCGCGCGGGAATGGACGAAGCTCATGGGTCACGTCCTGGGGGGTTGGCTGCCCACCTTGTCGAGAAGACCTGCAATGACCGCGCGTTTCGTTGCGTCCGTTTCGTCCGCGAGCGCAATGGCGAGAAACTTCCTCAGCGCATCCTCGCGTGCCGGTGCTTTTCGCACAGCATCGAGATTCATCGCCTCGCCCAACGCGGAGATCGTCTTCTCGATGGCGCCATAGACGACCTTGACGCCTACCCCGCTCAGAAAGCCCAGCGCGTTGGCATCCAAGTGCAGGCCGGAAGCGGTAAACACGCTCGAGTCGTACAGGAACTGCACCACACCCCCGAGAATGGAGCCCAACAGGATGCGCGTTCCCCAACCCTGCATGCTGTCTTCGTCGAAAAGGCGATCCTCGGCGAGATCGCCGTAACGCTTGAGGAGGTACACGCAGGAGCCCAGACCGCCCCAAAAGAAGGGGGACGCAAAATCAAGCGCGTAGCGTTGCACTTGATAGGCCACTGCCAAGGGACCTTCCTCAGGCTCAGGCAGATCACCGAACCAGGCGTTCAGCATGCCGTGAATGAGGGTGACGGCCAGTACAAAGTATGTGGTCCAGCGGACCGGCTTGATAATGCCATCGACATTAGTACTATCCACCACCGAGGCACCGGAAACGGGCGCGACGAGTTGCGCCACCGCCGCATAGTCGGTCAACGCCTCGCACTCGATGGGCTTCTTGGGAGGCTGTCCGCGCACCTTCCCGCACAGGGCGGCGATATGCTCGGACCGCATGCCCTTTTGCGTGGCGTAACCGGTCAGAGCGAGTGCCTGCTCGACGGTGGGCATCACCTGCGATGTCGGGAATGAACTTGAGTCGGGTTTGCCGCTTGCGCTCGGGAGTTGTTCCGAATTGGTCATGACCGAACCTCTTACAAGGGGTACTTCGGATCGGGCCAACTTGCGGGGGATGTCGCCCCACCCGAGATGACCCACTTGCGCATTGCCGCATCGGTGAGCGCATAACCCCAGTTGATCAGGCGCCCCTGTTCTTCTGCCGAGAACTGGTTGAGCCGGGTACGAATGTTCTGGAGATCGCCGGTGAGTGCGCTATCGCGGGTCATCGCATCGGCCAGCTCGTAAGCGTTGATCTTTGTCTTGATTCCCCAGTAAGTGCCCTGCCTGATTGGCGGCTTCGCAGGATCCGTAAGCCACTCCTCATGACTCTGCTTGAAGTCATTCATGAGTTGCCGTCGTCGCAGCGCCCGCGTTGTTCCGAGACGATGTCCCGCACACGCACGGCCTGTCGAACCCAATCCGTCGCAGGTGAAGATTGCATGTCGAGCGGTGCCCCAGCGTCCGATAAGAGCACCGTGTGGCACCGATCCCAGATCGCTTCCAAGCCCATGTTGTCGTAGACGCCACCGTCGGTGAGTTCCAAACGTTGCTTGAACTCTTTACGCTCGAAGAGATTGGCGCCTTCAAATCGTTGCCATGCCACGGGATCAAGCGTCAGTTCGACAGGGGAGAGAAACGGTGGAAAGGCGCTCGAGGCGGCAACCATCCGCGCAACCGGCAGATCGGGATTCTGAATCTCGCCGATCTTGTAGTCAGCCAGGCGCTTTCGTTCGATCCGCACGCTCGAGCCTGTCTGAAGGCTGGTCGCGTAGAAGAGAAAACGCGGCGACTCGCCTTTCTTGAAGGCGGGGACGCTTCTCTGCAGTGAGGCGCCATTGAAAAGGATTTCGTCGTAGCTCTGCGCGAGCTTGTCGGAAATCGAACTGAAGATCGAGAAAATCCTCTTGATGCCGGCGGAAATGTCGATTGTTTTACCGGCAAGAGACCGAACTGGAATCGCGATGACCGCTGGGAAGTTGGTTGCGACCGCGTTTGTCCCTTGGCCGGATTAGTTGAGTGCGGCCCATCGCGTGGCAAGCACGCCGTTCAGAATCGAGCCGCCCGCGGGGCGCCTCTGGAATTGCCTTAGCAACAAGGCAGGCACTGATTACAACGCGAAGTGTGCCTGGAGCGAGGACCGCTCTGGCACTCCAATCGAAGGGCCCATGCACGGCCTTACGCCTCCTTCGACTCGCAACAGCACCGGTGCGGGGCGCACCATGAAATAGGCACGTTGGTCACCTCAGCGTGGCGAAGAATTATCACCGGCGATGCATCGATGGAATACATCTTTCGGCCTACCACCTACTGTTGTGGGATCGCGTTCAACCCACTGCTACCACCTGAGCCGAACACCGAATTGATACGGCTGTCAGCGCCGACCCAGGTAATGACCCGCCCTCATCGCCCCGCGAGTCACCCGCCAGGTTTCGCACTTTGAACGTTTTGCGACCTACATGACGGAGTGGTTGGTGCACTCCGAAGTCGGCATAATGGTCGGAGCCGTGTCAATCCGGCGTGGCCGTAAATATGCGCCAACACCGAGACGATACCGCCGACCAGCCGACGCGACCACCGCATGACAGGTGAATCCGTCCGCGTGCTGTGCCCCAATCATCCAACGCGAAGGAAAGAACGATGCCCAATCGCGACGACATGCTCTGGTTCAAGACCCAATTTCGGGCGTTGATCGAACCTGCGCTTGCAGGCACGCCGCTTACGGTGGATTTCATCACCGCAATCGCCTGCCAGGAGTCGGGGGAGATCTGGACCGTGCTGCGCAAGAAGCCACTGAGCGTCGCACAGGTGCTGGCACTGTGCGTCGGGGACACCCTGGATGCCGACAAGGGCCGCAGCGCATTTCCCGCCACCCGCGATGCACTGCTCGCCAAGCCGCGCGGCGACCAGATGTTCGAGATCGCGCACCAAGCGCTGGTCGACATGGCGGCGCACATTCCGGCCTACGCCGCCATGGCGGCACGGCCAAAGAAATTCTGCCATGGCTTCGGTGTGTTTCAGCTCGACTTGCAGTTTTTTCTCGACGACCCCGATTACTTCCTGCGCAAGGACTACGAACGCTTCGACACCTCGCTCGCGAAATGCCTGGCCGAGCTCAAGCGCGCGCTCAGGAAACTGGGCTTCGACAGTCGCGGCACGCTCACCGACCTGGAACTGGCGGCTGTTGGCATTGCCTACAACACCGGTGGTTTCAAGCCGGCCAAGGGCCTGAAGCAGGGCCATTTCAACGGTACCCAGTTCTACGGCGAGGCAATCTTCGATTTCATCCGTTTGGCGCATACCGTGGCCTTACCGGGCGCCACGCCCGCATTGCCACAGGCCGAACCTGGCCAGGCGATCTTGCCACCGCCCACCCCGGTGACCGCCAGCGGTGGGTTCCTTCGCGTGAGCACGCAGGTAAGTATGCTGAGATTGCGTAGCGAGCCGAAGATCAGCACACCGCCTCAGGCCAATGTGATCGGCAACATGCCTGATGGCCATCCCGTGCGTGCGATCACCGAACAAGCCGTGGGCAACTTCCGCGAGGTGGAAACCAGTCTGTCCGGGGCGTTGTTGCGTGGCTTCGCCTCCGCGAAGTTTCTGGTTCCCGACGCGTCGATCAACGAGATCCCCGTCGTCGCGTTGGCAGCGGTGCCACCGAGCGCCGGCATCGTCGCCGTCTCGATGCCGCGTAAGCCGGGCAGCCTGACCCGCCGCCGCGACCTTGCGACTGCCCACTCGCTCAACGAGGTCGGACAGCCGGGCCGGCAAGGCAATTCGGCCGAGGCGTTGCGCACCGAGATCGCAGCGATCGTGGCGTGGCTGGCTGTCGACAAGCCCGCGCACCTACGCTACCAGCCTCGCTCTGGCCTGACGTTTTGCAACCTCTATTCTCACGATTTTTGCCACCTGGCCGGGGTGTATTTGCCGCGTGTGTGGTGGACAGCGCCTGCGCTCATCGCGCTCAGCGCCGGCACGGATGTGGCGCCGCTGATTGGCGACACGATTCTCGAGATGCGCGCCAACGATCTGTTCCGTTGGCTGCGAGACTTCGGGCCCGCCTTTGGCTGGCGTCAGACCGGCACGTCGAGCAAATTACAGGTGGCAGTGAACCAGGGCGCGATCGGTGTCATCGTTGCGCGGCGAAAGGAAGATGGGCGTTCTGGGCACATCGTCATCGTGGTACCAGAAACGGACGAGGAGCGTGCCCGTCGCGACGCCACGGGCGAGGTGACCGCACCGCTGCAAAGCCAGGCCGGCAGTACGAACTTCCGCTACGGCACCGGCAGCGCCAATTGGTGGAAGGGCGAAAGCTTTGCGGAAAGTGCGTTTTGGCTCCACGCCTGAGAATGGGCGCGAATCGCGCGCGAGCCACACCGTGGGCCATTCGCGCCAATAACGAAGCTGGTCCGAACCTCCCACACCATCGCAAACTGACATGCTGCGGAATAATGCTTTCTCGCCCGTCAAGTCGACGGCGTTTACACGTCCGATCGAATGAAAGAAATTCGTAGCCATTCGCCGTACCCCGCCCCGCGTGTTTGGATCTTGAACGTGCGCTCTTGAGCCGCAACAACAATCAAGTCG
>JBJXGX010000009.1:0-59500 GCA_046160305.1 Burkholderiales bacterium
ATGGCGGATTGCTGGTCCCACCACCTCCTGGAAGTGGCATATTCGTACCAGGACCTCCGCCTGACGGTGGCGAGCTCGGGTTGCCACCGATCGGCTTGAAGCCTGCGACGATCTTCCATCCCGGATTCGATGTCTTGCCGTCCGACGCATACGCGCCCACGTCGATCGGCGCCGCGCGAGCCGACTGATTGAAGTCCGCAGGCGCCGCTAGATTGGCCACGCCCGTGCCGATCAGGACCGAACCCGTTGGTGGCCAGAAATCGCGCGTTGCCGGATTGACGAACGCGCTGGTCGCGCTGCCCCCCACAAAGAACCTGACATTGTCGGGGTTGATATCGGAGGCGCCTTCGATGTAGTTGGCGCGTACCGTCGCGCCCGAGCTGATGCCTGATGCCGCATTGACGGCCGTCTTGCCAGGCGAGTAGATCGCGTTGTTGGCGAGCGCCATGTTCGACCCGCCCCAGCGCACCAGGATGCCATTGGTGTTGTTGTAGAGGGTGTTGTGGGTTGCCGTCACATTTTTCATTTGCGCCACTTGTACGTGGCTATAGAGCGACAAGCCGATCCCGCTATCGAGGACGATGTTGTTTCGCACGATCGCGTCGGCGACCGCGTAGATGCCTTCGAGGCAGTTCCAGATGACGTTTTCTTCGACGATGTTTATCGCGTTCGTATTGGTGCCGTAGACGAAAATGCCCGGGTGGGGCATGTTGTAGATCACATTGCCCCGGATGATGTTGGAGTGCGAGCCGACCTTGACCTCGATGCCATCGCCCTGCGTCGTTCCGGGTAACGCGTCGTGGATCCAGTTGCCTTCGATGAGGGAATTGCTGACCACGCAGGTTGCATTGTTGCAGCCGACATACATGCCTTCGCCGGTTCCACCGTCGATGCCGGTACGATGTATACGATTGCGTCGCACGGTGATGCGATCCATGCTGCTGCGAAAGTTGATGCCGACGTCAACATCGTGGATTTCCAAATCCTCAAGCGTGATGTTGGACGGCGTCCCGCTGAGATTGACCCCGTCACCGCCGTTGCCGATAATTTCCAGGCCGCGAATCGAGAGATAGGTCGCGCCTTCGATGTTGATGGTGTTCTGGACGGCCGCACCGGCCGGCCGGGTAATGATCGGGCGCGCTCCACCGTCGGCGGCCTTGATGAGGACCGGTGCCGCGACGGTGCCTTTCACGCCGATGCTGATGCGTCCGGGGTCCGAGTAAGTGCCTGGGTGGACGATCAACGTGTCGCCTGGTTGCAGGGATTCAACGGCGGCTTCGAAGCTGCTCCCGGGCTGAAGGTTCTTGATCGTCTGGCCCAACGCCGGCGCCGCTGCGATCATCAACAGAACGCCTCCCAGGCGCAACGCTGTGGTGCGGGACATGATTACGCTTTCATTCGTGGGTCGACCATGTTATTCGACGGCCCTTCCGTGCCCCTGCGCTCACGATAAGTGGGTGCTCGACGGGGACGAATGGGGTGGCGGATGTCCTGTCGATGCTCTGGCGAAACATGCGGTGCCGCCGCCCGGAACCTTTGTATCCAGGGCGCGAGTGCCGGTCCGCTGCGGTCACCGTCCAGGGCAAGTATCATGGCGATCCGCATAGTGACCACTAGGACTCGCCATGGGCAAGATGGAACTGGATCTGAACGCGTACTGGGTTCCCTTCACTCCAAACCGGCAGTTCAAGAGCGCGCCCCGCATTGTCGTCAGCGCGAAGGACATGCACTACACGACCGATGACGGGCGTGAGATCCTCGATGGCACCTCGGGGCTCTGGTGTGTGAGCGCGGGCCATCGGCGCAAGCCGATCGTCGATGCGCTCAAGGCGCAGCTTGACGAGCTCGATTACGTCGCCGCGTTTCAGATGGCGCATCCCAAAGCATTCATGGCCGCGCAGCGGATCGCCGACCTTGCACCGGCCGGTCTCGATCACGTCTTCTTCACCAACTCCGGATCCGAGGCGGTCGACACCTCGCTCAAGATCGCGCTGGCCTACTGGCGAGCGAAAGGGCAGGGTCATCGCACCGTGATGGTCGGTCGCGAGAAGGGCTATCACGGTGTCGGATTCGGCGGGATCTCGGTCGGTGGCATTCCCGCGAACAGGAAAGTCTTTGGCAGCATGCTGCCGCGTGTCGATCATCTTCGGCATACGTTCGTCGCGGAGCACCATGCTTTCGCGCGGGGCGAGCCCGCATGGGGTGCGCATCTGGCCGATGAGCTGGACGAGCGGATCGTACCGCTGCACGACGCATCGAATATCGCGGCGGTGATCGTGGAGCCGGTGGCATGCTCGGGGGGGGTGCTCATTCCGCCGCAGGGCTACCTGAAGCGATTGCGCGAAATCTGCGACAAGCACGGCATCCTTTTGATATTCGATGAGGTGATCACCGGTTTCGGGCGGCTGGGAAAGAATTTCGCCGCCGACTACTTCGGGGTCGTGCCCGATATGATCGTCTTCGCGAAGAACGTGACCAACGCGAGCGTCCCGATGGGCGGGGTGATTCTCAAGAAAGAGATCTACGACACGATGATGAATGGTCCGGAGCATGTCATCGAGCTTTTCCACGGCTACACCTACTCCGGGCATCCCTTGGCATCCGCCGCGGCACTCGCGACCATCGATCTTTATCGCGACGAGGATCTCTTCAATCGCGTTGCCGCGATGGCGCCCTACATCGAGAACGCGGTGCATGCGTTGAAGGATTTGCCGAATGTCGTCAGCATTCGCAATATCGGTCTGATCGGAGCGATCGAGCTTGCCCCGCGTGGCGGCGTGCCCGGCAAGCGCGGCTACGACGCCTTCATCGAATGCTTCAAGCAAGGTGTCCTGGTCCGGGCAAGTGGCGACATCATGGTGTTCGCCCCGCCGTTCATCGCCGAAAAGAAACACATCGACCAGATGGTCGACACGCTGTCCGCGGCGATCAGGAAAGTCGGTTGATCGGGAAGGAACTTCCGCGCCGCTATGGCAGGACGGGGCCCGCCCGTCATTCCGCGTCGAGATGATGTTCCAGATCCTCTTGAACGCGCTGGCGTTGGGCGCCGCATATGCGCTGCTCGCACTTGGCTTCGTGCTGATCGTCAATGCCACCAGCGCGGTGAATTTCGCGCAAGGCGATATGGTGATGGCAGGCGGCTATGTCGCCATTGCCGTGGCGACATTGGTTCCGCTACCCGGCATCGCGCTGCTGCCATTTGTGCTGATTGCCATGGTTATCCTCGGGTTGGTGTTTTCTCTGCTCGCGTATTTCCCGCTCAAGAATCGACCGCCGGTCGCCGTGTTCGTCTCGACGATTGCTTTGGGAATCGTTTTGCAGAACACCGCGAACGTGCTCGCCGGCGCAGCACCGAGGATCGCCCCGCCTCTTTTCAGTGGCGGGCAATTCGCGTTCGCGGGCGCGAACATCCCCGAGCAGTCGGTTGCGGTGATCGCCGTCGCGGCGCTCCTGATCGCCGGTCAATGGTGGCTGTTCGCGCGCACCGCGATCGGACGTGCCCTGCGCGCCACCGCGCAGGACCGCGTGATGGCCGAGGCATTGGGGATTCGCGTGAATCGGATGATCGCGCTCACTTTCGGCTTGGCTGCTGCATTGGCCGGCGCGGCGGGCCTGTTGCTTGCGAACACGTTTTTCGTGAGCCCGACCGATGGCACCAACTACATTATCAAAGCGTATATCGCGGTGACCATCGGCGGATGGGGCAGTCTCACCGGCGCCGTTCTGGGCGCGCTGTTGATTGCGTTGTTCGAGGTCATCTATCCACAGATTCCATTGTTGGTTTCACCCACAGGTGCACCGAGCCTCTGGACGCAAGCCGTGTTCTCGCAAACCACCGGAACGATCGTTCTGTATGTCGCTGTCCTCGCCATCCTGTTCATGCGTCCGCAGGGGATATTCGGCGAACTCGCGCAACGTCGTGCCTAGGAATCTGCGCGGCGGACCATGCGGATTCCCGATCGCGGATCCCTATTCGCAAGCGCAAGTCCGATGATGCAGGGCGCGCTCGGCATGCCTCTCTTCGGCGTAGCGGGCATTCTTGGACTGATCGCCTGGCCGTTCATTTTCGCCTCGCCCTATGACCTGCGCATTTTCGCGCTCGCCGGCATTTTCGCGATCAACACGCTTGGCTACCAGTTCGTGTTCGGTCACGCCGGCGCGCTCGCGCTGACGCAGGGCACGTTCTTTGGCCTGGGCGCGTACATCGCGGGCCTTGCGGCACTCGAGTTCGGTTGGACATTTGCGCAGTCTGTATTGTTGGCCATTGCAGGGCCGATCGTGCTCGCCATGGTGATCGCCGCGCCGGTACTGCGACTGCAATCGCACTATTTCGCGCTCGCGACACTTGGGATCGGACAAGTCGTGCTGCTCATCGCGATCCAATGGGAGTCGTTGACCGGTGGGGCGAACGGGCGTCCGGGTGTGCCGGGCATTGAAATGTTCGGCGTTGCTGTGTTACGCGGCGTGCCGCTTGTCGCGTTGGTCTGGGGAATCGTGACGATTTGCGCCCTGCTTGCCTGGCAGGCGATGCGTGGACTCACCGGACGCGCCTATGCGGTGGCGCGCGAGAACGATCTTGCGGCTCTCTCGATCGGTATCGATATCTGGCGCTTGCGCTGGATCGCGCTTCTCTGGTCGGCTGCCTACGCGGGCCTGGCCGGTGCGTTGTATGTGCACACGGTGAAAGTGATTTCTCCGGAAGTCCTCGAATTCCACGTCATGGTCGCCGTGCTCACCATGGCGGTCGTTGGGGGGCGGACGCATGTGGCCGGGGCGCTGATCGGTGCCCTTCTACTCGTGCATTTGCCGGAGTGGTTTCGCGGCCTCGATCGCTACTATCTGATCGCCTATGGCCTGGTACTCCTGGTTGCGATCATCGTTGCACCGAACGGGCTGATCGGAATGGCGCAAGACCTCGTGGCGCGGGCCAGACGATCGTCCATCGGCGCAGCGGTCGGTGCGCCGCCTCGCACGATTGCGATTCATCGAACGGCGCGCCTTGCGCCGCAGCCACTGCACATCGAAGGAATCTCCATGTCGTTCGGTGGCGTGCAGGCCCTCGACCATGTGAGCCTCGTGATTCCAGCCGGCGGGATATTCGGGCTGATCGGTCCGAACGGTTCGGGCAAGTCAACGCTCATCAATTGCATCTCGGGACTTTACAAGCCGCAAGGCGGTCGCGTGGTCTTCAATGACGTAAATATCCTGCACGAACGTCCACACGACATCGCACGCATGGGGATTGCCCGGACCTTTCAGAACCTGAATCTCATTGATCATTTGAGCGTGCTCGACAATGTGGCGATTGCACGCTTCGCCGCGACGAATGCGCCCTTTCTTCGCGATCTTTGCGATGTTCGCGGCACGCGCCTCGCGTCCGCGCGGCAACACGCGATGAGCGCGCTCGAACGGTGCGGCATTGCGGGGCATGCCGAGACGCTCTGCGCCGGCTTGCCCTACGGGACCAGGCGGCGCGTCGAAATCGCGCGGGCGCTCGCATTGGCACCGCGCATCATACTGCTCGATGAGCCGGCTGCCGGATTGAATGTCGAGGAGCAGCAAGAGCTTGCCGAGTGGCTGATCGCCATGCGTGGCGATGGCATTACGTTCATCGTGATCGAGCACAACATGGCGTTCCTGATGCCGATTGCGTCGCGCATGGCATGCCTTGATCATGGGCGGGTGATCGCCGAGGGAACCGCCGCGGATCTGCGGGCGGATCCGCGGGTGATCGAAGCCTATCTGGGTATCGAGGGTTCGCCGCGGTGACGATCCTCCTCGAAGCCAGCGGCGTGTCGGCGCGCTATGGTGATCGGTTCGTGTTGCACGGCATTTCCATCGAAGTGCGTGCCGGGGAAATCGTCGCAATCCTTGGGGCCAACGGCGCCGGAAAGACGACGCTCATCAATGCGATCATCGGAATCGGGCCGGTGGTAACGGGCACACTGAAGTTTGCTTCAGTAACATTGGCAGGCGTATCGACGGCTGATCGCGCGCGCGCCGGGCTCGGGCTTGTACCTGAAGGCCGGCGCGTGTTTCCAGCGATGACGGTGCTCGATAATCTGCTGGTCGCAAGCCGGGCGAATCACGTTGCGACGCTTGGGCGCTTGGACGACGTCTACGCATTGTTCCCCGATCTTGCCGAAAAGCGGCATGCGCTCGGTTGGCAGCTTTCCGGAGGTCAACAGCAGATGCTTGCAATCGGTCGTGCACTGATGACCGCACCGCGACTACTGCTGCTTGATGAGCCCTCGCTTGGCCTCTCGCCGATACTTGCGACCGAGGTCATGGGGAAAATCGATGCTTTGCGGCGTCTGGGCGTTGCGGTGCTCATGGCCGAGCAGAATGTTGCCCGGGCCCTGGCGATCGCCGATCGTGGCTATGTGCTGGAGCTTGGGCGGGTTGTCGCATCCGGATCGGCGTCGATGTTGCGTGGGGACGAACGCGTCCGCCAGGCGTTTCTTGGGCATTGAGGGCGTTGCATGGAGGGCCTTTTCCTGATCGTCATCAAGGTGCCGGCCGACCGTCCAGGGCGATATCGGCCTTGAGCAATATCGTTCCCTTCACCATTACGCGCGCGCCTCTCTTCGCGCGGTTGGCGGTGGCCGCCTTGGCGTTGTCGATTGGGGCTTTTGCACACGGTCGAGAAAAAGCTCTATTGATCGCTGCCGCGAGCGATCTCAAATTCGCACTTCCGCCGATCGTCTCCCGCTTCGAAAGCGAGTTCGCGCAACGGGTCGCGGTGACACTGGGATCGTCCGGGAACATGGCGCGACAGATTCAACAAGGGGCGCCGTTCGAGCTTTTCTTCTCCGCCGATGAAGCGCTCGTTCACCGGTTGGTCGAAACCGGTCATGCAAGAGACGCGGGTTTCGTCTATGCGGTTGGTCGTCTCGCGCTATATGTTTCGAATGCATCGAAGCTCGCGCCGGATGAAAATCTCAGCGATCTGCAGCGGAATTGGAAGGCCGTGCAGAAGTTCGCCATCGCAAATCCTGAACACGCGCCCTATGGGCGCGCAGCCTCTGAAGCACTTGAGAGCCTGGGGCTGTCGGCGCTTGTGAAACCCAAGACCGTGTACGGCGAAAACGTTAGCCAGGCCGCGCAGTTCATCAGTACCGGCGCGGCACAGGCCGGGCTGATTGCACTCTCGTTAGCCGTCGCGCCAGAGCTTGCGCGGTCTGGACGATATGTCGTGCTGCCAGCTTTCCGGCATCAACCTTTGCGCCAGCGGGTGTCATTGATGAGGCATGCAGGACCAACAGCCGAGCACTTCTATGAATTTCTGCAACGCCCGGACACGCGCGAATCCCTTCGCCAATCCGGATTCGCCATGCCTTCGGAGTGAAGATGGATTGGGAGTCCGCGCGTTTGTCGTTCGCATTGGCCGTGGTCACGGCGATCGCGCTCGCCCCGTTGGGAATGATCCTCGCCCGGTGGCTCGCATTCACCGAGTGGCATGGACGGCCTTTTGTCGAGGCGCTTACGATGTTGCCTTTGCTGTTGCCGCCAACGGTGATCGGCTTCTACGCGTTGAGTGCATTCGGTGCGAGTTCGCCGCTTGGCGCATGGCTTGAGGCGGCGATCGGTCTTAAGCTCGTGTTCACCTTCGAAGGCCTGGTGTTCGCGAGCGTCCTCATCAACATCCCGTTCATGGTGCAGCCGTTGCAACGGGCGTTCGCCGCGATTCCGCGGGATGTGCGTGAAGCGGCCTGGGTGTCGGGACTTTCGCGCTGGGAAACATGGCGGCGCATCGAACTGCCGCTCGCCTGGCCGGGGCTGTTGGCGGGCCTTGCGCTCACGATCGCACACACCCTTGGCGAGTTCGGTGTGGTCTTGATGGTCGGTGGCAGCATCGCGGGTGAAACGAAGACCCTCTCGATCGCAATCTACGATCGTGTTCAAGGCTTCGATAACGCGGCAGCCGCGGTGATGTCAGTGACCTTGGTCGTGTTCTCGCTGATCGCGATCGCGGTGGTTCTTGCCACGGGTGCGCCGCGGGTTCGTTCCGCCGATGCGTCGCGCGAAGAATCACGATGAGCGGTCTCACCGTACGCTTGGCGCAGGCACACCCAATCCGACTAGCCGTCGAATTCGCTTGCGACAGTGGAGAGCTGGTTGCGCTGGTCGGTCCGTCCGGCAGCGGCAAGACCACGATCCTGAAAGCGATCGCGGGCCTCGTCGACACACGGAGTGGGCGCATCCAGGCCGGTGGCGTCGACTGGCTCGATACTGATCATGGTCTCTTTCTTCCTCCCCAGGCACGACGCGTAGGGTTGGTTTTCCAGAGCTATGCCTTGTTCCCGCACTTGAGCGCGCTCGACAACGTCGCGATCGCCGCGCGTGGCGATGGCGCGCGCGAGCGAGCGCGTGATTTGCTGGCAAGAGTCAACCTCGCGGGACTGGAAGGGCGCCGGCCCGGTACGCTCTCAGGCGGCCAGCAGCAACGCGTCGCGTTGGCGCGCGCCCTTGCGAGGGATCCGGCGGTGTTATTGCTGGACGAGCCGTTTTCCGCCGTCGATCAGGCAACGCGTCAGACGCTTTATCGCGAATTGGCGGAACTGCGTCGATCGCTTTCCTTGCCGATCGTTCTTGTCACGCACGATCTGTTCGAGGCACGCATGCTTGCCGATCGAATGGTGATCCTCGATCACGGCGAGACGATGCAAAACGGTACGCCGGGGCATGTTCTATCTCGTCCGCGAAACGCTCGGGTCGCCAAGTTGCTTGGCATCCAGAATCATTTTTCGGGTGTATTTCGCTCTGCGCCCGACGGTGAATCATGGGGCGCATTGCATTGGGGCGAGAAGGGAGAAGGCGTCCGCCTACGCACACTCGATAAACGGCGCCTACCCGATGGACAACGCGTGACCTGGGTGATCGCGGGCGAGTATCTGATGCTTCAAGCCGCAGCGGATGATCGCGCCGATACGTTTGCCTGTCGGCTCGAAGACGTGCTGCCGCTTGGCGAGATGACCCAATGCAAGGTGAGGGTGGTGGCCGCACCCGGCGATCGGGTGATCATGAATGTCCCGACGCGGTTTCTCGTCGATCACCGACTTGCAGTGGGCATGTCGGTCTGGATGCATTTGGATGTCGCCGGTATTCACATCATGCCGACGCGCGATCCAAACTCGCCGCGTACGCGCCACGCCCGCGTGGGGCATTCCGGGTAGCGCCAACGCGTCAAAGATTGGATCGATTCTGCTCCGCCCCAGGAACCGTGGCCGTCTTGGTTTCCGCCGCATTTCCGATTCGCGCCGCAAACCACAACAACGAGAAGATGATGATTGCCGATGCAATCACCCGCCACGGTCGAATCTTTGCTGTGTCTGAGAAAACCATGACTGGCTGCCCCTTGTTCCCCGATATGCGTCGACATTGTGTCGGCCGAATTCTTACTAACGACCTCCATATATGCGATGGTGAGGATGAGCGGTGGTGCACGTCAATATGCCGTCTGTAAGTTCGGATAGGCGGTGCCCGCCTGTGTGCAAGCGGATTTACTGCCGAATGAAACGTGATCGATATCACGCTGCTGACGTGTCATCGAATTGTCCTTCAGGCACGGCGTTGCAATCACCTGACAGAGCGTACGTTCATCGGCAAGCGCGAAGAGGATTTTCTTGTGCAACGAGCCTGCGTGGCTTGTCACCCAGGCACCGCGATGTGCGGCTGTCAGAACCCCACGGCGAGACTGTCGCGCCGCGCATCGGAGCAGGCGACGTAGCCAACGTCGAGTTTTCGGATGATCTGCGAGCAGCCGTAATCGAAGTAGCCATCCGGCATTGCCTTGATGTCGTGACCGCGCCGAGCGAGTTCCTTCAACGTATCGTCCGGGTAGGTCCGCTCGCAATTGATCTCAAGTCCTTGCACGAATCGGAAGCGCGGTCCATCGATCGCGGCTTGCGGTCCCTGGCCATAGTCCGCCATGCGCACGACCAATTGTGTATGGCCCTGCGGCTGCATGTTGCCACCCATCAGGCCGAAGCTCATCAGGGGTCGCCCGTTCTTCGTAATGAATGCGGGGATGATCGTCTGGAACGGCCGCTTACCCGGCCCGACCTGGTTTGGATGTCCCGGCGTGAGCACGAACCCGTTGCCCCGATTCTGCATGCTGATCCCGGTGTCCGGAACCACGCAACCGGAGCCGAAGCCCGCGAAATTCGATTGAATCATCGAGACCATCATGCCGCTCGCATCGGCGGCAGTGAGGTAGACGGTGCCGCCCGTCTTGGGCGGTTTGCCGTGGCTGAAAATTTGCGCCCGCTTCATGTCGATCAGCTTGGCCCGCTGTTTCAGATAATCAGGATCAAGCAGGAGGTCCGGATCGAACTCCAGCGTTTTCGGTTCGCTTACGTAGCGGTACGCATCGGCGAATGCGAGTTTGACTGCTTCGATTTGCACATGCGTGCTGTCGGGCGAGTCGACCGGATACCGATCGATATCGAAATTCTTGAGAATGCCCAGTGCAATGAGGCAGACGATGCCCTGACCGTTCGGCGGAATCTCGTGGATGGTGAGATCGCGGTAGGTCATCTCGAGCGGCTTCACCCACTCGTTCGTGTGGGCCGCCAGATCCGCGACGGTCATGACGCCACCATTGGCCTGCGAATGGGCGGCGATCTTCGCGGCGATTTCGCCCTGATAAAACGCTTCCCCTCGTGACTGCGCGATGCGACGAAGCGTCTTGGCCGCGTCCGGAATGCGAAACAGCTCTCCCGGGTCCGGGGCCCTGCCGCCCGGCATGAAATACTGACTAAAGCCCGGCTGCACCTTGAGCTCTTCGACCTGCATCGCCCAGCGGCGCGCAACGAACGGCGAAACGATATAACCCGCTTCGGCATACTCGATGGCAGGTTCGAACAGCGACTCGAACGGGAGTTTTCCGAATTTCTGCGACATGTCGAGCCAACCCGCGACGCAGCCCGGGACCGTGACGCTATTCCATCCGCGCATCGGCATCGAGGGGCGGCCCGCGAAGAATTCAGGCGTCCACTTGGATGGTGCGCGTCCGGATGCATTAAGACCGTGCAGTTGCTTGCCATCCCAAATGATCGCGAACGCATCGCTGCCGATCCCATTTGAAATCGGCTCGGTAATGGAGAGGCAGATCGCGGTCGCAATGGCCGCGTCGATCGCGTTGCCACCTTGGAGCATTATGCGCAGCCCCGCCTGGGCACCCAGCATCTGTGATGTTGAAACGACATTGCGGGCGGGTGTCGGATTGCGACGCACCGTGTAGGGCAGGTCCCATGAGATCGATGACATTGTGTGGCTTTCCTCACAAAATATCGTCCAGTTTAGCTCGATGCGCGCATCGAGCGCTGAAGGTTCGACATTGCGCAGCGAATCTTTGTGCCGGGATAAATCTCCATGGGTGTCGGCGATGTCGCGTTTTGAACATGGTCCCGTTCAAGGAACGCGGAGCCAGGCCGATCATGATCGGTTGGAGCCCGCACCGGCAAAACCAAGGAAGAGAGAATGACCATCGAATCGGACGTGCTGGATTTCGTTGGGTTATCGCCCGAAGCCGAATTGAATGCCAACTCGGAGGCGAGCGGGTCCGCTTTGGGCCCCGATGTCGATCTGATCGGAGGCGATCTCTACAGGATGATCGCGGATCTGCAGGCCGACGTACGTGAGCGCGATGCAACCATTTCCCTACTCGCGCGAGTACAGCAGGAAGCGCTGATGCGCCTTGCGCTCGCCGCGGAATTCAAGGATGGCGATACCGGCACGCATATCGTCCGGATCGGTGCTTACGCGGCGCTTCTCGCACGCGAATGCGGCATGGACCGCGAGTATTGCCGCAAGATTGCGTTCGCCGCGCCCATGCATGATGTCGGCAAGATCGGGGTCCCTGACATCATTCTCAGGAAGCCTGCGGTCCTCACGGAGGATGAGCGGCGGATCATGAAGAAGCATTGCGAGATCGGTAGACGAATTCTTGCGGGATCCGGCGTCCCGTTGCTTGAACTCGCTGCGGAAGTCGCCTTTACGCATCACGAAAAGTTCGATGGCACGGGCTATCCGAGCAACCTCGCGGGCGAGTCGATACCGTTATCCGGACGGCTCGTCGCGCTGGTCGATGTGTTCGATGCGCTGACAATGAAGCGGCCGTTCCGCGAAGCGATGACGGTCGAGGAAGCCGTGAAAATCGTTCGAGCTGAATCCGGAACCCACTTCGATCCATTTCTGGTCGACTCTTTCCTCGCCGTGCTCGATCAAATGCTCGACCTGCGGGAAAAGGTGAACGAGGCCAAAATCGATCTGACCGGTCTGTCCGAACTGATCGCCGCGTGAATCGGGGATTTGCCGTAAGCGCCGCCTGGCCCTGATTTACTTCGCCGTCGCAGCAAGGGCCTGGTCGATATCCCAAAGAATATCGTCGACGGATTCGATGCCCACCGACATGCGCACCATGTCGGGGGCCACGCCGGCCTTGATCTGCTCTTCCTCGGACATCTGCCGGTGCGTGGTCGATGCCGGATGAATCACCAGCGTCTTCGCATCGCCGATATTGGCCAGGTGACTCATGAACTGGGCCGCCTCGATGAATTTCTCGCCGCCCTTGGCTCCGCCTTTCACACCGAATGCAAGCAATGAGCTTGCGCCTTTGCCGAGATATTTTTTCGCAAGGGCATGATACGGATCAGACGCGAGGCCGGGATAGCAGACGAACGTGACCTGCGGATGCGCGGCGAGATGCTTCGCGACTGCCATGGCGTTGGCGCAATGCCGGTCCATGCGCACATGCAAGGTTTCGAGCCCTTGCAGCAGCATCCACGCGTTGAACGGCGACAATGATGCACCGAACGTTCGCAGCGCTTCCATGCGCGCGCGCATGGTGTACGCGAAGTCCCCGAATGTTTCATGGAAACGTACCCCGTGGTAGCCGCGGGACGGTTCGGTCATGCCAGGGAACTTGCCGTTGTCCCAGGGAAACTTACCCGACTCGACGATGATCCCGCCCATTGTCGTGCCATGTCCACCGATGTACTTGGTGGCCGAGTGGACGATGACGTCCGCGCCGTGATCGAACGGACGGCAGAGGTAGGGCGAGGGTACGGTGTTGTCCACCATGAGCGGGACTCCGTGCGCATGCGCGATCTCCGCGACAGCCGCGATATCGAGAACATTGATGCGCGGATTGCCCAAGGTCTCGGCGTAGACCACACGGGTCTTGTCGGTGATCGCGCGACGGAAATTTTCCGGGTCGTCTGGGTTGACGAAAGTCGTCGTGATTCCGAGCTTGCGCAGGTTGACGTCAAGCAGCGTATACGTTCCGCCGTACAAGGTGCTGGCGGCAACGACATGATCACCCGCTTCGAGGAGCGTGAGAAGCGCGGTCATCTCCGCGGCTTGGCCGGTTGCGGTGGCGACCGCGGCGCGTCCGCCTTCGAGCGCTGCCACGCGCTCTTCAAATACGGCAGTCGTCGGGTTCGAGATCCGCGTGTAGACGTTGCCGAATGTCTGGAGATTGAACAGGCTCGCCGCGTGTTCAGCCGAGTCGAATACAAAGGAGGTGGTTTGGTACAGCGGAACGGCCCGCGCCCCCGTTGATGAGTCGGGAATCTGTCCGGCGTGCAGGCACAGGGTTTCGATACCGTAATCTCGATCAGCCATGATTGTCTAGCCTCGATGTGTAATCAGTAGGCGAGCCATTTCGGCCGCTTCGCCGAGATGACCTTGGTGTTGACGCCGACCCAGCCGAGTCCTCCAAACAGCCGGCCGTGCTCTATCTTCACGCAGTGGTCGATCACGGCTTCAAGCCCGGCGGCCTCGGCTCGTGTCGCCGCGTCGACGTTCTTCACGCCGAGTTGCTGCCAGAGGACGCGCGCGCCGATCGCGATGGCATCGTCGCAGATCGACGGGATGTCTTCGGTTTTCCGAAAGCAGTCGACCATATCGACTTTCGTCGGAATGTCGCGCAGCGATTTGTAGCACTTCTCGCCGAGGATATCGTCGTACTGGGGATTGACCGGAATCACCTTGTATCCATGTTCCTGCATGTACTTGGCCGCAAAATAGCTCGGCCGGTACCAGTTGCCGGACAGGCCGACAACGGCAATGACGTGATTTTCCTTGAGAATGCGGCGCAATTCGGCAATGTCGTCGACCACTTGGGATTCTCCTTAGTCTCATGCCACGGCGAAATCGGGCGCTCGGCGCCACCGCCCCGCTGAACGCTTCACCACCTGCGAATGATACCCGCCCGCTCTCCCCGATATCGACAAGCCATGCCAGAATCGCGGGCATCCCGTTCCGGAGTCACTGTCATGCCCGATACGCATGTCCTGCGTTGCTTTGGCGAGACGCTCGCCGGGCGCACCGAGCGTGCCATCGATCGGCGTGCGCCACGGGTTGTCTACGTGCGATCCGGAAGTGTCTCGCTCCACTCCGCTGGTCAGGCCGTCACGCTGTCCGCGAACAGCGCCTGGTTCGGCGCGGATGCTTATAGGATCACGACCGGCGCGAACGGGGCCGAAATTCTCGAATGGGAGCTGGCGACGATCGACGCGCCGGCACCGATTCGCGCATCGTTGCTGGAATCGAAGATCACGCTCGATCCCGGCACACGCTATCTCATTCGCTGCGACCGGGTCGATTTTCCGATCGGCGGGATCGCCTACACGCATACACATCGCGGTCCTGGCATTCGGTGCGTGCTGCAAGGCGCGATGACCGTCAAAGTCAATGGCGCAGAACACCACAGGCGGCCGGGCGAGGCTTGGTTTGAAGCTGGGCCGGATCCGGTGCTTGCGCTGGCGTCGGAACATGAGCCCACTTCGTTTGCGCGCGTGATGATCCTGCCCCTGGAGCTTCGCGGCATGAGCTCGATCAAATACGTCCTCCCCGAGGATCAAGACAAACCCAAACGTCAGACGTACCAGTTGTTCGTCGACGATCCCATCGATCGATGATTCTGCAACCGATTCACCCAGAGGGTTTTCCCAATGAGCGATCAAACCAAGCTTCGCACCGGCGGTCAGATTCTTGTCGACCAGCTCACGATTCACGGCGTCAGTGCCGCGTTCTGCGTTCCCGGTGAAAGCTATCTTGCGGTATTGGATGCGCTCTACGATGCCCGAGACACCATTCGCCTGATCGTCGCCCGACAGGATGGCAACGCCTCTTTCATGGCCGAGGCCTATGGGAAAGCGACCGGCCGGCCGGGCATCTGCTTCGTCACGCGAGGGCCCGGGGCTACCAATGCGTCGATCGGTGTTCACACCGCATATCAGGACTCCACACCGATGATCTTGTTCGTCGGACAGGTGGGGCGCGACATGGCGGATCGCGAAGCTTTCCAGGAAGTCGACTTTCGACGCATGTTCGGACAGATGTCAAAGTGGGTCGCGCAAATCGAAAGCGCCGAACGTATTCCGGAGTACGTAAGCCATGCGTTTCATACCGCGACATCCGGGCGTCCCGGCCCGGTGGTCCTTGCCTTGCCCGAGGACATGTTGACGGACCTCGTGCATGCATCAGATGCCCGCCGATACCAGGCTGTGCAGGCGAGTGCGTCGCCTGACGATATGGCGCGGCTGCAGAAGATCCTCGAATCGGCGGCGCGACCTCTCGCGATTCTGGGTGGCACGGTGTGGGGTGAGGCGGCATGCGCGGATTTTCGCGCGTTTGCGGAGGCGAACGGGTTGCCCGTTGCCACGTCGTTTCGATTCCAGGATCTCTATGACAATCGCGCCGACAACTACGCGGGTGACGTTGGCATCGGCCTCAATCCAAAGCTTGCGCAACGGATCGCGGACGCGGATGTGTTGTTCGTCGTCGGGGCACGTTTGGGTGAGATGACAACGAACGGCTACACCCTCTTGCAGGTGCCGGTCCCCAAGCAGCGGCTGGTTCACGTGCACGCCGGTGCGGAAGAATTGGGCCGCGTGTACCAAGGTGAACTCTTGATCAACGCCGGCATGCAAGCCTTCGCGCGTTCGATCCGCTCGATGCGTGTTGGCAATGGCGATCGATGGAAAAATTGGCGTGAGGGCGCGCACGCCGACTATGTCGCGTGGCAACAACCGCGACCGGGTCCGGGGAAGGTGCAACTCGGGGAAATCGTCCTGTGGCTTCGCGAGAACATGCCTGCCGATAGTCTGGTCACGACCGGCGCCGGCAACTTCACCGGATGGTTCCAGCGTTGGTTGCAGTTCCGCCAGTGGCGCACGCAGGTGGCACCGACCAATGGCGCAATGGGTTATGGCGTACCGGCTGGCGTGGCGACCAAGGTTGCGTATCCCGATCGCCTGGTGATCGCAGTCAGTGGCGATGGCGATTTCATGATGAGCGGCCAGGAGCTTGCCACGGCGGTTCACTACAACCTGGCAGTGATCTTCATCGTCGTGAACAACGGCATGTACGGCACGATCCGGATGCATCAGGAGCGCGAATACCCCGGCCGCGTCTATGCCACTGCGCTCACCAATCCGGATTTCGGTGCACTCGCGAAGGCGTATGGCGCACATGGTGAAGTCGTGGAAGAGACTGCGCAGTTCGCGCCGGCCTTCACGCGCGCACGGGCATCGGGAAAACCCGCACTCATCGAGCTGCGCGTGGATCCGCAGGCCATCACGACGCAGACGACTCTGGATGCGATTCGGGCGCAGGCGCTTGCGCGCACCGCCGCCCGGTAGAAACCGCCCGCTCGGGCGCCGCTTTCACTGAAGGCGGCGCGCGGCTTCAAGTATGATTGACCGGGGCGACGATTTCATGAATCTTCGTCTTGTCTCCTCTTCCTACGCGACCGCACTGATAGGCGGTGTCGGTATGGGCGCCCGCGTCCGCGGATTTCGGCCGTGAAGCGATGCGTCTACCAGCGATCGTCGTCCTGATCGATGCCGTGTCCCATTTCCAACGCGACGTCGAGATCGTCCTCGGCCTCGTCGAAATTTTCTTCCCCTTCAGTCTCGCGCTCGGCTTCGCGTTCCTGGTCGCGCAAAAGCGCGATGGCGATTTCGATGACTTCTTCGCGGCCTTCGAGGCCATGCGCGCGCTGATATCGATCGATCGCGACCAACGTTGCATTAGGGAGACTCAGGGTGACTTTTTCAATTCGCATGGTTGATTACCTCCGCAGGGCGTCTTATGTGCAGTTCACAATTTCATTGCACTCAAGACTATCGAGAGGCCGACCAACTTGACTGCCAATTATGTTTGCACCGGATCCATTACGCGTCGTCCCTCCGTGCGTTCGGTCACGTCGGCACGCATTGCAGCATTCGTATCAGCGAATGACGATGCGCGACGCGGCGCGCGCCAGCACACTCCTGAGCGCGCGTCCGGTATGACTCGCATTGATCTTCGCGATATTCTCCGGCGTTCCGACACCAGTAACGTTGCCGCCGCCATCGCCGCCTTCCGGTCCAAGATCGATGATCCAATCGGCGGTCTTGACGACATCCAGATTATGTTCGATCACGACGATCGTGTTGCCATGGTCGCGTAGTCGTCGAAGAACGCGAAGCAGCATCTCGACATCGTGGAAATGCAGGCCTGTCGTCGGCTCGTCAAGAATGTAGAGACTCCGACCGGCTTCGCGCTTGGACAATTCAAGCGAGAGCTTCACGCGTTGCGCCTCGCCGCCAGAGAGCGTCGTCGCGGCTTGGCCGAGGCGAACGTAGCCAAGGCCCACGTCGATCAGCGTCTTCAACTTTCGCTCGACCACCGGAATCGCCGAGAAGAACGTGTGGGCGTGCTCAACGGTCATCGCGAGCACCCCGTGGATTGATTGCCCCTTGTATAGGATTTCCATCGTCTCGCGGTTATAGCGCCGGCCTTGGCAGACATCGCAGGTGACATACACATCCGGCAGGAAATGCATTTCCACCTTAATGAGGCCATCGCCTTCGCACGCTTCGCATCGACCGCCCTTCACATTGAATGAAAAGCGTCCCGCTCCGTATCCGCGCGACCGGGCTTCGGGTACTCCTGCGAAGATCTCGCGAATCGGACTGAAAAGGCCTGTGTAGGTGGCCGGATTCGATCGCGGCGTGCGCCCGATCGGACTTTGATCGACATTGACAACCTTGTCGAAGTGCGAAAGGCCTTCAATGTCGTCGTGCGGCGCCGGATCGATCGCGGATCCGTACAGGCGTCGAGCCGCCGCGTTGTACAAAGTATCGTTGACGAGGGTCGACTTGCCCGAACCCGAAACACCGGTCACGCAAACGAATAGTCCAACGGGTATGTCCACCGAGACGTTGCGCAGGTTGTTGCCGCGGGCACCTTTGATCGTCAGCAATTGGGCGTCGTTCGGTCGGACCCGTCGTTCTGGAATCTCGATCCGCCGGGCCCCGGAAAGATATTGGCCGGTAATCGATGCCGCGTTCGCTTGAATCGCTGCAGGCGGGCCTTCCGCGATGATGTGCCCGCCGTGCTCCCCCGCGCCGGGGCCGATGTCGACGACGTGATCGGCCGCGAGAATGGCCTCCTCGTCGTGTTCGACCACGACCACCGTGTTGCCGAGATCGCGCAAGCTGCGCAGCGTTTCGAGCAGCTTCGCGTTGTCGCGTTGATGCAGACCGATCGACGGCTCGTCGAGCACGTACAACACGCCGGTGAGGCCCGAGCCGATCTGGGATGCGAGACGTATGCGCTGCGCCTCGCCGCCGGAAAGCGTATCCGCCGCACGGTCCAAAGCCAGGTAATCGAGACCCACGTTCATCAGGAAGCGTATGCGCATCGAGATCTCGTGAACGATCCGATCGGCGATGGCTGCTTTCTGCGCGGGCAATGTGACGTCGCGGATGAATTCGGCGGCGCTTCGCAATGGCAGACGGGTCACCTCGAAGATCGCCTTGTTGCCGATCCGGACGTTGCGCGCCGGCACGCCCAGCCGGGACCCTCCGCATGTTGGGCATGCCTGCCGAGTGCGGAACTTCGCGAGCTCTTCGCGAACAGCAAGCGAATCGGTTTCGCGATAGCGACGTTCAAGATTCGGCATGACGCCTTCAAAGGCATGTTTGCGGGTGACCGTGCGGCCGCCTTCGTTCAAGTATGAAAACGCGATCACTTCATCGGAACCGTTGAGAATGACATGGCGTGTGGCGGCCGGCAGGGAATCGTATGGCGCGTCTATGTCGAATCCGTAGTGTTTGGCAAGACTGGTGAGCAATTGAAAGGTGAACTGATTGCGCTTGTCCCACCCTCGAATCGCGCCGCCCGCGAGCGACAACTCCGGATGCGCGACGACGCGATTCGGATCGAACACGTCGATCGCTCCGATTCCGTCGCAGCCGGAGCACGCCCCGACCGGGCTATTGAACGAGAACAACCGCGGTTCTATCTCAGCAAAGGAATAGCCGCAGATCGGGCAGGCATATTTTGCGGAGAAGACATGTTCCGTTTCGTCGTCGCCACGCCGCTCCACGGCGATTGCGCGGCCGCCGGCAATGCGCAATGCGGTTTCAAACGATTCGGCGAGGCGCTGCTTTGAATCCGGGCGGACCCCGAGGCGATCGACCACGACCTCGATGGAGTGCTTGGTCGTCTTGGCCAGTTTGGGAAGCTGGTCTAACTCGTGGGTCGAACCGTCAATGCGCACGCGAACGAAGCCCTGACCACGGAGAGATTCGAACAGCTCCGCCTGCTCGCCCTTTCTTTGGTTCAAGACCGGTGCAAGGATGGTGATGCGCGCATCGGCCGGCAGCGCGAGCACATGATCGACCATCTGTCCGACCGACTGTGCGTCGAGCGCCAACGCGTGTTCCGGACAATACGGGGTCCCGACGCGCGCATAGAGCAGGCGAAGGTAGTCGTTGATTTCGGTGATCGTGCCAACCGTCGAACGAGGATTGTGGCTGGTCGCCTTCTGCTCGATCGAGATGGCCGGCGAGAGCCCTTCGATCAGGTCGACATCGGGCTTCTCCATGATCTCGAGGAACTGACGGGCGTAGGTGGACAGCGATTCAACATAGCGTCGCTGTCCTTCGGCGTAGAGTGTGTCGAATGCAAGCGACGACTTGCCGGATCCCGATAAACCGGTGATCACGACCAGCTTTCCCCGCGGCAGATCCACATTCACGTTCTTGAGATTGTGGGTGCGCGCACCACGGATTCGAATGAGTTGCATTGAGGCCTGAGAGGGGCTGGAGCGTTGGCGGGAGCGAGCGTCAAACCTGCTACTATACGAAAGAAGGGTGGCCACTCGCTATACGATCAGGTTTGATACTCAGCGCCACTTAGCGCCACGTTGCCACGTTGCCGCGTTTGGCCAACCTCATCCGTATCCCTCGTTCGACTCTTCTTACGCAAGTCTCCCGTTCATCATGCGTTCTTCAGGCGCATCATCCTCAATGACTGCGCTCGAAATACGCGCGACTTGGTCGCTTGCCTCGCTCTTCGCGTTGCGCATGCTCGGGCTCTTCCTGATCCTGCCGGTATTCGCGGTGCACGCGCCGTCGCTCGCAGGCGGGTCCAATCAGGCGCTCGTCGGGCTCGCCCTTGGAATCTACGGGCTTACCCAAGGCATGCTGCAGATTCCGTTCGGCATGGCCTCCGATCGATTCGGACGAAAGAGAACGATCATCGTGGGGCTCTTGATTTTCGCGATCGGGAGCTTTGTCGCGGCCGCGGCCACCGACATCTGGATCACGATTCTTGGTCGCGCCTTGCAAGGGGCCGGGGCGATTTCGGCGGCGGTCGTCGCCTTTCTCGCCGACCTTACCCGGGATGAACATCGCACCAAGGCGATGGCTGCGATCGGTGCATCGATCGGTCTGATGTTTGCGTTGTCCCTGGCGGGTGCGCCGGCCCTTTATCGCGTGATCGGTATGGAAGGAATCTTCGCGATGACCGGCTTGTTGTCTCTTGCGGCCATTCTCGTCACGGTCTACATCGTGCCTCGCGAGGCTGCGCACCGGGTCGATCCAAGCCGGCAGGTTCGTGCGGCGACACTTGGAGACGTTCTTCGCGACAAGGAGCTTCTTCGCCTCAATTTCGGCATCTTCGCCCTGCACGCGATGCAGATGGCGTTGTTCGTGGTGATCCCGCCCGCGTTGGCCGAATACGGCGGGCTCCCACTGTCAGACCACTGGATGGTTTATTTGCCCGTGGTGTTGATTTCGTTTGCGTTGATGATGCCGCCGTTGATCATCGCCGAGCGTCGCGGGCGGATGAAAACGGTGTTCATCGGTTCAATCGCCATGCTTCTGGTCGTGCCGCTCGCGTTGATGTTTGGCGTCGAGCGCCTATGGGTTATCGCGCTCTGCCTGCTGCTCTTCTTCGTCGCGTTCAATATCCTTGAAGCGAGTTTGCCTTCCCTTGTGTCGAAGCTTGCACCGGTGAGCGCGCGGGGCACGGCGATCGGCGTCTACAACACGACGCAGGCCATCGGACTGTTCGCCGGCGGTGCGCTCGGTGGGGTCCTGGCCCAGCAGTTCGGCGCCAAAGCGGTGTTCGTGTTCGGCGCCGCTATCATGGCCGTCTGGTTGGTGGTAGCTTTACCAATGCGTCCGGTCGCGCGATCCGCTGGGCACGCCGGTGAGCGCGTCAGCTCGAGCGAAATCTAGTCGAAGGAGGAACGAACCATGGCGTCTGTCAATAAAGTGATCGTGTTGGGCAACTGCGGCAAGGATCCCGAGACCCGCTATATGCCAGACGGCGGCGCGATTACCAATGTATCGATCGCCACGTCGCATCGCTGGAAGGATCGCGCCTCGGGCGAAAACAAGGAAGAAACCGAATGGCATCGGGTCGCGTTCTTCGGGCGTCTCGCGGAAATCGCCGGTGAGTATCTTAAGAAAGGCTCTCCCGTTTATGTCGAAGGCCGGCTGAAAACGCGAAAATGGCAGGACAAGGAAGGCCACGAACGCTATACGACGGAAATTGTCGCCGATCAGATGCAACTGCTCGGGAACCGCGGCGCCGGATCCGGTGGTGGGGACATGCCACCGCGCGAAGCAGACGGGGCGCCCAGCCAGGACTCCGGGGGCGGCGCGCCGAGATCCGCGGCAAAGCCCGCATCGGCAAAACCGGCGGGTTCGGTCGCCAATATGGATGACGACATTCCATTCTGACCGGCGTATTGTGGCCTGCGTTTCCGCGTTGGTCGCGGCGCGGGCCGAATCAGATTTGATTCAACCTCGCGTCGCGGAACGAACCCTTGCGCGAAATGCGTGCGCGGCTGGTACGTCGATCGCCTGTGTATCGCCATTTTCATAGCGATGCTGAATGGCTTCGATCTGTGGAACCGCGTCCTGAATTGCGCGCGCGGCAGAGGCTGTAAATTCTGCACGGTTGCTCTCGGGGCAAAGTACCATGCTGACCACCCGCGTTCTTACAAAGCTTCGCGGTACGACCTGCTCGACGATCACCGCGCCTGGCTTCGCCAACACGGTGAGCATCGGCCACTGGAACGTCCATTGGTCGGCGAGGCGCCGCTCGACGAAAGTCTTCCAGTTGCAGGCGACGTCGGTCGTTTGCGCGTGCACGAATTCTTGCCCCTGATTCTCAGCGTCCGGGCTGGCCGCGGCCAGATCGGCGAATGCCATGGACGTGGGTAGAAGAACGTCAAGCAAACTGCCGAAAATCAGGCCAAGCCACTCGGTCGTCGCGAGGGGCGCGAGGTGGTTGTTCGGCGACGCTGCGTCGGCGGGTGCCACCAGCGGCGGCGCCGCAATGAAGCGGCCGTCGAGGCCGTACTGCCAGCCGTGGTAGCGGCATTGCAGGACATCGCACCGACCGGCCGGTTTCTCCACGATCATCATGTTCTGGTGACGGCAGATATTCCGAAAAGCGCGAATTGATGCGCTATCGCGAATCGCAAACAAGGGCCAACCCCCGATCGTCGCGCTCATATAGTCCCCGTGCTGCGCGAGTTGCGATGCGGCGCACAACGGCAGCCACGTGTGCGCGAAGATCGATGTTTTCTCGAGCATGAACGGCTCGCCTTTGGAATAGTCTTCCGGGGATAGCCAGGTCGTTGTGGTCACGATGGATAGTCGAGTGGGGACAGTGAGGCAAATGCGCCGAGCTCTGGGCAGATCCGGCAATGTCTGATGCGTTTTCATCTTTGTATACAATACGCGGTCCAAAGAGCGCCACATCGATCGCTGCCCTGGGCCTGAGCTCCAGAGGGGGCCAGGACCGCGATGGGATAGTATACAATTCTTCTCATCTGATTTTCCCACGCGAAACGCCGTCCTCGCGCGTGGCACACCCCCTGATGCGCACACGCCAACGCCCCTCTCAACCGATCCCAGGAGGTCACATCATGGCAACCAGCATTTTCCGTCAACAGCTCGAAGACGCGATCAAGCAGCGCCACTCGGCGGTGCATCCCTGGAGCGAGGCCTGGACAGGTGGCAAGCTGAATCGACATCTGCTTGGTGAATGGGTGAAGCAGCATTTCCACTATGTGAGCTACTTTTCGCAATGGCTCGGCACGGTCTACGCAAATTGCCCGAACTGGGATGTGCAATCATTTCTGCTCGAGAACATCGCCGAGGAAGAGGGCATGGTCGGGCAACAGGGAATCGACCCCGTCCGTCACTGTGATTTGTTGCTCGACTTCGCGGAGGCCTGCGGCAAGACACGCCGCGACATCACGGAAGCGCAGAACAACGGCGAGCTACTTCCGGAAACCCTGGGCCTGCAAAGCTGGTGCTTCCGCCAGTCGCACCGGCCGTTCGTCGAAGCGCTCGCCGGATTACTCGTCGGATTGGAGTCGCAGGTCCCGGTGATCTACGCTAAAACGACGCCGCCACTCATCGAGAAGTACGGATTCACCGAAGACGAGGTCACTTTTTTTCGCATCCATATCGTGGCCGATCAGGAACACGGGGAGCGCGGTTTCCAAATTCTCGAACAGTACGCGACGACACCGGAGCTGCAAGCCGCATGTGTTCGCCTGGTACGCGAGGCGACCGGCATGCGCCGCCTTTATCTCGACGGGCTCTACAACAAGTACCTCGCGCAGCCGATGCAAAAGGCGGCGTAAGGGGTTTTTCGGCTGCGAGCGGTATCACGCGGGCGCCTGTTACCCGAGGCCGCACTCCAAAGGAAGATGGCATGCATACATTCAAGACCCTCACCCTCGCGGAAGCCTACGTCATTCTCGATGCGGCGCAGAAGAAAGCCGAGGAGATGGGCATTGCGGAAACGTTCTGCGTGGCTGACAACGCCGGATATCCGATCGCATTGCGCAGGCTCGATGGCGGCAAGGTCACCAGCGTGCAGATTGCGATGAACAAGGCGTTCACCGCGGCCGGGCATCGCAAGCCCACGCATCACTACAAGAACTCATATCCGGGCGAAGAGGCTTTTGGTATCTTCACACAACATGAGGGGCGGTTCACCGTGTTCGTCGGCGGCTTTCCGATTTTCGTCGATGGCCAGTGCGTGGGCTCGATCGGAGCATCGGGCGGGAATGGCGAGCAAGACATCGCCACGTGTGAAGCCGGTATCGCTGCGTTCATGAAGCTTATCGGCAAGGCATGAGCACACGGCCCGCGATTGCATCCGCCAGACGCCCGCGGTTGCCAACGGAATGGCGCCAATCGCGTTCTGATCCACGCATTGCCGGTGGCGCCCCGCAGTTCCCACTTGGCCAAGTCGTCGTCGATGCGTTACGCAAGGCCATTCATTCGTCCCGATACAAGCCGGGCGAGCGCCTGGTCGAAGATCGTCTCGCGGAGGACATGGGGGTGTCCCGCGTGCCGATTCGCGAGGCGCTGCGTGTGCTGGCAACCGAGGGTCTCGTCGAGATCGCGCCCCGGCGCGGTGCGACCGTCAGCGCCTTATCGCGCGACGCGGCACGCGAGATGATCGAAGTTCGCGCGACCCTGGAAGGGCTCAATGCGAGGCTCGCCGCTCGCAGACATCCACCGGAAACCGCGGCCGCTCTGGAGTCCGTTCTCGATACCGGAAATCGCACTGCTGCGAAAGGCGATGCGGCCAAGCTGCATGCATTGAATGCGCGATTCCACGACCTGCTCGCCAATGCCGGCGGTAATGCGGTGTTGGGTGAGATCATGCGTACGCTCCGCACGCGGACGACCCCGTTTTTCGCGACGACGAGTCGCAAGCGCGCCAAGGAAATCTGGGAAGAGCATGCCGCGATCGTGCGCGCGGTGATCGGCGGCGACGAAGCGCTCGCGGAACTGCTGGCCGCCCGCCATGTCACGAATGCGGGGTTGCAGGTGATCGCGAGCATTGACGGATCCGTTCAATGAAGGGCGACGCTGAAATCAAGCTGGGTGCAGGGGAGCCTGTATTCGTTCTGCCATATCGTTGACAGCAAGAAGGAGATCAAGATGAAGACGGTTCCGATCGGGGCGACACTCGCAAGAAAAATCGTGGTCGACCGCGATCGAACGATTGATTTTCTCGGCGAACATCTCCGGGTCTACGCCACGCCGATGATGGTTCGTGATGTCGAAGTGGCCTGCCGGGATCTGCTCCTGCAGTATTGCGACGCGGGCGAAGACAACGTGGGCACCGGCATCAGCCTTTCACACAAGGGATCCACCCTGCTTGGCATGACGATTGATGTCACGGTGACCGTCAAGGCGGTCGAGGGACGACGGGTTACCTTCTCGACGCTGGTGGCGGATAGCGGCGAAGAGATCTCGAGTGGTGAGCACGGACGCTTTGTCGTGGACATCGAGAAGGTGCGCGCGCGCATGGCGGAGAAAGCGGCAAAGGCCAAGAATCCCTAGCCAAAAATCGAGAAGTATCCCGCGTTGTAGAACGCGTGGAGCGCGATGGCAGGCAGAAGATGGTTGTACCGGTCCCGCATGTGGCCGAATACGAGCGATGGGAAAAACGTCGCCAGGGCCATCGCCGGCGGGTGGTACCACAGATGCGCCAGCGCGAACAAAGTGCTGGTCATCAGGTTGGCAGCACTCACACCGGGTGAAAGGCGTTGCTTCAAGCGCGCACTGAGCGCGGGCTGCAGCCATCCCCGGAACACGAATTCCTCGAGCACCGGATAAGCGATGACGAGCATCGCGAATCGGACCGGTTGATCGACTAGCAATCGTGGCGGGAAATCGAATGCGACATCCCAATTCGACCACCAGGCGATCAGCGACCAAGCAACCGGTCCAAGGATCAGTGCGGCGACGAATTGCGGATCGCCGGCAAGAGACGTGAGCGGGCGCAGGGAAGAAGCGCTATCGGCCAGTGAGCGTGCCCCATTCGCATTCGGCACGTGACATCAGCGGCTAGTCGGCCGAGCGCGTCGCGGGCCGGTTTGATTTCGCACCAATGCGACGAGCACGAATAGCGCAAGAAGCCATTCCGGGTGAGAGCCATCGCCGATCGTGCAACCGCCACCGCCGCCACTCGAGGACGAACCAGCGCTAGCTGGTGCAGCACCGCTTGCCGGCACCTGATTGATGCCACCGAATCCGAGTCCCCGATCGGCGGGAGGTGTTGCCGACGCCTGCACGGACGCCGTCGCGTCGAGGATCCCCGAGCCGCAAGTCGCGATGGTGCAGGTTGAATCAGGAAAGGCGCGCGCGTTGCTTCGGACGATGGCATACACCTGATACGGGGTCAGCGCGGGATTGCGCGCGAGCATCAAACCGACCACACCCGATACGTGCGCGGCGGCTTCACTCGTTCCGACGAAATAGACGAGTTCGTTTGGGTTCAGCGAAGGGTCGGTCGTACCACGATTGCGTATGGACAGAATGCCTAGTTCGTCGGAAGACGAGCCCGGTGGTGGGGTACCGAAGTGCCCTCCTGGGGCGCTCAGCACGACATTGACGCCACCGCTCGAATACGGCGCACGACTACCGTAGAAGTCGGTGGCCGCAACAGTAATGACGTTGGTGCAGTTTCCTGGTGCGGTATTGAGGCTGCTGCGTCCGGGATCGTTGTTGCCCGCGGCGCTGACGATCGCTTTCACATTCGGCTGCGCGAGGGCTTGATTGATCGCGAGTTGTTCTTCGGTGCTGCATGCACCGATCCCACCAAGACTCATGTTGATGATGTTGGCCGGGTGGGTATTGGCTGGTACGCCGGCTACGGGAAGGCCGGCTGCCCAACGCACGCCATCAATGATGTCAGAGGTGTAGCCCCCGCATTTGCCGAGAACACGTACCGGAACAATCTTCGCATTCCAATCGATCCCGGTTATGTGATGGCCGTTGTTGGCGTTCGCGGCAATGATCCCAGTCGTGTGTGTCCCGTGCCAGTCGCTGTTTTGGGCGTCTGGGCAATCGGTGAATGGCGGCGTCCCGGCTTCGTTGGCGAGAATCCAGTTGCCGGGATCCCGCGGATCCGCGTCGCGGGCATTTCCATCGTTCGCCGTTTTGAACAGTCCCGGGCCGTCTTCGCTGATGAAGTCGTACCCATAGAATGGCACGCCGCCCGCGCCTGGAAATGTGCGATTCGGATTCGAAAATTCGAGGTCCGGCAGCAATCCGGTATCGAGCACCGCAATCACCGTGTTTGGTGTTCCTTGGGAAATCGACCATGCGGGCTCTGCGTTGATGCCACCCAGCCCACCACGAAGGTTCCACTGGCCAAGGCCGCCGCTCGCCGGCCGATAGGCGGGATCGGTTGGAACAGTCAACGGCACCTTGCGCCGGTCCGGTTCTGCATGCGCGACGGCAGGATCCATTTTCAAGCGCGCGACGATCGCCTCCACCGCATTCAATTCCATGTCATGGGTGAGTCGCACGACTTGCGCACCGCTCCCGGTTCGCCGGATCGGTGTCAATGTCGTGCGCGCCGCGATGCTGAGTGATCGGGAACGATCCGCGCTCATCGGGCGCGCGCGAACAGCAGCCGGGAGGACGCCCTCTTCATCGTGCGTGTCATGGAGTCGGACGATGATGCGATCAGTCGTGTTGAGCGCGGTCATCGTGTGTTTCGGCGGCCCCTTCTTTGGTGGCGACGCGTCGTTCGCGATCACCGGGGTCAACAACGAAAGGGCGCCAGCGGCAACGACCGAAGCGGCGCGACAGCGAAACCCACGGGGCATGTGTACTCCTGGCTTGAGCGCCGGATATTACGACGCAACAACGGGGGGCGTTCGATTGGACCCGAATGCCGTACCGGGCCCTGGGTGTCGAATGCGCTATTGTTTCGTCGTGGAGCGGTGACGGTAGTGAACTAATACCTGGATTGATGCGGCATCGACGGCGGCGCGTTGAGCGAGGCATGCGCGGGTTGCTAACGGATGATCGTATTCAGCTCGAAGATCGGCAGCAGGATCGCCATCACGATCACCAACACAACCGCTCCCATCACCAGAATCATGACCGGTTCGAGTAGCGCCACCATTGCCCCTACCCTGCGTTCGAGTTCGCGGGTCTGCTGCAACGCTGTGCGCTCCAGCATCTCCGCCAGACGACCGCTGGCTTCGCCGCTCGCAATCATATGCACCATGAGGGATGGAAACAACTTGGACGCAGCCAATGCGCGCGAGAGGCTCGCGCCTTCCTGAACGCGCTGGGCCGCCAGATCCAGGGCCTCGCGCATCGGCACATTGGTGACGACCCCGCCTCCGGCATGCAATGCCGAAAGCAGGGGCACTTTGCTGCCGACCAGGATTGCCAAGGTGCTGGAAAGGCGCGCGGTGTTGAGTCCACGATGCAAAGGACCGACGAGCGGAACGCGCAGCAGAAAGCGCTGCCAGCGCATCTGCACCGAAGGGACTCGGAGCGCAAGATGGGCACCGACCACGGTGATCACGACGGCCGCCAGCAGCACATACCAGCTGCTGCGAAGTAGATCAGACAGGAAGATCATGAGGCGGGTGAGAAGCGGCAAGGTTTGATGGGTATTTTGAAATACCTGGACCACTTGCGGCACGACATAGGCGAGCAGCCCACCGACGATCACGATCGCAACGACGCTGATCAGGCTTGGGTAAATGAATGCGAGCGCCACTTTTCCGCGCAGGGTATCGCGATCCTCGGTGTAGTCGGCAAGTCGCAGCAGCACTTCAGGTAGCTTGCCGGACCGCTCGCCCGCGTCCACCAAAGTGCGGTAAAGCTCCGGGAAGACCCGCGATTGATTACCGAGCGCCCTCGCCAGGGACTGTCCGGCCAGCACATCGCTTCGCACCGCTGCGAATAACTGGCGTTGTGGTTCGTTCTCGGCTTGCTCGATGAGCGCGTTGAGGGTCTGCTCAACCGTCAGCCCCGCGCCAAGGAGCGTCGCAAGCTGGCGCGTCGCGATGGCGAGATTGCCGCCGCTCAGCGGATTGCGCCACCCCATGCGCTTCGACGTCTGATCGGACGCAGCCTGGATCGGCTCGATCTCAACCGGCGTGAGTCCTTGCTCGCGCAGCCACGATCGCGCCTGTCGTGGGCTGTCGGCTTCCAGTACGCCGCGCTGCGTCCGCCCGGTGGCTGCGACGGCTTCATAGCGGAATCCGGCCATTTAGAAGTTGGAAGCGGGAAGTGTGAGAATGGAATTAAGCGGCACGATGCGCGGCGTCATTCCGCATCGGCCGCGCGCGTGACCCGCAGAATTTCCTCGACGGTCGTCTCACCGACGCCGACATAACGAAAACCATCTTCGCGCAAGCTTTGCATGCCATGACGCACGGCGTGACTGCGCAATGCCTGTTCCGATCCCACGTCGTGAATGATCGTTCGCACTTCATCGTCGACCGTCAACAATTCATAGATGCCTGAGCGGCCACGGTAGCCCACCTTCTTGCAGGCCGAGCATCCGACCGCGGCGTACACCGGGCGGTTTCCCCAGGAGGAAGGCAGCAGCTCGCGCTCCGATGCGCTCGGTGCCACGGCGCGACGGCATTCGGGACAAAGCCGGCGAACAAGACGCTGCGCCAACACACCGATCAATGACGAGGAGAGCAGAAAGGGCTCGATCCCCATGTCGATGAGGCGCGTGACAGCGCCCACGGCGTCATTCGTGTGGAGCGTCGCCAAGACGAGATGGCCGGTGAGGCTGGCCTGTACCGCGATACGTGCGGTTTCAAGATCACGGATCTCGCCGATCATCACGATATCGGGATCCTGCCTGAGGATCGAACGCAGGGCGCGCGCGAACGTCATATCGATGCCGGCATTGACCTGCGTTTGCCCCACGCCGTCGAGATCGTATTCGATCGGATCCTCGACGGTCATGATATTCATCTTGGCCGAATCGAGTCGGGACAACGCCGCATAGAGTGTGGTGGTCTTGCCGGAACCGGTCGGGCCGGTCACCAGAAGAATGCCGTGGGCCTGATGGATGAGCGCGTCCATTTCCTTGCGCGTCGGTTCGCTCATACCAAGCGCGGTGAAATCCAGGCGCCCCGCTGATTTGTCGAGCAGACGCAGCACGACGCGCTCGCCGTGGCCGGTGGGTAACGTTGAGACGCGCACGTCGACCGGGCGACCGGCGATACGCAGCGTAATGCGTCCGTCCTGCGGTAGACGCTTCTCCGCGATATCGAGACTCGCCATCACCTTGACCCGCGAGATGATCGCCGCATGCAGCGCGCGCGGCGGCTCAAGGACGTCGCGCAGCGTTCCGTCGATCCGGTAGCGGACGAGCGAGCGGCCTTCGAACACTTCGATGTGAATGTCGGAGGCACGCTCGCGCATCGCCTGCGTGAGCAGCACGTTGATGAAGCGAATGACCGGGGCGTCGTCTTCGGTCTCGAGCAGATCGGTAACCTGGGGAAGCCCTTCGGCCAGGCTTTGCAGGTCGACCGCTTCGTTCATGTCGTCCATGATCGCCGCGGCGCCCGACTGATTGTCGGTATAGAGCTGCGTGAGGCGGCGCTCGAACAATTCGGGGTTGAGCATCTGCGGACGCAATGGGGCGCCCAGCACACGACGAACTTCGGCGAGCGCGCCCGACGTAACGCCAGGGCGGACCCACACTTCAATGCCGTCGGTCATCCTGCGATAGGCGATGACGCCCTTTGCTTTCGCGAAGTGGTACGGAAGCTGCCGAATGACGTTGGCGTCGAGCTCGGCGGTAAAGACCGAGGTCGGACCCATCGTCTCGCGGGGGCTGCGCGTGGTGGCCATCGGATGGATCCGGTGAGAGGGCTCGAGGCCTGAACGATTACTTTCGATTCGGCGCGGCGCTGTCTTGTGCACCACGCAGATCGATTACGGGTGGCGCGGAGGGCGGCCCTGGGGGTTGCGTCGGTGTCGGTGCATTCCGCGGGTACTCCGGAATCTGCCGGGGCGCCATATCCGGGAGAACCCATGACGAGCGTGGCTGCGTGGTGTTATGAAGCCCGCGAATGTAATCGTAGCGATCCTCGGTGAGCCCGTTCGCTTTTTCCTGGTCGCGCACCACCACGGGCTTCAGGAACACCATCAGGTTGGTCTTGTCGCGCTGGCGCTTCGAGTAACGGAAAAGATTGCCGAGAAACGGTATGTCGCCAAGCAGCGGTACCTTTTCTTCACTTGAGCTGATGTCATCCTGGATCAGCCCGCCGAGCACGATCACCTGACCGTCGTCGACTAAGACTTGCGACTCGATCGAACGCTTGTTCGTAATGATTCCGGCCGCATTCGTGCGATCGAAGATGCTCGACACTTCCTGGAAGATCTGCAGCTTGACCGTCCCGCCCTGCGTCACCGTAGGCTTCACCTTAAGGGTTAGGCCCACATCGCGGCGATCGATGGTCTGGAACGGATTGGTCACGCCGCCAACGCCCCCCGGTTGCGCGAAGCTGCCGGTGATGATCGGAATGTTTTGACCGACGATGATCCGTGCCTCTTCATTGTCGATAGTCAGCAACGTCGGGGTTGCCAGGATGTTGGTGCTGCTGTCCGTCTCGAGCGCTTTGGCAAGCATTCCGAGATTGAGGATTTCGCCGATCCCCGGAATGTTCACGGTCCCTCGAACGATGCCGACGTTCAGACCGGCCGACCCTGCGAGGGCGGTGGGGCCCGCCGCAACGTTCAATATGCCTGGTGCCGTCGGGAAATTTGTTCCGCCAATGACCTGCGTGCTATTCGAACCCGACAAATGCTGCCACTGGATACCGAATTCGGCGGCACGCCTCGCCGAAACCTCGACGACCAATGCCTCGACATAAACTTGCGCGCGACGAGCATCCAGTTTCTCGATAACGCTGCGCAACGCGTTGTAGACGTTGTCCGGCCCGATGATCACGAGCGAGTTGGTTTCCGGATAAGCCTGAATCGAGCCCGATTGCTGCCCGCCCGTTCCACCGGCGCCGGTACCCGTGCCACCCAATCCGCCGGCCAATGGGGGTGGTTGCCCAACACCTGGTGCGCCGGGTGGCGCACCAGGCTGACCGCCCGGTGCGCCCGGAAGCTGGGTCTGGCCGGGCGTCGTGCCAGTGCGTGCCTGGGTTGGCTGCCCCGACAGGATCGACCGCAGCGTCTCGGCGAGCTTGGTCGCCTCCGCATTCTTCAGGTACACCACGTTGATGTTTCCGGTGGCGGCATTCGGCAGATCGACCGATGTGGCCAGGGCCCGGATGCGGGAAGCGAGCGTGGGATTGTCGGCTCGAACCAGCAGCATGTTCGTGCGTGCATCGACGGTGACGGCCACGCGCTGTTGCTGTCCAGGTTGCGCCGCTTGCGCTGCCTCGGGGATCAATCGCTGGATCGTCTGCGCCACATCGACCGCATTGGCGTGCTGCAATTTGATTGAGATCAGCTCGCCAGGATGCGGCTGATCGATCGAGGCAATCACTCTTCGGATACGGCGCAGGTTCTCGGCGTAATCGGTCACGATCAACGTGTTCGACGCCGGAAACGCGTTGATGATGTTGTTCGGCGATACCAGAGGTCGCAGCACCGGCACGATTTGTTGTGCGGACTCATGCTGAAGCGAAAAGACTTCAGTGACGATTTGATCGCCACGCGCGCGCTTAGGATCGCCCAGGCCGGAATAGAACTTGGCCTCGGCTTCCGGCACTATACGGATGAACCCGAGATCGCCACCGACCGCCGCGAATCCCTGCGCGCGCAGCGCCGAGAGCAGAACCGAAAATACCATGCTGCGCGGGACCGGCTTGGGCGCGACGATATTGACGGTCCCGGTGACGCGCGGATCGATGAGGATATTGCGCCCGGTAATCTCCGCGACCGCCTTGATGACAGCCTGAAGATCCGCGTTGACGAAGTTGAGCGTGACCTCATCGTCGGTGGCACCCTGCGCTGCTGGCGCCTGCTGCGCTCCAGCCTGCGGCGGCACCGCCGCGAGCAGCACGACGGCAACCAAGAGCATGATGACCAACGTACGCATCGTGTGCAATTCGGAGACGTTATTTCGAAATATTGAAAACTTCTTTAGGATCAGCACGATAACACGCGATTCTCACCATCGGCAAACGGGTAGGAGGGGGAGTGCTTGATCGGCCGATTGGATAAGACGAACGGCTTCATTGAATCGATCCAATAGCGCAGATCATCGTTTAAGGGGAACTTGTACTGGAAATGTTTGACCGCCTCGAACGACTTCCGCCTGCACCGATTCCGCGTTCGCGGACTGTTGATAGACCCGGGCGAGATCGGCTTCGCTCGTCACCGCTTGACCATTCACCGATCGTATGACATCGCCCGGCTGAAGACCAATGCTCGCCAACATGCTGCCGGGGGGCGCGGCTTCGACGGTCACGCCACCGCCCTTCACGCCGATTCGACCGAAGTTCTGCATTGACTGCGGTGTGATCGAAAGTGGCTGTTGCGCGCCGGGTCCTTGAGGCGATCCGGGAACGCCCCGTGGTGGCGCCGGAACGCCCGGCGGCGTACCCATTTGCGGCATCACGCCCGCAGCGGGGCCCGCCGAACGTGGCGCCATCAATACCGGCGAAGGACGCGGCCCGCCAAGCGAAGCAAGCGAGCGTTCCTCGAGGTTGACCCGCTCGAGCATTCCATTCCTGTTGACCAGGACATGTGTTGCGTGGACGGAATCGAGCTTCACGCCCGGCATCAATTCCCGCCCGGCGAGGGCGAATTCATCCCGCGAGCCGGTGTTGATGATGGCGAATGCAGGTTTGGCAGGGTCGCCGGCAAACACGCCCTTCAGCTTGATGTTGAGACTGGTCACCTGCGCGGCGGTAGGCGCCTGTTTTTCGACGCCAAACAAACGCGTACCGGCGAGCGCCTCGGCGGCGGCGCGCATATCGACGCGGGCTTTGCCGGATGCGACGCTGGACGTTTTCGGCGAGCGCAACTCGGCAAAGTACCAGAACCACTCGGTTGCAAGCCATGCTCCGACGCCAATGGTTGCGGCGATCGCGAGCCTTGGCAGCCAAGCCACGAGCCGTCCGCCCGCTGGTGCCTGGGGCGTTGACTCACGTGGAAAGCGGCTCGTACCCATGCGCGACCTCGGTCAGGATTGCTTCATTCCGGCCGCCGGACGACCCGGCGACTGGGAATTGATTTCGATCGCCACGGTTCCGTCGGGCTGCTGGCTGCCGATCAGAGCGAGGAATGGCAACAGGCGATCCCGACTGGGACCCTGTATGTCAATGGTGACGCCCATTCGAAGACCCTTTGAAAATGTGAACTCGCCGCGCCCATCCAGCCGCAATTGGCCCTGCATCGTTTTCAAGTCCACCGATACCGGCCCGGCTCCGCTTCCTTTCAGGACCGCGCGATACTCGCCAATATTCCCGAGGTCCGGTGCCTGCGCGCCCCGCCAGTTCAACTCAACCGCCCCGTTGATGCCGCCGGGGGTGATCGTCAACCTTTCCGATTTAACGGCAACGACACCTGGCGTCGCCCAGCCGCTCGCCTCCGGCACATTGGCGGTGAGTAGTGAGGCCGGCAGCTCGAACTGGACATTACGTGCCGTCACATGTCCGAATCCGCGTGTTACCTCGGCTGCGCCGTTCAATTCGGGTCCTTTCGATTTGAGGACGCAGACGACGTCGCCCCACAGTAAATGCCACTTGTCGATCGTCCACTCGATGTTGCGAACTGTCAAGGGTGGCTGACCAGGGGCTAATCCCCGGATCGTGGCGTCTGCGCGGCCGTAGAGTGCAGTGCCGGCAACATTGGCGAGGCTCAATTGCCCGTTCGATGCTTCCACTGCAAACGCGGCCGCAACGCTCGCAGGCAATGCGCCGGCCGTCGCGATGACGACACCCAGCAACGCGGCCGTGACGTATAGGAACGCGGGGCCGATTCGACGCATGGCTATCGCTTCAGAATCAGGCTGTCGAGTTGGACCCGGCCCGGCTCGGGTACGGCGGAGGCCTGCACCATATCCACGGCGATCCCGTCGTTCGCCGCGAGCGCCGCAATCCATCGCACCAGGGCGTCGAACTGAATCCCGTTGCCGGAGACCTGCGCGCGGTCACCGCTAAGCGATTGCACCGACCGGAGCGGCGCGCCAAGGTTGGCCTGCCTGGAAGAGGCCTCGATCGTCGCCGGCAAGGGCTGGTCGGTCGTGCGGGCTTTCAAACGGGTACGAAGCGCCTCGGCTTCATCAGCATTCCGACGAAATTCGGCGCCTTGCGCCCGAAGCTTGGGAAGATCACGAAGAAGGTGCTCGCGATCGCTCGCAATGGGATCCCATACCAACAAGTAGAGGACGAGCAGGAGAGACAGCGCGCCACCGATCAGTAACGTCATCCTCTCACGCGGATTGCGCGCCTGCCACAGCTCGATGAGTTGCCCGCGCATGTCAAGCTCCCTTGCCGGCGACCGTGATGCGTACCGAGGCGGTCGAGCTCGTTACCGTTTCAACCTGTATCCGTAATCCTTCGGCTGCGAGCTTGGCCTCGATCGATTCCTTCGTTTCTCCCGCGCTGATCGGCAGGTCGAGCTGCAATTGACCTTTTTCGTAGCGGACCCTTTGCGGCTTCACGCCGGACGGTCCGAGCTTGCCCGCGATCTGGGCGAGCAGCGGAACGAAATCGGAGGGATCCGGTTCGCCGCCCGAGCGTCGCAAGTCGGCGAGATTGCGGGACATTTGCAGGGCCGGGTCCACGATGGATTTTGCATCGGGAAAGACGTTGCGAAACCGCGCATTCATTTCGGCCCGGATCGAGGTCGCCTCGTTTCGCAATCGCAGCCAGTCGACGACAGTCACGATCGCGTGCAAACAAAAGACGGATGCAACAGCGACCATCGGCCATTTGAATCGACCCAACCATTCCGCATTCGCGGCGTCCCCGGTCGGGCGCGTGATGAGGTTCGTGCGCGATCGCCCGCGTGCGTCGATGCGCTCGGGTCGCCATTCGCCTTCGGTCACGACGCGCACGCTCAGGGCTTGCGACCATTGAACTGCGTCGGGTGGCGCGAGGCGCTCGGTCGTCAGCACGCGAATCGAGGGCGGAATCTCGCCCATCGCGTTGCGTTCGTCGACAACCAGCGTGAGCGCCATGGGCGGGACGCTGATCGATACGTCATCGCTGATGCCGTCCAAGGCGACCGACTCGCCATCATGAAAATGCACAAATCCGGCGGTGGGGGTTCTGACCACCGTCCAAGCTTCACCGATATTGGCGCCGTCGAGCAACTCTGCTTCCACGATAATGCGGGCCGGTGCGAAGCCCTGGACCTCCAACTCGCCGCGTGCCTGGGCGATCCAGGCCTTGTCGGCGACCAGAACAAGGCTTTCGTCAGCGGGGTGCCTGCGCTCCACCAGGACCGCCTGGACATCTTCCGGTGAGGAAGCGGTCTGATCCTCAATGAGATACGGCAACATCTTTTCGATCTTCTTCGCGTTGCCAACCGGAATTTTCACCCGTACGAACGTTGCCCGGTTCATCGGGATAACGACGATGATCTCCTCGGCCTGGGCGATTTCGCGCAGCGGCGAGATGCCGAACTGGCTGTCGACGCCGTCCCACAGGGCCCAGCGAAAGCGTGGTTCCTCGGCCGATGTGAGATTGGGCCAGCCATCCGGGATGTGAAGCTGCAGTACGGTGCGAGCCTTGGCTTTCGCCTTGGGCATCGGACGCGACTTCGACGCCGGACCAAAATCAAAGTTGGCAAGCGATGGTCTGCGGGAATCGGCCATGTCGGTTATCCGGGCGTCGGCAGTCGGGGTGGGAGTGGGGATGGGCTAGATCGGCTCTTCGGTCAGCGCGATGATGGCGGTTTGTTTGCCCGCTTCGCGCTCAAGCAACGCACGATAGCCTGCAACGACGCGACCTCTGCGTACCATTCCGCTGGCTGAGAAGTATTCGGTCCGCACGTCGATCATATTGCCCACCGCTTCCTGTGAATCCTTCGGCACCTTGCTCACCACATCGTCCCGGGTGAGCGAGCGTTTCTCTTTGGTGCGTTTGACGATGATTCGTTCGGCCTCTTCGACGCTCAGCGCCGGAGCGACCGCCTGGAGCAGTTCCGCGGTCATCGTATTGATATTGATCTTCGTCGCACGGGGCAACGCCGTGACGAACGGTAGCAGCTTTTCGATGATTTCCTGGTCAAATCCCTTGATTCGGGCGAGCTCGCCAACATCGGTAAGCTTTGTGTTGGCCGCGCGATACGGGACATCGAGAGCGAGATAGCTCGTCGACTCGGCGCCTTGGGGCTGGGTCACTTCCTCGTTCTCATCGATCCAGTCGATCAACGCGTCGACCAGCCGTGGGTCGAGCTTCAGCAGCGAAAACAGGCGCTCCAATGTCGCTACGTCATGGGCACTCGCCTTGCCCTGTTGAACCAGATTGTTCAAGTTGAATTTGCCCTGCTCATCATGAATTCGTCCTTCGACGGTCGCGTCTTCGGCCGGTATGGGCGGCAGCGGCAGCGACCAGATCTCGAACAGATGATCCGATGCGCGATCCTTGTCCTGATTGAGAATGCTTGCAACCCAATGCACGGCAGTGCGGGCGAGCTGATCCGCCTGCGCCCGATCCGACACATTCTCGACATGTCGTAACGCAAGCGAGTAACGTGCGATCAGATAGGTAGCGGAGCTTGCGGCGAGCGCCACGATGAGAATGGCGATGATCGCGGCGACACCCCTTTGTTGATGCCGCGGGCTCAACGATTACCTCCTGCCATCGGCGCGAAGACGCGTCGAATCCGTTCACCCGACTGGAGTTGAATCTCCATCTCCAGCGCGCGGGGCATGATCGCTTTGGCATCGTCGATCGCGGCGTTGACGGCCGCACCCGAAGGCCAGCGATCATTCCATTGCCCGCGCAGATCCAGATAACGCACACGCAGCTCGCTCACACCGCGAAACAATTCGCTGACCACCGGCTCGGTCCGTGGCGCCTGGTCGAGCGCCGTCCAGGTCATGTATTCGAGAACGCCTTCACGAACGCGATAACCAACGCGCGTTGGAGCGCCGGGGATGCCCTTCTCGTCGGTATACCCGGCGCGGCTGAACATGATCTGACCTTCGTTCGGGCTGCGTGCGACTTGCACGCCGACCAGCGGCGGTTGAATAACGCCGCCGGTATCGCGGGCCGGCCGCGCCCTGATTGCCCCAAGGTCTTGTTCGATGCGGGCGAATGCAATCGAGAGTCCTCGCCATTTTCGGTGCTCGATGTCCAACCGCTCCCGGGTATCGAGGACCGACGTCAGGGCGCGGTACGCGACCCCGGCCATGATCCCGAATATTGCAATAGCGACCAGCATCTCGATCAGCGTAAAGCCGGCGGACCGGCTGACCCGGCCGCGATTGCACGCGTGGGTGTCATCGTCAGGGGCGATGGACATGGCCGATCAACCTCGCAACGACATAACCGGGACGCTGCTCGGTCGAGACGCGCATCTCGACACGGCGGAATGCCCGATCGGGCGTTCCCGACACCAGCTCTTCCCAACGAAATCGCACATTCGCCTGTTCTGCTTCCCCGGTTCGGCTGCCAAGCTCCGGAAAGGCCCCTACCGCGGCGAGTTCCGCAAGATGATTCTGCGCGACCCAGGTCGCCAGCAGTCGCTCGCGAATGTCCACCGCGCCATCAGTGCTCATGCTCGCCGCGCGCACCAGTGCGGCCAGGGCCACCGCGAATATCGTCAGCGCCACGAGCACCTCGATGAGCGTGAATCCGATCTGGCCCGGCTTGCGTGCGGCGTGGCGGTGATTCAAGTCCGGCTCCGTTCGAATGAGTAATTGGGCCGATGCCGGCGTCGACAATTCGATGTCGGCGCTTGTTCGTGCGCTGTCTTCACGGCTGTCTCAAAGCGGACTGCAACCGCCCCGATTCAGCGGCGACAGGGCGTATCCGCACATTGCGCAAAACGTTCTCAGGCGCTGGCATCCTCGATAACGATGTCCGCGCTCTGCTCCGCGCGCAGGCGAATGCGCGTGCCGTTCAGCTCCATCATGACGCGAAAGGGCTTGTTGGCCGCCGACGGGAGAAATACAACTACCGGGTTGGCTTCACTTCGCCCGGCATTCTTGGCGCGCGCCCAAATACCGGGGTCGGCAACTTCGACGCCAACAAACTGGATTGGACTGGGCAGGGTCCGCGGACGAAGGATGTCGTCAGCGGCAAGATCTTCCCATTCGCGGCTCGCTCCGCGGCGCATGAACCGATAGCCGGAGCCATCGGTCCGCCAGCCGAGTGCGACGCCTGTCGTAATCGCTTCGTCCCGGGCGTGTGTCAGCAATGAGGCCAGCCGTTGCGCCTCATCGCGAAGAATCTGCCGGTCATCACGTTGGAATCGGACCGTCGCAAGGGACACGACGATGGCGATTAGCACCATCACCACCAGAATCTCGATGAGCGTGAATCCGGCGCTTGATCGGCCGCGACGACCGCCCCAGCGGGCGGCAATAAAATCAGGGCATTTCATCATTGCGTTCTTCCTCCGCGGACACCAAGCGGCGTTGACGGCGCCAGTTGGAGGACATCAGAGCGGGCGAATCCCCAGGCGCCTCCTAATTGAAGATATCGGCGCCGTTCCCTTCACCGCCAGGCTGTCCGTCCGAGCCAAGGCTGAACACATCGATCTCACCCTTGGTGCCTGGACTCAGGTACTGATACTCCCGGCCCCAGGGATCTTTGGGGACGCGATCCAGATAGCCGCCGGTTTTCCAATTATTGGGCTGCGGACTTGTGCCCGGCTTTTGCACCAATGCGAGGAGGCCTTGTTCGGTGGTCGGGTACATCGTGTTATCGAGCCGGTACAGCTTGAGGGCCTGGGAAATCGCCGCGATATCAGCCTTGGCGGCCACCATCCGGGCTTCATCCGGACGGCTCATCACCTTCGGGACAACAACCGCGGCGAGCAGGCCGAGGATGACCACCACGACCATGATTTCGATCAAAGTAAATCCGGCCGCGGTCTTGCTCTTGCCGGATAAGGCGTTGCCTGACGGTTTGTAGGTGCGATGCATGGAAAGCATAGAGTTAAGTTGGAATCGGATTACAGGTAGCGATGAGTTGAACCGCATAGGATACTCCGCTCGCTTTGGACATTCGGTGCGCATGGACCGTGACTGTCATCGCAAATGCCAACTGGTCTACGGCTTGGGGTCGACGGCTTCGCGGTGCAGGCTGGTATTGACAGGCGCCGGACGATAAGATCCCGCGACCTGGAGAAAAAGAGGCGGGACGCGCCACAGCCACCTGCGTCCCGCCCGGGGAAATCACCGCTCCGGCCACAACGTCCACCCTCGTGAGCGGCGCTAGGAGCCCAGGCGCGTCGATCCGCGGGACCGTCATCCCGCGGATCGCGCCGGGATTGGTCTTGCCGCGTCCCTACACCATGAAGCCCAGATTGGCCTGCGGGAAGCGCGCAAGGTTCGGAAATATCTGCGCTAATTCGGCTGGCGCTACCCCGAACCACTGCGCGAGCGTTGCGCCAAACTGGTCCACCGCCGTCGTGGGAATCCAGCGACCGTCGGTGTCGGTGTCGTCCGGCCCACCCAACGCCAAGGTCGGGAACGCGCCATACGTCTGGCCGCCCTTGACCGCACCGCCAAGCATGAAATGGTGGCCACCCCAGGCGTGATCGGTGCCGGCACCGTTCTGCCGCAGGGTTCGTCCGAAGTCGGAAAACGTGAACGTGGTGACCGAGTCGCTGATCCCAAGCTGCACCATCGAATCGTAGAACGCCCGGAGTCCGCTGCTCAGCTCGGTGAATCGGTTGGCTTGGTTCTGCAGTTGATTCTCGTGCGTATCGTAGCCGCCCATCGATACGAAGAACATCTGCCGTTTGACGGCAAGCTGTGTGCGCCCGGCGATGATGCGGGCGGCGCGGTTGAGTTGCTGTGCGATCCCAGAGTTGGCGTTCGCGAATGCCGCCTGGATCGTTGCGTTCGCCGTATTGGCAATCGTCGACAATGTCTGGCTGCCGGTCACCGAGCGGTTCATCTGCTCGCTCGTGGCTTTCATGATCCGGTGCGTTCCCGCCTGCGCGTTGTTCCAAAGCGCCTGGACGGCTGCGTACTTCGCCTGTTCGGCTTGTCCCGCGCCGAACCCCTGCAAGCCGAATGTGCCATTGGCCGGCAGCGCGAATCCATTGCTCGTGCTGCTGGTCAGGAAGACATCGTTGCCGGTGAGGGACAACGCAAGCGGCACGCCGGCCGTGGCATTCAGGGGCGTGAGTTTTTCGGACAGACGTCCACCCCAGCCGGTCTTTGCATCCTGGTCGGCGATCGCTGTCTGCCAACTGTTCTGCTGATCGTCGTGCGAGAAGAGGTTCATCGGCCGCGTGGTGCGATCGGCTCGGTACTGCGCTCGCGTGACCGGCCGAACCAATGGCCCGACATTGAACGCTACGCCCATCTTTCCAGCGTCCCAGATCGCCTGCAGCGGTGCAAGATTGGGATGCAGGCCGAACCGTACAACACCTGCCTGGTTCAGCGGCACCAGATTTCCTTGCGGGATTGCGAGGCCCGGGCGTGGCTGCGAATATTGAGCGTACTCGGCCGCTTGCGCCGGAATGATCGTGTTATTGCAGTCATTGCCGCCGTAGAGGAAGACGCACACCAGCGCCTTGTAATCGGCGGCGGTTTGCGCGGCCGCGTTCATCATGCCAAGACCCGGCAGCGTCGTAGCAGCCCCGATGGCACTTGCGCTCAGAAGAAATTTTCGTCGTTGATGATCGATGGTCATGTTCATGTCCTCTCGCCACTATCGCATCACGTTGTAATGGGGTGACGTGGCAACCAGATAAACGGCTGTGCGTGAGCGCTTGGTGGGATCGTTCGCGGGGACCGCATTGATCGCAGCGGCGATCGCCTGCTTGTCCGTCGGGGATAACGTTCCCGGCATCATGGTGGCGTTCAACCGATCGATCATCGAATCCGGTGTTCCGGCCATCGCTTGCAATGTCGTGAGATTCACTTGGGTGCCCGTTGCGCCCGGATAGTCATTCACCCTTGGCACGTTGCCGCCGCGCGTGAACACCAGATCGTTCACGAAGTTGGCGCGGCGCAAGACCGTATCCGTGTGGAGGATCTTGAACTGCGGCCCAAGCAGGTCGGGAGTGCCCGGCACCAGATAGTCCGGCGGGTAGAAATTGAAGACAGTCGGCGAATCGAACACGGCCTGACCGGCGAACTCGGCCTGGGTGCGCAGATAGATGCCGTCGGTGGATCCGCCGAGGCTCCGAACGATGCCGGTGACCAGCAGGGCAGGCTCGCGCAGCTTGCCGTAGTCGGCATCGGGCTTCGCGTCGCCGCGCGCTTCCGGGTCGAGGAGGATCGCGCGAATGATCGACTTCATATCGCCCCGTACGCCTTGGCTGTTGCTATTGAACGCCGCGGTGACCCGGCCAACATACGCCGGGGTCGGGTTGGAGGTGACCATGAATTGAATCAATTGCTTGCAGATGTAGGGGCCGAAGTTCGGATGATTGAAGACATTCCCGATGGCATCTTGGATGTCTTTGTCCGGCGTCTGGTTGGCCGCTACGACCTGGCCAAGCAACAACGTCTTCGAGCCGGTATCGTGCATGGCGGGGTTGGCGACCATGCGGCCATTGAAGTTCTCCGGATTGGGCCAGCGTTGCGCTTGTCCGGCGCGCGTCGGGTAAGTCCACCCGGTGAAGATCCGCGCGAAGTTCTCGATGACGTCCTGGTCGTAGGCCGGCACCGGCTTGCCTTGAGGATCAAGCTGCCGCGTGCCATCGGGATTGAGCATTACTTCGCCGACTGAAAACAACTGCAGCAACTCGCGCGCGTAGTTCTCGTTGGGCTCGATGCCACGTGCCGGATCGGGTTTCTGATTGTTCACCATGTCGAGGTACTGGCCCATGATCGGCGAGAGCGTGATGTCGACCAGCAGGTCGCGCAGATTGCCGAATGCATGATTCATCAGCGACTGCTGATAAAGCGCGACGGCGTAGGAGCGATTGATGTCGTTGTTAGCGACGACGAAGATCTGGCCAAGCGCGAACGCGACACGCTGGCGCAACTGGTCCGGGTTGTGGACTGCGTTGCGATAGAACCGTACCTGCGACAGGTAAGCCGTGTAGTTGTCGCGATTGCAGGTCGCGCCCGAGCCCGTCCCGCAGGCGTTGCCGTTGTTCACGGTGGCCATCGATTGATAGACGCTCGAGGGCTGATAGAACTGCTCTTCGAGCGCAAGCTCGGGCCCTTTCTGCATCACTTCGGCGTTGCCCGCTTCGGTCGGTCCGAAGGTCGACTGCTCCTGGAAGCGGATCGCGTCGCTGGCAGTCGTCGCTCTCGCCGACGGCATGTTGGCAGGCTGCGGACCCGGGTCCACGCCCTGCAGATCACCCGTAACGTTACTAGCCGGCGGTGCTGTCGCGCTGGCGCCGCCGCCGCCGCCACCGCCGCTATCGCTGCCGCCGAAGGGATTGAACGGATCGCTCGGTGCATCGAGACATCCGGCGAGGACAAAACAAGCAACGGTCGCAAGAGCGACGGCAACCCGAGTTGATGCGCGCAACGCGGCGCAGGGTCGCGAAGCGGTTGAATCCGACGATCGATCCAGGCCAAACAGTTGCACGAATCCCTCCAAGGCGAGCCATTGCCCGAATACGTTTCTGTACCGGGCGCACTTGCGACCAACTTACAAACCGCGACAGACGTTCCAGTCCGTCGCGAGCCGACGCGGGAGAGAGCTTGTCGATTTGCGCGTTGCCCCCAGGCAACGCCACGATCTTTGCCCCACTGCCACCTATCCGCAGGTCGCATTTGTTGCGCGCAGTCATTCCCCGTTTCTATCGCTGTTCAACCGCTTGCCCGGAGACGCCGCTGTCTACTTAAACTACTGATAAGGCTAATCTTTGCGCTTGAGAATACAAACCTTCCCTGACGAAGGGACCGGCGATCGTGATGGGCGGAAAAAGTTTGGGAAGGACGGTAACCTGCGACGCTTGAGCGGTCGCGGTGTCACTTCTTTGTCACGGCTGGATCACGTTGAGGAGGAGCCGGCCGACGCCGCGAATCAAATCTTTCAGACGAGTCGAAGGAGACCGGAATCGACAGAATTCAAGCGCGAGCGCTATCCGTACACGCGGGAAATTGCGATCCATCGCGCGTTGGTTGCTCGGTCGAAGTGGTCCCGGGCGCAAAATCGAGCCGTCGCGGGCCCTTGAGATTTATGGGATCGCCTCCAATCAGTGAGAACGCTTCAAGTACAATCGCGGGCTTCGCGTTGGAGATCTGCATGCCCATTTACGAATACCGCTGCGCGTCATGCGGTTGTCAGAAAGAGTTCTTGCGGAAGGTGTCCGATCCGGCCCTGACCACTTGCCCCGAGTGTGGCAAGGAAACCTTCTCGAAAATGTTGACCGCAGCGGGTTTTCAATTGAAAGGCTCGGGCTGGTACGCGACCGATTTTCGCAACAACGGTGCCGCCCCCGCCGCCAAGCCGGACGACAAGTCGGAGTCTGGGAAAGACAAATCGTCGGACTCGGGCGACAAGACCGACAAGTCCGAAAAGCTTCCCACGAGCGCCAAGTCCGACGCGCCGAGCACCGGCAGCACGCCCGGCAGCACATCGGCCGGCTCCAGCAGCAGCGCAGGGAGCACGGCAAGCGAATCGGCCGCACCGTGACCTGTTTGCCGGCCGGGCTCGCGCTGAGCGGCAACATCGATACAAAATAACCACTTGCGGAAACACCGTTGCTCAAAAAGTACCTGATCGCCGGTCTTCTCGTTTGGGTGCCTGTCGTGATCACCATCTGGGTGCTGACCGCGATCGTCCAGACCATGGACGGATGGTTGCGGGCGTGGGTGCCGACACATTGGCTGCCTGCCTCCTGGGCCGGTCATGAAATCCATGGGTTCGGCTTGGTGGTTACGCTGATCGCGCTTGTGCTTACCGGCGTTGTCGCGTCGAATTTCTTCGGGCGGCATCTGCTGCTTTTTTGGGACCATGTGGTGTCCCGCATTCCAGTGGTGAAGACCGTCTACAGCGGCGTGAAGCAGGTGAGCGACACGCTTCTCGCGCCAAACGGTCAAGCTTTCCGAAAGGCCCTGCTGGTGCCCTATCCGCGCGCGGGCAGTTGGACGATCGCGTTCCTGACGGGCCAACCGAGCGGCGATGTCGCCGCGCATTTCGAAGGTGAGTATGTGAGCGTCTATGTTCCGACTACCCCGAACCCGACCTCGGGATTCTTCCTCATGATGCCGCGCGCCGATATCGTCGAACTCAAGATGTCGGTCGATGAGGCGCTGAAATACGTGATCTCAATGGGCGTGGTCGCGCCCGATGCCGCCTCGAAACGGTCTTGATGCACGCAGGGTATTCTCGGTGCGTGCATTCGAGGCGCGATAAAATTCCACGTTCTCCTTTCGCGATCGAGTCAACATGCGCACCCACTACTGCGGCCAAGTGAACGCCGCGCACACCGGCCAGACGGTTACGCTGTTCGGTTGGGCGCATCGACGGCGCGATCACGGCGGGGTGATCTTCATCGACCTTCGCGATCGCGAGGGACTCGTGCAGATCGTCTGCGATCCGGACCGCCGTGCGATGTTCGAGACGGCCGAGCGGGTCCGCGGCGAATTCGTGTTGAAGGTCGAGGGGCGGGTTATCAAGCGCGCGCCGGAGCTCATCAATCCAAAGCTCGCGAGCGGGGAAATCGAGATCACCTGCGAGGGGCTCGAAATCCTGAACGCGGCAGTGCCGATCCCGTTTCCGCTCGACGATGAAAATCTGAACGAGAACACGCGCCTCACCCATCGGGTGATCGACCTGCGCCGACCGTCGATGCAAGCGAACATGCGGCTGCGCTACCGGACCGCGATGGCAGTGCGCAAGTACCTGGACGCGGCCGGCTTTATCGACATCGAAACGCCCATGCTTACGAAGTCCACCCCCGAGGGTGCGCGTGACTATCTGGTGCCCTCGCGTGTTCATGGCGGGCAATTCTTCGCGCTGCCCCAGTCGCCCCAGCTCTTCAAGCAGATGCTGATGGTGGCGGGCTTCGACCGGTACTACCAGATCACCAAATGCTTTCGCGACGAAGATCTGCGCGCCGATCGGCAGCCCGAGTTCACGCAGATCGATATAGAAACCTCGTTCATGAGCGAGGTCGAAATCCGGGGCATCATGGAAGACATGATCCGCACCGTGTTCAAGGGCGTGCTGGGTGTTGATCTCGTGAATCCGTTCCCGGTGTACACGTATGCCGAAACGATGCGCGACTACGGGTCGGACAAACCTGATTTCCGCGTGCCGCTGAAGTTCACCGAACTTACCGATGTAATGCGAAGCGTCGACTTCAAGGTGTTCGCGGGCGCGGCGAATGCCGTGGGCGGGCGGGTCGCCGGATTGCTCGTTCCGGGCGGTGGCGAGCTGACACGCGGTGAGATCGATGGCTTTACCCAGTTCGTGAGCATCTATGGCGCCAAGGGGTTGGCCTATATCAAGTTCATTGACGTTGCCAAGGGTCACGAGCGGCTGCAATCGCCGATCGTCAAGAACCTCTCGGGCGACGCATTGAGGGCGATCGTTGAGCGGTCGGGTGCCAAGAACGGCGATCTCATGTTTTTCGTCGCCGACAAGGCGAAGATCGTCAATGACAGCCTTGGTGCGCTACGCGTCAAGATCGGTCATGAGAAGGGCTTCGTCGAGAAAGGATGGCGTCCGGCCTGGGTCGTTGATTTCCCGATGTTCGAATTCGACCAGGAAGAGAATCGCTGGGCGGCGATGCACCATCCGTTCACGGCGCCTAAAGACGGGCATGAAGAGTATCTCGCAACCGATCCGTCGCAGGCGTTGGCAAAGGCCTACGACATGGTCCTGAACGGCTGGGAGATCGGCGGTGGGTCGGTGCGGATCCATCGTGCGGCCGCGCAGTCGAAGGTCTTTGATGCCTTGGGAATCGGGGCGGACGAGGCCCAGATGAAATTCGGATTCCTGCTCGATGCGCTCAAATATGGCGCTCCGCCGCACGGTGGTATCGCGTTCGGCCTCGATCGCATTGTCACGATGATGGCGGGGGCGGAATCCATTCGCGACGTAATCGCCTTTCCCAAGACGCAGCGCGCCCAATGCCTGCTCACGCAGGCACCAAGCACGGTGGATGAAAAGCAGTTGCGCGAATTGCACATTCGCCTGCGCGAAGCCGTGAAAATATAGCGGTATGGCCGCTGCCATTCATCGCGAATCGACATCCCGCCGCATAAGCCCACCGCCATGAATTTTCTCCGGCTGATTATTGCCGTACTCATTTTCTTTGGGGGAACGCCGGCCGCCTTATGCCGTGACGATCCCTCGAGATTGACCGAGATATCGGTCGCCGATTTGCCGGCCGAGGGACGCAACACGCTCGCCCTGATCAAGAAGGGCGGCCCCTATCCGTATCAGCGCGACGGCGTGGCCTTCGGCAATTTCGAGAAATTGCTCCCGGCGAGGCCAAGGGGCCACTACGCTGAGTTCACCGTTCCGACGCCGGGTGCAAAGACGCGGGGCGCGCGTCGAATCGTCGCCGGCAAGGACGGTGAGTTCTTTTACACCGATGATCATTACAAGAGTTTCAAGCGCGTTCGAGAGTGAGGGATGCAAGATGGAATCGATGTCAGCTGCACTGAGTGACGCCAAGCAATCGGGCGTGTTTCATTTGAGCAATGAACCGTATGAAGCCGAGCGCGAAGCGAAGGCGGCGGGTCTCGCGGTGTTTCGGATCGACATCGGCCATGCGCATGACAAGATGGAATTCCTTGCGCATATCGCAAGGGGGCTCGCATTCCCGTCGCACTTTGGCAACAACTGGGATGCGCTCAATGATTGCCTGTCCGATCTCAATTGGATCGCGGGCAAGGGCTTCGTCCTGATATTCGAGAAATCGAAGCACTTCGGGGCGGGTCACAAGCATGAATTCGACGACGCGATCAGCGTCTTGCGAAGCGTCGCCGACTATTGGCGAGCACAGGGAAAGCCCTTCTGGGCGTTCATTCACGGCGCGCAAGGATGGGATTCGGGGCTGCCCAAGTTCCCGGCGTAGCAATCCGCCCGCCCGGTCGCGCGAACGCGCCCTCTCGCTGCGACTCACGACGCGATCGAATGCCGGGCAACCCGCTCATGGCCACCCGATACAAGATCCCCCGCTCTGTCCTGGTCGTTATTCACACACCCGATCTGGACGTGCTACTGATCGAGCGTGCCCGTTGGCCGGGCTACTGGCAATCGGTAACCGGGAGCGTGGACAGCGAAACCGAGCTACTCGTCCAGACCGCGATCCGTGAAGTGATGGAGGAAACCGGGATCGATGCGACCGACCACCGGCTCGTCGACTGGGAGATCGAAAACGTATTCGAGATCTACAACAAATGGCGTTCGCGCTTTGCCCCGGGCGTGACGCACAATCATGAGCGGGTTTTCGGTCTCACGGTGAACGAGCGGATCCGTGTACGACTCGCGCCGGCGGAGCATTCCGACCAAATATGGTTGCCCTGGCCGGCTGCGGCCGAAAAATGCTTCTCCTGGTCAAACCGGGACGCAATCTTGCAATTGCCGGAATTTGCCGCGCGCGGATCGTCTACAACCCGATGATTGGACTTTGCATTGCGGCGTCCCCCGGCAGCTCTCTGTTGCAATTTCCGCAGTGCGCAAACGCCCACATTGGCCACGGAAGGAGTATGTTTTCACCTGCGGTCGTACAAACCGCACTTTTGCTGATGGTCCCACCGTTTGAGAGGAGGCCGTAATGGTTGAATCGGAAGTGGAATCTCTTCGCAATCGAATCACCGCGCTGGCAACGGAGCACGATGACTTGGATGCGGCGATTGCGAGGATGGCTGAATCGAACATCTATGCTGACGACCAGTTGCACCGCCTCAAGAAGAAGAAGCTCCTCTTGAAAGACCGGATTGTAGGATTGGAACGCCAATTGTCGACGGTCCAGTAACAGGCAGAAAACGGTAATTCTGGCGCACGGCCTCGATGCGAGGGGCTGACGGGCCGTACGCCAATCGCTTGATTCCATTCCCTTCGGGATAGTCTCCGGGCTGGCACGACCCGCACGACATTCATGCGCCTGCACGCCGGAAGGCACGCTTCCGGTAAAGCATCCAATTCAAATACAACTTTGACTCGTCCCGCAGAGGCTCGTGACGCGCGTCTTCCGGTGCCTTCCCGAATACGCGTTCTCGCAACACCGATGCACTGCAATACAATCGACGATTCGCAGTGCATCGGTCAATCACTCATCGATCACCAGATGAGCCCCAACAGACTGCCTTAGGCGCCAATCGCCCTTCGCCTCGGTACCGCCTTACCCTCACAGTCCTCGCGCGGTCATGGATCTTCACGTCGCCACCTACAACATCCACAAGGGCTTTTCGCACTTCAATTCGCGCATGGTTATTCATGAGCTGCGTGATCGGCTGCGGAGCGTGGATGCCGACGTCGTGTTTCTGCAGGAAGTGCTCGGCGAACATGACGTGCACGCACGACGGCACCTCGATTGGCCGGATGAGCCGCAGTACGAATTTCTTGCGCATGCGGTTTGGGGGGACTTTGCCTACGGGCGCAACGCCGTGTACGACCATGGGCATCACGGCAACGCGATTCTTTCCCGCTACCCGATCACAAGCGCCGAGAACCAGGACATCTCCGCGCATCCTTTCGAGCAGCGCGGGCTCCTGCATTGCGAAATCACGCTGCCGGGAACAACCGAGACGATCCACGCGGTGTGCGTTCACCTCGCACTGAATGAACGAGGGCGTACCCGACAGCTCGCCGCCCTGATCGAGCGGGTTGATGAAATGGTGCCTCGCAACGCGCCATTGATCGTCGCCGGTGATTTCAACGACTGGCGCGATCGAGCGGGCCACCGATTGGCAACCGAGCTCGGATTGAAGGAGGCCTTTCGGGATCGTCGAGGGCGCTCGGCACGGAGTTTCCCGTCGACGCTTCCGATCTTGCGGCTTGATCGGATTTACGTGCGCGGCTTTTCGATTTTTCATGCCGAGGTGCATCACGGCCATCCGTGGTCGAGGATCTCGGATCACGCGCTGTTGTCAGCGCGATTGATGATCGGTTGATCCAGTCGGCATCCACGAAGTGGTGGTCATAAGCGGGGCGAGTCGAATGCGTCGATCGGTCGGCGTGCAGCAGATTTTTGCGGCTGAGGAGGCGGGGCCAACCATGCTCGATGCGGGCACGGTTGGTCGGCGCACGGTTGCATGACCGAACTCGCCGATCGCAATCGGTTCACGCTGCTTGACAGCGGGACGGAATATTTTCCCTCGCTCGAAGCCGAAATCGACCGGGCGAGCAAACAGATTTTTCTGCAGTCCTACATCTTTGCCGATGACCCAACCGGACGGCGTATCGCCGACGCGCTTGCACGTGCCGTGAAACGCGGTGTATGGGTGCATGTCCTTGTCGATGGCAGCGGATCACGACCTTACCTGATGCGCCTGGGTGGCGAGATGGTCCGTGGTGGTATCCATTTGCTTCACTATCGCCCCGAAGTGCGATGGTTGAGCGTCAGCAGTAATCGCCTGCGTCGCATGCATCACAAGGTCGTGGTAATCGATGGGCGCGTCGCGTTCGTCGGCGGCATCAACGTCATCGACGATATGCATACGCCTGGCCATAAGCCGCCGCGATACGACTACGCGGTAAGGGTGGAAGGGGCTGTGGTCGAGGCGGTTCTCGATCACGCCTATGCCCTCTGGTCGCTCGTGGCTTGGACGACATTCAACCAACGATTCGACGCGCCGATTCGAACGAGCCAGGAACAAACGCCGATAGGCCATCAGCGCGGCGCCTTTGTCGTGCGGGACAACATCCGCCATCGCGCGGATATTGAAGAGGCCTATCTCGCGGCGATCGAGTCCGCTACCGAGGAAATCCTCATCGCCTGCGCCTATTTCTTTCCAGGGCGCCGTTTTCGACGGGCCCTCGTACAGGCGGCATCGCGAGGCGTGCGAGTCGTGCTTCTCCTCCAGGGGCGCGTCGAATACATATTGCTGCACTACGCGAGTCGCGCTCTGTACGGATCACTGTTGGAGGCCGGTATCCAGATTTTCGAGTATCACGCGAGTTTCTTGCATGCGAAGGTGGCGGTCGTGGATTCGCGCTGGGCCACGGTCGGTTCCTCGAACATCGATCCGTTCAGTCTGCTTCTTGCACGCGAGGCCAACATCGTGGTCGACGATCGGCAGTTCGCGATCGGGCTCCGGGAGAGTCTCACCTCGCATATGGACAAAGGTGCCGAGGCAGTTGGAAAGCAACAGTGGCGCCGCCGGCCGTTGCGGGAACGCGTACTCATCTGGATCGGCTACGGCGTATCGCGCATCTTGATCGGCGTATTCGGTTACGGGCGGCTGCATTGATGCGCCCAGGACTTGCGACCGGCACCATTCTGTTCGTTCTCGCGTTGTCTTGGACAACTTACGCGGTCTACCTGCCGCAGCTCGCAAAGGCCGCCGGTATTCCTGCCGCGTTTGTGCCGTGGATGCTTGCCTTGGATCAACTGGTTTTCGCGGCCGCCGATTGGGCAAGCGGCGCGCATGCGGACCGCACGCTTGCGCTCATGCGCGGCCTCGTACCAACGTTGGTCCTGGTCACCTTGATCTCAACCATTGCGCTTGCGATGCTGCCTTTGATCGGTCCCGCCCTTGGCGCGGACGGTTTCTTTTTCTTGACGATGGCATGGGTAGTGACCACGGCCGCATTGCGCGCGCCGCCCATGGCAATGCTGGGGAACTACGCCTCGCCCACCTCGCGTCCCGTACTCGCGGCAATGTCGACCGTCGCCCTGGCATTAGCCGCCGCGCTTGCACCCTATCTGGCCAAGTCCCTGCGAGGCCTGGACCCTCGGTGGCCGTTTGCGCTCGCTGCGGGCGGTGTTTTGGCAGCCGCCCTTGGCCTTTACTATGCTGATCGTACGCTGACAAAAAACAATGCCGAGCCGCCCCAACGCTCGGAGCGTCGGCCGCGCCAGTACGCCTCCTCGCCGTCTGCGTTCGCGGCGATCGCGTTGACGCTCGCGATCGGCTTTCAGGCGCAGGTGCTGATGTCGGCGCCACAACTTTCGCGCGTACTGTCGAAAGAGCTCATCGAAAATTTCATGTCCCTTTTCTGGGGCGCGTTCGCGGTCGGTGGGGTCATCGCCGCGATCCTCTTCAAACGCGTCGATGCCCGACGCGCCATGATCGCCGCGAGCTTGGCAGCAACAACGGGTGCATCGCTTGCAGCGATTGCGACAACGGCACAGCTCGTGTCGATCGGGCATGTTGTCGCTGGAATCGCGTGGGGTGTGTTGTTGACGGGACTCTTCTCGATCGCTTTGATGCGCGGCGCGGCCGGCACCGCTGGGCGCGCCGCGGGGATTGTATTCGCCGCGCTTGCGATCTCAGCATTCTTGCGGATTGCGATTGCCACCGCGGGATGGCCAAGCTTGCCGGCCATCGGCAACGCGATAGCATGGATGCCGAGTCTTGCCTGGTTGATAGGCGCCGGGCTCATCGTAATGCTGTCAACGGGGAGTCCCGCCGGTCCGCCGATTGCCCGCGGAACGCAGCCGCAATAGTTCTTCGTAATACATTTCGACAACCCAACCCGAGGCCGTCATGGCAGACATACCTGACAAAACCAAACCCAACGACGGCCCTAAAGGACTGGCGAGAGGCCTCACCCACTATGGTGATGCGGACTTCTCGCTCTACCTGCGACGCTCGTTCATGCAGGCGATGGGCTATTCGCGCGAACTCCTGGCGCAGCCGATCGTTGGCATCATCGATACCGGATCGGATCTCAACAACTGCCATCGCCATTTTCCGGAGCTTATTGACGCGGTCAAACGTGGCGTGCTGGCGGCGGGTGGCTTGCCGATGGCCTTCCCGACAATCTCGCTCGGCGAAGTGTTCCAATTTCCGACCAGCTTGATGTTTCGCAATCTGATGTCGATCGACACCGAGGAGATGGTTCGCGCGCAGCCGATGGACGCTGTCGTCATGGTTGGCGGTTGCGATAAGACAGTGCCCGCGCAATTGATGGGCGCGGCATCGGCCGATGTACCGGCGATTCAACTGTTGGCCGGTCCGATGATGCCCTCCTCGTTCCAAGGTGAGCGACTCGGGGCTTGCACCGATTGCAGGCGATTCTGGGCACAGTTTCGCGCAGGCAAGGTCACAGGAGAGCAGATTCACGAGATCGAAGCGAATCTCGCCACGACCGCGGGAACCTGCGCGGTCATGGGAACCGCCAGCACGATGGCCTCGATCGCCGAGGCCATCGGCATGTGTCTGCCTGGGACGGCGGCAATACCGGCAGTGCACGCCGATCGGTTGCGCGCGGGCGAGGCATCGGGCCGGCGCGCGGTCGCGCTTGCGCGAAATCCAATTCGTCCAAGCGAGATCATTACCGAGAAATCAGTCGAGAATGCTTTGCGCGTGTTGCTTGCAATCGGCGGCTCGACCAACGCAATCATTCACCTGACCGCGATCGCCGGGCGCCGCGGCATCAAGATCACCCTCGAACGTCTCAATCAACTTTCGGACACGACACCGGTGATCGTCGATCTGAAGCCAACGGGGCTTCACTACATGTCCGACCTGCATGCGGCGGGCGGTATTGGCGCAGTCCTTCGCGAGTTGAAGCCATTGCTCAATCTTGATTGCATGACGGTGGCCGGGGAAACGCTCGGTGAGCGCTTGGCGCACGAGGCGCCATGGGTCGATCGCAACATTGTTCGTCCGTTGAACGAGCCGTATCAGGCCGTCGGAGGATTGGTTGGCCTGTTCGGCACGCTCGCGCCCGGTGGGGCCATTCTCAAACGCTCGGCCGCTGATCCGGCGCTGTTCGAGAAAGAAGGTCGTGCGGTCGTGTTCACATCGCTCGAAGATTTGGCTGCGCGGATCGACTCGCCCGACCTCGACGTTACGCCGGATGATTTCATGATTATGCAGAACGCGGGTCCAAAGAGCGGTACCGGAATGCCTGAAGCCGGATACCTGCCGATTCCTTCAAAACTTGCGCGTGCGGGTGTGAAAGATATGGTGCGCATGTCGGATGCACGGATGAGTGGCACCGCATACGGGACCATTGTGCTGCACATCACGCCCGAAGCTGCCGTGGGGGGGCCGCTCGCGCTCGTTCGCAATGGCGATCGCATCCGGCTCTCGGTCAAGAATCGACGGGTCGATCTCTTGGTTGACGACGCCGAGCTCGCACGTCGCAAAGCCGCGTGGACTGCTCCGGTGTCGCGGCCCTCACGCGGATACGCCCAGTTGTACATGGACCATGTGCTGCAAGCGACCGACGGCTGTGATTTCGATTTCTTGAGAGGCTGAAGAGGCATGACGACACGTCGAGCCTTCTTGAAGGCATCGGTGGCGGCGTCCGCGGCGGTCGCCGGGCGACCCATGACCGCGATCGCCCAAGTCGATCCGTCGCGCGCCGCGTTGGTCGTCGGCAATGAACAATACAAGCAGTCTCCGCTCGATAATCCCGTCAACGACGCGCAGGCAATGGGCGCCCTGTTGCAGCAGGCGGCGTTCGGGGTCGACTTGCTAATCAATGCGGGTCACAAGGCGTTCGCCGTATCGATCGAAAATTTCGGCAATCGTGTCACGCGTTCGGAAATCAAGATCGCGGTCCTATACTTCGCGGGGCACGCAGTACAACTCGATTGGAAGAATTATCTGCTGCCAGTCGATATCGAAGTTCGGCAACCTGCTGACATTCGCGCGCAGGGCATCGACCTAGCGCAATTGCTGAGTCGCCTTGCGCGCGTGAAGGACAAGACGTTTCTCATCATCCTCGATGCGTGTCGCGACAATCCGTTCGGTGCAGGCTATCGCCCGGAGAACAAGGGACTTAGCCAATTTGATGCGCCGCCGGGAAGCCTCATTGCCTTCGCTACTGCACCGGGCGGTGTGGCCATTGACGGCCTAGGGGGCAAACACGGCCTCTACAGCCAGCATCTCATTCGCGAGCTCTCGGTAAAAGGTGCGCGATTCGAAGATGCATTGAAGCGTACGCGGCTGAACGTTCGACTAGATTCGAAGGGGATGCAGATTCCGTGGGAATCGACCTCGTTGGAGGCCGATGTCTTTCTCTTTCCGGGCCAGAAGCTCTCGGCGGACGATCTGCAAAAGCGGCTTGAAGCGGATATGGCGAGCTGGGTGCGTGTGAAGGGCTCGAAGGATACGGAGGACTGGATTCGCTATCTGCGGGAGTTTCCGCAAGGGTCGTTCGCGGAGATCGCCCAGACGCGCCTGAATGCACTGCTTGCCGAGGCGGAGCAACGCGCTATCCGTGAGCGGGACGAGCGTCAACGCGCCAGCGCCGCGGCCCCGATCGATTCGTCGAAGGGCGTGGTCGTTGCTTCTGCGCATCGAACCACGAAGCCGCGCATCGAAATCGGCGCTGGCCTGCCGGTGCCGGATTTCTTCGGGGGCACCGCGAACCCGTATTCGTCGGGCACGTATCCGCTTGGGCGACTATGGACAGTAGGTGATGAGGCTACCTATCAGGAGCTCGATTTCTACAGTAGCGTCGTGCAGAGAACATTCATTAGCCGCGTGACTTTGGTGGATGCCGAGCAGGACCGCGTCGAGTTGAACCGCGGAAACGTTGTGCTCGATCTGATGGGCAATGCGATCAAGGTGGGCCCCCGAACGTACAACGTACCGGTGCAGTTCTTTCCGTCCGAGTTGTACATCGGCAAACGCTGGACCGCGGCATTCGAGCTGACGGTTCAGGGCGTCACGTCGGCCGCGGTCTTCGATTTGCGCGTCACATCGCGCGAGAAAGTGAACGTGCCGGCCGGAGAATTCGAATCGTTCAAAATCGAAGGAAACGGATGGAACCACCGATACGGACGGCGCATAGTGCAAGTCCTCTGGGTGATTCCTCGACTGAATTTCGTGATCAAGCGCGAGCGGGCCGTCTATGCCGGTGGGCGTATCGTCGAAAGCGAAAGAGAGGTCCTCGTGTCGGCCAAGCAGCATCGATAATGATCCACTCCTTCGTCGAGTTCCTCAGTCGTCGCTGGCTTCAAGCCGATTCGATGCTTTGTGTCGGTCTCGATCCGGATGTTGCGCGCCTGCCGGCCCACTTGCGTGACCGGCCACGAGCGATCTTCGAGTTCTGCGCCGCGATCGTCGATGCGACCGCCGATCTTGCCTGTGCCTTCAAGCCGCAGATCGCGTATTTCGCTGCGTCGCGTGCGGATGATCAGCTCGAAGCGCTGATCGATCACATTCATACACGCCATCCAGGCATCCCGGTGATTCTCGATGGCAAGCGAGGTGACATCGGCAGCACCGCGGAGCTTTACGCACGCGAGGCGTTCGAGCGCTACCGGGCGGATGCGGTAACGCTCAGTCCGTACATGGGTCAGGATTCCGTGGCGCCGTTCATCGACTATGCTGGCGGCACGAAAGGCGTGATCCTCTTGTGCCGGACGTCGAATGCGGGCGGCAGTGACCTGCAGTTCCTCGATGTGGGCGGGCGAAAGCTCTATGAAGTCGTTGCCGACCTGATCGCAACGAAGTGGAATTCTCGCGGGAACTGCGCACTGGTGGTCGGCGCGACCTTTCCTCAGGAACTCGCGCGCGTGCGATCGATCGTGGGCGACATGCCGCTCCTGGTTCCCGGCATCGGCGCGCAGGGCGGTGATATCGAAGCGACGGTCAAGGCGGGTCAGACGTCGAGCGGGGGTGGCCTCATCATCAATTCAGCGCGAGCAATCTTGTATGCGGGCAACGGTGAGAACTTCGCTGCGGCCGCTCGCAAGGTGGCGATCGAGACGCGTGATGCGATCAATCGATTTCGGGTTCGATAGAATCCTCCGTTCTCGTTTTCCGCGGTGATCAGTCGAAGCATCCCGAACGTCGATCGAGCGGACGCTACGAGCGTGTGAACGCACCATGCGTGCAACCGACGGCCGGCGCATTCCGTGAGTGATGCGCGTGGGCCCGGTGCCGATAATGTCACCTCATCGGCTCGTCGCAGGAATTGACGGCAGAAGCTCCTTCATTTCTTTGGTTCTCAAGTCGTGTGCGAGGCTAGATTCGGTCCAAACGGCGTCCTCGCGAGTGACCATGTTCGTAACTGCGGTGCGTAGTCAGATGACCACCGATATCTCAATGCTTTCCGAATCCTTCCGCGAAGGGTTGCTGGGCCTTATCGAGTTGAGCCCGGTCCCCATCTACGTACTGGATGACGATGGACGCGTCGTCCTCTGGAATCCGGCAGCGGTCACCCTCTTCGGTTGGGAGGCAACGGAAGTCGTAGGGAAACTACTCCCAACGCTGCACACCGTCCGGCACCATGCGCTCCGGTCATCTCTTGAGGCGCTGCGGACCGCCGGAGGCATCGATTGCCGTGAAATCGAGCACCACGCCAAGGACGGTCGGCCCATGACGATTCGCGTTGCGGCCGCGCGCGCCTGGAAGATCAACGAGGAGCAGACGGGAACGGTCGTGATCGCCGAGGACATCACCGAACGCAAACGTGCCGAGTCGGCCCTGCGCGAGAGCGAGGCGCAACTGCGCTCGATATTCGACTCGGCTGGCGATGCGATCATCGTGTTCGATGAACTCGGTGCGATCGAATCGTTTAACCCGGCGTGCGTCCGCATCTTTGGATACAAGTCAGACGCGTTGCGTGGCCAAAATGTACGCATGTTGATTCCGCATGTGTCGAGTCTGCATGAGGAGCTTGGTCTCTCGGCCGGGGGAAAATCGGGAGCCCGTGGCCTATTCACGGGGCCGATGGAGGTGGTAGCGCGTAGGAATGGCGGGCATTCGTTCGCGGTGGAAGTATCGCTAAGCGAAATGATGACGGCTGCGGGAAGGCGCTTTGCCGGCACTTTTCGCGACATTGCGATTCGAAAACGCGTCGAAGAATCGGCGCGCCGACTCAACGAGGAGCTTTCGCTCACGATCACCGAGCTCGAGGAAGTGAATCGCGAGAATCGTGTGCTCTCGGAGATGCGAGACATGCTGCAGACGTGTCATTCGGTCGAGGAGGTCTATCTCGTCGCGCAACAATTCGTCGTGAAACTGATGACCGATGTGACCGGTGCGCTCTACATGCTCGATGCGCGCAACGAACTCCTCGAGGCCGTGGTCGGCTGGGGAAACCCTTCGATGCAGGATGCCGTGTTCGGTCCTGATGCGTGTTGGGCATTGCGCAGGGGGCGCCCTTACCTGGTCGCCGATCCAGGCGGATCCCTGAGCTGCAAGCATCTGACGACGGTAGCTGAGCACGGCTACGTCTGCGTACCGCTGACGGCCCAGGGAGACACCCTCGGTATGCTCCACCTGCAACCCGGCACCTGCGCGATAGCGGACGATCAGCGCGTCGCGGAAAAGGTGGAACGGCTTGCGGCAACGCTTTCCGAGCATATATCGCTGGCCGTCGCGAATGTGCGGTTGCGCGAGAGTCTTCGCATGCAGGCTACGAAAGACGGGTTGACCGGCCTCTTCAATCGTCGATTCATGGAGGAGATCCTCGAACGGGAGTTGCGCCGGGCCCTGCGCAAGAATCGACAGCTCGCTGTTTTCATGGTCGATATCGATCACTTCAAACGGATCAACGATCTTTTCGGTCACGAGGTCGGTGACCTTGTCCTGCGCGAAGTGGCGGAGTGCTTGCGAGCGAACATTCGCCAGGAGGACTTCGCGTGTCGTTACGGCGGCGAAGAGTTCGTTCTGGTGTTGCCCGAATCCGATATCGAGGCGCTTATGCCTCGTGCCACGACCATTCTCGATGCGATCGGACGATTGGTTGTCACCCATCATGGACAGCCGATCGGGCAGGTGACCGTGTCGATCGGCATGGCAGCCGCCCCGCAGCACGGCAACAATGTTCTCGATCTGGTACGCGCCGCCGATCAAGCCCTCTATCGTGCGAAGAACGATGGTCGCAATCAGGCAGTCCTCTCAGAACTGCTGAACGCGGATGAAATGACGAGCGGATAGTTGCTCCGCGGTCCGCACGTCGCGATACGCATTCGCGGCACGCGCCGATCAGCGTCCTCTTGGCTCGGCCGGATCCGCACGTTGATGGATACGGCGTCGGATCTTCACGTGTCTTCGATCGCCTGCCGTCTTTCGTGATTAATGTTGACGGCGTGAATCTGCCCGCTATAATGGCGGGCTTCGCTTGGTTCTTTAGTACTAGCGCACAGCGCGATGAACCAAATGTTCTTTAAAAATTGAACAACCGATAGGTGTGGGCACGCGATTTTGCTGGGCGGGGTTTGCTTGGTGAGAAGAGTGTTCACGCTGTAAGAAGGATTGATGGGTTTGCGGTTGGTGCGGC
>JBJXGX010000010.1:0-13754 GCA_046160305.1 Burkholderiales bacterium
ATATCCTGGGCGATGCGACGCGCGAGCGCTTCGATGGCGCGCTGGAGGCCGTGCTCGCGGATCCTGGCGTGGATGGGGTGCTGACCTTGTTTTGTCCGCAGTCCCTCGTCAGTGCGAAAACCGTGGCGGAATCGCTGATCCCGCGGATCCGCACGGCGACCAAACCGGTGCTGACCGCGTGGCTGGGCGAGCATGACGTTCGTGCAGGGCGTGACCTGATCGAAGCAGCCGGGATGCCCGCATTCTCGGCGCCGGAAAGTGGGGTGGCGGCGTTCGGCGTGCTCGCCGACTATCAGCGCGCGCAGCGGCTCCTTCTCGAAGTGCCCAGTCCCTTCACGCGAACGGTGCCCGCGCGCCATGGTGAAGCGCAATCGTTGTTCGAGCAGATTGCGCGTGCCGGGCGAACGCTCATGACCGAACCTGAATCGAAGCAGTTGCTCGCGTGTTTTGGCGTTCCAACCCCACGCACCATCGTCGCCGTGACAGCCGCCGAGGCGGTCACGGCGGCGAACCTGGTTGGGTTTCCCGTCGCGCTCAAGATTTTATCGCCCGATATCGCGCACAAGTCTGACGTGGGTGGCGTGCGGCTTGCCGTTCGCGACGCGGCGCAGGTCGAGGCGGAATTCAATGCGCTGGTCGATGCGGTGAGGAAGCTGCGGCCCGACGCCCACATAACAGGCGTCGCGCTCCAACCGATGGTGCAAAAGCGCTTCGGCCGGGAAGTGTCGGTCGGTGTGGCGACCGATTCGGTGTTTGGCCCGGTGATCAGCTTCGGCGCGGGCGGCGTCGCGGTGGAGTTGCTCGCCGATTATGTGGTCGGCTTGCCGCCGCTGTCGATCCGGCTCGCCGAGGAGATGATTGATCGGACCCGCATCGCAAAATTGCTGGCCGGCTATCGACATATCCCTGCCGCGGATCGACAGGCAATCGTCGATGTCCTCCTTGCCGTATCGGAGATGGTCATCCATTGTCCCTGGTTGAGGGAGCTCGACATCAATCCGCTCCTGGTCGACGGCGATGGGGCGGCCGCGCTCGATGCGCGGGTGGTGATCGATCCGTCGCGTGCGACCGCCGACGCGCGCTATTCACATATGGCGATCCATCCGTATCCGACCCGGCTCGAGCGCACGGAGGCATTGCCCGATGGCACCCGGCTCCTCGTGCGTCCGATTCGACCGGAGGATGCACGGATGGAGCTCGCGTTCGTCGAAGGCCTCTCGGATCAGTCACGCTACTATCGATTCTTCAGTGCGCAGAATACGCTTTCACCCAAGATGCTCGCACGGTTGACACAGGTGGATTACGACCATGAGCTCGCCCTGATCGCGTTGCATAACGGCGCCGGCGGTGATGAGATGGTTGGTGTCGCGCGCTACATGCCTCTCGCGGACGGCAAGAGTTGCGAGTTCGCGGTGACCGTTGCCGATGCCCTGCATGGCAGAGGGCTTGGCACCCTCCTGATGCGCCGCCTTGTCGATGCCGCATGCGATTCGGGCTTCGAGACAATGGTCGGCGAAATTCTCGCAGGCAACGAAAAGATGCTGCGGCTCGCGCGGGCGCTCGGCTTCAAAGGCGAGCCCCATCCGGAGGATCGGTCGGTGGTGGAGGTGCGGCTGGCAATTCGCGCGTGAGGAGCGAGGAAAGATGGGCAACGAGAAATCGGAATTGGAAAGCGCCAAGCTCGTTCAAGCCCTCCGCGACCCGCGCTGCTATCCGCATGCGGTCAAGAACATCCGTCTCATCGAGACACATATCTCGTATGTCCTGCTGACCGGTGAATATGCCTACAAGCTGAAGAAGCCGGTCAATCTCGGCTTTCTGGATTTCTCGACCATCGCGGCGCGGCGCAACGCATGCGACGAAGAGGTGCGGCTCAACCGGCGCACCGCCGCGCGAATCTATCTTGCGGTCGTGCCGATTACCGGGCATGCGGACGCGCCGGTCATTGCAGGCGATGGCGATCCGATCGACTACGCGGTGAAGATGCGGGAGTTTCCCGAAGATTCGCTGATGGTGGATCGATTGATGCATGGCGTGCTCACGCCGGCCGATGTCGATGCGCTGTCCGCGCAATTGGCCATTTTCCACGAGGAGGTTGCGCGATCGACCGTCGGTGATCGGTACGGAACGCCAGCCGGCATTCGGGCGCGCGTCCGCGAAGCGTTCGATCCGGCGGTCTCGACCGATCCGGTCTGGCAGGAACGGATCGATGCGCTACACGAGTGGGTCGAACGTGAAGGGGCGCGGATGGCCGATGTGATGGCACGGCGCAAAGCGGACGGATTCGTTCGCGAATGCCATGGTGATCTGCATCTTGCGAACATCGCGATGATCGAGGGCATGCCGGTTCCATTCGATTGCATCGAGTTCAACGCGGACCTGCGCTGGGGTGATGTGATGGGCGAGGTGGCGTTCACCTTCATGGACTTTCTCGCGCATGGACGCTCGGATTTTGGATGGCGCTTCCTGAACGGCTACCTGGAACAGACCGGCGACTACGATGGGGCGGTGCTGCTACGCATCTATGCCGTCTATCGCGCCTTGGTGCGAAGCAAGGTCGCAGGTATCCGCGCGCACCAATCTGCAATCGCATCGCCCGACCGCGCCCAGGCGATGGAAACCTCTATGCGATACCGGGCGCTTGCGCTGCAACTTGCGGAATCGCCCACGCCGGTGCTCGCACTGATGCGGGGCCTTTCGGGTTCTGGCAAATCGACGGTCGCAAGTATGGCCGCCGAATCGATCGGCGCAATTCGCGTGCGTTCCGACGTCGAACGCAAACGCTTGTTCGATCTTGCGGCCGCGGCGCGTTCAGCTAGCCCGCTAGGCACTGGCCTCTACGGGCCCGATGCGACGCGAAAGACCTATGCCCGGCTTGCGGATGTCGCGCGCACGCTGCTCGCGGCGGGCCTGTCGGTGATCGTGGACGCCACCTCTCTCGCCTGTACCGATCGCGCGGCATTTCGTGCGATTGCAGAGGCGACGGGCGCACGATTCATCATTCTCGATTGTGTGGCGCCGGTCGAGGTGTTGCGCGCACGCATTGCGGATCGACGGCAATTGGGTGCGGATGCATCGGAAGCGGACGACCGCGTTCTCGAGCACCAGTTGCTCCACGCCGATCCGCTCGATGCGAACGAAGCGCGATCAGCGATCAGGATTGCCACGGACTGCGCCTTCCGTGAGCTTGAGGCGCGATGCGCGCTATTGCCGATGCAGGTCAGAGAATCTGGTCACCACAACGCAGCTTGATAGGTTCGAACGCAGTTGCGGCGCGTAGTAGACCGGATCGTTTCGGAACCTGCACGTGTTGCGGCTATTGGAGACCCTTCCGCGAACCTATCGTTTGACTTGGCTCAATAGCGATAACGAATGAGCTAGGTATCTATACGCGGTAGGCAGGCGGCCCCTCGCCGCTGAATTTGCGATTTCCGAGATCAGGCCAAGCTGGGTCCGATCGAGTTGTCGGTAAAGCAAAAGGAGACCGTCAACGTCCCAATGTGGGCTGGTGTGGGGGCGATAGTGATTGGCGGTGTGCTTGTGTTCTTTGGCGGCAAGAAGCGCTAGCCGCTGTTGGGGGATGCTAGGTGAAAGCCTCGCTGCCCAGGTAGAACGGCAGGCCGCGCTTCAGCTTTTGCCGGTGCGCCGCGAAGAACTCCACCATGCCACCGAAGTGGTCGCAACGGCCGTGGGTGAGCAACCTCGCATCGCGCTTCGCAGGGTCGATCCCTAAATTGTGGTGGCTCGGATCGGTCACCACCCGTACCGCGAGGCGGCCGACCTCGGGCGGTGCGGCCGCCGGCACCTGCTCCGTCGCACCCCGACGCCCGCCGCCCCAGTGGATTACTTGAGGCCCATGCAGTTGGCGTAGTAGGTGACGGTTGCCGGCCAATCCGAGAAGATTCCGAGGATGCCGACTTGCCGCGTGAGTACGTCGAGCGCCTTGTACATGTCACTGTCCTTCTTGACGGCGAGGCCGGTCGGGTCGAACGCATAGTAAAAGCCCGCCCGCGAGGCCCCTTGGCGAAGGTCGGCGCGCTCGAACGTCCAGGTGATGATGTCGAACCCCAGCTCCTTCATACTCATCGCATACTGCGACGGGACGATCGCGCCGGCAGCAGTCACCGCAAGCAGCGCCGGGATCGGCGGCGCGATGATCTTCACGCCATCTTTTCGCAACTGCTTCAGCTCATCGAGCGTGATGGGCGGCACCGTCGGCGGCGAGATGTCGTCCAGGTAGACCGCCTGCTTGCCGAATCGCGGCTCGTTACGGATCCAGTACAAGACATCGGTGACGTTGAACGATTGCGGCCACACGTCCTTCGGATCGATCCCTGCGGCCTTGTATTCATCGATCATCTTCTGAGCGTAGCGCTCCTGGCTGCCGAATATCGCTTTGATCCGGTCCGGATTCCCACCCTTCAGCTCGGGTGTGAACTTCGCACCCAGCTTCTTGATGAGTTGGATGCTCTCGGCGTGGGTGACCAGGGTTCCGCGTCCGGTGTAAAGGTCCGTACGCCAGTTCGCAGTACCGCCGAGATAGCCCTCGGCCGTTGCGGCGCTCGGATTGCTCGCATCCATTTTCCCTTTCAGCGACCGGAATTCAGCAAGCGTCAAATCGCTCGCACAGCACCTGGGCGCGGGGCTCTGTCCGGGCCCGGACCAGGGCACCGAGCACTTGGCGTTGAGCGGTGTTGCCGCGATATTGGTCGTGGTGTGCAGATCGCATTCGTCGTGGCGGCAGACCAGCTCGCCATCATTCGTGAACGTGACATCGCACTCGAGGATCCCCGCGCCCATGCTAACCCGAGGCGCTCGTGACCGAGCACGGCGGGAGCCAGCGATGATCAGGCCGTCATCTTCTCTTCCGTCAATGCGGCGTGCAGTGCATCCTCGACCGTCTCCAGCCAGATGACTTGCAGTTGCTGTTTGGCATCCTCGGGAATGTCTTGGAGCTCCTTCTTGTTCCGCGCTGGCAATAACACGGTTTGGATCCCCGCGCGCAGTGCGGCGAGCACCTTCTCCTTGATGCCGCCCACCGGCAGCACGAGGCCACGCAAACTGACTTCACCCGTCATCGCACGGTCGTTCCGCACCGGCCGGTTCATCGTGAGCGATGCCAGTGCAAGGAACATCGCCACGCCGGCACTTGGGCCGTCCTTGGGGATCGCGCCGGCTGGAACATGCACATGGATGTCGCCTTTTTCGAAGAACTCGGGCGCGACTTTGCACTCCACGCAGCGCGCTTTCACCAGCGTCAGCGCGGTCTGTGCGCTTTCCTTCATGACATCGCCAAGCTGCCCGGTCAGGATGAGCTTGCCGGTCCCTGGGGTGCGGGTCGCCTCGATGAACAGGATGTCGCCACCGACCGGCGTCCACGCCAATCCGGTGGAGACACCGGGCAGGCTGGTTCGCATGGCAAGCTCGCTCTCGAATTTGCGGGGCCCTAAAATCGCCTCGAGATCCGCCGCGTCGACCCGCACGCCTTGCATCGAGCCCTCCGCGATGCGCATCGCGGCATGGCGGAATACCGCGCCGATTTCCCGTTCGAGATTGCGGACACCGGCTTCGCGCGTGTAATCGAGAATCAGCGTGCGCACCGCATCGTCGGTGATCACGCACTGCTCACTCGCGAGCCCATTGGCCTCGAGCTGCCGGCGGATCAAGAAGCGGCCGGCGATCTGCGCCTTCTCTTCGGCAGTGTATCCGGGTAGGTGAATGATCTCCATCCGATCGCGCAACGGCCCGTGGATCGTATCCAGCATGTTCGCGGTGCCGATGAACATGACCCGCGACAGATCGAACGGCACGCCGAGATAGTTGTCGCGAAAGGTCGCGTTCTGTTCCGGATCGAGCACCTCGAGAAGCGCCGACGACGGATCCCCATGAATGCCGCGTCCCAGTTTGTCCAGCTCATCGAGCATCAGGACGCAATTACGCGCGCCGGCCTTGCGGATCGCCTGAATGATGTTGCCCGGCAACGCCCCGACATAGGTGCGTCGATGACCGCGAATTTCCGCTTCGTCGTGTACCCCGCCAAGGCTCACGCGCGCGAACTTGCGGTTCATTGCGCGTGCAATGCTCTGGCCGAGCGACGTCTTGCCAACGCCAGGCGGGCCGATGAAACACAGGATCGGGCTCCTGCCCTGCGGATTCAGCTTGCGCACCGACAAATGCTCGAGGATGCGTCGCTTGATCTTCTCCAGGCCGAAGTGATCCTCATCCAGAATGCGGCGCGCCTCGTGGATATCGATGCGATCCTCGGGCGGAACGGTCCACGGCAATTCGGTGAGCCATTCAAGGTACGTACGCAGCATCGAGTGCTCGCCCGATTGCTCGGACATCCGTTCCAGTCGCTTCAGTTCCTTCTTCGCGTGGGTGTCGACTTCCGCCGGCATCTGCGCTTTGGTGATCGCCGCGGCGAGCTCACCGATTTCGGCTTCGGCACCTTCGATTTCACCCAGTTCCTTTTGGATCGTCTTCATCTGCTCGCGGAGCAGGTTCTCGCGTTGACGGCCTTCGAGACGCTCCTTCGTCTGCGCACCGATTTCCTGGGACAGTCGCAGCACCTCGATGCGCCGGTCAAGAAAACCGAGCACCTTGTCCAGCCGGCTTCGCAGCGGCAGCGTCTCGAGCACGTCTTGCTTTTCAGTTGGCTTCAAGTCCATCAGCCCGGTCACGAAATCGGCCAGCGCCGACGCCGAAGAGATGGTCTGTATCGCGACGGAGAGCTCGGCTGGCGTCTGCGGCAGCAGCTCGAGAATCTCCACGGCCCGCTGGCGTAGTTGTATGAAGCGCGCCTCGACCTCGCTCGAATCGGCCTCGGCTGCCGCGTCGCGCAACCACTCGACGCGCGCTACGTAATAGGGAAAGCCTTCGATCAACGAGACCACGCGAAAGCGCTTATCGCCCTGGCAAATGAGGTGTCGCGCGCCATCGGCTGCGGTCAGATAGCGGACGATATTTGCAGCGGTACCGACGTCGAACAGCTCCGCGGCGGTGGGCACGTCCGCCTGTGGATTGCGCTGCAGAATGATCCCGACCTGGCGATCATTCTCCGTCGCGGCCTTGGCAGCGGCAATCGATCGCGGGCGGCCGATCCCGATCGGGACCGCCATGCCCGGAAATAGCACCACGTTTCGCACCGGGATGATGAGGAGCGCGTCGTCCGGAAGCGCCGGTGCGGGAACCACACCCTCGCCCGGCGCTTCATGCGTCGCGACGATGTCATGATCCGGTGATGCCTGTTCGGCCTTGCGTTCGTGTTCCATCGCGCAAGGCTAGCGGTGCGGCATTGCGTGAGCTTGACGTTGATCAAGTCCGGATCAAAACAATCGGTGAGCATCGTGCTTGTCTAAACGTAAGTGCGCATCAAAGGGGCGATCGATGAAGGCAGCTCGTATTCTTTCGACGTGGATGGCGGCCATTGGCCTCCTCGCGAGCGGTGGTGCCTGCGCGGATCCCCAATTCGTGCGAGGACGCATCGGCTGGGACATCACCATCGGTCTGCCGTTTCCCTGGTACTACGGTCCCTCGTACTACGGCCCCTCGTATCACTATCCCTATTACCCGTACTACCCTTACTATCCGCCGCGCTATGACTATTACTACGACTATCCGCCCCGGATCGTCGTGCCCTCCGCCCCGCGCGAATACGTCGAGCGGGAGGCGCCGCCACAGCCCGGAGCGATCGTTCCCGGGTATTGGTACTACTGTCGCAGTCGCGAGGGCTATTACCCGTACATCAAGGAATGTCCAAGCGGGTGGGAGCGCGTCTCGCCTGTGCCGCCCACGCCCCCTGCGCAAAAATAGGAGTCGTCCGTGACCACTATCCCCTTCCACCGCGTCGCCGTTCTCGTTGCAAGCTTGATCCTGACCGGCGGCTGCACAATCATCCCGACCGGTCCAAGCATGCTCGTCCTGCCGGGATCGGGAAAGTCGTTCGATCAGTTCAGGGTCGACGATCGAATCTGCCGTGATTACGCATTGGCGCAGATCGGCGGCAAGCCACCGGGCCAAGCCTCGATCGACAGCGGCGTCGCCAGCGCGGTCGTCGGTACCGCCATTGGAACCGCGGCAGGTGCCGCCATCGGCGGCAGTCGTGGGGCCGGTGTGGGCGCCGGGGCTGGGCTGTTACTCGGTAGCGCAGCGGGCGTTGGTGCGTCCGAAGGGTCGTTCTATGCCAATCAGCGGCGCTATGATTTTGGCTACCAGCAATGCATGTACGCGAACGGACATCGAATTCCGGTAACGGGCCAATTCACGGTTGAATCGCCGCGTGAGGCGCTCCCGCCACCGCCCCCACCGCCGCCGGGCGCGCCACCGCCGGCTGCTGGCACGGCAGCACCTACTCCACCACGTTGAGGTTGAACTGATCGAGGAGATTAACCATGGATCGCTTGACAGATGTCGTTCGTGTCTTTGCAGTAGGGCTCGGTCTGCTCGCCCTGGTGAATGGCGGACTGAGTCAACAGTTGCCGGCCGAAAAATGGCAAGGAGGCTTGTCTTTCGTCAGTGGGGGCATCGGCCAGGACGAAGCGACCGTGTTCAAGAAACTTGCCGGAACCTATCCACTCGCGGTCGAATTCATTCGACACGCCGAGCCGAAGGATGAGTACGAGGCAGACGTAGCAGTGACCATCAAACGCGGAGACGGGAAAACGGTCCTCGACGTGCGATCGGAGGGCCCGTTCCTGTTGGTGAATCTCCCGGACGGGACTTACACCGTCCATGCGCAAAAGGAAGGTCAGGCAATGCAGCGGACCGTTCGTGTTAAGCGGGACGGCCATCAGCGCGTCGTCTTCGAGTGGAAGCAATAGCGCGTATGCTGTCCCCGCCGTTGGCAGCGCGACCGCCCCTACGGTGCCTTGCCAACGGCCTCGCGTGCGATGCGGTCGAGCAACGTTTCGACTTCCTTGAGCGCCGCCTTCGACGCGGGTGAGCCGTCCGGACGCCAGGGTCGGCGATACGATACGACCACCTGATCCGGCGCCTGTGCGGTGGCATACACGACAACGCTATACGGGCACTGCGACATGTTGGACGAATCCGCCTCCATGGTCTTACGCGAAAGCGCCGCGCTGCAAAATGAGAAGGACTCCCCGTTCGTGTAGAGCGGGCGCGTCGAGCCGACGTCTTTGCCCGTGCGCTCGAGCATCCGGTTGACAAAGGCGTGGTAATCGATCACCAAGCCGCGGCTCTCGATCGCCATCTTGAGATCGTCGCGGACATGCTCGAACTTCCCCTGTTTCGTGTAGCTCACCACCGGATGCGGGTCGGCGGCCATGGCGGCGAAGCTAAAGTGTAGGAGCGCCGCCGCGAGCCAGATCGGATGTTTGCGTATCAATCGCATGCCCCTTTCAGTCAAGAAGATTCCCGTGCGGATGGGTCAATTCCCATACGCGACGGCTCCACGTCGTCAAGCATGAATGGTGCGTGAAACCGGGCGGGCTGAATTGACGGCGGTCAAACGGATCGCAGGCGGAGCGCGCTCGACTGTGCAGCAGGACATGCGACTTGTTGAATCAGGCGAATGGGCGCAGCGGAACGATTTCGATCGCGCTGTTGTTCCCCCGCATGCGTTCGTTCGCGATGCCGAAATAGAACGCGAGGAGCGGGGTCTTCTAAGGTTACGAACGAGCACTGGAGGCATGAGGTCCCTTCGGTTCGGGTTTGGCGGTTGAAACAACGCCGAGTGGACGCAACACGTCGTCGAGCAGGCGCGGCCCCGCGACCTTGGCGGCCGCTAGGACACGCGACATCATCGTGCCGGGAATGCCGTGGCCGGAGATCGTGCTTGCGCCGCAAAGCAAGAGTCCGCTCACATCGGTGACCGGCCCGGGCCTGCACATCAGAAACTGCGACGGGATCAAGCCGATGCCGTAGCTCGTGCCGCCGGTGCGATGACATCGAATGATCGAGCTGCCACGCTGTGCCTCGTTCGGGTGGGCCTACATTCTTGACAAGCCGATCGCTTGATGGAGTGTGCGCTAGCGTATCCGCTCCACCATGACCCGGGGCTCGTGATGGATGCGAAGCACGATCGTTGGTTCCCCCACGCGAACGCCCTCCAGAAAACTCCGCTGCATCACCCGCTGCGTGTGTTCGGAGGGGGCGTCGATCGTGACCTTGAGCCCCTCGGCACCGGCAAGTCGTCCGAGCCGCTGGAGGACCACCGTTGCCTCGGCCACACCGGCTTGAACGGCCTCCAATGGGAAGTGGACTTCAAGCTTCTCGAATCGGGCGATCCGACGTTCGCCCTCCTCGATGCGCGCATAAAGTTTCGGTTGCTCGTACGGATAACGCCCGCGCGCCGCGAGGTTCGCGATCTCGGTCGCAGTGGCCTGCGCATGTCGAAGCTGATCGTCGGACGTTGCGCCTCGCCACGACCCGACACCCGCGCCGGCGAAAGCACCAAGAACTGAAGCGCTACGACCATCCTCGTCGACAACGAAACTGAGCACGTTGCCTGTCGTTCCACCCAAGACGGTTCCGGACACGCGTGTAGCGTCGGTCGAATCATTCATGGATGTGCATGCGAACACGCCGCACGCGCAAAGACTTGCCGCCACGAGCCGGCTTCGCCCGTACGCGCGAGGCATCTTCTCTTCGATGGGGGTATTCATGCATTGCATGCTATCGACTCGGGTTGACCGTGGATTGATCCCGCTCAAACGATGCGACCGCGTTGGCGTGTAACATGAAAAAGTATCGGGCTAGCGAAACTGAAGGGCTGCCAATGCGTGCGATGTGTCTGGATGAAATCGGCAGTCCACTGCGGCTGGCCGAGGTTTCGGTGCGACACCCTGGCGCAGAGGAGTTGCTGATTCGTGTGCGGGCGTGTGGCGTGTGCCGCACCGATTTGCATATTTGCGATGGCGACCTGCCTTTGATCAAAGCGCCGACCATCCCCGGGCATGAGATCGTCGGGTTCGTCGAGGCACTTGGAAGGAATGTCGAGAGGTTTGCGATCGGCCAGCGCGTCGGCGTCCCATGGCTGGGTAGGACATGCGGGACATGCCGGTACTATCTTCGCACCCGTGGGCGATCTCGTTCCAACGGCCTTGCGGGCGATTCGCAAGGGCGGGACGGTCGTTTGCGCGGGCATCCACATGAGTACGATCCCGGCGTTTCCGTATGAGATTTTCTGGGGTGAACGTCGCATCGTGTCCGTTGCGAATCTGACGCGCCGGGATGGCGAGGCGTTTCTCGCGCTTGCACCGCGCGTTCCGGTGCACACCAAAGTCGAGACATTCCCGCTGGCCGAGGCGAACGCGGCGATCGCTCGTGTTCGCGATGGTCGCCTCACCGGCGCGGCGGTGTTGATTGTCTAGTGCCATTTTCTGAATGTCGAAAGGCGGCGGCAATGGCCATCTCGAACGCCGAGATCGCGCGGATCTTCGAGGAGATCGCCGAATTGCTGGAAATCGGCGACGAGAACCCGTTTCGCGTGCGCGCCTATCGGAACGCGGCGAGAACGGTCGAGCAATCGAAGATCGAGTTAGGCGAAAGGATCCTGCGGGGTGAGGCACTGCCGAAGTTGCCTGGCGTCGGCGCAGATCTCGGCAACAAAATCACGGAGATTGCTACGAGCGGATCGAGCGAGCTGCTGGAAAGGCTGCGAAGGGGCCTGCCGTCCGGCATCACTGAGCTGTTGCGATTGCCCGGCCATGGACCCAAGCGGGTACGGGCGCTGCACGATGCGCTGAAGGTCGCATCGATCAGCGATCTGAAGAAGGCACTGGAAGACGGGCGAGTGGATGCGCTACCCGGATTCGGACCGCGACTGGTCAAGGATTGGCTGGGTGCAATCGCCAAACGGGCGAGCACGCCGCGCCGCTATCTCCTTTCCGTCGCGGAGCAATACGCGTCTTCGCTCGCGGCCTACCTGAAAGCGATTCCCGGGGTCGTTGAAGTGACGGCGGCGGGCAGCTATCGGCGCATGCGCGAAACGGTGGGCGATCTCGATCTGTTGGTCACCACGCGGACCGGTGCGGATATCGCCGATCGATTCTGTTCTTATCCGGACGTCGATCGCGTACTCGCGCGCGGGCCGACGCGATCGAGCGTCATGCTCAAATCCGGATTGCAGGTCGATCTGCGCGTCGTTCCGGCAGAAGCCTACGGCGCCGCGCTGCACTACTTCACCGGGTCCAAGGCGCACAACTTCGCGATCCGGCGCCGCGCACAGGCGCGCGGACTACTGATCAATGAGTACGGCGTTTTTCGCGGCGACGATCGCATCGCCGGGGAAACAGAGGAGTCGGTGTTCGCCGCCGTCGGCTTGCCATTCATCGCACCCGAGCTGCGCGAAGATGCCGGCGAATTCGAGATCGCCGCCGAGGGTCGGTTACCGCGTCTGGTCGAAGTGTCCGATCTGCGCGGCGACCTGCATTGCCACACCAGAGCGAGCGACGGGCAGAATACCATTCGGGAGATGGTCATGGCGGCGCACGCAGCGGGCCTCTCGTACATCGCGATTACCGAGCACTCGAAGCGTCTGACCATCGCGCACGGCCTCGACGCAAAACGGCTCGAGCGGCAGATCGAAGAGATCGCGACCATCAACCGTGAGCTGGACGGCATCACGGTGCTATTGGGCATCGAGGTCGATATTCTCGAGGACGGCACGCTCGATCTGCCCGATGCCCACTGCCGCATGGCGGGGGACGAAAAGGTACTGGTCGCATTGAGCTCCGATGCGCACAGCGTTGAACAGTTCTCCAACCTGCGATTCGGTGTGGGTCAGGCCCGCCGCGGTTGGCTGACCGCCGATCAGATCGCCAACACCAGGACGCTTTCGGCATTGCGAAAGATTCTCAGCCGTACGCGTAGCGCGACGCGGATCGAAGTTGGTTAAAGGCGGGGCTGAACCAGCGCGTCCCTCCACCGGGTGGCCCGATTTTGACATTGCTCAATTCGGCTAAGAACGGTGGTACTAGCCTTGAAACCTGCATCATCAACTGTGAAGGAGCCTACGATGAAAATGATCCACACCATGACAGCCTGCGCGGTATTCGCATTCGCGCTGGCGTCGAGCGGCCCGGCAATCGCGGCCGAAGGCAAGACCATTCAGGGCGAGCCGTTCGTGAGTGGCGGGGTGAGCGCGGACGAACGGGAAACCTTGCAGAAAGCCCGTACCAAGTACGTCCTCTTCGTTCAAACCGCGGCGAAGAGCGGCCCGTTTCTCGCCGATGTCGAGGTTCGAATTACCGACAAGGCTGGAAAGCCGGTGTTGGATACCAAACTGGATGGGCCCTGGCTTCTGGTGAATCTGAAGCTTGGGGAATACAAGGTAACCGCGAACTACGCTGGCAAGAGCCAGGAAAAGTGGACCAACATCCACCGCGGCGATAATCACGAAATGGTCTTCTACTTTGACGAAAAAGTGGAAACCTTGAAGAAGGGCGAGAAACCGTAAGCGATTCCCATCGCAGTCCGCCCGATCGCCCTGGGTATATCGAAGGGCTTGATGATCGGGTGGGCTTCGACGAGCTCAGCCCGAGGGGGCTCCTGCTACATTGCACTCGAGCGTGTGCTCGTTCGCCAGGCTGACGAGATCATCGCCCGGCGTGACTATTTCACCAATGTGACCGGGATTGCGACAAGGTGGACGACGCGGGTCGCCACCGAACCCAGCATGAGCGTTGCGATCCCGCCGAGTCCTCGCGTGCCCATCACGATCTCGGTCGCATGCTGGTTGCCGGCAACGGTCGCGATTTCGCTCGCCGGATCGCCGCTGACCTTCACGAATC
>JBJXGX010000011.1:0-36004 GCA_046160305.1 Burkholderiales bacterium
TCGGATTGAAATCATTCACCGCGTTGTTCATCTGCGGGCAGTTCGAAATCACCGCCAGCACGTCCATCTCCGCCCGAAGATCGAGATAGTCACCCGGCTTGGAAATGCTGGGCCCCATGTCCATCGAGCCGTCCTGGCCGACCGGCACGTACATGAAGAAGTTGAGATTCGCCACCATGTCGCGCGGCCCCATGCCGTGACGCGCAAGCTCGCCCAGGAAATTCTGCCGGCAGCTTGGATCATCGGGCTTGTTGTAGCGGCGCCGATTGAGGGCCGACGAGCAACATCCGCCGATCGTGTCGTGGAAGCCGCAGGTATCGTCCACGACGGTGAAGAGCGGATTGCAGTTGACCGAATAGATCACCGCCCCTTTGCGGATGAAAAGGTTGCCGTTGATCTTCATCGTGTCGGCAGCCGCGTACCGGTCTTCGTAGTCGCGCGCGTTGTAGCAAAGAAAATCCACCGCCTGCTTGCCCTCGAGATCGACGATTCGCAGCGTGTGCCCGCTCCGAATCTCGCGGCTCCAGCCGGCGCGCGCCGGAATGATTTCATCCAGCACCACGCGCCCATTGACTCGTTCATATGCCTTCATTGATGCCTACTCCCGTCATCGTCGAATGCCGTTACGATTTTCCCAAAGAACGCATCGATATGCGGAGGATCAAGCCAACGCACCACCACGACGATCCGCAGCACCGGATCGATCCAGGTGATATTGCCGCCATGGCCCACCGCAAACCAACTCGTCGCAGGCGCGCTCGGGAATACATGGCGCGTGCGATTGAGCCACACCAGCCTGCCGTAGAACGGCGCAATCGCGCACGGCACGGTCATGCTTTCAATCCATGCGGCGGACAAGACGCGCTTCCCGTTCGCGACGCCGCCATCGAGAAGGAGCTGGCCGATCAGCGCCTGGTCGCGCGCCGACATGCGCACACCCGCACCCCAGTGACTGCCGCCCGGAACGCTTTGCATGCGCCGGCCATCGATCTCGACCCAGCCGTTGTCGTAGCCGACCCATTCCCACCCGTCAGCGATACCGATCGGGCGCGCGATCGATTCCCGGAACACCTCCGGCAAGGGACGCCGATACAAGACCATCAGCGCGAGCGAAAGCTGATTGATCCGCACATCGTTGTATTCCCAGAACGTTCCCGGGCGCTGCAACGGGCGCGGATCGCCCTTGGCACCAAGCGGCGGGTCCGGCTGATACGAAAGCGTGCGATAGCGATCAACCTGATCGGGCACGCCGCAGTTCTCGCCTTCCCATTCGCTCGTCTGCTGGAGCAACTGGGCCCAGGTTACGGCGCGATTGTTGCCCGTGTCAAAGCCGATGCCACCGATCTTGGAGACCACCGGTTCATCGAGGTCGATCAGCAATCCGCGATCGGCTGCAATCCCGGCCAGCAGCGCGAGGTAGGTCTTGGCGACACTGAAGGTGAAATCGGCGCGATCCGGTTCGCCCCATGCGACCAGCTCCCGGCCGTCGCGTCGAATGACACCACTGACCGGCCCGCGTGGCGCGGTCGGGCCTAGCAGCCGGTTCCACGGCGCGCGGTCAAGTCTGTAGAGACCCGCATCAGGATCCGCGAGGTCGCGCGGTGCCGGGTTTTCATGGGCTTGGGCGAAGGCGATCGCATCGCGCAGGCGCTCGTCGTGGAGATTCGGTTGGCTCATGGGAACGGTGGAAGTGTTCCCGCAACTCTACCGGAAATGGGCGGCGATCCAACCCAATCGCCATCGCGCTCAGAACACGAGCTTCGTATCGAGGCGGCGCTCGAGGAACGCGAGGACCCTGCGCCCCTCACGATACGATTCCGGAAAGACCTGCACGGTCGTGTCGCGAAACACGAGATCGATCCGCCGCGCGACCGGAATGCCATGGATGAATACATTCAGCGGCTGGACGGCACAAAGTTCGCTCCAGTCAAACCTGCGCCCGTCGGTGAGCGTAATGCCTTCGGGATCAACCCGGCGAGGCCACGACCTTCGCAACGTTCGCAACGCCAGGTGGGCGGTGCCGCATGAAATCATCATCAGGATTCCGAGGAGCGCACGCATTCCCATGCTCGAATGGAGGGTGATCGGGATCATTGTTGGCTCCTCGGAAGCGCCTGATACCCAATGAGTCGCAATCTCCGGGATACCGGTTCAAGCAGATTCGATCGGTTCGCGAAACCCGCGCGCGGGGGTGGCGTTACACTTGCAAGGAATCTGCCCGGCGGACCGTGCAGATTCCTGGTGGCAGACGCTCCTCGCCACGATCAGCGCGAACGCGCCAAGAAATAACGTCGAATTCGCGCTAGTTCCGTTCGTAGAGCGTCATTCATCGGGACAATTGCGTCTGCTTGAAGGAGTGTGCGCGCCCTTCCGCGCAGACTCCTAGCGCGGCACTAAACCATCAAAAGGAGACCCGGGATGAACAATCGAATGCGTTTTGGCATCTTCATGGCCCCGTTCCACGCTCCCACCGGCCAAAACCCCACCCTTGCCCTTGAACGGGATCTCAAGCTGATCCAGCACCTCGATGACCTGGGCTATGACGAGGCCTGGATCGGCGAGCACCATTCCTGTGGCGTCGAGCTGGTCGCCGAACCGATGATCTTCATGGCAGTGGCGGCGGAACGCACCCGCAACATCAAACTTGGCACGGGCGTTCTCTCGCTGCCGTACCACAATCCGCTTTGGGTGGCCGACCGGATCATTCTGCTCGACCATCTGACGCGCGGTCGCGTGATGCTGGGCGTTGGCCCCGGTGCCCTGCCAACCGATGCGCACATGATCGGCATCAATCCGGCGGACCAGCGCGAGATCCTCGAGCTCGGCATGGACGACCTCATGCATCTCTTGCGCAGCGAAGAGCCGCTCTCGGTCGATCGCAAGCACTACCGGCTGGTCGGCGCACGCTGCCAGTTGCGGCCCTATTCCGACCTCCATGTCGCGGTGGCCGCCATTGCGTCGCCCTCGGGGCCGCGTATCGCAGGCAAGCACGGCCTGGGTCTTCTCTCGATCGGTGCGACGATGAAGATCGGTGCCGACGTTCTTGGGCTCCACTGGAATGTTGCAGAGCAGCGGGCAGCCGAATTCAACCAGAAAGTCGATAAGCGCGATTGGCGGCTGGTCGGTCCGATGCATATCGCCGAGACGCGCGAGCAAGCCCTGCGCGACGTTGAATACGGCATCGACTCTTGGTTTGACTACCTCCAGCAGACCGCCGCCGCGCCGCAGTTCTCACCCGCCGGTGCGACGTTGAAGGAACGCATTGACTGGATCATCCAGACCGGCGTCGGCGTTATCGGCACGCCGGCGGATGCCATCGCGCAACTCAACGATCTGCGCCGGCAATCGAATGGTGCGGGCGGCTATCTGATGATGGCGCATGAATGGGCGAATCCGGACGCGACGCGCCGGCACTATGAGCTTTTCTCGCGAACAGTCATGCCGCACTTCCAGGGCTCGGTCGAAGGCATCCTGGCAAGTGAACGGATGGCACGCGGACTGCGCACCGATCTTGCCCAGCAACAGTCGAACGCGCTTGCCGCCTGGACGGAAAAACACGCGAAGGAGTCAGCAGCGCGGCGTTGATCGATTCAGCGCGCGGTCCGGTGGCAGAGGCGGTCATACACCGATTCGTAGCCGGCCACCATCGCGGTCAAGCTGAATCGATCCACGGCAATGCGTCGCGCCGCCTCGCCATGGGCGCGACGCACCACCGGATTTTCAGCATAGTCGCCAAGCATCTTCGATAGCGTGGGTGCGTCGCCTGGCGCGAAGAAGCGGCCGGAAACACCTTCCTCGACCAGCTCGACACTTCCGCCGACCGCCGTGGTGAGCACCGGGATGCCCGCCGCCATGGCTTCCAGAATCGTATTGGAGATCCCTTCGTTCAAGGACGGCAGCACGAAGACGTCCAAAGCGCGAAGCACATCCGGAATATTGTCGAGCGCACCAGGAAACCAGACCAGATCCGCAATCTTCAGCAGATCGGCATAGGCGCGAAGCTCGGTAAGAAGCGGCCCATCGCCAACGATGGTCATCCGCAATCGCGCGCGCAATGCAGGGCTGGTTTCGATCAGCATCGAGAACGCGTGCAACAACGTCGCGTGATCCTTTACCGCTTGAATGCGGCCCACCGATCCGATCAGCAGTTTGTCTTCGCCTTTGAATCGTTCCGGCAACCATTCTGAAGACGAGGAAGAATCCGGCGCGAAGCGGTCGGTATCGACGCCATTGCAGACATGCGAGATGCGTTGGGCAGCGATGCCTATGCGCTCCGCGAGGTACCGCTTCAGATGGTCGGATACCGTGATGTAGTGATCGATCAATGGCGCGTGGAGTCGCCTGAGCACGATCGGCTTCCAATGCTCGCCGTCGAGATTATCGACATCCCAGCCGTGCTCGCCATGGACACTGCGCGTAACGCCCGCAAGCCGCGCAGGCAACAACGCATCGAGGGCGGACATGTTGCGCGAATGGAGAATGTCGGGTCGCAGGCGTCTGCATAAGCGAAAGATGTCGCGGCGCATTCTCCAGTGACCCACCTGCGAGCGCTTGAGCGCAATGACCTCGACATCCGGCCGCTTGATGCGATCGCGAAAGTCCGAATACGCCTCGATGCAGGCAATCGCATGCCGGTATCCGGATACGGGCATGGTGTTGATCAGATTGACGAGCCCGTTTTCCAACCCGCCGATCGACAGATTGTGGATGACGTGCAAGACCAGGGGCGGCGCGCCGGTGTTCATCTCGGAGTTCGCGATGGAGTTCGCAATGGAGCTCGCAATGGGGCGTTAGGGCGTCGGGCTGGGCATTATCGTCGAGGCGGTGCGCGGCGCCCGCGATCGACGTGCACGCAAGCTGAAGAACGCCACGTCGCAGACCATGCGTGATCATGAATGAAACAGCGCAACCCGATTCGACGTACGATTCAGGAATAATCGCCGGCCGGCAGAACCGGTGGCAGACGCTCGGATTCATTCATAACAGGAGCAGATGATGTCCAACCTTCGCCTCGGCCTCACCGCCGGCTATTCCGGCGCCGCGATGCAGATCAACCGTGCGCTGATCCTCGAGGCCGAGCGTCTCGGTTTCTGGTCGGTCTGGAGCGCGGAAGCCTATGGGTCGGACGCGGTATCGCCGATTTCGTACATCGCTGCCTTCACATCGAAGATCAAGCTCGGCACCGCGATCATGCAGATGCCCGCGCGCACACCGGCGATGACGGCGATGACCGCAATAACCATCGATGCCATGTCAGGTGGCCGCTTCATCCTGGGCCTTGGACCATCCGGCCCGCAGGTCGTTGAAGGCTGGCACGGCGTGGCATACGGCAAACCGCTCACCCGCACGCGCGAGTACATCAATGTCATCCGGAAAATCATCGCGCGCGACGCCCCCCTCGAATTCCAGGGCGAGCACTACCAGATTCCCTATGCCGGCCCCGGTGCGACCGGACTCGGCAAGCCCCTCAAGAGCATCCTGCATGGTCGCAAGGATCTGCAGATCTACACCGCCTCGATCGGTCCGGCCGGGATCGAGTGCAGCGCTGAATGCGCGGACGGATTGATCCCGGTCTGGATGAATCCCGAGCGTTTTGATCTGCTCACGCCGCATCTGGAAAAAGGATTCGCCAAGGCGGGCGGCGGCAAATCGCTCGCGAGATTCGATGTGGCGCCGTTCGTGACCTGCGTGATGGGCGATGATATCGAGCAGTGCCGCAAGCCCATCAAGACGAACCTGGCGCTCTACATCGGCGGCATGGGCGCACGTGGAAAAAATTTCTACAACGACTACGCCAAACGCCTCGGGTACGAAGAGGCCGCCGTCAAGATCCAGGATCTCTTTCTGGCGGGCAAGCGCGAGGAAGCGGCAGCGGCGGTACCGAACGCGCTGGTCGATTCGATCGCGCTGGTCGGTACGCGGGCACATATCCGCGATCGCCTGGAAGCATGGAAAGCCTCACCGGTAAGAACGCTACTGATCGGTTCGCAGCAACCGGAGGCACTGCGTACCCTGGCTGAGCTCGCCCTCTAGGATTCTACGGCCGGATCCCGCCGCATTACCCTTTCCGTTCGAGCTTCGGAGTACGCAGCCGGTCGTCCGGATGATTCCAACCCTTGAATTTCGGCGGGCGTTTCTCGGCGAACGCACGGCGGGATTCCATCAGGTCGTCTTTCGCGCCGTGCTCTTTCAGGCGCGCGGCGAGTTGCTGCAACTCCTCTGAGACCCGCGGTCGCATGGCGCGCATGATCGTCAACGTGTTGACGCGGGACGCCGGTGGCAAGGTCATGAGATGTGCCGCCATTTCATGTGCGGTCGACATCAATGCCTCGGCATCGACCAGCCGATTCAGGAACCCGACCTCGTGCAATCGCTCGGCGGTGAACCGAAACGCGAAGGCCATTTCGGTCGCGATCGTGTGCGAGAGCCCGCCGATGAATCCATGGTCGTAGCCACCGAGCAACCATCGCTTGGCTTCCGACGATTCGAAGACCGCGCCACGCACCGCGACGCGAAGGTCGGCTTTCTCGACCATCTGGAAGCCGCCGCCCATCGCAAAGCCGTTGATGGCGACAATCACCGGCTTGTCGATCGCACGATCGTTGTAGGGATTCTCACGTTGTGGTTGCGGCCCGGCTGCGCTCCCCGCCATGCCGCGCTCAACCGATTCCTTCATGTCCTCGCCGGCACAGAATGCACGCCCGGTGCCGGTGAGGATCGCGACCTGCAGATCCGCGCTATCGCGAAACGCGCACCATGCGTCGGCCAGGCCCGCTCGAAGCTCCGTGCCAAGCGCGTTCAACCGCTCCGGCCGGTTCATCCGGATTACCATCACACCGTCGTGCCGCTCGGTTTCGACTACGCTCATTGCTTGCTTTCCTCCAGAGTGATACGGTTCAACCTTGTTTGAAAGGGGATGGGCATGAAGCGATCGGTCGAGTTCGCATGCTTCGCGGCAATCCTTGTATTTACGCCGCCTGTCATCGCCGCGGATTTCCCGACCAAGCCGATTGCCTTCGTCCTCGGCTTCGCACCCGGTGGGCCAAGTGACGTCATGGGGCGGATCTTGGCACGAAAGCTCGAACAGGTCGTCGGGCAGCCGGTCGTCGTCGAGAACCGACCCGGTGCGGGCGGCAATATCGCCGGGGAGTTCGTCGCCCGCGCCACACCCGATGGCCACACCCTGCTGCTTGGCACCAACGGCATCCTCGCCAGCAATTTCAGTCTGTATCGCAAGATCAGCTACGACCCGGCAAAAGACTTTCAACCGATCACCTTGGTCGGCGAACAAGCCAACGTGCTCTATGTCCACCCCTCGGTCCCGGCCAACACGCTTGCGGAATTCGTCGCTTATGCCAAGGCCCATCCCGACAAGCTCAACTTCGCATCCGGTGGCAGCGGCACGTCCGCGCATCTCGCCGGTGAGCTGCTGAAGACCGAGGCCAAGATCACCATGCAGCATGTGCCGATGAAGGGTACCGGGCCCGCGCTGCAAAACGTTCTCGCCGGCCATGTGCAAGTCGGCATCTCACCGGTTGCGCCGATCGGCGCGCACATTCAAAGCGGCGCGCTGCGCGCCCTCGCCGTCACCTCGCTCAAACGCACCGGTCCGCTGCCCACGGTCGGCACGATCGCGGAACTGCTGATTCCGGGCTTCGAAGCCACGTCGTGGCACGGTATCGTGGCGCCGGCGGGCATCTCGAAGGAAGTCACCGCGGCATTGCATCGCGCCATGATGACCACCTTGAACGACCCCGAGGTTCGCAAGCGACTCGATTCGCTCGGCATTGATGTCGTCGGGAATACGCCGGAAGCATTTGCCGCTTACATCAAGTCGGAAATTCCGAAGTGGGCGGCGATCATCAAGGCGTCCGGGGCGACTGCGGATTGACTCGGCAGCGAACGCAGCGATAGTACTGCATCCATATTGACGCATCGTGCCTTGATGGATTTCGCCTCGACGCATCGCGCTTGAAAGATTGACCGTTCACCCTGAGCCCGTCGAAGGGTGAACGCCAGAGGATGCGTGAAGCAAGCATCGCGCGCATTCGACATGCCTGCGTTACCCTTCGACAGGCTCAGGGCGAACGGAGGCTATTGCGTCCGCCCGTATTCTCACGCGCGCAATCAGCCTCCCGCCAATCCCTTCGCGATGCGATCAATCCCGGCCTGCGCGCACACCTCATCCTTGTCGCCACCCGGGGCACCGGAAACACCGATCGCACCGATGACTTCCTTGTTGGAGAGGATCGGCAACGCCCCGGCCGCACCGGTGACATTGGCCAGATGCAGAGTGCCGGCGCCACCCGGATTGGCCGCCACGCGTTTGCCGATCTCACCGGATGGAACGCGAAACGTCACGGTCGTATAGGCCTTGCGCAGACTGTTCTCGATCGTGTGCGGACCCGATCCATCGTCGTGCAGCACGACCTTGGCGCGCCCAGCGCGATTGACAACCGTGACCGTGACGCGATAGCCGTCCTTCCGGCACTGCTCGAGCGCCGCGGTGGCCGCCTCTTGCGCGGCCGATGTCGAAATCGTGCGCTCGCTGACGACGGCTTGACCATGCGCCGCGAATGAAGACCCCGCGACGACGAGAGCGGCTGCGAATCGTGTCCTGCAATGCATACTATGTCTCCGTGGTTGGTCGAGGCCTTGAGAACCGCTCCATGCATCAAAGCGCTTTGTACAGTCGCTCGTCGTAGAGCGCGCCGGTCATCGGCCCGAGCTGATCCCGGAATTTTTTCGTGTGTGCGGCCGTGATGTGCGCGAGATACTCCGCCGCGTCCTTCCAGGTCTCGACCACCGTGAAGTGATTCGGCCGACTCCCTTGCTGGAACACCTCGAAGCGCACGACACCCGCTTCTTTGCGGCTGCCCGCGACCAGCTCTTGCAATGCCTCGACGCATTTGTCCTTGAGCGGCGGCGGTACATCGACGTGCGTGGCCACGAACACGGCGCCTGCTCCGGCGCTCGGTCCTCCCGGCGACGCCGCCGCCATGCCGGTGTGCACGCGCTGATCGAAAGGCGCGATCAAATGCGGCTGCATCGCACCCGCGAACTGCTTCGCGTGCGCCGCATCGCGATTCGCCTCGAAGGCTTTCTGATCGCGCCAGATCGCCACATAGATGAATTGGTTCGACGGCGCGGTTCGCTGCATCACCTCGAATCGAAGATTGCCGTCGTCCTTGCGGCTCGCGGACCCGAACTGCTTGAGCAATGACGCACCTTGACTCGCCGCGGCCGGTGCGACTTCGATATAGGTGACCACATAGACCGCCGGATCCTGGCCCTGCACCGCCGGAACGATTCCAAGCGACAGTCCGGCAAACCCGAACAGCAGCACTTTCAACGATGCACGCATGAATCTCTCCGTCAATGGTGGCATCCGCGCCACCGGGCGCGGATGCCCGATGGCCAATGCACGGGTTCGTCCACGACCCGAACCCGGCGCCTAAGCGAAGTGGATGTCGTGGTTCTTCAGCGGCACCGAGCGAATGCGCTTGCCCGTCGCGCTGAAGTACGCGTTCAACACCGCCGGCGCCGCGACGCAGATGGTGGGCTCACCGATACCTCCCCACTCCGCCGCTCCGTTGGCGATGATGATCGTTTCCACCTTCGGCATCTCGCGAATGCGCATCGAGTTGTAGGTATGGAAGTTCTCCTGCTCGATCTTCCCGTCTTTCACCGTGCATTCCTGATAGAAAAGTGCCGAGAGCCCATAGACGAACGAGCCGGCGACCTGGCGTTCGATCTGCGCGGGATTCACCGCATACCCGGGATCGGTCGCGGCCACGATGCGATGGACCTTGATCTTGTTGCCGCCCTCGACCGAGATTTCGGCGACGGCCGCAACGAAGCTGCCGAACGCCTTCATCTGCGCCACGCCACGGAAGATGCCTTGCGGCGCGGGCTTGTTCCAGCCCACACGCTCGGCAACGGCGTTGAGCACCGCCAGATTGCGCGGATAGTTGCCCATCAATTTGCGACGAAACTCGACCGGATCCTGTCCGACCGAATGCGCCAGCTCGTCGATAAAGCATTCCAGGAACACCGCGTTCTGGTTGATGTTCACGCCGCGCCAGAAACCCGGCATGACATGGGTGTTGCGCATCGCATGGTCGACCAGCAGATTCGGCACGGCATAGCCGATCGAGTGTTCACCGGCAGGCAAGAGCCCCTGGAAGGTCACCGGGTCCATGCCTTTTTGCAGCAGGTTCGGAAATACATTCGCGAGAATCGACTGGCCGGAGAGCCGCATGTGCAGCCCGACGAGATTGTTGCTCGCATCGAATGCGCCCACGAGCTTGCTTTGCATGACCGGGTGATATCGGCCGTGGGTCATGTCTTCTTCGCGGCTCCAGACCATCTTGATCGGCACGCCCGGCATTTCCTTCGCGATCAGCACCGCCTGCGTCACGTAATCATGGAACGCGCCGCGCCGGCCGAATCCGCCGCCAAGATGCAGTTTGTACACTTCGACTTTTTCCGGCGGCAGGCCTGACGCGGTCACGGCCACCGCAAAGGCGGCTTCACCGTTCTGCGTCGGGACCCAGACCTCGCACCTGTCCGCCGTATAGCGGACCGTTGCATTCATCGGCTCCATCGGCGCATGGTTCTGGAACGGATAGGCATACACGGCCTCGACTTTCTTCGCGGCGCCGGCGATCGCGGCCTTGGTATCGCCGTTGGTGTTGCCGATGAATGCCTCAGGCGCATCCAAGCCTTCTTTGAGGCGTACGGCGATCGTCGCGCTTGACACCTTCACATTGTCGCCTTCATCCCAAACGATCGGCAATGCATCGATGGCCGTCTTCGCCTGCCACCAGGTATCGGCAATCACCGCCACACCCGAGTCGCCAACCTGCACGACCTTCTTCACGCCTTTCATTCCGGCGATCTTGGCGGCATCGAAACTCTTTATCTTGCCGCCCTGGACCGGACAGTCCTTGATCGCGGCATTCAACATCCCGGGCAGCTTGAGGTCAGTACCATAGACCTGCGCACCAGTGAGCTTGGGCATCGTGTCGAGCCGCTTGACCGGTTTGCCGACGAGCTTCCAGGTCTTCGGATCCTTGAGCGGAACATCCTTCGGTTGCTCCAGCTTGGCGGCGGCTTCCGCAACCTTGCCATATGTGGTCTTGCGCGCCGAAGGCGTATGCGTAATCACGCTGTTCGCGGCCGTGCACTCCGTGGCCGGCACTTTCCACTCGTTCGCCGCCGCCTGAATCAGCATCGTGCGAGCGGTGGCGCCACCCCGCCGAACATATTCATGCGACTGCCGAATGCCGCGGCTGCCGCCGGTGGAGAAATCGCCCCACACGCGTTTGCGCGCAACGCTTTGTCCTGGTGTCGGATATTCGGTGGTCACCTTCGACCAGTCGCATTCGAGCTCTTCGGCCACGAGTTGCGCAAGGCCGGTCAATGTGCCCTGCCCCATCTCGGAGCGCGCAATGCGGATGACGACCGTGTCATCGGGGCGAATCACCACCCACGCAGTGATCTCGGGCGAACCGTCGGCGGCGCGCACGACTTCGGGTCCGAACGGCGGCAGGCGCAGGCCCAGCGCAAGACCGGTGCCGACAGCGGCGGTGCCGATGAGAAACGAACGACGATCGACTTTCAGATTGATGGTCATGGCGCCCCCTTACGCTTTCGCCGCGGCGTGGATCGCTTCGCGCACTTGCTGGAACGTGCCGCAGCGACAGATGTTCGTGATGCCGGCGTCGATATCGGCATCGGTTGGTTTTGGTTTTTCGCGCAGCAGCGCGGCCGCCGCCATGATCATGCCCGACTGGCAATACCCGCACTGTGGAACGTCATGATCGAACCACGCCTTCTGCACCTTGTGCAGCGTGCTGCCGGTTGCAAGCCCCTCGATCGTCGTGATCGACTTGCCGGCCGCGGCGCTCGCCGGCATCGCGCAGGAACGCACTGCCGCACCTTCGATATGCACCGTGCACGCGCCACATTGCGCGATGCCGCAGCCATACTTCGTGCCGGTCAGGCCGACATGCTCCCGGATGACCCAGAGCAGCGGCGTATTCGGATCCGCATCGACCTCATGCGTTTTGCCATTGATGGATAGGCGAATCATTCCATTGTCTCCTCGTTTGTAGGGTCATGCCATCAGCGCAGTGGCGCCCGCAGCGGCGCGAGCTCGGCGAGCGGACAGGCGAAAGCTTACCGCGATGGCAAGACGTCTGTTTGCGGGCGCGGCCTTTTCGGGACGCGCGCGGTCATCGGGACGCGCGCGGTCACGCGGCGTCGTGGAAGATGATGCCCAATGTGTGACGATGCCCGGCGCGCACTCGGCTCACGCCATGGCGCATGTTCACACGATAGGTGCCGCGCGTTCCCTGCACCGGACGATGATGAACCGCGATCACGACCGCGTCTCCTTGGCGGAGCGGAACCACCGACGGGCGCGATTGCATCCGGGGCCGCTGCTCGGTCATCACGAACTCTCCGCCCGCAAAATCACGCCCGGGGTCCGACAACAGGATCACGACCTGCAGCGGGAACACATGCTCGCCATAAAGATCCTGGTGCAGGCAGTTGTAATCACCCACTCCGTACTGCAACAGCAGCGGCGTCGGCCGGAGCTGCCCGGCCGCATGACAACGCTCGATGAATTCGGCATGCGCGGCGGGAAAGCGCACATCGATGCCCATCGCCGCATTCCAGCGATTGGCGATCGGCGCCAGCTGCGAATACATCGACGTGCGGAATTCGGCGATTCGCGCCGGCAGCGGATAGCGGAAGTACTGGTACTCGCCGCGCCCAAATCCGTGACGCGCCATGATGATCCGGCTGCGGAAGTGCGCAGGCGTTGCGTAGAGCGCCGCGAGCTCCTCGCACGCAGGCGCGGTGATCAACCGCTCGATCACCGCGTTGCCCTCTGCGTTCAGTTCGCGTTCGACGGCATGCCAATCGATGCGCTTCGCCCGCTCGGCCGGCGCCACCGCCATATCATCGCGTGCGTTCAACCGTCGGACTCCCGCTCGAGCAGCGCGCGCTTCCGCTCGACGCCCCAGCGATACCCGGAGAGCGCACCGTCGTTGCGCACGACGCGATGGCAAGGGATCGCCACGGCCAGTGCGTTGGCGGCGCACGCATGCGCGACGGCTCGCACAGCCTTGGGCGCGCCGATGCGCCGGGCGATATCGGTGTAGCTCTGCCTCGAACCCGCTGGAATCTCGCGCAATGCCTGCCAGACCCGCTGCTGAAAAGCGGTGCCCCGCACATCGAGCGGCAGATCGAGTCCGACGCGCGGTGCTTCCACCATGGCCACAACCTTGGCCACGCGTTGCTCGAAGCCTGCATCACCGCCGATCAGGTTCGCACGCGGAAAACGATCCTGCAGATCGCGCGCGAGCCCGGCTGGATCATCGCCCATCAAGATGGCGCAAACACCCCGCTCGCTCGCCGCCACGAGGATCGAGCCGAGCGAGCAGTCGCCGATCGCGAATCGAATCGTCGTATCGGTGCCGCCGGAACGGTACGCCGTGGGCGTCATGCCGAGCACGGCGTTCGACGTTGCATAGAAGCGCCCATTCGAGTTGTAGCCGGCATCGTAGATCGCATCGGTCACCGTTCCACCTTGATCGAGCGCGCGGCGGACCTGCTTGGTTCGATGCGCCGCCGCATACGCCTTGGGTGTGAGACCGGTGACGGCCTTGAAGCGTCGATGCAAATGGTAGGGGCTCAAGCCGGCATGCTTCGCCAGCACATCAAGGCTTGGCGCAATGTCGGCTTGCTCGATCAACCGGCAAAGCGCGGCGACTTGGGCGGCGTGCTGCACGGCAATCGGTGCCTGATCCGGTTTGCAGCGCTTGCAGGGACGAAAGCCCGCGCGCTCGGCGTCCCCCGTGGTGGCATGGAACTGCACGTTCTCGGGTCGCGCGGGACGTGCGGCGCAGGACGGGCGGCAATACACACCGGTGGTTTTCACGGAATAGAAAAATTGGCCGTCGGCGTCCGGGTCGCGTCCACGTACCAACGCCCATCGTGGGTCGTTGAGCGTTGCGGCGGCGTGCGTTGCGGTGGTCATGCTCATGGGCGTCCTCCTCAGGTGATGCCCGTAATCTAGTCACTTCCGGGCGCGCCCACACTCCGACTCTTGCTCTCGAATTCCGGCGCGCCGGCACGATTGTGCGCCCGCATGGCGCTGGGGCTAGAATCCGGCGCCCGATCATGCGGATCGATCGCGATCCGATCACCACCAAAACAGGAGAACACGAATGCCCGCCATCACGCTGTACATCTCGACCAAGCCCGTCTTCAATCAGCTTCTGGGTGGACTCTCGGCCTGCATCGATAAGGCCGCCGCGCACTGCGAGACGAAAAAGATCGATCAGTCAGTCCTCGTCAACGACCGGCTCATTGCCGACATGCTCCCGTTCTCGAAGCAGATCCAGATCGCTTGCGATCAGGCCCAGGGCGGCATGGCCCGACTCGCCGGCGTGGAGGTCCCGAAGGTTGAGGATACCGAGACGACATTCGCGCACTTGAAGACACGCATCGAGACGACACTCGCGTTCGTCAACAGCATTACCGCCGCGCAACTGGCGGGTGCTGAAGACCGGGAAATCATCCTGCAAATGCGCGCCGGCCCGACGACTTTCAAGGGCCTTGCCTATATCCAGCATTTTGTTCTGCCGAATTTCTACTTCCATGTGGCGACCGCGTACAACATTCTGCGGCACAACGGCGTCGATATCGGCAAGCGGGACTATCTCGGGAAATACTAGTCGCGAGGGCACGGCCGACGAAGCTCCCGCTCGTTGGCCGCGCCGCATGACCGTGGGAGCTCAGCTTCGTTGCATCGGCCCATGCCGGCCGTGCCCGCGGCTTTCCAACTGGGCATAGTGCTGATCGATGATCGCCTGTTGATCGGGCGTGAGGATGCCGTACAGATTCTTCAGCGCGCCCGCGATCGCTTCGAGCCCGGCGCTTCGCTGCTTCATGAGCTCGGCGCGTCGCGCGAGGCGGTCCGGCGCCGCGGTGACTGGCTGCGACGGACTCTGGTGCGTGGCGCGCGCATTCGCCGTTTCCTGTTTCACTTGCGCCTCGAAGGCTTGCCATTGGGATTCCTGTCCCCCGGTAATCGCGAGCTTCATCTTCAGATCGGCAAGTCGCTGCTCGATCCGCGAACCGAATTGTCCGGGAGCACCACCTTGCTGTGCGAAGGCCGGCAGCGCCGCGCCCATGGGAAGCGCCGTGGCCAGCGCGAGGACTACTTTGTGGATCGCATTCATTTCAATCTCCATTTCAGTTCGATGGTCGCCTTGCTCGGACCGACCCCAGCCGATCCGACACCCTCGATTCGACACCCAAGTTGTAAGGAAATGATGTCATCGGCAGGACCCTCGGCCGCGTATCGCGGGCAGATCCTCGACACATCTCGTTACAAGATGGCGCGATCATGCGCCCGCCGAAGTTCAGTGCATCAAGGTCGACGCATCAACCCCGATGCAATATCTCCCCGGCGCGCCCGTCCTGCACCTTGCCGTGATCGAACAGCGGCTCGCCGTTCACGATAACGTGCGAGATTCCGCTTGATTCGACATACAGCCGCGCACCGCCACCGGGCAGGTCGCGGTTGACATGGGTGGCCTTCATCGCCGAACCCACCGTGTCTTGATCGAACACGGTGATGTCGGCTGCCAGCCCCGTCGCCAACAGGCCGCGATCGGTGATGCCGAAGAGTTTCGCGGGCTCGGACGTCATCCGATAAATGGCCCGCTCGAGACTCATGATTTTTTTCTCCCGCACCCAGTGCCCGAGGATGTAGGTGGTGTAGTTCGATTCGAGCAGCATGTCGACGTGTGCGCCGCCATCGGACATGCCAAGCAGGATGCGATCGTCGTTGATCTGCTGGCCGACGCACTCGGGTTCCACATTGGCGATCGCGCCGAGGTATCTGAGATTCAGATCATCTTCGAGAGCGAGATCGAAGAACACATCGATCGGCTCCTTGCCCTGCTCGGCCGCGATCTCGCGCACGGTGCGGCGCAGGTACTTCTCCATGCCCGGGCTGCCCACACGCAGCACCTGCGCATCGATCCACGCGCTGCTGAAGAGCTTGCCGCCTTTCGCATACTCCTCTTTCACCTGCTTGCGAAATGCAGGATCCGCGTAGTGTTTTTTCTGCACATCCTTCGGCTGGCCCAACACCTTCTTCCCCGCATCAAGGTCGGTCATGACAAACGGGTTATTGAGATTGACCTCGACGGTAAGCGGTCGGGAGGTTCCTTGCGGTTTGCTGCCCCGCGCCACCAGCGGCTCGATTTTTTTCAGATAGATGGCGAGCGCGCCCGGCTGATCCCCCCGGCTCACACCACCCGACCATGTCACCGGCCGCCCGCTCTCGCTCGTCAGCATATCGAGCAGGACGAATTCGTCATCCGAAAGGGAGCCCAGGTTGTAGGCGCAATTGAGCTGGATCACGCCGCGACCCATCTCCTTCAGCACGCGTGCATAAGCGCGCAGCTCATCAAGGCTCGCCAAGGTGCAGGCCAGTGGTGCGCCCTGCCAGCCTTTTTGGCGCGAGATGGTCGTGGTGCTAAAGCCGTTGGCACCCGCTTCCATCGCTTCCTTCAAGAGCGACGCGATCTGCTGTGTCTCGTCCTCGGTCGCCGCCCGCTCAACCGCGGCTTTGCGCATGACATAGCGGCGCAGCGTTGCCATCGGCATGAGGAAGCTGAGATTGACGCCGGGCCGCTGCGACGCCGCGAATTTCATGTAATCGACGAACGTCTCCCATTTCCAAGGGATGCCCGCTTTCAACACATCGATCGACAGGCCTTCCAGGCTGACCAGATCGAGCGCGTTGATCTCGCGATCCTCGGGCCAGCTCGGCGCGACGCCGATGCCGCAGTTGCCCAGCACGACGGTGGTGATGCCATGCTCGGCCGACGAACCAAGCACCGGGTCCCAGCAGATCTGCGCGTCGTAATGGGTATGGATATCGACGAATCCCGGACACACGATCAAACCGGTCGCGTCGATTTCCTTCTTACCGCGTTCGCCGATCGCGCCGATCGCCGCGATCTTTCTGCCGCGCACCGCCACATCGGCACGAAAGCCGGGCTTACCGGATCCGTCGATCACGGTGCCGTTGCGAATAATCAGGTCGTAGCGCATGTCGTGTTTCCTTTGGTCGCAGTCGAAGTCTATTGCGGCGGCGCGATGGCGCCCGGGTGGCGCCCCGCGGCTATTGCATCGGAATGCCAATCTCTTTGATGATCCTGCCGTATTCAGCGATTTCCTGCCGGGTGAAGCCGCCAAGCTGCTCTGGCGTACTCGCCTCCGGTTCGAATCCGAGAGCGGCGAACCGCTCGATCACATCCGACATCGCGAGCATCTTCACGATCTCCGCGTTGAGCCTGCGCACTACGTCGATCGGCGTACCCGCCGGGGCATACATCGCCGCCCACGGGGTCAGCTTGTAGGGAACACCGGATTCTGTGAGCGTGGGGATTGCTGGAAGAATGGCGAGTCGCGTCTGCTTGGTGACCGCAAGAGCACTCACCTTACCCGACTGGATATGCGGCAACGCGCTCATGACCGGCTCGATCATGACGTCGACACGCCCGCCGACAAGGTCGATCAGCGCCTGCGAGTTGCTCTTATAGGGGACATGCAAGAGCTTGATGCCGGCCGCAGCGGCGAAGAGCTCCGTGCCGATCCATGCGTTACTGCTGCCGGCGCCGAAATTGAGCGTGCCGGGCTTCGTTTTTGCCGTTTCGATGAGGTCCTTGATATTCGTCGCGATGGCAGGATGGGCAATCACTGCGTAGAAGGGCCGGCCCAACATCCCGATCGGCGTGAAATCGGTGATCGGATCGTATGGGAGCTTCCGGTAGAGCCCGGGATTGATTGCATGCATCGGGCTCGAGCCGAAGGTGAGCGTGTACCCGTCGGCCGGCGCCTTCGCGCCCATTTCGGTCCCGATGAGCCCGTTCGCCCCAGGACGATTGTCCACGACGACCTGCTGGCCGAACGCCTCGTTCAATTTTTGCGCGACGGCTCGTGCGAGTAGATCCGATGTGCCGCCGGGTCCTTGCGGCACGACAATGCGAATCGGCTTGGACGGATAAGCCTGCGCGCGTGCGGCCTGCGGCAAGACCGCCAAGACCGCCAAGACCGCCAATGCCGTCAAGGCCGCAACAAGCGCCGCGCACAGACGCCGGACACTTGCCAACGTGATCAGCAACGAAACGCCGCCACCGTGGGGATCAACGAGGGGGCGTGGCGCCCTTTTTTTTTCGGGGGCCATCCGCGGGGCATTGCGTCCCTTGTTCGTACGACATCCTCGGGTGATTTGCCATGATTCGAAGCGGAGCGGAGGTTCATTTCGAATCACGTTTCCCATTCGTTTCTCCCTGGCGCGTTCCGCCTTGGCCGGCGCCCTCATCATAGTCGGATCGCGCACGAAGGCGTGCCCCTACAACCGTGCCTGCAGGAACCGGAGAAGCCGGGGCGCGAGCCAGCCCGCGTGGCTGCCGGGCTCCTCGATCGGATCGGACATCCAGAAATGCGGCGCACCATGCACGATGGCCGGCCGCGCGAAATAGCGTGCCTGCTTCAATGCCTCGAGAAATCGTTCGCTCTGCATGGCGGGGGCGACGATGTCGTCATGCGTCCCCCACGTCACCATGAATGAGACGCGGTTGTTCGATGATGCGACGTACGAGAGCGGCGAGGCATCGAAATAGGCCCGTCGATTATCGATGAGGCTTGTCCCCAGGAACTTCTCGACGATGTGATCGCGTGACCGCGTCAATTGATCGTGGCGCCATTGCTCGACCATGTCGAACACCCCGTACACTGGGATCGCGGCCTTCACTTCGCTTGTCAGATGGCCGAACGGATCGCCCTTGTTGCCATCCTTGAATGCCGGATGCTCCCCCGCTAATGCAACGAGCGCCGCAAGATGCCCGCCTGCGGAATCGCCCATCACGGCGATCCGCGCCGGATCGATCCTGAGCTCCGTGCCGCGCCCCTTCAGGAATTGAATCGCCGCACGCACATCCTGAAGGGCTTCGGGAAACGACTTCTGATCCGGTTTGGAGAATCGATACGAGATCGCATACACCGCGATGCCGCGCGCGGCGAGCCACGGCCCCCAGAACTGGTAGGCGATCGGGCCACCGAGCTGCCACCCACCACCGTGGATCGCAACCACGACAGGAAAGCGTCCGTCGCGTCGCGGCGTGTAAAGATCGCCTTTCAGCGACTGGCCGCCATGCACGACGTATTCGACGTCGCGCCGGACGTCGATCTCTCCGGTCTGCGTGAAGCCTTGCACCGGCAACCAACCGATGACGGCGGCCGACAGCACTGCTGCAATGCTTCGAAATATCACGGCGTGTCTCCCCTTTTCGACCCGTTCGTTGAAGCGTGCCGCCCGCCCGGCAAGTGGTGACTCGGCGTCCTTCGCGCATGAGACACCCTATACTATGCGCACGTCAACGCTTTGATGTGTGATCTGCCTGGACCCCTTTCATGACGATTCTCTTCCGTATCGGCGCGGCAATGATGTTCGCGGCATTCGCGACCGGCGCGTTCGGACAAACCCCCGGATGGCCGGTGAAGCCGATTCGTCTTGTTGTCCCCTTTCCTCCCGGCGGCACGACCGACCAGCTCGCGCGAATGCTCTCGCCCGGCCTGATGCAGGCGCTCGGCCAGCAGATCATTGTCGAGAATCGTGCCGGTGGCGGTGGCACGATCGGCACCGGACAGGTCGCGAAATCAGCGCCCGACGGGTACACCTGGGTCGCGGTGTTCGACACGCATGCGATCAACCCGAGCATCATCCCGAACATGCCGTTCGATACGCGCAACGATCTTGCGCCGGTGATGCTGGTGGCGACCGGGACGATGGTCATCACCGCGCACAAATCGCAGCCCTACAAGACTCTTGGCGAATTGCTTGCTGCCGCGCGGTCCAAGCCGAACGCTGTGGCATTCGGGACGATCGGCACCGGCAGCCTTGCCCACCTTGCCATCACCCTGATGGGCGCGCAGGTGAGCTTCCAGATGCAGCATGTTCCCTACAAAGGCGGAGGCCCGCTCGCGCAGGACGCGATCGCCGGACATGTTCCGATCGCCATGGCCACCACCGCGCTGCTAAGCCCGCATATCAAAGCAGGCAATCTCACTGCGCTGGCGGTGAGCTCGATCAAGCGCGATCCGGATCTACGGGGCGTTCCCACTGTCGCCGAAAGTGGCATCCCGGGATTTGAAGCGCAGGCTTGGTGGGGCATCTTTGCCCCGGCCAAGACACCGGCGCCGATCATTCAACGCATGTTCGATGAAGTCACGAAGGTTCTAAGCGAAAAGACGATCCATGAGCGCCTGACTGCGCAAGGCTTCAATCTCGTCGGCAGACCGCCCGAGCAGCTTGCCAAGTTCCTCGACGATGAAATGGCGAAATGGTCGAAGGTGGTCAAGGACTTCGGCATTCGCGCGGGGGATTGAACGCGCAGCACGCTCGTTCAGGCGGCGCTGCTTACCTTGGCCGCGGTGCCCGACGCGACGTCGATCGTGGTGGTGCGTCGCAGGTCACGCCGTTTGGTCAGGTCGTAGCGGCGCCCGCGATGCAGGGTGCAGCGGTTGTCCCACATGACCAGATCGCCTGCGCGCCACTGATGGCGATAGACGAATTCGCGCTGCGTCGCGTGCTCGATCAACTCGGCCAACAGCAAGCGGCCTTCCGGTAACGTCATGCCGTTGATGCGCCGGCAGTGGATGCCCACGAAGAGAACCGTGCGTCCGGAACCCGGATGGACACGGACCAGCGGCCACTCGACCGGCGGCATCGAATTCAACTGCTTATCGTTGTAACTTTCGTCGCCCAACAACAATGTGCGCGAGTGGAACGCGTGGTGCTCGGCGGACAACCGGGCGATCAACCGCTTTGTTTCGTCATCGAGCGCATCATAGGCAGCGCGCAGATCGGCGAACTCGGTATCGCCACCCTCCCCCGGAACCGCGACACCGGACAGGAGGGAGTATTTCGCGACGATCGACTGAAACGAGCTGTCGCTATGCCAGAGCTGATTTGCGAGCGTGCCGATCAGCTTCTTGTCTTCGCGCTGCGCGACCTTCCCGTCGAGGGTCAGGTTGGACACATCAATCAATTCGTCGTATTCAAAGCGGGTCGGTCCGCCGGTCGCCTTCCGCAATCCCTGATCAAGGGGCCCGAAGTTACGCGAGAACGCCACCTGCTCGCCCTGAGTGATCGGCTGATCGCGAAAAACCAGCACGGCGAATCGATCCATCGCCACTTCGATCGCCCGCACGGCCGCCGCATCGAGCGGCTGCCTGAGATCAACGCCGCGCGCTTCGGCGGCGATGCAAGGATGCAGCGGCGTGAATTCAATGGTCATCGTGTTCTCCCGTGTCGTCTTGCACGCTCATTTGCGCGGGTTGACCGGTGCCAGCACGATATCAATCAACGCGAGCTTGCCGGCTGCTATCGCCTCGAGGCCGCGAACCAAGGCCGGGCGCAAATCGCCCGGTTTCACGACGCGCTCGCCAACCCCCTCGAACGCGAGCGGCAGCGACGCGTAATTCGGGCTCGGCGTGATCGATGTGCCGGGGAAATTCTTCGAGCGTACCGCCGCGCCGTCGGGATAGTACTTGGGGATTCCGCCCTTCTGCGACTGATAGCCCGAGTTGTTCATGACCAGTACGAGCGCGGGCAGCGCATGTTCCTGGCACGCGCCGAATGAGGCGACGACCGGGTTGTAGTTGAAGGAACCATCGCCGATCACCGTGATGACCGGTCGATTACGCTGGGCGAACTTCACACCGAGCGCATAACCGAGTCCCATCCCCAACCCGCCATAGGCGGACTCAAAATATCCACCCGGCTTCATCGCCTCCAGGCCGCGGTACAGATCCGCCCGATGCGTGATCGTCTCGTCCACCACGATGGCATTGGCCGGCAGGACCGCGTTCAGCTCGTTCGCAACCCATGCCGTATCGATGGTCGCGCCCTTGCCGGCCGACTGCGCGCGATCGCGCCAGGCAGCACGCGCTTGCTCATGCTTGGCACCCCATTCCTTCACCGCGTTGGCGCGCGTGCCGGCCGGAATTTTCTGATTCACGCGCTCCACGATCATGGCGAGGCTGCGCGCAACCTCGGCCTGCACGACGAGATCCGCGCGAATGCCAAGATACGGGATCTGCGGATAAAGGGGCTCGTCGCTCAGCATCACGACCGAGGTGTTCGGCCCGGGCAACGCGGACGGCGGATGCCAAGGCAGCACCGCATCGGCAAGGAACGCGACATCGGCGTCATTCAAATACGCCTTCAACTGCGCGGTATCGCAAAGACCGCCGTAGAGCGGATGCGCGTGGGGAAAACTCATGTAGCCGGGATTGCGCCCCTCGACGACCGGCGCGCCGAGCCGCTCGGCCAACGCCACGAGCGAGGCGACGGCTTCCGTGCTCCGCCCGACGTTTTCGGTGACGATGACCGGTCGCCTGGCGTCGATCAATCGGCGCGCGATCGCATCGATCACGGCCGGGTCGGGCACGGTCGCCTGCACATGGACCGCGGGTGGTGCGTCGTGCGTCATCACCGCAAACTGATGCTCCATCGGCACGGAGACGAACACCGGCCCGCGTGGCGCGGACATGGCGAGTTGACACGCGCGGTGGATGGTGGCCGGCAACAACGCCGGCGCATTGAGACCAAACGTCCACTTGACGCACCGCTCAACCAGGCGTGCCGGCCCGCCGATATCGGTAAGCAGCCGGAGCCATTGCGCACCGGGATCCTCGCCACCATCTTCGCCGAACGCGATCGATTCACCCGTGAGCACCACCATCGGGACGCGTTCATGCAACGCCGCCCGCAATCCCATCGTCGCATGCAACGCGCCGACCGTCGTATGGATGATCACACCGGGCAGCTTGCCGGTAGCCTTGAAGTAGCCGGTCGCCGCGGCAATGACCGTCTCTTCATGGCGAAACGAGATGTACTCCGGAAAATCACCCGTTCCGCCGTGCTTGGCCAATGCCTCCCAGAGGGGCGCCCATTCCGATCCAGGTGACGCAAAGATGGTTTCGATGCCCATCCCGCGCAAGACACGCAGGATCGTCTCAGCTCCGTTCAAACCCTTCGTCTTCAACTACATTCTCCTTGGCCGCTCGCGACTACCGAGAATACCGATTTCCCGGGCGCCCTGCCGATTTCCCTGCATTCGTTGCATCACATCGCATTACCATGCCCGACAGGCCTTCCCGAAAACACCAGTCTGATGCCCCCAATCATGCGCGACCAGGCGCTCATTCCATGTCAATGAAGAGGATGTTTCGATGGCCAAGAAGATCGTTGTCTGTTGCGACGGAACGTGGAACGACCCGCGGACCCAGACCAACATCTTTCGCACGTATGAGTTCCTGAAAGAATGCCTCGGACCCGCCGAGTCCGCGGATCGCGGGCACGGCAACAAGACTTGCACGGGCTTGGCAGCCGACGGCTCGCCGATAAGTCTTTACTACGACTCGGGCGTCGGGACCGGCGAGCACAGGATCGAAGAATGGCTTGGCGGGTCGACCGGCGCGGGCCTCTCCCTGAATGTGCAGGAGGCATACAGCTTCGTTGCCGAGCAGTACGTACCGGGTGCCGAAATCTATGTTTTCGGCTTTTCGCGCGGCGCGTACACGGCACGCTCGCTCTGCGGATTCATCAAGGTCTCCGGTCTCCTCGTCAATCCGAGCAGGAAGGACGTGCTCGCCCTGTACCTTACGACCTATGCCGGCCGTAACCCGCTGCTCGGCAATTCCCATGCGCCCACGGTCGCGGAACGCCTGCGCGGACTCGGCTCCTTGATCCTCGGCGGCGCCGCCGGCATCGTTGGCGACCCGCTGAAGAACGCAAACAAGCACGCCAACGTATCGATCCGATTTCTCGGGGTCTACGACACGGTGGGCGCCCTTGGCGTGCCGCTGCCGAACACCGCCGGGGTCAACGACACGATCGTGGGCTTCCACGACACGACGCTCAGCAATCTCGTCCAACATTCCGTCCACGCGCTCGCGGCAAACGAGAAGCGCGGCCCCTATGTCCCGACGCTCTGGACGCTGCCGCTTGGCGCCTCGCTGCCCCCAGGCCAGACGTCGCTGCAAGTGTGGTTCCCGGGCGTCCACTCGGATATCGGCGGCGGCTACGCACCCGAGCGCGGAATCGGCGATCACACATTGCTCTTCATGATGGGCCAGGCGGCCAATCGCGGGCTCGTGATCGATCCGTCGAGGCCGCTGCCGATCCCCTCGAAACCCTTGGCGCCCTTGCCGGCGCAACACGAGTCGTTGAGCGGCACCTGGGCAATCGTCGACAAGTTCAAGGTCGTCGCGAACGGCCCGCGCGAGATCCGCCTCACAACCATCGATCCCACCTCGAATCAGCGTGTGGCTGTTGCGGGCGAGGTCAGGATGCACAAGCTGCTCGTCGATCGAATCGGAAAGAAGGTGCGCGTGCTCGGCACGGACAAGAAATCAGGTGGGGAATCCGATCTGCCGAATTCGCCAGTCCTATACGGTCTGGCAAAGGACAAGCAGGAAATGCTTGCGGTGTTCGACGCGTAGCGCGAAGGTTGGGGTCAGGTCTTGCCTTTTGCCTTGACCGACTACAACCGAAGGATGGGGTCAAGTCTTGCCTTTTGCCCTGATCGATTGCAAGACGTGCCGCCTCGGGTGCCCCCCTCGCGCTAATCAAACAGCGATAGATTTGCATCGACCTTCGGCTCGGGCTTTCTGATTGGCGAGTCGGCGTGATTGATCACCTCTTCGCCGGGACGCATCAACGCTCCCACGCGCACGCCCAGCAATCGCAGGCGGCGGTGCAGATCCACCCGCTTCAGGCATTCACGTGCCGCCGCTCTGATTGTCTCGGCATCTGCAATCCCGCTTTGCAAGGTGACATCGCGCGTTACCGTCTTGAAATCCTCATAGCGGAGCTTGATGCCGATCGTCTTGCCCACCACGCCTTTGCGCACGAGGTCTTCCGCGACCCGGGTACATAGACTGAGCAGTACGCCGGACAGCGTTTCCCGATCGCGCTTCGGGTGCAGATCGCGCTCGAACGTGGTCTCGCGGCTGATCGACTTCGCTTCACGCACGGTCACCACGGGACGATCATCGCGTCCATGTGCTGCTTCGTGCAGCCAGCGTCCATAGCTATTGCCGAAGTGCTCGATCAGCATGACCGGATCGGCGTTGGCAATATCGCCCACCGTGCGAATGCCCAGCCCCGCGAGCTTATCGCTTGCGCGTGGACCAATCCCGTTTACTTTGCGTGCGGCCAGCGGCCAGATACGCGACGGCACGTCGGCATAGGTCAAGACAGTGAGGCCATCGGGCTTCTCCAACTCCGATGCGAGCTTCGCCAGCAATTTGTTCGGGGTGATGCCGATCGAGCAGGAGAGCCCGGTCGCCTCGCGGACGCGCTGCTTGATTTCACGTGCGAGGGCCACTGACTCACCGCACACGTCCGTGAGATCGATGTAGATCTCGTCGATGCCGCGATCCTCGATACACGGGGCGATCATCGCAACCGCGGCTTTGAAGAGCCGGGAATACTTTCCGTACTCGTCGAAATCGGCAGGAAGGAGGATCGCATCCGGCGCGAGTGCCGCGGCCTTCATCAACCCGATTCCGGAATGGACACCGAACGCACGCGCTTCGTATGTGGCGGTTGTTGCAACGCCACGACCTACATACTCGCGCAGTCGTGTGTAGATCCCGGTCGCCTCCGCATCGCTCGCCCGGCGCCGCCGCCCACCGATCACCACGGGCTGCCCGCGCAAATCCGGGTAGCGAAGCAACTCGACGGATGCGTAGAAAGCATCCATATCGAGATGAGCGATGCGACGGTGCGTAGGCGTTATCATACCGATCGATATTCTATGCCGCGTGCGAAGCAAGGAATCAGCGATGGATGCGCCCCGTTCGAAAATCGTCCGCACGATGTGCCCGATGAGCTGTCATCCGACCCTCTGCGGCATGCTGGCCGAGGTGCGTGACGGCAAACTCCTGAAAGTAAGCGGCGACGAGGCCAATCCAGACAGTCAAGGGTTCTTGTGCATTCGCGGCCAAGCCTCCCGCGAAGTCATCGACAATCCGCATCGCCTCCTGCATCCGCTCGTCCGCGATCGACGCACGGCGGAATTTCGACGGGCGACATGGGACGAGGCGCTTGATCGGATTGTGTCGGGTATGGAAAGCGCCGGGCGCGAGGCGGTCGGCATCTGGCCCGGGCACGGCGTCTTTACGACCGACTATGGCACGCGCATCAGCGTTCAGCTCCTCGCCCGCTTCGCCAATTTCTACGGCTGCCAGAATTGGAGCCCGACCATGGTCTGCTGGGGCCTGGGTGCATTTGGCCTCGGGCTCACCGGCATGCTCGAGACCAATACGAAGGAGGACATGGGCCAGCATGCCGAGCTCGTCCTCCTTTGGGCAGCCAATCTCACGAGCCAGCCTAATACCGCGCGCCACCTTCTCGCTGCCAAGCGCCGAGGCGCGTACCTCGTCACGATCGATGTGCGCAGCACCGAGGCCGCGGCGAAGTCCGACGAGGTGCTGATCATTCGTCCGGGCAGTGATGCAGCCCTCGCGCTCGCGATGATGCACGTTATCTGCGCCGAGCAGCTCTGCGACGCCAAATTCGTCGCCGCGCATACCATTGGTTTCGATGAGATTGTCGCGCACGTGCAACGGTTCTCGCCGGCGTGGGCGGCCGGCGTCACCGGAATTCCGGCGGAGCGGATCGTGGCGTTGGCGCGACGCTACGCGACAACCCGACCAGCGATGATCGTTCTGGGTGGCAGCTCCATGCATAAAGGCGCCAACGGCTGGCAGGCCGGACGTGCCATCGCGTGCCTGCCCGCCCTCACCGGAAATGTCGGCATCCCAGGCGGTGGATTCGGTCCGCGCCACGGCAGCGCTGCGCACGGCCGTGGGCTGGCAAGCATCATCGCACCGGAGCGAAGGCCGCCCGGGACGTATCTTCCCAATCAAATGTCGGCGGTAACCGCTGCGCTCGCCAAAGGTCGAATTCAAACGCTCTTCCTGATGGGCACGAACATGCTTTCGTCGTTCGCCGACGCGGAGCAGGTAGCGTGCGGCCTGGACCGCACCAACCTAGTGGTGAGCTACGATCTTTTTCTCAACGACACGGCACGCCGCTTCGCCGACGTCGTGCTCCCGGGAACCGCATGGCTCGAAGGGATCGGCTGCAAGATGACCCACACGCACCTCTACCTGATGGAGCGGGCACTCGATCCGCCTGCCGAAACACGCTCGCTCTATTGGTTCGTTAAAACATTGGCCGAGCGACTCAATCTGGACGGATTTCATCCGTGGGAATCGGAGGAGGCGATGGTGGATGCCATCCTCGATCACCCCTGCACGGGGCATGCGACGATCGAGTCGTTACGCGCGGAGGGCGGCATTCGCGCGCTCGATGTGTCGCACGTGGCCAATCCGTCGCTCGACTTCGATACGCCTTCGCGGAAAATCGAGCTCTACTCTGCCCAAGCCGAACGGCTTGGTCTTCCTGCCCTGCCGATGTATGACGAACCGGCACAACAGGCGGCCTCGATCAAACAGCCGTATCCGCTTGCGCTTACCCAGGGTCGCACGCTCACCCATTTCCACAGCTTCTTCAACAATGGGCAAGTCCTACCCACCTTGGCCAAGCGCGATCGCGAACCGCAACTGTGGATCGCGCCGGACGATGCGGCTGCGAGAAAACTCCTGGATGGTGCGGCGATTCGCATCTTCAATGAGCGCGGGAGCTTGCATGCACAGGCCAAGGTCACCGACAAAATTCCGGCCGGCGTGGTGTGGATGCGAGACGGATGGACCGGCCTGAACGCGCTTACCTCCGGTGCGCCGGTCCTGCCGGATCGCGCCGTGGATCTGTTCGCATTTTCAGCGGGGCAAGCGGCGTTCGATGCGATGGTCGACGTCGCGGCGGCGTGACGAGTGCCCGCATTTACGATTAGCACGGGCAAATCATTTGCAGCATCTGCCGGCCGTTCTTTCGATAATTCGCAAAATCACTGCCGAGCGTCCAGACCACGCTCGACGGATACAATTTGGCCATTCGAACGATGCAAGCAACGGCAAGCGACATGGGTAACCGCTGATCGGTTGGAGGCGGACATCAATTCGTCCGATATGCCGCCCGCGCCTCCATGACCGCCTCGACGATCGGAATGTAGCCGGTACATCGGCACAGATTTCCGGAGAGCACTTCGCGGATCCGTTGGATGTCGGCATCGGGTTCGTCGGTCAACAATGCGTGCGCAGTGGTGATCATCCCTGGTGTGCAAAAACCGCATTGCAATGCGTGATGTTTGCGAAACGCGGCTTGCAGCGGTGACAACACGTCATCGCGACTCAACCCCTCGACGGTGACGATCTTCGCGCCCTCGGCCTGCACCGCCAGCATCAGACACGCCCGCACCGCATCGCCGTTGACGATCACGGTGCATGCGCCGCAGACACCGTGTTCGCATCCGACATGGGTTCCGGTGAGCCCAACGCGTTGTCGCAGACAATCTGCAAGATGCATGCGCGGCTCGACCTCCACCTGCACCGCTTTGCCGTTGACCTCGAAATTCACGGACATGGTTAGGCGACTCCGGCAGTTGCTTGCGTTACAGCCTGGCGCAAGGCTCGCTCGACCAACGTTTCGACCAGCGCGCGCCGGTAGCGAGCCGGTGCATGAAGGTCCTCCGGGGGATCGACCGCCGCCGCAGCCGCTTTTGCGACCGCAAGGACGGTGGCCTCGCTGACGGGTTGGCCATCAAGCAATCCTTCGGCTTCTGGAATGCGATGGGGCCGGTGGCATGCACCGATCACGCCGATGTGCGTATTCATCGCACGCCCGGCGCCGTCGGTGTCGTAGTAAAGGGCAATCGCCGCAATCGCGAAATCGCCCCGGCGGCGCGATATCTCTTCGAACCCCCAGCGCCGCCCTGCGGGCCAACGCGGCAGATGCAGACCAGTAATCAGCTCGCCCGCTTTCAACGCGGTACTGAGCGGCCCAAGGAAAAATTCTCCCGCCTTCGCATTGCGTGATCCTGTTGATGCCGCAATCGAGATCGTTGCATCGCAGGCGACCGCAATGCCCGGCAATTCGGCCGCGGGATCCGCATGCGCAAGACTTCCGCCGATCGTCCCGCGATTGCGAATCTGATAATGTGCCACATACGACACAGCGGCCTTCAAGAGCGGATGGGCAAGGATGAGGCGCGCGTCGTCTTCGATGTCGCGCCATCGAACGAGCGCGCCAAGATGAACACCATCGTCCTCGATGGCAATTCGACCGAGGCCTGGTATGCATCGCAGATCGACGAGCAGCTTGGGTGCGGCCAGGCGGAATGCGAGGACCGGCATCAGGCTTTGTCCGCCCGCGATCGGCATGGCTTCTGCATCGCCCGAAGACAAGAGCGCCAGGGCCTCCGCGAGGGTACCGGGCGATGCGTAGTCGAATGGCGCGGGCTTCATTGAACGGGCTTGGTCTACATGGCGAGCTTCAAGGATAGCCTATCGCGCATAATGTGCTGTGTGCTACCCAAAGGAGGAGAACCATCATGCCCAACATTACGATGCTCGACATCGACGATCTGAAGAAGACCAAGCTCGCCCCCTATATCGAGATGTGCCTCGCGAACAAGGCGCCCGATCCGGGCTTTCACGCAATGATGGGCCACAACGTCGATCTGGCCGAAGCGATGTTCGTCGCCTGGAATACGGTCTTCAATACCGGCAAGGTCAGCCATAAACTGAAAGAGATCATCCGGGTGCAACTGTCGCGCCTGGTCGCCTGCACGTATTGAGGGAACGTCCGGTCCGCTTCGGCGAAGTGGCAAGGGCTTTCTGAAGAAAATCTCGACGACGGGATCAACAACACCGCGGCCAGCGGGAAACTCAGCCCCGCGGAGAAGATCGCGCTGCGTTATAGCGAAACGATGGCGCTCAACCCCGGCGCGATCGGGGCCGCGTTCTACGATGAGCTTCGGCAGCATTATTCCGAAGAAGAAATCGTCGAGCTCGGCAGCTTCGTCGGCATGAACATCGGCTACCACACATTTTTCGGCACGCTCAAGTTCTATCCGATGTTCTCGCCCGATGGCCGGCTGGTGAGTCAGGAAGAGTCGGTGCGCATCTACGGTGCGGCGCCGGTGTCATTGCAGCCGGCCGGAGAGTGAACGATGCCCAACATCAAACCGGTAGCGCTCGAATCGATCGATGACCCCGAGCTTCGCACGCTCATCGCACGCTGCGAGAAATTGGGCGTTCCCGATTCGCTCTTCCCGCGCATTCTTGCGCATGTGCCGAGCTACGCGAAGGCCTTGCTGCGGGCGCTTCTGATGTCGCACACCGAAGGCAATATCGATCATCGCCTGAAGGAGATCATCCGTGTGCGGCTCGCGGGCATCGCGGGCGATCCGTATTTCGGGGCGCTCCGCTCGAAACAAGCGAAGGCAGGCGGCCTCACGGAAGACCGGATTGCCGCGGCCACGGGCAAGCTCGACGACGGCAAGTTCAACGCAGCCGAGAAGCTCGCACTGCAATATGCCGGGCAGATGTATCTCGATCCCGACAAGAACGATGCCGCTTTCTATACGCGCCTGAAAGAGCACTACAGCGAAGCGCAGATCATGGAACTGGGCGCGTTCATCGCGTTCCACTACGGCATGCAGGTGTTCATGCGTACGCTGGATGCGCGGCCGATGGCGAGTGCGTAGTACCGCAGTACGGTACGGCGAAGCAACACGGATTGCTCATGCTCTCCGCGACCCACTCCCGTCTAGGGCGACGGGGACCACCGCTTCGCCGATTCACGGTTGGGGACATCTACTCCCGAGGAATATTCGCCTCGGTAATCACCTTATTCCAGCGCGCGAGTTCGGAGACAACGCGCTGGCGGGTTTCGTCCGGCGTGCTGCTGCGGACCGTGCCGCCCATCGCTTCCAGCCGCGACGTCACTTCGGGGTCCTTCAACGCGACCATCATCGCTTCATGCAGGCGATCGACGATCGGCCGCGGTGTCCCGCCCGTTGTGGCAAGCCCGAGCCACGAGCGTACGTCGTATCCCGGGACGCCCGCCTCGGCGATAGTCGGAACGTCGGGCATGCCCGGCCAGCGGGTCGCGGAGGACACTGCCAACGCCTTGACCTTTCCGCCATTCACCTGCCCGACAGCGGTTGTGGGTGTCGCCACCGCGAAACGAATATCGCCCGCAAGAATCGCGATCATCGCTTGCGATTCGCCCTTGTAGGGCACATGCACCAGCTCGACATTGGCCATGCGCCCAACCAGCTCGCCCACCAAATGCAAGGTCGCACCGGTACCCGATGAGCCGAACGTGACCGTCTGCGGCTTGGCCCGTGCCTCGGCAATCACCGATGCCAGCGTCTGGAACGGCGAATCCGCGCGCACGACCAGCATGAACGGGAATTCACTTGCCATGGAGATCCATGCAAAACTGTCGACGGTGTCGTAGGGCAATGACTTCGATGCCGCGCCGGTCGTCACATGCCCCCCGGTGATCAGGAGCAGGGTATGCCCGTCCGGCGCGGCCCTGGCGACCGCATCGGCGGCGATCCGCCCCGCCCCGCCCAATCGCGTCTCCACGATGATGGCTTGCCCAAGCGACTTCTGCATTCCCTGGCCAAGCAGGCGGGCGGCGGTGTCTGCATTGCCGCCGGCCGCTGATCCCTGAACGATTCGAATCGGCCGGTTAGGAAATGACTGCGCGGCAACCGCGCCTGCAAGGGCCATCGCCAAGATCATCAATGCAATGGGACATCGGTAATTCATGCTGAATGGGCTCCATGGTGTATGCCGAGATGAGTTCGGATGGGATTGTGCCCGTGATCCGGCGGCGGACATGGCTCGACTCTATGGAATCCTAGGAAAACCGGGTCGCTCGATCGAATCGCTCGACACCGCCGCGAATTGCTATCATTGGGCCGCGATAGCCTCGGGCCCTATGATTCAGGGAGTCGGGGACCCCCGACCACCCGCAACGTCAATCGGAGATACGCGATGGAATTGGTGATCAAAGCATCAACGACCACAAAGGCGAAAACCCCCAACAAGGACTCCGCCGAATGGCGCATGCGCGTCGATCTCGCGGCGGCGCATCGCTTGGCGCATATGCATGGCTTCAGTGAAGGCATCTTCAATCATCTTACCTGCGCGGTGCCGGGCAGAAGCGATCGCTACTACCAGATCCCGTTTGGGCTGCACTGGTCCGAAATCAATGCGAGCAGCTTCATGGAAGTGGCGTATGCAGAGCCTAAGGTGCTGGCCGGTGAAGGTGAAGTCGAGCTGTCCGCGTTCTGCATTCACGCACCGATCCATCGATTGAATCCGGAGGCCGTGTGCGTCATGCATACGCACATGCCGTTCGCGAGCGCGCTCGCCCGACTCGAAGATCCACGCATCAAACCGATCGGTCAGACCGAAGTCATCATGATGCGCCACATCGCCTACGATGACGTCTATAGCGGCCCGGCGTTCGACCCTGCGGAAGGCGAGCGACTGGCAGGCGTCCTTGGCAAGAACAAGGTGCTCTTCATGGCCAACCACGGCGTGCTCACCGTGGGCAAGACGGTCGCCGAAGCCTACGACCACCTCTATTACCTGGAACGTGTCGCGCAGGTGCAGATCTATGCCATGTGGACGGGCGAAAAGCTGAAGCCTCTCCCGCAGGCGATCATCGACAAGACGATGGACCAAGCGGGCATGAGAAGCCCGAGGTACGGCGGCAAACCAAGCTGCGAGCATCATTTCGATGCGTTGAAGCGCATGCTCGATCGGAAGGAACCCGACTACCGGGACTAACCCGATAAGCAGTAGGCCTCCCAACCGGCGCCGCAAAGGCGCCGGTCAGCCGAGTTCTTTTCGCACGATTGCCGCCCCGGCGCTCAGCGCCTGCAGCTTTCCGAACGCGATGTCGCGCTGCAGGTACTTCATCCCGCAATCGGGTGCAGGAATCAGCCGCTCCGCGCTCACATACTTCAATCCTTCGCGAATGCGCGAAGCGACGATCGCGGCGGTTTCGATCGCCGGATTGCCAAGATCGATCACGCCGAGGATGATTTTCTTGTTGGACAGGTCGCGCAGCACGCCAAGATCCACGCGCGCCTGGGCAGCCTCGATCGAAATCTGCTGCGCGATCGTATCGGCGAGCTGCGGCAGGAACGAATAACCGGTCGGCTTCAGGCCCGGCACGACCGCCGCATAACCGAAGCACAGATGGATGACCGTCGGCACGGTGATCCCTTCCAGTGCGCGATTGATCGCCTGCACCGCATAGCGCTTTGCCGCATCCGGATCGTTGCGCAGCCAGGGCTCGTCGATCTGGATCACATCCGCACCGGCCGCCTGCAGGTCACGCAGCTCTTCGTTGACCACCGCGGCGAGATCCATGATCATCACCTCGACATCCCCGTACCATTCGTTTTGCGACTGCTGGGCCATGGTGAAGGGGCCGGGCAACGTGACCTTGACCGCGCGATCCGTGTTGCGGCGAAGGAATTCAAGATCGCGCACCTCCACCGCGTGCGGGCGCTGGATCTTGCCGACGACCCGCGGCACGAGTGTTTCACGCCCCGCGCGGTTGATGATGCGACCAGGCGTCGTGGTATCGATCCCGTCGAGCGCGGAAGCGAAGTAGTTCGAGTAGCTTTCGCGCCGCATTTCGCCGTCGGTGATGATGTCGATGCCCGCGCGTTCCATGTCGCGGATCGCCACGATGGTCGCATCGTCTTGCGCCTGCGCCCGAAACGGTTCCGCCACGCGCCACATTTCCCGCATCGGTACACGTGGCACGACCTTCGAGAGCATCTGCCGATTGATCAACCAGTCGGGCTGGGGATAGCTGCCGACGACGGTGGTGGGGAGGAGATGCGGAATCGTTGGCACGGCGTTCTCGATGGCGCCCTCAACGACAAAGCGCGAGGGGCGCAAAGGTTTTTAGGGATCCGCACCATTGTATCGACGTTGCGCGAACGCCGAAGATCAGGGCATCGACACCCGCCCGTCGCTGCCTGCGAACGATTTCCGGATCCCGATACGGTCGCGGCGCGCCTACCGGGGTTCAGCGCACCCGATCGAAATCACGACCATTGAGCAGGAACTTGCCCACCTGTTGCAGGTTCTCGCCGGATTCGAGGTGCATCGGCAGCGCCGTCACTGCACCATTCGCGAAACGCAGCAGCAGCGTCCACTGGCGAACCTCATAGTGACCCGATCCGGCATAGGCACCGGGTCGCAACTGCCTCCAGCAGGTCATCGACTCGATCAGGCCGGCGGCCTCGAAGCGGCCATCGGCACCGAGTGCAAGGTGCGCAATGGGGCCACCTCCATCCCGATGCACATACACGCCATTCATCCTGAGTCCTTCGAACGGCCGCAAAGGCAACAGCATCTTGCCGTCCACGCTGAGGCGATTGCCGTCGCGCCGCAGCAGCCAGGGCGGTCCCTCCTGCCACTGGATGCGCACGGTTCCCGCCCCTTTGTCCGCCTGCCAGCGGCCATAGTTGCGCGGCAACTGCTTGAGGTTGCCCGCGTCATACAGCGCATAACATTCACGCGGGCCGGTGATGACGCCTTCGCGTGCCACGAGCCCGTTGCCGAAGAACAGGATATGGTCGGTGAGGACATTCGACGTCATGGTGATATTGCGAGTGTCGACATGAACATGCGCCTCCACGATCGGGACGCCACCGGATGTCGGGACCGATGCCGTGTGCCGGGCGTCCGAGGCCGGCGCATTGGCGGGCAAGCCAGCCGGTGCTGCCGCCATGGTGGTGGGGGTGCGAAACTCAGCCGCCAAAAATGCAGACGCAGCGGCGGGCAGCACGCTGGCGAGTGCCGCGTTCGACGTCGCAACCACGAGCGCCACGACGTGACGGTCGACGGCCCGATGGTTGCCCGCGTGCCTGCGGGGTCCGCGTTTCTTGGCGCGGTCGACGATGGGCCGGTTTGCAACTGCGCGACGACGACGCGCGGTGCGGCACGCGCATCGCTGGCGGCAACAGGTTGCATCAGCGCTACAGCCGACGCGATAGCGAATGCAAGGCCCCAGACGGGAGGGCTGACTTTCATGTCCACCGCTTTCTGCACGAGGCCGTCAATGCTGCATCGGCAAAACCAAACAGTTCTCGATGATTACCGGGCCGGGCGCATCCCGCATGTCCCGACCGGCCGCCGTTGCTTCGATTGAATCTCTTGCGACCCGGCGAGTCAACCCTACAATTTCTCCGACGGGAATCGATGATCGCATGGCGGCATTGGGGAAGCGCCTCGCATCAGATATTCCTCAAGGCGAAGTGACGGATCGTTCCACGAACTCGCTTGCGTCTTCGCTGATCACCGGGCGATCGAGCTTGAGGCGAATACGTCCGCGTGTGGCCCGCTCGATTCGGATCGGTGATCCGCGCTCCTTGAGCCGTCGCTCGAGAAGCAGCAATCGCGCACTCAGGTTGTCTTGCAGATCAGGCAATCGAAGCTCACTCCCGGCAAGGCACAGCTCGCGCAATGTGAAGTCGGTGCGGCCATGGTCGCGCGCCTCACGGATCAGCTTCCGGAGGACCGCGCCCGCCACACCGCGAATCACATAGTCGTCGTCGATGAACACGCTCGCGTCGCGCGGGTAGAAGCGCACGCGCGTCGGGGCGCCCTCGACCGGCGATACAGCGCTGATCGGCGCTTCGCGCTGCAACGCCGCCACCAGCGCCATGCCGAGCGCGGCGAACGAGACGAGTGGATCGGACTGCAAGGACATCGTATTCATGTGGGTTCCTGTTGTCGTTGTAACGATCGGCTCGATGATGTCGGACTCGGTGACTGGCGTCGTGCCCGGACCGCCCTCGGTGAAAAGATCGCCACAGAGCAGCGTGCGGGTGTTGAGCTCCATCATGAGTCCGCTTTCCCATCCGTGTGGCACGTGCGG
>JBJXGX010000012.1:0-23458 GCA_046160305.1 Burkholderiales bacterium
TCGAATCGCTTCTGCGCTTCGTCCGCCGCCTGCGCGCGTTCCATCGGGCGATCGCGCGGATCCTGCACCGATAGCGCCGCCGCGATCACCAGTACCTCGTTGAGACTCCCTTCGGCGTGCGCGGCAAGGATCACGCGCCCCACACGTGGATCGACCGGAAGCTTGGCCACTTGACGACCGGTCGCGGTGAGCGCCCGACTGCCGTCGCCCTCTATGTCGATCGCGCCCAGTTCCTGCAGGAGCGCGTAGCCGTCGGCAATCGCACGCGGGGCGGGCGGATCCATAAATGGGAACTGCTCGACGTCACCCAGGCCAAGCGACATCATCCGCAGAATGACCGCCGCAAGCGACGATCGAAGAATCTCCGGATCGGTGAATGCCGGGCGCTTGTCGTGGTCGTCCTCAGCGTACAAACGAATGCAGATGCCGCTCGCGACCCTTCCGCAACGCCCGGCCCGCTGCTTGGCGGCGGCCTGCGAGATCCGCTCGACCTGCAACTGCTCAACCTTGTTGCGATAGCTGTAGCGCTTGACCCGTGCCAATCCGGTATCGACCACATAGCGAATGCCGGGCACCGTGAGGGACGTTTCCGCGACGTTGGTGGCCAGCACCACGCGCCGGCCCTTGTGCGGCTTGAACACGCGTTCCTGGTCGGCGACCGACAAGCGCGCGTAGAGCGGCAGCAACTCGGTTTCGCTTGGATGGTGCTTGCGCAGGGCTTCGGCTGCTTCGCGAATCTCGCGCTCGCCGGGCAGGAATACGAGCACGTCGCCGGGCCCCTGCCTCGCGAGCTCGTCGACCGCATCCACGATTGCGTCATTGATATCCGAATCATCGTCCTCGTCGGTCGTTGGCGGCCGATACCGCATTTCCACCGGATAGAGGCGCCCCGATACCTCGATGATCGGCGCATCGCCGAACTGTTTCGCGAAGCGCTCGGCATCGATCGTCGCCGACGTGATAACGAGCTTGAGATCCGGCCGGCGCGGCAGCAACTGCTTCACATAACCCAGGAGGAAGTCGATATTGAGGCTCCGCTCATGCGCTTCGTCGATGATGATCGTGTCGTACTGGCGAAGCTCCGGATCGGTCTGCGTCTCCGCAAGAAGAATGCCGTCGGTCATCAGCTTTATGTAGCTGTCCCGACTGGTGCGGTCGTTGAACCGGATCTTGTAGCCGACGACCGTACCGAGCTCGGATTCGAGTTCCTGCGCGATGCGGGCAGCGGTCGCGCGCGCGGCGATCCGTCGCGGTTGGGTATGACCGATAAAGCCTGCAATGCCACGACCGATCGCAAGACAGATCTTGGGAATCTGCGTGGTTTTTCCCGAACCGGTTTCGCCGCAAACGATGACGACTTGATTCGCATCAATCGCATTTGCGATATCGTCGCGGCGCCCACTGACCGGCAGCTCAGGCGGAAAATCAGGTTGCGGCAGACCGGCGCGACGACGAGCCAACTCTTCAGGTGAACGACGCATCAACCCTCAGAGCGCGGCGCGACGATGGTGTGGCCCGGATTGACGTGGCCGATATCCATGAAAGCGATCGTGTGCTCGTCCTCGTGCACCGTGGCAGAGGGGATTTCGCCGCGGACGATCTTGCAGAAGACGCATTCGGTCATGATGGTTTCCCCTCGACCGTCGATGCACCCAGCATCCGCTCAACATACCGCGCGATCAGATCGATTTCCAGATTGACCCGACTACCCGCATCGACATGCTTCAAAGTGGTCATTGCAAGCGTATGGGGGATCAAATTGATTTCGAGTTCCGAACCCTGCACGCGGTTGACGGTGAGGCTCACACCGTTCACCGCGATCGAACCCTTGCGGGCAATGTACTTGGCAAGATCGTCCGGCGCCTTGATTGCAAGGAGGAAACTATCGCCGACCGGCACGAACCGCGTGACCACGCCGACCCCATCGACATGTCCGGTCACCAGATGCCCCCCAAGGCGGTCCGCCAGGGTGAGAGACTTCTCGAGGTTCACATCGCCCACCGCCCCAAGCCCCACGGTGCAATCGATCGTCTCCTGGGATACCTCCACCGCGAAGGTGTTCCCATCGAGCGCGATGGCGGTCAGGCAGCAGCCGTTGACCGCGATACTGTCGCCAAGCGCGACATCGTCAAGGCCGAGCGCGCCACCATCGATCGTGAGCTTCGCGCCTTTCGGACGCACCTCGACCCGCGTGATCCGCCCGACAGCCGCAACGAGTCCGGTAAACATGGGTAGGGATGGATATTTGTTCCAGGTCGCGATGATATATGAGGGGCAGGATGGCGGGCATGCACCGCCCCGGGCATCGCTTCCCCTTTACTTGTGGCGCGAGGACGGGCACGCTCGCGCCTTCCCGATTTACGCCGCCAAGGCGTTTGGAGACTAACACCCATGAAATTCAGATTCCCGGTAGTGATCATCGATGAGGATTGGCGAGCCGAGTCCGCCAGCGGGCTCGGCATTCGCGCCCTCGCCAAGGCGATCGAGGAGCAGGGCTGGGAAGTCGTGGGCGGATTTACCTATGTGGACGTGGCGATGGTGGCGAATCAGGCCGCGCGGGCGTCGGCGTTCATCGTCTCGATCGACGATGAAGAGATCAGCGAAGATGGCATCGAAAGCAAGGCGATCCGGGATCTCCAGAAATTCATCGTCGAAACACGCCGGCGCAACGCGGACATCCCGATCTTCCTCTTCGGCGAGACGCGCACCTCGCGGCACATTCCAAACAACATCCTGAAGGAGCTGCACGGCTTCATTCACATGTTCGAAGATACCCCTGAGTTCGTGGCGCGCTACATCATCAGGGAATGCACCAATTATCTCGGCTCGCTCGCGCCACCCTTCTTCAAGGCGCTCGTCCACTACGCGAACGATGGCTCGTACTCGTGGCACTGTCCCGGTCATTCGGGCGGCGTGGCGTTCCTCAAGAGCCCGGTGGGCCAGATGTTCCACCAGTTCTTCGGCGAGAACATGCTGCGGGCGGATGTCTGCAATGCGGTCGACGAGCTCGGGCAACTGCTCGATCACTCCGGTCCGGTCGCGGCGTCCGAGCGCAATGCGGCACGGATCTTCAATGCCGATCATCTGTTCTTCGTCACCAACGGAACGTCAACCTCGAACAAGATCGTCTGGCATTCGGCGGTCGGCACGGACGACGTGGTGCTGGTCGATCGCAACTGCCACAAGTCGGTGCTGCATGCCCTCATGATGACCGGCACCTTGCCGATCTTCTTCCAGCCGACACGCAACCACCTCGGGATCATCGGCCCGATCCCGTTGGAAGAATTCGAGCCGCGCAACATTCAACGCAAGATCGAAGCGAATCCGCTGATCAAGGACAAGAGCGTCCGGCCGCGGGTCATGACGATCACCCAGTCGACCTACGATGGCGTCGTCTATAACGTCGAGACCCTCAAGAAAACGCTCGGTGATTACATCGAGAACCTGCACTTCGACGAGGCCTGGCTCCCGCACGCGACGTTCCATCCGTTCTATCACGAGTTCCACGCGATCGGCGTCAATCGCCCGCGGTGCAAGGACGCGATGGTGTTCGCGACGCAATCGACACACAAGCTCCTCGCCGGGTTGTCACAAGCCTCGCAGATCCTCGTGCAGGAATCCGAATCGCGCAAGCTCGATCAATACCGCTTCAACGAAGCGTTTCTCATGCACACCTCCACCAGCCCCCAGTACGCGATCATCGCATCGTGCGACGTCGCCGCGGCGATGATGGAAGCACCGGGCGGCACGGCGCTGGTGCAGGAATCCATCTACGAGTCCCTCGAATTCCGTCGCGCCATGCGCAAGGTCGACGCCGAATTCGGCAAGGATTGGTGGTTCCAGGTTTGGGGGCCGAAGGATCTCTCCGACAACGGCATCGGCAAGCGCGAGGACTGGTTTCTGAAATCGAGCGACCGTTGGCATGGATTCGGCAAGCTCGAGCCGAATTTCAACATGCTCGATCCCATCAAGGCGACCATCGTCACGCCGGGCCTCGACATCAACGGCCGCTTCGCCGCGTGGGGCGTTCCCGCGGCCATCGTCACGAAATACCTGGCCGAGCATGGCGTCATTGTCGAGAAGACCGGCCTCTATTCGTTCCTGGTGATGTTTACGATCGGCATCACGAAGGGCCGGTGGAATTCGCTCGTCACCGAGCTGCAGCAGTTCAAGATGGACTTCGACGGTAATCAACCGCTCTGGCGGGTGATGCCTGAGTTCGTTCAGGCGCATCCGACCTACGAGCGCATTGGCCTTCGCGACCTTTCGATGCAGATCCACGAGGAGTACAAGAAACAGGACGTCGCCCGCGTGACGACCGAAATGTATCTCTCGAAAATGGAGCCGGTCATGCGGCCCTCGGATGCATTCGAATGCCTGGCGCACCGGCGCGTCGATCGGGTCGCGATCGATGAGCTCGAAGGCCGCGTCACGACAATGCTGGTAACGCCCTACCCTCCGGGCATTCCGCTGCTCATTCCCGGCGAGCGCTTCAATCGTTCGATCATGGAGTATCTACAGTTCGCGCGATCGTTCAACGAACGATTTCCCGGCTTCGATACCGATGTGCACGGCCTGGTCATCGAATCCGAGAAAGGGCAGAAACGATACTTCGTCGACTGCGTGCGCTAGGATCGCGTCGGCTTGCCCGAAGCGAAGGTTAAACACGACGGCTCGACGCCACAACGGACACGACGCTTCCTGCAACCCAAAAGCGTGCAACCCTGGTTTCCGTCGTGCCTCGTCGTACCGTCGAGCCGTGGTGGTTGCCTTAAAGGCTTTAGGGACGCGTCCCAACGCGCGCGATCACCCGCGCATCCGGCCCGATCATCCGCACATCACGGATCGTCAACGGTACGCGGGCATCGAGCGATTCCAGTTTCGCCAGGTTGAACATGCCGCGTCCCGAATCGCCGATGAGGCTCGCCGCAAGGTAGACGACCATCTCGTCGATCAGCCCTTCACGCATGAGCGAACCATTCAGCTTGTTGCCGGCCTCGACGTGAATTTCATTCCAGCCGCGGCGACCCAGCTCGGCGATCAGATCGGATAGCTCCACTTTCCCATGCGGATTCGGGAGCACGAGCACTTCCGCGCCCGCCGACTGAAGGGCTTGAATCCTAGCGGGAACGTCGAGCGCTCCGGCGACCAATACATTGCCTCCGGCAAGAATCTTCGCGTTCAGCGGGACCTCGAAGCGCGAATCGATCAGGACCCGAAGCGGCTGCCGAGTGGTTTCGACGTCGCGTACCGTAAGTTGCGGATCGTCGTCACGCACCGTACCGATACCAGTCAACACCGCGCACGAGCGGGCGCGAAAGTGATGGCCGTCCTTGCGCGCCTCCGCGTGGGTAATCCACTGGCTCTTGCCGTTATCGAGCGCGGTCATGCCATCCAGACTTGCCGCGATCTTCATCCGCAGCCACGGCCGCCCGCGTTCGAGCCGTGCGAAAAATCCGATGTTGAGCTCGCGCGCTTCGTCATTCAACAGTCCGGATTCCACGCGAATGCCCGCCTCGCGCAATCGCTCGAAGCCGCCCTGCGCGATCGGGTTCGGATCCCGGCTGGCCGCCACGATCCGCGCGACCTTGGATTCGATCAGAGCATTCACGCATGGCGGCGTGCGCCCGAAATGATTGCACGGCTCGAGGGTCACATAGACGGTCGCGCCGGCCGCCTCACGCGCGGCTTGTGCCAGCGCGGCCACCTCGGCATGCGCACCGCCCGGCCGCTCATGCCACCCTTCGCCGACAACCTTGCCATCGCGCACGATGACACATCCAACGCGTGGATTCGGACTCGTCGTATAGAGGGCCCGTTCGGCGAGCGACAACGCGCGCGACATATACGCGCGGTCTTCGTCGGTGAAGGACGGTGCGTCGTATTTCAAGAGGACTTCACCGGCGACTTGGCCGGCTGCGACGCTCTCGTCACCCGGGTGCGCTTGTATCCGGGGCGCTTCACTTCGAGGACCTTCTCACGAAAATCGTCGACACGCTGGAAGTCTTCGTAGACCGAGGCAAAGCGAATGTAGGCGACATCGTCCATCTTCTTCAACTCGCGCATCACCATCTCGCCGATCACGCGCGAGGCGACCTCGCGTTCGCCGAGCGCGAGGAGCCGCTGCTCGATGCGATTGATCGCGGCATCCACATATTCGGTCGGCACCGGCCGCTTGTGCAGCGCGCGGGTGAAGCCGACGCGAATCTTCTCGCGATCGAACGCGGTACGGTAACCGCTCGCTTTGACGACCATCGGCAGGTTGAGCTCAACCCGCTCATAGGTCGTGAAGCGCTTGATGCAACTCTTGCATTCGCGACGCCTTCGCACGCTGTCCCCGTCATCGGAGAGCCGGGAATCGATGACGGCCGTGTCCTCAGCCGAACAATACGGGCACTTCATTGCGTCGCTTGCACCTTACATCGAGCGTGGTCGGATCGGATCGCCGGGAACCGGCATGCGAAAAATCGGCGTTCAACGGCCGATGCTTTGCATGCCACGAATGCCACGCATCCCACGAATGCCACGGCGGCTAGCCGTAGACCGGAAATTTCCGGCATAGCAGTTTCGCTTCCTCGGCGACCCGCGCGATCGTCGACGGGTTGTTCGGATCGTCCAACACATCGGCGATCAGGTGCGCCACCCGCTCGGCCTCGATTTCCTCGAAGCCGCGCGTCGTCATCGCCGCCGAGCCGATGCGAATCCCGCTGGTCACGAAAGGTTTCTGCGGGTCGTTCGGAATCGCGTTCTTGTTCACGGTGATATGGGCATGGCCAAGTGCGGTTTCGGCATCCTTGCCGGTCATGTTCTTCCCGCGCAGATCGAGCAGGAACATATGGCATTCGGTCCGACCCGAAACGACTCTCACACCGCGTTCTTCCTGGAGCACCTTCGCCATGACGCGCGCGTTGCTCAGCACTTCTTCTTGATAGTCGCGAAAGGAACTCGTCATCGCCTCGCGGAACGCCACTGCTTTCGCGGCGATCGCATGCATCAGCGGTCCACCTTGGATCCCCGGAAAGATGGCGCTGTTGATAGCCTTCTCGTGGGGCGTCTTCGTGAGGATGAAACCACCGCGGGGGCCACGGAGCGTCTTGTGCGTCGTGCTCGTCACAAAATCGGCGATGCCGACCGGACTCGGATAAAAACCGGCGGCGATCAATCCGGCGTAATGCGCGATATCGGCCATTAGAAACGCGCCGACTTCGTCGGCGATCGTACGCAATCGCTTCCAGTCGATTTGCAACGCGTAGGCGGAGGCGCCGCCAATGATCATCTTCGGCTTGTGCCCTTTCGCGAGATGCTCGAGTCGCTCGTAGTCGATCTCTTCGCGCTCGTTCAAGCCGTAGCCGACGCCCTGATAGAGCTTGCCGGACATGTTGACGCTCGCGCCATGCGTGAGATGACCGCCATGCGCGAGGGACATGCCAAGAATGGTGTCGCCCGGCTTCAACACCGACGCGTACACCGCCTGGTTGGCCTGCGATCCGGAATGCGGCTGCACGTTTGCCGCCTCCGCATGGAACAACTGCTTCACCCGATCGATCGCGAGCTGCTCGGCGACATCCACATGCTCGCATCCGCCGTAATAGCGCTTGCCCGGGTAGCCCTCGGCATACTTGTTCGTGAGCACCGACCCCTGCGCGGCCAACACAGCGGGGCTCACGTAGTTCTCGGAGGCGATCAGCTCGATATGGTCTTCCTGCCGGGTGGTTTCCGCCGCAATGACCCGCGCGATTTCGGGATCGACTTCGCTCAACGGCAAAGGTTTGAAGGGCACGATGGATTGGGGCGGGAGGGCTTGGGAGTGAATATCTTAACACGCGTGACGCGGACCCTATCCCGCTACGATGGGGCTAAGCCTTTGAATTTTCGTACGATCCTATAAAGCGGACACCCTCAGAAATTCACCACGGAGGACACGGAGGGAATGGAGGAAAGGCAAAGGGCGAATGATCTCGTTGATGCAACCTGACGCGCGAAGGTCTAACCGCAAGCAGCACGCGCTCCTCGGTGAGAATTCAATTCTTGCGAGGTTTGGATTTCCTCCATTCCCTCCGCGTCCTCCGTGGTGAATTTCTGAGTGGTCTACGTTGAAAAACTACGACTCGTCCGCCACCTCCAAACCTTCCAGATGGCTCACATCGCCCCACACGTCGAGGAACCATCGCGATTCCACGTAACGGAATCGATTGATGCTCGCATTGAGCAAGGCATACTCGCGGCGCTCATCGAGCGGAATGTGCATGACGTGCCGGTAGAGCATCCCGACGACACCCCCATGCGTCACGATCACGATGCGACGGCCATCGTTCGCCGCGGCGATCTCGGCCAGTACGCTGATCACGCGGTCAGAAAATCCCCTGGCGCTCTCGCCATTGCGCGGTGCGAACGCCGGATCGCGCGCCGTCATCCGCTCCCAGGTCAAAGGGAATTTCTGCTCGACTTCCGGCCAGGTATGCCCCTCGATCTCACCATAACTACGCTCGCGCAATCGGGCGTCGAACTGCAGCGCTGCGCCAGTACCCTGCGCAATGGCGGCCGCGGTGTCACGTGCGCGGCCCAGGTCACTGGCGACGATGACGTCAATCGACTCGCCGCTCAACAAGATGCCTGTTGCTCTCGCTTGGGCTTGGCCAAGCGCGCTCAATGGACTATCGGTCTGCCCCTGCACACGCCCCTGTCGATTCCAGGTCGTTTCACCATGACGAATCAAGATCATCGGGGTAATTCCGGCGGCGAAGCTCCCCTGCGTCATCGCGCACTCCCGAGCCAACGATCAAGCGCGGCATTGCGCGCGGTCGGCATAATCAGGTCACACGTATCGGCCGGCGCACCGGCTGCTATCAGCGAGAATCGACTCAGCTCATCGCGCCTGAATGCATGCACGGCCGCCCGCTCGCCGATGCGCATTCGTTGCACCATCGCGTCGTAGGTCTTGGCATTGACCCTCAGGCCATCGATCGCGACCAGCACATCGCCCGCGGCGAGTCCCGCGGCCTGCGCCGGACTGCCTTCCAGCACATGCGTGACTTTCACTTCGTTGCCGTCGATCGACGTACGCATTCCGAGCCCAACGAGGCGATGGCGCCTGGAGGATTCCGCATCGCCGGGCGATTCCTTGTTGGGCGCAACACCGCCGCGATCGGTCGACGAGAGCGCTTGCCGCATCTTCATCTGTATGCCGACGGTCTTCAATACGCGCGCGAGCGGCAACTCATCGGTGCCATGCACGCTGCTATCGAAGAACGCTCGGAAGCGCAAACCGGTCACGTCCTCGACCGCCCGCTCGATGCCATCCTCCGGCACGCCAAGCCCGGTCTGTCCGTACTGTGCCCATAGCGCACGCATGACGTGGTCCAATGACTTTCGATGCTTCGTGCGTGCGCGGATCTCAAGATCGAGACACAACCCGACCAGGCTCCCTTTCAAGTAGTAGCTCACCACCGCATTCGGCGTGTTCTCGTCCTGCCGGTAGTATTTCGTCCACGCATCGTAGCTCGACGCTGCGACGCTTTGCCGCAGCCGGCCCGGGTTGCGTGCAAGACCGGTGATGTTGCGCGCAATGACGGTCAGGTACTCTTTGTGCGAGATCAATCCGGCGCGCGCCAATATCAGATCGTCGTAGTAGGACGTGAGGCCTTCGAACGCCCAGAGGAGCGAGGTGTAGTTTTCCCGATCGAGGTCGAACGGGGAGAACGCCGCCGGTTTGATGCGCTTCACATTCCACGTATGGAAATACTCGTGGCTGACAAGTCCGAGGAATGTACGGTACTCGTCGGTGGGCTTATCCATGTCTGCTCGTGGCAGATCATTCCGGCCGCAAATCAGGGCGGTCGATGCGCGATGTTCCAGGCCGCCATACCCATCAGGCACCGCGTTGATGAAAAACACATAGCGACCCATCGGCGCCGGTTCACCAAAGAAGCGAATCTGCGCCACGCAGATACGTCGCATATCGCGCACCAGGCGCGCGAGGTCGGTGTCGTGACGCCCGGTGATCGCAATCGTATGCGCGACGCCGCACGCCCGGAATGTCGCGATGGCCGGTGTCCCCATCTCGACCGGATGATCGATGAGCTCATCGTAGTCCGTCGCGCGATAGGTGCCGAATCCCTGCTTGTCGATGCGATCGGGCGTCATCGCGGTCACCAACCGCCATGACCGCCCCCGCGCGCCGGCCGGTGGACCGAATTCAATCGCGCATGGATGATCTTCTTGTCCGAGCACTCGCAAAAAGAGGCACGGCCCATTCAGGAACCCGCGCGTAGCGTCGAGAAACGCCCCGCGAACCGAATGGTCGTGCGCGAACACCTCGATTTCGACCGTCAGGGGCCCGCTCGTGGGCGCGGCCCGCCACGTATGCTTGTCCAACTTTTCGAGGGCAACCGGATGTTTCCCGGTCATCGCGCGGATCGAGACGATGTGCTTGGCGAACTCGCGGATCATGTAGCTACCCGGAATCCACGCCGGAAGCGCGAACGCCTGTCCGTCCGGGTCGGGCGCTTCCACCACGCACTGCACCCCGAACAAATGCGCCTCGGGCCGGGCTGCGCGAACGGTGTATCGAGTCGGCGCTTTCATCGGATAACCAGTCCCACGCGCTGCTCTCCCCTTAGTAGCGACAGACGCCACGGTCGATCTACCGTGCGAAGCGCGCCCAGCAGTTCCTCCGCCGATCGCACCCGCGCGCGATTCACGCCGAACACGACATCGCCCGCCCGCAGGCCGTTGCGGTGGGCACTGGTGCCGCGTTCGACCGCGGTGATGACCGCGCCCTCGATCTGTCCGTGAAAGGGCATGCCCGGCTCCACATTCGCCACGCTCGCACCGGCCAGTTGCGGAACCCCTTCGGCTGTGATCGCGCTCGCGGCGCGCGCCTGGGTTTCGGCAATCCGCGCGACGATCGTCATCGGCGCTCCGTCGCGCAGCACGCGAAGCTCGATTTCGTCGCCCGTGGGCGTGAGGCCGATGCGATTGCGCAGATCCCCGCTCGATCGCACCGGACGCCCATTGAATGCGGTGACGACATCGCGTTGACGCAAGCCCGCCCGCTCGGCCGCGGAATTTGCTTCGATTCGCATGATTACCGCGCCCTCGGTCGTGCTCGATTTAAGTTCGCGTGCATTCTGCGGCGTCACGTCGGTGGTCGATACACCAAGACGTCCACGCCGAACCTCGCCGAATCGGACCAATTGATCGGTCACCGCCCGTACCATGTTCATCGGTACAGCGAAGCCGATGCCGACATTGCCGCCCGACGGCCCGATGATCGCGGTATTGATCCCGATCAGCTCACCGCGAAGATTCACGAGCGCCCCGCCCGAGTTGCCCGGGTTGATCGACGCGTCGGTCTGGATGAAGTCCTCGTAACCTTCAATGCCAAGACCGGTGCGCCCGAGAGCGCTGACGATCCCGGAAGTCACCGTCTGCCCGATGCCGAACGGATTGCCGATCGCGACCACGAAATCGCCGACGGCCATTTCGTCCGAGTCACCCATCTTGAGTGCGGTCAAGCCTTCAGCCGGGATACGCACCAGCGCGATGTCGGTCGCAGGGTCGGCCCCCACCAGTTGCGCCTTGAGTTGGCGTCGATCCTTGAGCGTGACGACGATCTCGATCGCGTTGCTCACGACATGATGATTGGTGAGCACAAGACCACGTGCCGCATCAATGATGACCCCTGAACCGGCGCTCTGCTCGACGCGCGGGCGTTCAGTCTGCTCGAAGAACCGGCGGAAGAACGGATCGCGAAGGAGCGGATTCTCCTGCGCGCTGCGCGTCTGCACTGAAATGTTGACGACCGCCGGCGTCACCTGCACCAGCATCGGTGCAAGGGTCGGTGTGCCGCGAATGTCGAGCGGCAACGCCGCATGCGCGGGCGAGACGGCAACACACACGAGCAGAGCGGCAAGGAGCAAGCGTAAGGACATGGCAATCAATACTGAAATCGAAAGGCCGACAGTGTAGAGGCTTGCGAGGCGGTCGGCTTGCGAGACTGCGAGAGCACGGTGTTGCAGGGCAGTCATTGGCACATTTATACTATTCGTACTACTCAAACTATTCGCACTACTCGTACCCTTTGCGGCGACGGATCAACGCACAATGGAAAACCCCAACCGCATCTGCGAGCGTCGATGGACGTTGTAGTCGAGCAGACTCTCGCCATAGCCGTTGAAGTACTGCAAATGCACGAATCCGCCCGCATCGGCGAAAATGCGCCGTCGAATCGGATAGGTCAGGTCGAGTTGAATCGACCCGGCGGTGCGATTCCCTTTCCGCAAAACGCTTGATACTTCGAACCCGTCGTAGCGGCCCAAGCGGATATTGAGGTCGACATAGCCGCGGTAGTCGGCGATATCGGTGTTGTCGGACTTTTCGAGGTACTTCACGAATTTCGGCGACAACGCCCAGTAATAGTCCCGACCGAAATTCACTCGCCATCGCGGTCGCAGATACGCGTTATTCATTGAGCGTGAGCTTTCCCCATCGCGGCCATTCGACTCGTGCTCCAGGCCGGCGGCGAACGAGAGGCGGCGCCCACCATCCGCCGATCGCCAGAGATCAGGCTCCAGATAAAAGATGCCCGGGCGATAGCTGGTATCACGAAACGGCGCGGACTCTTGGCCGATATCCCAGAGCGATGCCTGCGTGTAGCCGAAATGGAGCTTCGACAGCGGGGCGAAAATTCCCGTTCCGAAGATTTCCTCGTCGAAGGGACGGTACTTGAACGACAGTTGCATCTTTGCCGTGGCGTTCTCGCGGGTACCGAGGATGAAATACATCGGCTCGTAGGTCGACAAGGCGGGAGGACGCGGATCGAGGTCGCGGTCCGGCGGTTCCGGATCGGACGCCCGCGATCCCGTCATTTGAGCTGGCGGCAGCGCCGGATCCATCTTCGTGATGCCAGGCGCTGCAACCATCACGATCGCGCGTGCATCGGTGCCCATGAGTTCCAACTGAACAGGTCCGGTGAACCCCGCCGGTACAGTCATCGTGTAACGGCGGATGCGAAATGCGCCCGGGGCAATTGGCGTATCCGGTTGTCGAGCGACACCGATCGCAACGAGATCGAGCGCTGCGGCGTTGGGACCTAACGAGAGTCGAGCGCGCAGCCGATCTGCGAGGGCATCGAGCAACGGCGCGCCGGTGTCGTTCACGAGGACGACGTCGAGTTCGATCGATCCGGCGGACGCGTCACTACCAACCTGCGAAACCAACCATCGCGCACTCGCCTCGGTCGCGAGCACGATCAACGCGCTTGCAATCAGGAGACGGAGGAGGCGGAACTTTCCCACGCTCAAGGGGGTAGATCGCCCGGCGTATCGATATCCCGGATCACACCTGGATCGGCGCAGCTTACGAGCGAAATCGGTTCACGCTTGAGGATCTGTCGCGCACCTTCGTCACCGGTAAGCCGGGACAATTCGGCGCGATAGCGCGCGGAGAAGCCCACCGGATGCCCGCGCTCCCCTGCGTAGCGCGGCGCGACGATCGGCTCGCCCGCTTCGATGCCTTGCGCGACGGCACGGATCGAATCGGGAAGAATGAAAGGCATATCGGCCAGCGCGACGACCCAACCGTCCGCATCGATCGATTCGCGCACACCATGCGCGAAACTCGCGCCCATGCCAAGATGGGCCGCGTCACAGATGACAACGCGAAGGCCGGCGTCTTGCAATGCATTGACGAGTTCGGGAACGTCCGGGCGCACGACTGCGATCGATTCCGGCAGCGCCGCCAGCAGATGCCTGCCAGCGGCGACGGCAATCAATGTGCCGTCCGGAAGCCGCTGAATAAGTTTGTTCGCGCCATATCGCCGCGAGAATCCTGCTGCGAGGAGCACCCCGACGATGCGCATCGGTTCACCCGGGGACGACCCTCGACCCGATACCGCTCGAATCGAGGGACCGCCGCATCAGCTTGCCGGAACGGCACAACCGGCCGTGACGTTCGTCTTCTCGGGCGGGATCAATTCGGGAATCTTGACACCACGGCGCACCGCCGTCATTTCCGCGAGCACGGATAGCGCGATCTCGGGCGGTGTCTTGCCGCCGAGTTTGAGCCCGACCGGCCCACGCAACCGTGCGACCTCTTCTACCGACAGATCGAATTCCATCAGGCGCTTGCGGCGGGAATCGTTGTTCTTCGTCGAGCCGAGCGCCCCGACATAGAACGCCGGGGATTTGAGCGCCTCGAGGAGCGCGAGGTCGTCCAGCTTCGGATCGTGCGTGAGCGCGACCACGGCCGAATGGCCGTCCATGTTCATTTCCAGCACCACGTCGTCAGGCATATTCTTGGTGAGGGTCACGCCATCGAGATCCCACTCGTCCATATACTCTTCGCGCGGATCGCACACGGTGACGTGATAGTCGAGCGCCATCGCCATCTGCGCGAGATAGCGCGACACCTGCCCGGCGCCGATCATCAGCAGGCGCCAACGTGGTCCATGCACGGTCTTCAGCACGCTGCCGTCGTACGTGAGCTCATCGGACCATTTGCCGGACTGCAATGTCACCTCGCCGGTCTTCATGTCGAGCATGCGGGCGACCAGCTCATGCTTTTCGATGATCGACAGCAATTCAGGAAGCTTCGAGCGCGCCGATAACGGCTCCAGCACGAGCTCGAGCGTTCCGCCGCAGGGCAGCCCGTAGCGCGTTGCCTGCTCGGTGGTGACGCCATAGACGGCTTCCTCGGGCTTTTCGGCCGCGAGCTGCTTGGCCTTCACCTTGTCGATGAGGTCGTCCTCGACGCATCCGCCGGACACCGAGCCCATCACATGGCCATCATCGCGAATCACCGTCATCGCGCCAACCGGACGCGGGGCCGAACCCCAGGTCTTCACGATCGTGACCAGGGTGACAGCGTGGCCGGCTTCGAGCCAGGTCACCGCACTTTTTACGACTTCGAGATCAACACTGTCCATGACTTCCTCGCGAGCATGTTTCGTTTGGGTCGTTGCCGATGGCCGCCGGAGCGAGAAGCGCCTCTCCTTTGCCCGGCCAAATCCAGCCTGGATGAAGCCTAGTACGCCGGTGCACACGGGTCAAGCGGCGCAAGCACTTTACATCCTCATTTCGTCGGAGTGGGGGCGAATCCCGCGAATTCAAGAGGGGATACCGGGGGATCGGTATGTACGGACGGCTATATCGGTAGGCCGGAATGCGAATGTCCGTAAAGTTGCACTAAACTGCCCGGCATATCGATCCACGGCAACGAGAGGAGCCCCTTCATGACCGACGCAGTGATCGTTTCGACCGCCCGCACGCCCCTTGCGAAGTCCTGGCGCGGATCCTTCAACATGACGCACGGCGCGAAGCTTGGCGGGGTTGCGGTCAAGCATGCCATGCAGCGCGCCGGCATCGACCCAGGCGAAGTCGAGGATGTCATCATCGGATGCGCCAATCCGGAAGGCGCGACCGGCTGGAATATCGCGCGGCAGATCGCGATCCGGGCCGACTGTCCGGTCACGGTCTCGGGCATGACCGTGAACCGATTCTGTTCTTCGGGCCTGCAGACGATCGCAACGGCGGCAAAAAATGTCATGACCGGAGAGGGCGACATCTATGTTGCCGGCGGCGTCGAGTCGATCTCGTGCGTGCAGAACGAGATGAACACGCACATGTTCAAGAACGAGTGGCTCGCGCGACACAAACCCGAGATTTATTGGCCGATGCTGCAGACCGCCGAATTCGTCGCGAAAAAATACGGCATCTCACGCGAGGATCAGGACCGCTATGGCGTCGCGAGCCAGCAGAAGGCGGCGGCGGCGCAGGCAGCCGGAAAGACCCGGGACGAGATCGTTCCGGTCACCACGCATATGAAGGTGATCGACAAGAACACCGGACACGAAACCACGAAAGACGTCACCTGCGATCGCGACGAAGGCATCCGCGCCGACACCAACTACGAGGGCGTCTCGCAGATCAAACCGGCGATGGAAGGTGGCGTCATCGCGGCGGGCAATGCAAGCCAGTTCTCCGATGGCGCATCCGCATGCGTGGTAATGAACGCGAAGCTCGCGGAGAAGCGCGGCTTGAAGCCGCTTGGCATCTTCCGCGGATTTGCGGTGGCGGGCTGTGAACCGGCTGAGATGGGTATCGGTCCGGTATTTGCCGTGCCCAAGCTGCTGAAGCAGACCGGCAAGAAGGTCGAGGACATCGACCTATGGGAATTGAACGAAGCCTTCGCGGTGCAGGTACTCTACAGCCGTGATCGGCTTGGCATCCCGAACGAGCGGCTGAATGTCAACGGCGGTTCGATCGCAGTGGGCCATCCCTACGGGATGACCGGTTCGCGCCTGACCGGGCACGCGCTGATCGAGGGCAAGCGTCGCGGCGCAAAGTTCGTCGTCGTGACGATGTGCATCGGCGGCGGCATGGGGGCTGCAGGTTTGTTCGAAGTGTGTTGATCCGCGGACCCGCGTATCAACAGCGGGTCTTGATCAACTGCGGGTCCTGATTCAACCGCGGACGCGTGTTCCGCTCACCACCGCGCCTTCGGGTAGTGCGCCCGGATCGACTCGTCCGCGGACAGCAGCGTATCGGCATTGATACTCGCCTGGGCAACGATCATGCGATCGAACACGTCGCGCGTCCACGAAAGCTCACAGGCACGTGCGACGACGTGGGCCGGATGCCGGTCGCAGACCGACAGACCCATCCGATCGGCGAGCGTGGCAAGAACCGGCGCAGCCCGTTCGCGGACGCGCCGCAACTCGAAGAGATACTCCAGTTCGAGTTGCACGATTGGCGCAATCCGCAGTTCCCCGTGTTCGATCGCGCGCTTGGCAGTAGGACTCAATTTACGCGTCGTACCGGCGTAGAGCCAGGCGACCACGTGGGTATCGAGATAGATCAACGGCTGCGGCGCTTGCGCAACGTCTGGTCGGACGCCTTGCGCCACGCCGCCTCATCAAACGTAGGACGGACGAGATCATTGGGGTCGCCCACGATGTAGTCGGCGCGAGATTCCATTGCCGCAAGACGCGTTGGCGCATCGACCGCGACGACGCGTACCTTGCGCCCCCGCAATACGACCTCGACGGATTGACCGGTCGTGATCACGTCGTCCAAATACTTGTAGAGCCCGGCCCTGAATCGCGTAGCAGAAACGGCGGTCATGACAACCTCGTCTGAGTTGACGTACGCATCGTAACATAGGAACGTACGCCTTTCCTTTTTGGGCGCACGGCATTACGCGGCATTGCGTAATGAACCACATTTTTCCTCCAGCATCCGCTCTAGCCGCACCTGGTAGGCGCACGCGCCCGGCTGAACAATCCGGGCGGCTCGCAGGGATTCGCTTAGCGACCAAGTATCGAACGAATCACTTCGGTCAACCGTCCGGTTGCATCGGCTGGCACACGATTGCATCGCCAGGCGATGTGCATGTCGGGGCGGACCAGCACACAGCCAGCGTCTTCCACGCCGGAAATTCTTGACCAGTCGTCGTACACATCCGCAACCGGCAGGCCGACGCCGATTTCACGGACGATCACCTCCACACCGGTCGATTGCGTGACCGCTGCCGCGGCCGCAACCCAAGCGCGACCGCCGATCCCGGTCAAGAGCGCAAACCGCTCCTTGCCGCACAGATCATGGGTCGACACCCGTTTCCCCTCCGACTCGAGCCAACAATGCGGCAACCGCGCACCGGGCCACGTGGTCGCGTGGTGATGGAGCTCTGCATCGCGATCGAACGGCGGCGCGGATGTTCCATCCGGAACGACGGCCGCCGATACGTACGTCTGATTGAGCTCGACGCCAAGCGCGTTGACCGTATAGTGCTTGGATCGCACTGCCTCGCGCCATGCCTTGCAACGGGCCTCCCCTTTCACGCCCGGCGACTGAAGGATCTCGAACGCACGCGCACGGTCGCCCGGGCTTTGCCCGGGCCGCAGACCAAGCGTTGCCATCATCCGGCGATTGTCCTCAAGGCTCTTGAATGCGCGATCGACCACGCGCCTGCCGACCGGCTGGCGCTCGACGTTGAACGTGTCGAGTAGCGAGGCACCCGCCTTGCCATTGATCACCAACGCGAGTTTCCAGCAAAGGTTGTACGCATCCGCGATGCATGTGTTCGATCCGAGGCCATTGTTAGGTGGATGCCGATGCACCGCATCCCCCGCGCAGAACACGCGACCCGCCGAGTAATGGCTGGCTATGGCGCGATTGATCAGCCACTTGTTCATGCCGCGCACCCGGATCGATATGGCGGGATCACCGATCATGCTCGACACGATCGCGCTGGCGGCATCCTCGGTCAGATCGACTTCCTGATCGCCCTCGGCAAGCTCGATGAACTGCGCCACCCATTCGTTCCACGGACGGATCATCCGGATAACACCGACACCCGACCAGTCTTCGCGTCCAGGCTGACAGATCACGAAGAGACACCCCGGACGATGCGCGATGTACTTCGAGAGATCGGCTGTGAAGAGCACGTTCGCCGACGTGCCAAGCGCCATATCGCCCTCGAACGGCAGGCCCAACTGCTCGGCGACCCGGCTGCGGCCGCCGTCCGCACCGATCATGTACGCAGCCCGCACGAGGTAGATTTCATCCATGGCGCGATCCCGCACGCGCGCGACAATCCCGGTCTCGTCCTGCGTGAAATCGAGCAGCTCATTGTCGAAGCGCACTTTGGCGCCAAGACGAGACGCTTCGCCAAGCAGGATCGGTTCGAACAGATGCTGCGGGAGATCACACATCGAAGAGGGGCTCGCCATCCGATACTCGGCGATCCGATCGGGTTGATTCCCCCAGGTCATGATCCGACCCAATTCCTGCCCTGCAAGCGATGTCACCCACGCCATGTTCGCCATCAACGCATTCGGCGTCGCTTTCTCATAGCAGGAAGCCTCGAGGCCGACATCGCGCATGATCTCCATCGTGCGCTGATTCGTGATGTGCGCGCGTGGCGTGTCCGCGACCCATGCGGCTCTGGTCACGACCAGGGTTTCGATGCCGTGGCGACTGAGAAAGAGCGCGGCAGAGAGTCCGGTGGGCCCGCTGCCGACGATCAGAACGTGGGTGCGAAGTTGCTTCATGTTCGTTCCCGATATGAATTGAAATCGCAGTCCCAAGACCGCGCATGCAAGCTTCGATTGGCATCGAATCGTACTAGGAGTCCGAAGTGAATCGCACATCGTGATCAGCGAACACCGGGATCCCATGTTTGATCAAGCTCCCCTGCTACGCGCTCAGACTCGAATCAGCATCGGGGGGCGTGAAGGTGATATGACACAAATTCTGCTCAAGGAGCAAGGAGCGCGAATCGGACGCAGCACCGCGGGTGTTAGCATCCTTCGGTGCCGGTCGGGAAGCAACGATAGAAATCGCTTCAATGATTTTGAACCGCGCCTTCGCATCGGCGGAGCACGCATTACCCCGCCATCGTTATCCGAGCTCGCTCCTCCGGCCGTCTTGGTCCGCCAATCAACGCAGGCGTAAATGTCCAGATAGATCGCCGTGGGCATTTGACCATCAACGGATCACCATCCGAACGGCGGCTGCATGAAGGAACGGCGTTGAATATCCGGCATGGGATCATGTTGTTCGCGATCGCGGGCGGGGGCTTGTTTGCGACACTCGTGAGCTACGACATATGGCGGGACCACACCGCAGCGGTTGAAGTGGCAAGTGTGCGCACGCGTAACCTCGCGCTTGCGCTGGAGGAGCATACGCGGCAGACGTTGCGCCGCGTTGAACTGAGCCTCGAGGCTGCCGCCGATGTGGTCATGCGCGTCAGCAATTCGGCGAGCAACAGCGGCGCGACGCTCGCCGAACAGCTGCGCGCGGCGTTGCACGCCGACGGGTTGATCCGGGCAATATCCGTTATCGATCAGGACGGGTGGCTCGACACCTCCACACGACCCGGTACGGTCGCGCTCACGAACGGTGCCGACCGCGATTATTTTATCGCCCACCGCGAGCGTACGGATGCCGGCACGTTCATTGGCGCGACGGTGAAAAGCCGCATCGACGACCAGTGGTCGCTGCCGGTGAGCACGCGACGCTCGAACCCCGATGGCAGCTTCGCCGGCGTGGTTGTCGCTTTCGTCGAACCAGCGTATTTCCAACGCTTCTACGAGTCGATCGACACCGGCATCAACGGCTTCGTAACGATGTTCCTGCGATCGGGCTGGATCGTCGTTCGCAAACCGTTCAGTGAAGCCGTGCTTGCCCGGCCCTGGCACGACTCGCCGATGTTTCGCGTGCACCTGCCGAATGCAGAGTCCGGGATGATCACGCAGATCGTCGCGGCGACCGGCATCGAAAGCCTCTACAGTTATCGCGCACTGAAAGATTATCCGGTCGTCGTCACGGTCGGATTGTCACTGACCGACAGCCTGGCCCGATGGCGTGCGGGTCTCTGGGTTAAAGGCATCCTGCTTGCGCTCGCGATCGCGATCCTGTTCGTTGGAACGCGGGCCATGGTTCGACAACTTGCGCGCAACGACGCCGCGCAGGAGGGGCTGCGCGAAAGCGAGGAACGCTTCCGCCAACTCGCCGAGAACATCCACGAGGTGTTCTGGATGACCGATCCAGCCAAGAACACGATGCTCTACATCAGCCCCGGCTACGAACGCATCTGGGGACGCACCTGCGCGTCGCTCTATGCGAATCCCGGCGAATGGTTCGAAGCGATCCATCCGGCCGACCGCGTGGGAATGCAGGCGGCGCTTGCGAAGCAGCCGGCGGGAACCTACGACGAGCAATATCGCATCGTACGCCCCGATGGCACCAATCGCTGGATCCGCGACCGGGCCTTTCCCGTGCGCGCGCCCGACGGCGAGGTCTATCGCGTCGTCGGCGTTGCGGAAGACATCTCCGAGCGGAAACACGCCGAGGAAAGCCGCGAGAGACTCGAAATCCAGCTTCGGCAGGCGCAGAAGATGGAGGCGATCGGCACCCTCGCCGGCGGGGTGGCGCACGACTTCAACAACATGCTTGCAGCAATCATCGGCAATGCGGAGCTCGCGCGCCACGACATCACCGCCGGGCAATCCGTTGCGCACAACCTGGACGAAATCGTGACGGCCTCGCTCCGGGCCAAGGGACTGGTGGAGCAGATCCTTGCATTCAGCCGCCAACGCCCGGTCGAGCGGCGCTTGATCGATCCCCGATTGGTGGTGCACGAGACGGTGAAGCTTCTGGGTGCGACGATTCCTTCCGGGATCGACGTAACGACAAGCATTATCGAACCGGTACCAAGTGTGCTGGCTGATGCCACGCAGCTGCAGCAGGTGCTTCTGAACCTTGGTACCAACGCCTGGCATTCAATGGAGCGTGGGGGCCGCATCACGATTGAGCTTAAGGGCATGCCGATCGACGAGCAACTCGTGCAGGCGCATCCCGAGCTCCCGCCCGGCCCCGGCGTACAGCTTACGGTCCGCGATACCGGTCAAGGCATGGATGCGCTCACGCTCGAGCGCATCTTCGATCCATTCTTTACAACCAAGGCGGCTGGCAAGGGCACCGGCTTGGGCTTGTCGGTGGCGCATGGCGTGGTTCGGAGCCACGACGGGGCGATCGCCGTAGCAAGCAGTCCCGGGGTAGGCACCACATTCGATATCTATCTCCCGGCGTTGAAGACCGACGCCGTGGCGCCGCCCTCGCCAGGCGCGGTCGTGACAAACCTGCGCGGCAACGGCCAACGCGTCCTCTACATTGACGACGAGAGGGCGCTCACACTGTTCGCCACGCGTGCACTGGAGCGCCTGGGATACGTGGTGAAAGCCTTCACGGACGCCACGCAAGCGTTGGCAGCCCTAAGAAGCGATCCGTCGTCGTTCGATCTCGTGGTGACCGACTACAACATGCCATTGGTCTCCGGTGTCGACGTGGCGGTTGAGGCGCATAAGCTTCGGCCCGACCTGCCGGTGATGATCACGTCGGGCTACATCGACGACAATTTACGCCATGAGGCTACCCGTGCCGGCGTGCGCCTCTTCCTGGAGAAACCAGCCACCATAAACGAGTTAGGCGAGGCGGTGTTCCGACTCGCGCACGGGTACGGCAATGAATCGGCGAACGCAATGTCGAGCGACCGCGGCACGGCCATCACCTGAACGAACAACCCACATCGTGAACCGCACGAAACCGGTTGCCGGCGGATTGCGGTTCTACTCGAGTCGTTGCGAGCGTTCCGACCCCGTACCGATCTTGAATGCTACGGTCGGTGTGTTGGCGCAGTCGGTTGCGGCGTGCGCGTTCCCATAAAGCGCGAATCACTCGGGGTCTTGTTTGGGGCGCTCAGCATTCCGGGTTGCACAATCTGCCCGCCCTCATCCGGCCCGCCTACCGCCCGGACGCCGCCCGTTCCAACGCATCGCGAAATGCCGGATGCGCGATCGCGATGATTCGTTTCGCACGTTCTTCGAGCGGCACGCCCTTCAACTCCGCGACACCGTACTCCGTGACCACGGTATCGATGTCGCTCGCGGCAACGGTGACCGCGCTCACCCTCGGCACGATCCTGCTGACCGTCCCTTTCTTCGCCGTCGAAAGGAGCGCCATGATCGATCGCCCGCCCTGCGAGAGCTGCGCACCACGCACGTAGTCGACCGCGCCGGCGGTACCACCCACGTAGAGGCCATCGGCAACTTCGGAATTCACTTGTCCCGCGAGATCGACTTCGATCGCGGTGTTGATACTGACGAAGTTCGGGATGCGCGCGACCGTTGCGATCGCATGCGTGTGGCGCGGTGGCAGGCAGGCATACGCCTTGTTGCGATCGAGGGTGCGGTAGAAACGATCGGTGCCCACATAGATGCCACTCACCGTCACGCCTTGATCGAACGGTTTAGCGCTGTTGTCGACGATGCCCGCGTCGACCAATGGCATGATCGACTCGGTGAGCATGCCGGTATGCACACCGAGATGACGATGGCCGGTCAGCCCGGCGGCAATGGCGTCCGGCACGCTTCCCAAGCCGAGTTGGATCGTGCCACCGTTGGCAACCATGCCGGCCACCAACGCCGCGATCTTTCGTTCCTCGTCACCAAATTTCGGACCGGTGACTTGGGGCAATTGGCGTGATGTACGAACGATTGCATCGATCCGCAGGGAATCGGGTATTTCGCCACCGACCATGAACGGCATCTGCTCATTCACTTCGGCGATCACCACACGCGAACGCAAGGCCGCCTCGATCACATACTCGTGCGAGGTGCCAAGACTCATGCGTCCGTCGGGTCCGGGCAGGCTCATCGAAAGCAACGTCACGTCTGCCCGCAGCCGCCCGGTGGCGAAGAGCGCCGGCACCTGCGAGTAATGGCAGGGCACGACGGATAGGCGATTCGCTCGCGACAGCTTCGATGTCGTCCCGATCGCAGCAAAGCTTTCGTACCGCATCGTCGGCGCTTTCGCCGGATCGAATGTCGAGGTCACCGAAAAGCCGATGAAGGTGGTGAGTGGGCCGATCGCGGGTTGCTGCGCGATCAACGCCTCGG
>JBJXGX010000013.1:0-4152 GCA_046160305.1 Burkholderiales bacterium
CCATAGCCGATGACCATCAATCGGGTGCCTTGGGCTAGCAATGAATCGAAGCGCTTTGCGTACCACTCAAGCACGTCAAACTGCTTTATCGCGCGTGACTTCTCGCCGCCAATGATGAGTATTGGCGCGCCACCACTCACCGCACGCCACTGCGATGAACCGTGCAGTTTGTAGATCGGTTGCAGGCCGACTTCGGGCTGCTCCGGAAATTCAAGTGCCGGTTTGGGCTCCCACAAATATTCGGACCAGAATTCGACGCCTCCACTGCGTCCTATTTTTTCCGCTTTATTCATGCCAGGTAGAGTTGCGCCTTTCCATTTCACGCGTCCAGCGGTCATGTACTCCAGCCGGGGCACATAGAGTCTTTCCAACAACATGTCTTGATTCAGGGTAAAAATCGCGTCGAAGCTTGCGAGAAACGACCCCATGGCGTCGTCAACTTCATGCTGTGAGTTGTACGCTGCGTTCATTGCTTCGAACATGCGATTGATGGCCGCTTGAAGTTCGCCGGCCTGTGAACGAAGCGGCACCTTGTTATTAAAGTATGCGGTGCCGTACTCGGGTCGAGGGCGCGGCTGCAGCGACTCTTGGAGTTCGGCCAGTGCGTCTTCGAATCCGCCTTTGTCTTGGTATCGCCAGAGCAGCCCTCGAAGTCCCGGATCAGCCATTGCCTCAGGTGTGCCGATCAAGTATTCGAACACCTCATTCGCCAGCCAGCCGCCCCAGTTGCGACTAAAGCCAGCAACGAGCAGAGCGATATAGTTCACCGTCTAAACCTCTGTTTGTGCCGAGCCAAAGTTCCTCCGAAAGAGCCCAACAGCGCGCTTCAGCCGCGCAGGCGTTCCTGGCGAGGCCGACTTCAGCGCCCTCACAAGTAGATTAGTAGCGTCCGCTTTCCGCCGGGCAATTCGCGCTCTCGAAAGACCGCAATGGGTCGATAGCCCCAGTTCGCCGCCAGTGATAGCAGTCGTTGACCGGACATCGTCGCCGAGTGGCTGACCCGCCCATGCACCCCGCCGCCACCGAATTTCAAGTTCCGAGGCACAGCGGACAGCCTCCCAAGGGGCCGTCCAAGGTAAGGATCGGCGCCCGCAGCCATTCGGTGGCGGTTCATGACCGAATGCACCCAGTCTGCTCCTGCCGTTCGGTTCGCGTCCGCGTATGTCGGCAGGTGGCCGTCACCTGTCACGCAAAGTGAACAGACGTCATCGGCACGCAGTTGGTCGCGTGCGACCGAGAAATTGAACATCGTTGCAGCGCTTGCATCTTGATGATGGGGAACCGGCGGCGGGCAAGCAGCGCCGCGGCGCCCGTTACGCCCGGACGATTGATTCGCGTGGGTTCAGGATGTGCGCGGTGGACCTCACATGCATCGACGGCATCGATGTGATCAAGGCCGCGACTACTGCGAAGAGCGTTAGGCCAACCCGTACCGCACTACGTGTCCTTCCACCCCACCACAATCCTCACGCTCACGATGCGGATCGATAGGCGGGCCGCGCAAGCGCCACACTTCCAAGTGCGATGACCAGCGCGACGGCAATCAATGCCGCCGCGACGGCGAACGTGACCTGCATGCCGAAGGCGACGGCCTCCGGGCCTGCCGTCGTGAGGTCGCCCGCATGCGACGCGAGTGCGAAGACCGCACCCATGACGGATGCACCGGTGATGAGGCCGAGATTCCTCGACAGGTTGAGCACGCCGGATACGACGCCTCGCTGGTCCGGAGCGACATCCGCCATGACGGCGGTGTTGTTGGCCGCCTGGAACAGCGCATAGTGGGCGGTGATGATGACCATTGGGATCACATAGCCGGCGATACCTGATGCGGCCGGCGCCATCCATAGAGTCGCGCACCCGACCACCATCCCGGCGAGGCCGCTGACGGTCATGCGGTGCGCGCCAAACCGGTCCACGATGCGGCCGGCCGGCACGCCCGTCAGTGCGGCGACAATCGGACCGCACGACATGACGAGTCCGACATGGGCTGCGTCGAGCGCAAGCGCGCCTGCGAGGTAGAACGGGCCAACCACCAGCGTCGCCATCACCACGGTCGTAACCAGCGCGCTCATCGCGAAGCCCGCGCTTAGTACCGGATTTCGGAACATTGCCAATCGGATCAAAGGCGATGCTGCCCGCGTCTCGGTGCGCACGAACAGGCCGACGCCGAGGACAGCAGCCAACAGTAGAGCCATGTTGAGCGGACCGAAACCGCCGCGCCCCATCGTCATTGCAAGCGCATAAGGCGCAAGCGTCAGTGCCAGCAGCAGCGTTCCCACAGTGTCAAAGCTCACCTGATCCGCCTTCGACGCAGGGCGGTCAACGGGAAGGTAGCGCTGCGCGAGACCAAGAGCCAGGACGCCCAGGGGGACGTTGAGGAAAAAGATTGCCTGCCATCCGAAGCTCGCGATCAGAACGCCGCCAAGCATAGGACCGAGAGCGGTGCCTACTGCGGACATGGTTCCGAGCAGCCCCATCGCGCTACCGGTCTTCTCCTTCGGGGCTGCCTCGCCAACTAATGCCATGGAGAGCGCCATCATGACGGCCGCTCCGAGGCCTTGCGCTGCGCGGGCAGCAATCAGCAGCCGGAGCGTGGGGGCGACGCTGCACAGCAATGAGGCCACCGTGAATACGAAGATACCGACCATCAGCAAGCGCCGGCGGCCAACGATGTCACCGAGCCGTCCGACGCTGACAATCAATGTTGTAATGGCCAGAAGGTAGGCGAGCACGACCCATTGGACTTGCTGAAACGACGCGCCAAACGCATTGACCAAGGTCGGCAATGCCACGTTGGCGATACTGGTGCCGAGCGAGGACAGGAGCATGGATAGCGAAAGGCTGAGCAGCACCCACTCACCCGATGGCCTGCGTTCCACATTTCCAGCCACCGCCTCATCTGTTCGTGAATCCATCACATGCACTCCGTCTGCCTGGCAACTCCGGAAATGGAGCCGTCATGAAGATAGGTTGTTATGTGATCGGGCGGAAGGCGCATCATTTGCACTTAGTTCATGCATGGGACGCCATATCAGGACAACTACGCTTGGAACGCCATGGCCAGACCTGATCTCAATCTGCTGTTCACCCTGGATGTGTTGCTCGCTGAAGGCAGTGTCGCGCGCGCTGCCCGTCGGCTGCGGCTCAGTCCGTCGGCAATGAGTCGGGCGCTGGCGCGGCTGCGTGAGGCGACCGGCGATCCGCTGTTGGTGAGGGCTGGGCGCGGTCTTGTTCCCTCACCCCGGGCGCTCGAGCTTCGCGAGCGCGTCAGTCAACTCGTCCATGAAGCGCAAGCGGCTCTGCGCCCGGCCAACAAGCTCGATCTTGAACAGCTCGGGCGAACATTTACGCTGCGGGCCACCGAAGGATTCGTCGAGAATTTCGGGGCCACACTTCTGGCTCGCGTTTCCGTTGAGGCCCCTGGCGTTCGACTGCGCTTCCTGCACAAGCTCGAGAAGGACAGTGGGCCGCTGCGCGAAGGATCCGTCGATCTGGAGACTGGCGTCGTGGACAAATCCGTCGGTCCGGAAGTGCGTGCACAGGCGTTGTTTAGCGACCGCTACGTTGGCGTGGTGCGAACGGGGCACCCGTTGAGCAAGGGCGAAATCACGCCTTCCCGCTATGCCACTGCAGGGCATATCCTTGTCTTGCGCCGAGACAACGACAAGCGTCCCATCGACGACGCCTTGGCGGGGTTCGGACTGGAACGTGAGATCGCCACGATCGTTGGCGGTTTTTCGGCGGCGCTGGCTTTGGCTCGAGCCTCCGATCTGGTCGCCAGTGTTCCCGAGCGACACACCGGCGTCTTGCGTACGGGAATGCATAGCTTCCCACTTCCGCTGCCGATTGCGCCGATCAAGGTTTCATTGCTTTGGCATCCGCGATTCGACGCCGATCCGGCGCATCGCTGGCTCCGCGGTTGCGTTCGGGATGCCTGCGCCGAGCAACTTCGCGATCTGCCGACGCGTGCGTGGTGACAGTGCCCGTCTTATCCGGACAACCGCGGTCGATTCGATCGTCCGTCGATCACACCGGCGGCAGTGCTTCGAGACCCAGCATCGATCGGCCGTACGGCACCATCCCCAATTCGAAATTTGCCACGCCGTGCGTGAGGCACGTCTGGATGTCGCGAATGATCGGTTGCAAGGGGCT
>JBJXGX010000014.1:0-12611 GCA_046160305.1 Burkholderiales bacterium
GACACATACCGGACTCGATCGCAACACTGCGCCACCAACTCAGTCGCTACCTACTCAAGAGCGTTCCACGCTGCCCGTGCTGCGGTCACGTGAACAAAAAACTAAACTTATGACACAGTAGTACTAAGCTTGTCGAAGGGCTCAGGGCGAACGGCACAACGATACACGACGCAGAACTGACTCTAACCTTGGTGCCCTGGTGCCTTGGTGGTTCGACGTTACAGGTGCCTTGGCGGTTCGTGGGCACCGGGCGCGTGGTGCTATTTCGGAGGGTCATTCGGCCGGCGGAACGCACGCTCGATGGCACCGGACAAACCCAACCCTCCGATCGTACCGCGCGGCTTCGGCGTGGATTCACCGTTCGACGGCGCCGCGTTTGATAGCGAAGGCGTCAGGGGAGGTGCAAGCGGCGGCTTTGGAACCGGTCGAGCGCCCGGCATCAATCCATGCGGGAATCCGGACGGCGGAGAAAGTGCCGCGATGTCTGGTGCAACCTTGGGCGGTGGCATCGCGGAGAGTGCCGCAGGCATTGACACTGGAGCCACCGGCAATACGGGCTCAACGGGCACAACCGGCATCGCGGGCGTGGTGGACATCGCGGGCATCGCGGGCCTTTTCTCGGTTGGCACCGCGTTGGATTCAGCCGGCAACGCCGCCGGGTGCTCATCCTCGCCATCGCCCTCGGCTTCGCTCATCAACATTGCCTGGGCCTCGGGTGTTGGCAAGCTCTCGACCTTCTTCAGCGTTCGCTCGATCTGCCTCGACCGATGTTCAGCGTCGCCGATCGTCTTGGTCGCCTGCTCGAGCTTCTCGCGCGTGCGAGCAAGCATCAATCCGAATTTGCCGAAGTCCGATTTCACCGCACCCAGCAGCGCCCACACCTCGGCCGACCGCTTTTCAATGGCCAAGGTGCGAAATCCCATCTGCAGACTGTTCAGCAACGCGGCAAGCGTCGTCGGCCCCGCCACCATCACGCGAAAATCGCGCTGCACCGATTCGGCGAGCGCCGGCCGACGCAGGACTTCGGCGTACAAACCTTCGGTCGGCAGAAACAGAATGGCGAAATCGGTCGTGCGCGGCGCCTCGATGTATTTGTCGTGGATCGATTTCGCCTGAAGTTTGATGCGGGCGTCGAGCTGGCGGGAGTGTTCCTCGATCGCACTCGCGTCCGCACGCTCCTGAGCGTCGACGAGTCGCTGATAGTCTTCCTGCGGGAACTTCGCGTCGATCGGCAGATAGAGGGCATCCGCCTCGGCCTGGCGCCCCGGCAGACGAATCGCGAAGTCGACACGTTCGCCCGATCCCTTGCGGATTTCAACCTGCCGCTCGAACTGCCCGGGCGCGAGCAGATCCTCGAGCAACCCACCCAGCTGCACCTCCCCCCAGTTGCCGCGCGTCTTCACATTGGTGAGCACTCGTTTCAAATCCCCGACGCCGATCGCGAGCGACTGCATTTCACCCAGGCCGCGATGCACCTGCTCCAGCCGATCGCTCACCTGCTTGAATGATTGCGCAAGCCGCGTCTCCAAGGTCTGATGCAACTTCTCGTCCACGGTGAGACGCATCTCGTCGAGCTTCTTCGAATTGTCGTTCTGCAACGACACCAGGCGCTCTTCAACCATGCCGCGCAATTCGACGATCTGCTTTTCGTTCCCGGCCGCCACGCCGCTCAGCCGATCAATCAACCCAACACCAAAGCGCAAGAAACTGGTTGCTGCCTCCTCCCGCCCCGCGCGTTGATCGGTGATGACTTCCCCGAGCTTCGCATCGATCGTGGCGCGCAACTGATCGAAGCGCTCTTCATTGCCCCGCGACAGAAGGGTCAGGTTTTGCGTCAGGGAATCGATCTGCTGGCTCTGCACCTGCGCGATCTGCGACATGCGCCCACCAACGGCCTGCCCGAGGCGAGCGTATTGGGTGGCCTGCTCGGCGCGCTGTCCGCGCTCGTTCTCGGCCGCCTCGCCTCGATGGCGAGACAGGTCCTCCAGGATGTTGCGCTCGAACCGATCGCTATCGCGCGAAAGTCGATCGATGGCATCAGCCACCGCCGACAATTCGGCCTTCGGCGCCGCGCGCACGCCAATGATGATCACGGCGATGAAGAGCGCTGCCACGAGCACGATCAGTCCGCACAGCATAATGAAGACAGTCGAGTCGGTCACGTTTCTTCTCCGATTGCAAATGTGTGAATGCCGCGACAGCGCGCCCGCGATCGGGCAAGAAGCCGTGACTGCAACGTGAAGTAACCGCGCAGCCGCAACAATCTGGCACGATAGTTGGCACGATACGCCCAAGCTCGCCGCGCCCCTCGGCACTCCGGGGCCCATGCACGGTAAGATCGCACGCGCCGCAACGCTTATTCCAATTCATGCACAATCCATCGCCCCGCGCGTGGACGAGTCCGACGATCCGCCACGAGTCTCATTTCGGACGTGTCGTCCCGTGCTTCGCCGACCGTCCGAGAAGTGTAGGCGACCTGCTCGCTCACACGGTGAGCCGGCACCCCGACCGCGAAGCCGTGGTCGATGGTGCGACGCGGCTCACCTATCGCGACCTGCATCAGGCGTCTCTTCGCGTCGCAGCCGGCTTCGCGGCCGACGGCATCACCGCCCGCGATCGGATCGTGCTGTTCGTGACCAATCGACACGAATTCATGATCGCCTTGATCGCGACGGCCTATCTGGGTGCGATCGTTGTCCCGGTCAACGTGCGGGAAGAGCGCGACGGCCTCGCCTTCGTGCTCGACCAATGCGGCGCCAAGGCGATCGTCTTCGACGCCGCCCTGGCGGGCAGATTGCCGCCGCCTTCGTCCGCAGCCGTTCGCGTCCTCCGATATGCGATTGGGGGCGATTGCATCGGCGCAGCGTCCTTCGACGCACTCGGGCGGGCGCATCCCCCGATCGAAGCGATTGCAGCCCCTCGCGAAGACGACACGGCGGTGCTGCTCTACACCTCCGGCACGACCGGTCGACCCAAGGGTGCGATGCTGACGCACTTCAACATCATCCACTCGGTATTGCATTATCAACACTGCATGGACGTCCGCGCGACTGACCGTTCGATGCTCGCCGTGCCGGCAAGCCATGTCACCGGCCTGGTCGCGATCTCGCTTGCGATGTTCCTGGTCGGTGGCTGCGTCATCATGATGCGTGAGTTCAAAGCGGGCCCGTTCCTCGAATTGGCGGCACGGGAGCGCATGACGCACACGCTGGTCGTCCCAGCGATCTACAACCTGCTGTTGCGCGATCCCGGCTTCGATTCGATGGATCTATCCCATTGGCGCATCGGTGGCTACGGCGGCGCCCCCATGCCGGGTCCGACCATCGAGGCCCTCGGCAAGAAATTGCCCGGTCTCGTCTTGCAGAACGCATACGGCGCGACCGAGACGACCTCCCCGGTGACCGTGATTCCGGCGGGCGAGCAGGCTGCGCATCTTGCAAGCGTCGGTCGCGTCGTCCCGTGCGGCGACGTGCGCATCATGGACGACGAAGGCCGCGAGGTTCCAATTGGCGAGCCCGGCGAGTTATGGATCGGCGGACCGATGATCGTGCCAGGCTATTGGGACAACGCAGAGGCAACCGCACGCGAATTCGTCGGCGGCTACTGGAAGTCCGGGGACATCGGTTCGATCGACGCGGACGGGTATGTGTACGTGTTCGATCGCAAGAAGGACATGATCAATCGCGCCGGCTACAAAGTGTATTGCGCCGAAGTGGAGAGCGTGCTGTCCGCGCATCCTGACGTGACGGAGGTTGCCCTCGTCGCGCAGCCTGACCCGGTGCTTGGCGAGAAAAGCCGTGCGTTCGTGGTGGCGCGATCGGCCAGCCCTTCGGGCGAGGCGCTGCGCGCCTATTGCGCGGAGCATCTGGCCGATTACAAGGTGCCGGACTTCTTCACGTTCCTCGATGCGCCGCTGCCGCGCAATGCGAACGGGAAGGTGCTGAAGCGGCAGTTGCGAAGCTGAGGAACCGCGCGCTCAGATCCACGCATCCATGCGCAGCAGGACGATGAGCCCCATGGCCGCGAATAGCACCGCTGCGATCCCGTGGACCAATCGTTGCGGCAATTTCGTCGCGGCGATCTCACCGAGCAGGACCGCCGGCACGTTGGCGATCATCATTCCAAGCGTGGTCCCGGCGACGACCGCGATCAGTGCGTCGTAGCGCGCCGCCAACGCCACGGTGGCGATCTGCGTCTTGTCGCCCATTTCGACGAGAAAGAACGCGACGAGCGTGGTGACGAATACGCCGAACCGTGGTGCGACCGGCTCGGCACCGTCGATTCGATCGGGAATCATGATCCATACCGCCATGGCGATGAACGACACCCCGAGGATCCATCGCATCGCCGCAGCGCCGATCGCCTGCGCGAGCCAAGCCCCCACCGCACCAGCCAACGCGTGATTGGCCAATGTAGCGACGAGAATGCCAAGGATGATCGGAACCGGCTTCTTGAATCGCGCCGCAAGCAGCAAGGCGAGCAGTTGCGTCTTGTCGCCGATCTCGGCCAAAGCGACAACGCCGGTTGAAACGAGGAATGCATTCACTTGCATCGATGCTAGCACGTGGTGCAAGCAGCGCATCCGTTCCAGGATCACGTCTGCGCTTGACACCCGCGGGGGTCCGCCGCTACCGTGCGGACACCCCGGAAACCATAGAGGCACGCAGTGCAGCCCTCTGTGCAGCCCTCAGTGGAGCCCTCGATGCAGCCCTCAGTACAGCCGATTGCCATCAAGCCGAAATCCTTTCCATGGTTCGACTACTCGCGCTATTCGTTTTCGCTGGGCGTTAGGGTGGGCGATCGCGTCTACCTCTCCGGCCATACTGCCTCCGCGTTCGATCCCGTGCTGAAGCGCATTGTCGTGCAGGGCGGCATGACCGAGCAGGTGCGCACCGCCTATCAGAAGATCGCCACGATCCTCGATGGCGCGGGATTGACCATGAACGATGTCGTCCGGGTCGTTGAATATGTGAAGCCGGAAGGCATCGAGCGTTACGCGGAAGCGAAGGCGGCACGCGAAGAGGTGTTTGGCGCGCATCAACCCGCGGTCAACACCGTGCCGGTGCGAAGTCTGCTGCGGCCGGAGGCATTCATTGAGATCGAGGTCACCGCGGGTGCGGTGGGTGCGGCCACCACTGTCGGCTCCGGTATGCCGGTAGCGCGCGACTCGGCAGGCGTGGTGTTCATTCCGACCATTCTGCCAACCGATGACCAGGGAAACATCGTCGGCGCGGGAGATGTGGTTCTCCAGGCGCGTGCGATCTTCGAGAAGGCGAAGCGAATGCTGGATGCGCTTGGCATCGGCTTCGATCGCGTCGTGAAGACAGTGGACTACATCACGCCTGCCGCGCTTGCGAACTACAAATTCACCGGACGCGTACGGAAGGAATTCCTCGGCCCCGTCTATCCCGGCGCGGCGGGCATCCTGATGCCCAGGCTGTGTCATCCGGAAGCGCTGATTCAATACGACTTCATCGCGACGCGCGACGAGCCGATTGCGATCAACCCCGGCTGGGACCGCTACAAGAAGCTCACATACAGTCCGGCGGTGAAAGCGGGCAAGCTTCTTTTCATGTCGGGACAAGGTTCGCTCGATCCGGCGACCGAGCGCGTCTTGTACGATGGCGACGTCATCGCGCAGGCCGAGTACACCTACCTGAATGTACTCAAGGTGATCGAAGCGGCAGGCGGCAGCGCGCGCAATCTCGTGAAGACGATCGAATATGTAACGCCGAACGCGCTGGCGCGGTATCGCGACGTCGCGGCGGTGCGAACGAAATTGATGGTGGAGCCCTACCCCGCCTCGACGGGTCTGGTATGCGAAGCGCTGCTGCGGCCGGAGATGCAGATCGAGGTGGATCCGTTTGCGGTGTTGGATTAATTTTCCAGAAATCTAAAGCCTCAGAAATTGACCACGGAGGAAGCGGAGGGAATGGAGGAAAGGCGATCGGATTCACCGTCGCGTCCACGAGCGCCGGAATGCAACTCGGTGCATGCTCAGATGCGCGTCAATCCTGCGGGTGGTTCGTTTTTCCTCCCGTACCTCCGCTTCCTCCGTGGTGAATTTCTGAGGTTGAACGCTTTAGAAAGCATGGCCCCTGGTCAATATTTGAGCGAAGTAGAAACTACATGTCCCTTCTCACCGACGACCTCAAATCCTGGATCGGCCGCAGCATTGCCTACCCCGCCCGCGAAGAATTGAGCCATGCCTCCATCCGCTACTTTGCGCTTGCAATGCGTGACACCAATCCCCTTTACGCCGACGACGCCTACGCGCGGACCGCGGGCTACCCGTCCGTCATTGCGCCCCCAACGCTCGTGGTCGAGACGAGCCAATACGCGCACCGCCCCGCGAACGACGATGGTTATTTCGGGCATGAATGGCATCTGCCGATCGAAGGATGCCGCCTCATCCGCGCGGGCAACGTCTACGAATTCACGCGCCCGGTGCTGCCCGCCGATCGCATTTCGGCTACCTGGACGCTCGAAAGTATCGAGGAGCGTCCCGCCTCTCGCGGTGGCACGCAACTCTTCGTGCAATCGGTGGCACGCTTCACCGATGCCGAAGGCAAGCTGCTGGCCGTCAATCGCGAGACATTGGTCTTTCAGCCGCTCCAGCCCGCCGGAGAAAAAAAATGATCGCGCCGACATTGCGGGGCGACGCGCTGAGCATCGGCCAATCGGTCCCGCCGCAGACGCGCACATTCACCACCGTCGATCTCGTTGCATACGGTGCGGCCACCTGGGACTGGCATCGGCTGCACTACGATGTCGACTACGCGCGGTCGGTCAACTTGCCCACCGTTATCATCGACGGCCAGGCCTACGGCGCGGTCTTCGCGAAGGCACTCATCGATTGGGCCGGTCCGCGCGCCTTCATATTGAAACTCTCGCTCAAATACAAGTCGATGGCGTTTGCCGGTGACACGCTTGTCGCCACGGGCGAAGTCACCGCGATTCAAGCGGATGGCGATCACTACGTGGTCAATGTCGCGCAACGCCTCAAGAATGGCGACCGGGTCGTGGCCGAGGCGAACGCCGCGGTGCGGCTGCCGCGCTGATCGTCGCGCCGTCCATGCAGATCCGCTTTCAAGATCTCGCCTGGATCAACCCGCCCATGCCCGACGGGTCCGGCCCAAACGAAAAGCGGGAACGCGTCCCGCCTTTCGCTGGCTTGAACCGCGATTACTTCTTCGCTGCTTCACAACCCTTCATCTTCGGGTCCTTCTTGCACTCTTCGGCGCTCGGCTTCTTGTCTTGCGCGACGGCCTGGAAGGTCACGGTTGCGAATGTCGCGGCAAGGATGACAGCGATCAGCTTGTTCATGTGGTTCCTCTTGGTAAGTTGCAGGCGTGCAAGCACCTGAAGTTGCGCCGGCTGGATCGCCGGTGAGACCAAGAACGCCTTATGCAGACGCCGGTTGACAGCGCATTCGACCATGCCATCATCCGGTTCATCGCACCGGGACCCGGGAGCGAGTTGCTCGAAAACTTTCGATTCGAGCGGGCACGCCGTGATCGGTGAGCAAAGATGCGCGAGCGCCGCCTAGCCGCCGGCAATCGCACCGACAATCAGAAAGGGCTCGGCACCGGTCACCACCGCATCGGGTAACGGGCTATCGGGCGGCTCGTGGGTCAAATCCTTGGCGCAACTGAAGAACCGCAACATTGGGCGGCGCCGCTGCGTGATCTGGTCGCGGATCGTTCCGCGCAACATCGGATAGCGGGCTTCGATGGCATCGATCAAGCCGCGCTGCGTCAGCGCGCCCTTCACATCGATCGTCACCTCACCGGACACGCGCGCGAGCTCCTTCAAGTGCCAAGGCAGCACCACGCGGATCATGGCAGGGTCTGCACTTCCACTGACAACACCGCCGGAAGATCGCGGACGATCGGGTTCCAGTTGTCGCCTGCATCGGCGGACGCGTACACCTGCCCGCCGGTGGTGCCGAAGTAGATGCCGCATGGATCGAGCGCGTCGACCGCCATCGCATCGCGCAGTACGTTCACATAGCAGTTCGCTTGCGGAAGGCCCTTCGTGAGCGCCTCCCACTCGTTCCCGCCCGTTCGGCTGCGGTACACGCGGAGTTTTCCGTCGGGGGGATAGTGCTCCGAGTCGCTCTTGATCGGCACGACGTAGATGGTGTCCGGCTCGTGGGCGTGGACGTCGATCGGGAACCCGAAGTCCGAGGGCAGGTTGCCGCTCACCTCGTGCCATGACTCGCCGGCGTCGTCGCTTCGCATCACGTCCCAGTGCAATTGCATGAACAACACGCGTGGCCGCGACCGGTGCATGGCGAGGCGATGAACACAGAAGCCGACCTCGGCAGTCGGATCGGGCAGGTATTGCGATTTCAATCCACGGTTGATCGGCCGCCATGTCGCGCCGGCATCATCGGTACGGAATGCGCCCGCCGCCGAGATGGCGATAAACATTCGCCGCGGATCGAGCGGATCGAGCAGGATCGTGTGCAGGCACATCCCACCCGCACCAGGCTGCCATGACGATCCCGAGCCGTGGCCGCGCAATCCTGCGAGCTCCTGCCAGGTGAGTCCACCGTCGCTCGAGCGAAACAACGCGGCGTCTTCGACCCCTGCGTAGACAAGGTCGGGATCCGCGAGCGACGGTTCCAGGTGCCACACGCGCTTGAACTCCCACGGTCGAGACGTGCCGTCATACCACTGGTGTGTGCCCAGTGCGCCTTCATAGGCGAACTTGTTGCCCACCGGCGTCCACGTCTCGCCACCGTCGTTGGAGCGCTGGATAAGCTGCCCGAACCAGGCGCTTGACTGCGACATGTACAGCCGATTCGGATCTACCGGGGACCCCTTGATATGGTAGATCTCCCAGCCGCCGAAATGCGGCCCGCTGACAGTCCATCGTTCACGCTTGCCGTCCGAAGACAAAACGAACGCACCCTTGCGGGTTCCGACGAGTAGGCGTATTCGGCTCATGGCGTGCTCCTTCCTTTTTCAGATGGAAGCCGGATTTCGCGCAATGATGCAATAACAAGCGGTCAATCAACAAGCCCGCGAACAACCCCGCGCCACGAATATTCGGGCCGCCGTTGTGCGGCGCGATGGGGCGGTTGGCCAGAGCCTGCCGGAACCGGTGCCATTCCAGCGGGCCGTTGCAACCTGCATACCGGAACCGACCCGAATGGCACCTACCGAAGCCACTTACGTAAACCGTTGCCTGATGCCCAACGAGCGCAATAACCGTTCGAAGCCGGCGAGTGAAGCGCGCTGTCGAAGGTCCAGTTCATTGCGCGGTCGGGCGACAAAGATCACAAATGCGGGGGCTCAACGATTCCCGACAGCTACGGGTGGACGACTCTTGCGGTAGGAGTTCTTCAGGGCGATCTTGCCACCTCGAAAGGTGAACAGGTCACAACCCTGTACTTCCACGCGAGTACCGTCGGCTCGTGTTCCGGTGAACGTCCACTCGGAAACTCCCCGCTCGCCTTGGACAAAGTGGCGTGCGTTGCCCCAATGGGCATCGGGGAAGGTTGACCAGACCTCCGCGTAGCCAGCTCGCACGGCCTCGCGGCCAGCGTAGCGCGTGCCACAGACGTCCGGGCCTGCCGCACCTTCGAACACGCAATCCTCCGTCATGAATGCCATGAGGGCATCGACGTCATGACGGTTCCATGCATCAGCGAAGGCTTGCAATACTTCTGTGGTGACCTCAGCAATCACTTTCAACATGATCTACCCTCCTGTCTGGATCTGCGTAAACGCTCATTCCATGACGCCCAACGTCGCAATTGAACGGCCGAGCGAGCGGGTGAAGCCCGCTCGCGAACGTCCTGCTCGGATTGCTTGTTAGCGAGCTTCGGCGCCGGTTTCACGCTATCTGCCCAGGGGGGCGCCCTGCGAGCTTGCGGCGGCCCACTTCTCGGCAGCGTCTTCGCCTCGGTATCGCTCCAGCTCCCTGTCGATTGGCCGGTCGCCCAAGTCGAGCCCCTCCTGATCGCGGAAGTGGGCGAGCACCGCCCCGACCGTAACCCGCGACATTATCTCCCGCCCGCCCGACCACAGCGTGGCCTCCTCATGACTCTGGTTACCGAACTCACCGACGCTCACATACGCGACGGCGGTGTCCGCCGAGGCTTCTGCGCCCCAGCGGCGAACCCCCTCTTCGAAGCTCGGTGAGGGGTAGGTCCGGAGGCGCTGGGCGTCCAGGCGGTTGGCTTCTTCCTCCCCCAGCCGTGCGCGAAGTTCCTGGTACAACTTGCCGGTCACGGGCACCAAGCTTAAGTCGCCGCCCAGCTCGCACATCACGGTGGAAGGGAGCCGCCCCTTCCAGGATCGCAACTCGGGCGTCCTTCCGAGGAAGGCAAGCAGCTCAAAGCCCATGGCTAACCTCCACGCGATAGGATGACGAGCCACCTGGTTGAGGCTGCTCATTCTCGGTACGGTATGCCACTAATCCACCTCTGTTCTTGAAGCTAGCTAGACGCGGGGCGTAACCGGGCGACGGCGTGCGAAGCACGGCGGGATCCAAGCCCGGCAAGCCATCAATACTTTGAGAGTTCTTCTCGATCTTATATTGAGCCAGACCTTCAGGACCTTTCGACTGCGCCCATTTCGCAAGACCTTGCCGGTCTTTTACGTACTCATACTTAGGCACACCGAAGCCACAAGAATCGCTGACTCGTGAGATTTTCCCCGCGATGATTGACCGGGTTCCAGGTTGATCTGGGAAGTGATCAATCAATTCATTCCATCTCTCCGATCCTGGCAATGTAACTGCGCCCTGCCCGTGACGGCGGACTATCTTTGCTGTACCGTTGAACTCGCAGAACATGAAAACTATTCTTCCGTTCTCGCGTAGGTGTGCGATTGTCTCTGCACCGCTGCCAGTTACATCCAATTCTGCGGCGGGCCGCGATGAATTCATCAATGGGCACTGCGCCGGCAGCCCGTCCGTAGCAACAAAGGGTTGGACAGCTTCTCCTTTTCACAACTCAATCTCCATTTCGCTGATCCGCAAGTCCGAGTTGGTCGGCAGTGGGCGCTGACGCCCGGTGTCCTTGAAGCCTGCGCGGGAGTAGAGCGCAACGGCCGCAGGCTCTGACGCTGGTGCCCACAGACCAACACGCTTGAGGCCACGTTCACGCGCCCAGACAAGCACTGCCGCCAACAGAGAGCGCCCAACTCCGCGTCGCCGCTGCGACGGAGCGACCCACATTCCACCGACCCGACCTACATCGTTTCTTTCATGATCGAGGAGCCCGTACGTTGTGCCCACAATGGCGTCGCCTTCGAAAGCTACGAACATTACATGACGATTGGGCTCGGTAACCGAACGCGTTAAGTCTTCCCAGTAGGAGAGTGGCCGTGCTTCCGCCTCTGAACCCGTCTCTCCGAAAGAATCAGGTGAATCATTCAAGACCCGGATTCGAAGCTCGCGATGAAAACTGACCTCGTACGGTTCCAATGCTCGAATTTTCATTGCACGTCACGCTGGAGCTGTCCAACGTTCAGTTAACGGCCAAGTCGGCCGTCCCCGAATCCCGCCGCTTAATCCAGTCCCGCCGTGTATGGACGAGAATTCGGGCTTCATCGCATACGGCCAACAAGTCGGGTAATCGAGGATTAGGCGGAATACTGTATAAATATATATATTATAGAGTTCGCGCATTTCCTTGCCCGTGTGAGAGGCGTTGGATGATAAGACTGTATCAGCCTTGTTGCCGATTTGGCTAGTCCCCGTCCCTATTACGTTCCGCGTCCGAGCGTTCGGGATCTGACCGGATTTCGGCGCTCCGCGCACAGAAATGAGGGTGAAGATTGCGTTCGGCAGCAATACTGAATCGAGGGGGAGGAGAATGGATTCTCACGAAGCGCCGCAACCGGTGCGAGGCTTGCTCGATCAGGTGTGCGCGCGAATTCGCGTGCTGCATTACGGCATTCGTACTGATGAGCAGTAGGTGCAATGGATCAAGCGCTTCGTGGTAGTCCACAACATGCGTCATCCCACGGAGCTTGGTGAAGTCCATCTCGAAGCGATTCTTACCGCGCTTGCTGTCGAGGGGTAACGTAGGTGTCGACGGTCTGCGGTGGTCCGGTTATGGATTCTCCGGTATTCACCCTTCGACGGGCTCAGGGCGAACGGTCAATCGTCTAAGCCTAGGCGAACGACGGAACGCGGGGCACCGTGTTCTCGAGTGAGAGGGCGGCTGGCCAATCGCTTGGATGGCGTAAGCAAGTACCATTCGGAATCGACCCCAAATCAGGCGCGTGCGATCAATGGGACCGAGCAGACGAACGGTCATTGCAGGCGTATGGTGGCATGCAAGAGTGATCGCCATCCATCGCGGCTGACTTCACCTGGGTGTAAAAGGGAGTCTGGCGCAACCTTTCCTGCAAAGCGTCGCTGACCAATGATTCGTACGATCGCAATCCGCTTTGGCATTCCCCTCATGCTGGCGCTCGCCGCGGGTGCATTTCTCGCGGTGCCGCTCGCGGAGCGATTTCTCACGCAGTGGTTCCGGGCCGACATCGAAATGCGCTCGCGCCTCGTCATGAACCTTCTCGAATTGGGGCTGGTGCCGCTGCTCGAGAAGCCATCTCCGCCGCAGATGCGCACATACCTCGCGAAGGTCA
>JBJXGX010000015.1:0-7163 GCA_046160305.1 Burkholderiales bacterium
CGAACTGGTGGGGTCGCACTCGTGGAGCACGGTCAAGCTTGACCTCTACGGGTTGAAGTTCTACTTCATGCATGTCTTGCGCAAGCCCTGGGTGGCGCCCGGTCTGATCAAGCCTCCCAAGACGCAACGCTTGCCCGACATCGTCACGATCGAGGAAGCCAAGCGGATATTCGCCGCCACCCGCGTTGTCAGTTACCGGGTGTTCTTCTTCACCCTCTATAGCCTTGGACTGCGTCTGGGCGAAGGACTGCGCCTTCAGGTGGGCGATATCGATGCCGCACGCGCTCGCGTGCATATCCGCGACGCCAAAGGCAATCGAGATCGTTTCGTTCCGCTGCCGCAAGCAACACACAAGGCCTTGCAACGCTTCTGGCATGTGCATCGTAACCCCGTGCTGTTGTTTCCCAATCGCCACGGCGGTTTGAAGGGGGCGGCAAGCGCGACGACACCGATGGATCCGGGCGGTGTGCAAACCACCCTGCACAAGGTCGTCGGGACCTGCGGTCCAAAAAAAAAATCACGCCCCACAGCTTGCGCCACTATGTACCCTTCCTGACTATGTCGAGTGACGTGGGAGGGGCCACTGCGAGATGCGTCGTGAATTGCCGATCACATCGCGTAGAGACACAGCGAATCACTCGACATAGTTCGCCGGCACTACAGACTGTTGAGGAAGTTCAGTAGCTGATCCCCTGGACGATAGCGACCCGGTCGACCATTCGGCGGTGAGATCTTTGCGAGCGCCTGCTCCTTCATGGCGAGCGTTGCCTCCAGATAGATCTGCGTGGTCTCTACCGACTCATGGCCGAGCCAGAGCGCGATGACGGCACGGTCCACACCCGCCTGCAACAGCTCCAGGGCCATCGTGTGTCGAAGCAAATGCACGGTGATCCGTTTGCCCTTCAACGAAGGACACGCTTTGGAGGCGTTGGCACCATGCTTGCGTAACATGTACGTCACCCCGTGAACGCTCAGACGCTCGCCCTTGGCGTTGGGAAACAGCACATGCCCCGTGCCCCGTTGTGGCTCGCGCAACCAGGCTTTCAGCACGGCGGCCGTCGGCCTGGCCAACGGCGTGCAGCGCTCCTTGCGGCCTTTACCGATGACGCGGATATGAGCGCCGCTTCCAAGGACGAGGTCTTCGCGCGTGGCCCCTGTGATCTCCGACAAGCGCAGACCTGTTTGGACCGCCATCAGGATGAACGCATGATCGCGCCGCCCGAACCAGGTACGCCGGTCCGGCGTCTCGAGCAAGGCATCGACTTCCACACGCGTGAGGAAGCGCACCAGCGTGCGCGTGAAGCGCTTGCTGGGGATGGCGAGCACGCGCTGGATCTGCGCGGCGTGTGTCGGCAACTCGAAGGCGACGTAACGAAAGAACGAGTGGAGGGCAGTCAAGCGCAGGTTGCGGCTGCGAACGCTCAGGCGCTGATGCTTCTCCAGGTGATCGAGAAACGTGACGATCAGGGGCGCATCGATCTGTTCGAACGCCAGCGTGCAGGGCGACTTGTGCAGTCGCTGCTCGGTGAACTTCAGGAACTGACGGAACGTGTCGCGATAGGAGCTGATGGTGTGCGGACTGACCCGGCGCTGCTGCATCAGACGCTGTGTGAAGAAGCGCTCCAGCAGCGGAGCGAGGCTGACGGTGGCGGTCATGGCCGATCCTCCCAGCGCCGTTCCAGTCGTGACATCGCCTCGTGCATCAACTCGGGCAGTGCGCTCAGATACCAAAAGGTATCGCTCCAGTGGACGTGTCCGAGGTAGGCGGACAGGATCGGCAAGCGTTGCTCGGCATTCTCCCCGGCGCGGTACCACCGCAATAATGTCTTCGAGGCGAAACCATGGCGCATATCGTGCAGGCGCGGCCCATGACGATCGGTGGGGCCGCGCAACCCGATCTGTCGAGAGAGGCGGTAGAAGTTTCGGCGAATGTCGGCGCCATCCAATCGGGTGCCCCAGCCGGACACGAACAAGTAGGACGAGACCGGACGTGTGGCCCATGTCCGCTCGCGTCGTGCGATGTAGTCGGCAAGCACCCTGCGGGTCGAAGCATGCAAGGGCACCAGGCGAGACTTGCCGAATTTGGTGCCCCGAATCGTCAGCACGCCCGCTTTGAGGTCAACATCCTGCAGTTCGAGGTTCTGCGCTTCGCCCACACGCAGACCCGAGACGCTCAGCAAGCCGAACAAGCAATGGTAGGTCCAGGGCCGCAGTCCATCATGGTCGGGCAGCTTCAACGCCGCGCGCAGCAAGTCTTGGATCTCTTGGTCCGAGTACAGGTAGGGTTGCGCGCGTTTGGGGCGGTAGGGCAACAGCCCCGGCGGCGGAATCTGCGTGCGCGCATCGGTGGCGCTGCGATGGCGCGCGAACATGCGCACGAAGCTCAACCGTCGCGCCTACTCCGCGGGCTGCACGCCCGAAGGTTGTTTGGCCCAGGCTAGCGCCAACGAGTGCGTGATGTAGGTGGCGCGCTGTCGCTCCATGAACGTGACGAACTCGAGCAGCCCCCTCCCGGCGTCCTGCAGCTTGAATCCCAAGCTGCGTCGCATGCGCAGGTACGCTTGAACGGCTTGTCGTAGCGTGTTCATCGCGCACCTCCCGGCCACGGCAAGGCCAGCGTGCGCAGCGCATCGAGATCGACCTTGGTGTAGATCTTCGTCGTCTCAGGGCTGCGATGTCCCAACAGCTCGCCGATCTCGCCGATCTCGGCGAGCGAGGCGCCATGGCGCAACATATCGGTGGCCAGTCCATGGCGGAACTGATGTGCTCCGGTGGTGGGCGCATCGATGCCGGCACGCTGAATGGCATGCCGAACGATCGTTCCAACGGCACACCCACCCAGAAAGCCACGGATAGGTGCTCTGGCCCGCAAGAACACGCGACGACTGGTGCTGGGCGGTCGTCCGTGCCGCAGATACGCGACGATCGCTTCGCCGACCTCGGTGGGCAACGGTAGTTGAAGCCGTCGGCCCCCCTTGCTGTGCACGCTCAACGATGCGGCCTGCCAGTCAACGTCGTCGAGTTCGAGCGAGGCCACTTCGCCGGCACGCAAGCCCAAGCGCGCAAGCAGCAGCAAGATCGCAAAATCGCGGCGTCCGAGCGCGGTGCGCCGATTGATACTGGCCAGCAGCCGGCGCACTTGATCGGGCGCGATCGCCCGCGGAATTGATGACATCGACCAGTTCGCCACAATAGGAACGGCCGCGGCCAGATCCAAGCCGATGTCTCCACGATAGCGCGCGTATCGCAGGAAGGCGCGCAGCGCGGTGGTCAGCAACTTGGCTCGCTTCAGATGCAGCCGAGACGCCTGACGCTGGACAAAGCGCACGGCATTCCCAGCACTCAGGCGCGACAGCGCGACCGGGCCGTTGCCGAAGCGATCGTTGAGGAACGCGTGGATGAACGGCACATAGTTGACGATCGTTGCCTTCGCCAGATTGCGTTCCTCGCACAGGTACCGCTCAAACGCTGTTGCGTATCGATCAACCGCACTCAGTCGCGGTCGGTGTCTCTTCTCAGCGGGGATCGCGCCCCGATCACGCAGAAAATCGAGAAGCTGTTTCAGCGTGGTGGCATCACCCTCGCAATTGCGCAGTCGCCGAGCGCGATATCGAAGATACTGGGCAGAATGTCCAGAACCGACGCTGCGCAATCGGACCACCTTCTGTGCGAGCCACCGACTAAAATCGGCAGCAACACGAACCCGCCGATGTAGAGAATACGGCGCGTATCCCTGCTCCTCGGTCCACTTTGAAAACGCGGCAACGTATGCCGCCAGAGGTCCCTCCGGCGCTCGCAACAGAACTACCTGCTCGTTGATGACGCACTTCATGGTCGACTCCTTCCCCTGCACGGGGCTGACGAAAGGAGTCAAGACTATGTCGCTACAAATCGAGTGCGGAAACTAGGACAAAGAAGACGTACACGACATAGTCAGGAAGGGTACATAGTGGCGACTATGTCGCCGGCGACATAGTCGCCATAGCTATGCAACCCACCTGATCGAGGCCGGCGTGGATCTGATCGAGGTGCAGAAGTTCCTCGGTCATCACTCCATTCTCACCACCGTGCGCTATACCCATCTGACCGAGCAGACCAAGCATCACGCCATCGACCGCATTAACGGTCTGATGGACGGCTTCGCCATCACCTGGGGCAAGATCAAATGATCCGCCTGGCTTCGGTCATGGACACCTTCGAAGCGGACTTTTGGGGGCACTACCGGGACCGGCTCAGCGCTGAGCACTATCGAGCACTGGCGGCCATGAAACAGTGCCGCACGCAGGCCAGCCCCATGATGCAGGTCAAATGCACCGGATGCGAACACCAGAAGCTGGTGCCGCATTCCTGCGGCCATCGCCACTGCCCGCACTGTCAGCACCATGAGAGTCAGCAATGGCTGGAACGTCAACTGAAGAAGCAGGTGCCTGCCGAGTATTTTCTGCTGACCTTCACCCTGCCCGCCGAATTGCGGGCGCTGAGCTGGGCGCACCAGAGCCTTGTCTACGAACTGCTGATGCGCTGTTGTTGGGAGACGGTACGTACCTTCAGCCAGAACGACAAGCAGCTGCGGGGCACCCCCGGCGCCACCGCGGTGTTGCATACGAACACGCGCCGGATGGATTTCCACCCGCATGTCCATCTGCTCATGCCGGCGGCAGCGGTGGACGGCAAGCAAAAGCGATGGCGAACCAAACGCAGCGCCAAGGTGCGCTATCTGTTCAACCACAAGGCCCTGGCCAAGGTCTTCCGAGCGAAGATGCTCGCGGCCATCGAAGCCGCCGGATTGACACTTCCCCATCGCTACCCCGGGAAGTGGCTGGTGGATTGCAAATCCGTGGGCAGCGGCGAGAAGGCGCTGATCTACCTCGGGCGCTATCTTTATCGGGGTGTCATCGCCGAGAAGGATATCGTTGCCTGCGATAACGCTCACGTAAGCTTTCGCTATCGCAACGCCAAGACCAGAAAGATGGAACAGCGAACCGTTCCCGGCGCGCACTTCTTGTGGTTGGTTTTGCAGCACGTGCTGCCCAAAGGATTCCGGCGTGCCCGCAACTTCGGCTTTCTGCATCCCAACTGCAAGCGCTTGATCGCGCTTTTGCACCTGCTGCTGAAGTTCGCCCCCGCTCAGGCAGTGACGTGGTTCAAGGAACGCGCGCCGATCCTATGCGCCTGCTGCGGGGCGGTCATGGCGATCGTAAAAACGCGGATTCGCTCGGTGTTCTGTGGGCTCATGCCGCTGCCCATTACCACCCAGGGGGCGCATTGACCCTGTAAGCCCTACGACCCTTGGCAAGTCGCCGGCGATCAGTGCCCATAAGCTGAGCGACAGGCTCGCCTCGACTCGGTGCAAATCGCAGCATCATCGGCCCGCCAACGAACAAAACGGGCATCGGCTGCCGCAACGGCATGCCTGCAGCGGGCTCCCCAATCCCCGCTCTGCCGGTAAAGCTTCAAACTGGCGTACTTCCCCAATACATATTTTCTAGGTAGACAGCCCCGCGCTCAGGGGCCGGGCTCGTCCAACAAACGGTTCAGATCGTGGCTTCGCACGATCTAACCTTATTCGTTAGGCATCGCCTTCGGCCAGACGTGCAAAGATTCGATGCGTAAATGAGCCCATATCGGGCTTGGCTTCGCCAAGGGTAGCGAATGCAGCGTGAATCCAGGCTGTACCCTGAGCAGCAAGGAGTGCGTTTGCAATCTCGGTCATTACTGTACGGATTAGGGTAGAGGCCTCAGCCATCGAAACTTCGGAGGGGCGCGACCACCTGCCGGATTGTGGGTCAAAGTCGACATACTGAGCCCTGAGGCGATGTTGGTGCAACTCTGCCGCCTGATGCGGTTTCAGCTGCGCGGCGTGTGCACGAATTTGTTGTGATATCGCAGAGCAGGCCGCTTCATCATTCCGCTCGATTGCGGCTTGCCAGGCGGCAAAGTGTTCGGGCGACATGGGAACGGGAACTGTAGATTGCCCTGCTTGAAGCTTGACCTTGTGAGGTTGCAGTTGACGCGTAAGCTTAATGGCGTCCACGAATTCGTTGGTGGGCAGTTCGTGATGCCGTATCGAGAGCAAATTGAAGCGACCAAGCTCCTCGCGGGCCATGACTGCGAGGTGGAAGCTGCTTGAGGCGCGCTTCTGCGAATACAAGATTGCGGCATCCTCAAGAACACTGACAGATTGCGTCAACGCGCAGCACGCGCCGATGGCGAGGTCTTGGTGAGCGATACGTGAGTTCACGAGAGGCCTAACGCCGTTGTGCGGCGGGTCGCCACGGTGGTTAATTGTGGTACGGCGCTTCCGGCCCGTCCGCACCAACTAAAGTTAGGCGGTGGGCCGCGGGCCACCGCCTAACACAGTTACCGCTGGCAGTGGCAACTATGCTACCATAGTTATCTGATACAGGAGGAACCATGGCGAAGACATCAGTCATCACGGAGGAATTTGGGGCGATTCAAGCAGCGCTCGAGGTGCTCGAGCCCCTCAACGAAACGCAGCGACGGTTCGCCGTCTCAATGATTCTCTCTCGGCTCGGGATGAGTGCTACTGACGGGACGCCCGGCAGTGGCGGCGGCGTTCCCAGCTTGGTTCGGCCGCAAGCCACTGGCAGCGAGATCAAGGCGCTTAGCTCGAAGGATTTCCTGAAACAGAAGCAGCCCAGAACCGACCTGGAACGGTTCCTGTGCCTGGCCTATTACCTGACTCACGCCCAGGTCATAACGCAGTTCACCACTCGGGACATCACGAAGCTCAACGGTGAAGCTCACGGCCAAAATTTCACGAACGCCGCGGCCACGGCGCAGAACGGCATGAAGCAGAGCAAGTTCTTCAGCAATGCCAGCGGGGGAAAGAAGCGCATCACTACCCTCGGCGAGTCTGTCGTAGAGGCCCTCCCGAGTGCTGAAAAGGTGAAAGAGGTTCTGGACGCAACTCGCGGACGCGCAGTTACGCGTCGCAAACGCCAGAAGGCGAAGAGCTAGGCTGTCACTGCGAGAGGTCATGCTAGCAACCGTTCGGCGGGGTCTCGCTTCCGGTCTCGATCCTAAGCTTGTGGACGAGCTCCTCGATGCCTATCAGGAGACTAAGCGTAACTATTATCTCGGTGGCCTTCGATTGAGCGCGGTCGAGGGCGGTCGTTTCTGTGAAGCCGCTTTTAGCAAGC
>JBJXGX010000016.1:0-8704 GCA_046160305.1 Burkholderiales bacterium
ATCGAACACCCGTTTGAGCAGCCTGGCCCAACTCATACGCGCCGGCGCACCCTGCGCGAGCGCGTGATCGCACGAGTCTGCGGTGGCAGGCGCGGGCGGGCTTGGAATGATCTTGGCGCGCAACGCAGCGTTGGGTGCGGGCGCGCCATGAAAGCGAATCAGATGGTGGCGTGGACGCGGGACCAGCGCGCTAGACGGGGCGGAGGGGCCCTGTCTTCCCTCCGGGCCGTTGCAAGAATTCCAGCGCCGACATGAACCGGAGGCGACGCGAGCGATGTCCCCCCATGAGCGGCTCGCGGTAGCGGGTTAGCATGCAGCCTGCGATCTTTCTGAGGATCTTCGCATGCTGCAAACGATGCTCTGCGGCAGCCTGCCGCGCCCCATCTGGCTCACCACCTCGGGCGAGATGGTCGTGCAATGGAAGCTCGAAGGGGACGCGCTCGCCGAGGGACAGGATGATGCGGTGCGCCTTGCGCTCGCCGACCAGGAAGAAGCCGGCCTCGATATCGTCACCGATGGCGAACAGCGCCGCCGGCATTACATCTGGGGCTTCGTGGAGTGCCTCGATGGCGTCGACTTCAACCAGCTCGCCCGCATCCCCACGCGCGGCGGGCGTTACGGGAATACGGTCAATGCCGCGCGCGTGGTTGGTCCTCTGCGTCGACGGCCGTCCGCGATCGCGGCATCCGTGCGTTTCTTGAAGCGACACACGCGCCGACCGGTGAAGGTGACCCTGCCTGGTCCGATGACCACGGCCGACACACTTGCCGACGAATACTTCCACGATCGTCGCCGGCTTGCGAGCGAACTGGCGAAGGTACTGAACGAAGAGGCGCATGAGCTGAGCGAGGCCGGCGCCGACATCGTCCAGTTCGACGAACCGTGCTTCAACATCTATCTCGATGACGTCGAGGCCTGGGGCATCCGCACGCTCGAAGATGCGGCGAGCGGCATCCGCGCGAAGAAGGCCGTCCACATCTGCTATGGCTACGGCACCAGCCTCGTCCTCAAATGGAAGAACGCGAATAGCGACTGGAGCCACTACGCGCGCACGCTCCCGTTGCTCCGCACCACCTCGATCGACATGATCTCGGTCGAGCTCGCGGCGTCCGGCGTCGATCCGGCGGTGCTGGGCGAAGCGAAGGGCAAGGACCTCATGGTCGGGGTGATCGACGTCGGCAAGGAAGAGGTCGAGACACCCGAGCAGGTCGCCGACCGGATACGGTCGGCGCTGCGATACGTTGCGCCGGAGCATCTGTACCCCACGACGGACTGCGGGATGATTCCGCGGTCACGCGAATCCGCGCGCGGCAAGATGCACGCGCTTGCTGCGGGCGCGCGACTGGTTCGGCAGGATGCACGGCGTGGATGAATCCGGGTGCTCCCCGGCCGGCTTTCGATGACCACCGGCTGGCCGAGGATCGTGCCAAGCGGCAGCCCCACTTCGCGCGCGAGCAGTTCGCCCGGACCACCCGCCGCATAGGGGTTGATGAGCCGGATCGGTTTTGAGGGATAGGGTTGCCCTAGCACGAGGCTTGTGCCGGCGAGACACAAAAAACATCGCAAGGAGGCGGATCGTCTTCATGGGGCGCCGTCCGGGTTCAAGCACGAGCGGTCATGGCGTCGATTCTCTTCAGACGCCATTAGGCATCATCGACGTTCTCACACGAATGCGTGTGCCGCAGCGAAGTTTCCCGCGATGATGAACGTGTGAGTAACGCCGTCTATTTTCAACGAATGATTCCTCCCTGCGTGGGAATTTCGTAGATCGTTTTTCATCATCAGCCGTTCGCGGACAACGGATAGGCACGATGAATTGTATTCGATGGGATTAGCGGACCGCCGACAATCATCTGCGCTCGCAACGGGTCGACTGCTTTCTCATCGTTGAACGGATCGAATCGGCCATCAGCTGACCGCCACGAATTGCCCATTTCGCGAACCCCATCTCGGTACTTTCATGGGTACCTCGACGGGCGGCGAAAATAGGGTGAAGATCCGCAGCATTTGTGTCCGGCTCAGCCCTACGTGTAGGCGAAGACCGGTATGCCATTACGCGCTGGAGGTCAGCATGCCCGGAGCAATCGCGTTGAATTTGCACGAAGGCAGTCGATCGGAAATCCTGGCGGACTACCTTTTCTCAACATGGGGAACAGTAACGCCAGTACGACGACAAGACGATTATGGCGTCGACCTCTTCTGCACCTTAACCGAGTCCATCGGACAACGAGCCGTCGTCACGGATTACTACTCAGTCCAGGTAAAAAGTGCGGACGACGCGTGGGTAGTCGATGGCAACGATGCCATCAAGTGGCTGGTGGAGCATCCAACGCCACTGTTTTTGGCCTGCGTCGACAAGAGTGGGGGAGTGCTGTCCATCTACCGAACGTTGGCGCGATTCTTGGCGGGATTCTGGGAGCCGCAAGGGCGTTTGGAACTACTGCCGTCCGCAGGTGACGATGGACAGTGTGCCCAGTGGCAAGACGCAACACGATTTCAATTATCTGCGCCGATACTACGTGTCACGATCAACGATTTGACGAAGAAAGAGGCGCTGGCGCACTTCCGGAAGGTGATGCAATTCTGGGTCGGTATTGACCGTGAGAACTGCAACTTTCGACGAATGGGGTGGCTACGGCTTCGCGAACCACCGTTATACCGTGTTAACGAAGTACCCAACACTGGGATTGCGGAGCAAGGCAACACGAGGCCCTCTGCCGCGCAAATGGGACTGGCGATCCGTTCGATGGTTGAGGTGCTCGATTGCGTTGGCCACCAGTTGCTCTGCGACGGTGATCGTACGAGCGCGCTCCATGCGGCTTTGATTCTCAATCACCTTCGGAAGTCACGAGCCGAGCTTTTCAGCGACAACTTGCGATGGCGTACGGACCAACCGTGGAGCCTTGAGTTCGAAGTCTCAAAAGCCTTACATGATGTGCTAAATAGAGATGAGAAAATTCGATATATGTTCGAAGATCTCGACGAGGTAATTCGGCAGCTGGCTGAGTCCTCGGCCTTTGCCGGTTTCACAAGTGACGATCAAGCTACGTCCACGTAGGCGGCAGACCAAACGAATAACGTAGCGTTACTCCGGCTTGATCTCCGCGGCGGTAATACGTTCGGCCCACATCGCGCGGTCCTTGTGCAAATAGGCAGTGAACTCGGCTGGCGTGGTGATCAGCATGTAGGCCGCGCAGCAGCTCTCCAACTTTGTCGCGAACTCCGGCTTTCTTTGGATCTTGACGACTGCATCGTTCAGGCGCCGAATGACCGGCGCGGGCGTGCCCGCCGGAGCGAAAATCCCGGTATAGGCCGCGGCATGAAAGTTGGGCATGCCGGCCTCTGCCATCAGTGGCACATCGGGAAGCGTCGGCAGACGGTGCGGGGAGGTGGTCGCGAGCACCTTCATGCGTCCGCCGCGTGCTTGCGATAGCACCGACAAAATATCCTGGAACATGAAGGTAAGTTGGCCCCCGATCAGATCGGTCACCGCCTGCGGGCTGCTCTTGTAGGGAACACCGGTGGCCGTTGCGCCGATCCGCTTGAGGAATGTCGCACCGGTGATCTGACTCACCGTCGCACCCCAGCCGTATGAGGATTTCGTCGGGTTCGCTTTGAGCCAGCCGATCAATTCCTGCATAGTATTGACCGGCATGTCCTTGTGCACGATCAGGAGGTAATAGCCTTCGGTGAGCGCAGCCACCGGTTCGAAGTCTTTGACCGGATCGTAGGGCAGCTTCTTGAAGAGATACGGATTGGTCGAGTGTGTCGTCGTCGCGGTGAGCATCAGCGTGTAGCCGTCGGGTGCAGCGCGGGCAACCGCTTCGGCGGCTATGAACCCGTTGGCACCGGGCCTGTTTTCGACGAGGAACGTTTCACCGAGTTCACCCCGCAACTCTTCGGCGAAATTGCGTGCGGAGATGTCGGTGCCGCTGCCCGGCCCGAACGGCAGAATGAACTTCACCGGGCGCGCCGGGTATTGCTGGGCGATGATGGGTTGCGCGAGCGCCATGGTAACCAACGCGAGCACGATACCGAACCGTTTCATCTCAGCCTCACCTTTCTCTTTCGATGTCTCAAATCTTCTTCGCCGACCGTATCACACCACTTGCGGCCAGCAAGTCAATGCGAACGTCGTCGAAACCCGCCTCGCGCAACACCTCGACAGAATGTTCGCCGAGGCCCGGCGGTGCGCGACGCAGGCCCGCGCGCTCGCCTTCGTAGCGGACCGGCTGCGCAACAGCGCTCATCGGGCCGAACTGCGGATGCTGGTAATCGAAGACCATTCCACTTGCGCGGGAGTGCGGATGTGTCGCGAGATCGCCAAGCGTATGGAGCGGTGAGCAAGGGATGCCCGCTTTCTCGAATATTTCGCACCACTCGTTCCGCGGTTTTCGAAGGAGCACTGGTCGAACCAGCGCAACCGTTTCCAACCGATTGCGAACGCGCTCGCCGTTGGTGCGAAAGCGGGGATCGTCTATATACGCCTCAAGCCCGGCAAGCCCGCAGAACACCCGCCACATCGCATCGTTGGCGACGCCAAGAATGAGCGGCGTGTCGGCGGTCTCGAACGCTTCGTAAGGGCAGAGCGACTCGTGGCCGACGCCATATCGCGCGGGCTCGGTGCCGCGCTCCCAGTAGTTTTGCAGCATATGACCGAGCAGCCCGGTTGCCGAATCGAAGAGCGACACCTCGATCGCGGCCCCTACGCCGGTCGCTTCACGCGCATGCAACGCGGCAAGGATCCCGACCATCGCGTGCAGTCCGGTAACTTGATCAACAGGCGAGTAGGGTGTGCGGATCGGCGGCCCATCATGCTCGCCGGTGATCGACAACATGCCGGCAAACGCCTGCGCGATCAAATCGTACCCCTTGCTCATGCGCATTGGTCCGACCGACCCGAAGCCCGAGATGCTGCAATGAATGAGGCGTGGGTTTAGACCGCGTGCGGTAACCGCATCGATACCCAGACGCGCTGCGACACCGGGTGCAAAGCTTTCCATCACGATGTCGGCCCGCTTCACGAGCGTCCAAAGCACCTCCCGGCCCGCTTCCGCCTTGAGATCGAGTGCGATCGAGCGCTTGTTGCGATTGACACCGAAATACGGCGTGCCGGTCGTCACCGAACCGTCCAGACTCTTTCTGAATGGCGGCCAGATGCGCATGTCATCGCCGTGATCGATCGGTTCGATCTTGATGACGTCCGCGCCCATGTCGCCGAAGTGCTGCGCGGCAACCGGCCCTGCCAGGACACGTGTCAGGTCGAGAATTCGGAGGTCGGCGAGGGGTGTTGCCATGTCATGCCCGATGACGATTCATGTCGCGCGGACAGGTCCTCATCCCGCTCCGCCTTTCATCTGTTCGCGCCGATCGAATTCCTCCACCACCGACCGTGCGTGCGGGAGCATTGCGTAGTCGATCATCGCGCCTTCATAACGCACTGCGCCGAGCCCGGCACGCTCGGCCCCCGCGAATGCCGCGAGCAAGCCTCGATAGTAGGTTGCTTCTTCCGCAGTCGGCGCGTAGACCGCATTGGCGATCGCGACATGGGATGGATGCATCACCGGGCTGCCGGTGAAGCCGAGATCGCGGGCGCGCTTCAAGAGTGTTTCGACGGCGGATAAGTCATCCATCGGCACACCGAATACGCCCGCAATCGGATACGGGGCGCCGGCTGCGCGACTGTCGAGGACCAGCTTCGATTGCATGTAGAGCTGTTCGAGGCCGCCCATCGACGGCCGAAATCCGAAAGCCCGCGCAACATCAGCACCGACCGGGCCGCTCACCGTGCCGACAATCCCTTTGACGCGCGTGCTTGCACGGGCTAGCGACTCGGCGCGCTGCAGGCCCTCCGCCGTCTCCGGAAGCGGCAGTATCGCAACCGACTGATGCACCAAACCGCGCTCGCCTTCGTGAAAGGACAATAGATCATGCAGGTTGCGGACTTCTTCTACTGAGTCAGCCTTTGGCAGTATCACACCAGCAAGACCGGGATGTACTGCGGTCTTGATGTCTTCACGCGTCGCATCCGACCACGCGTGGACGCGCACGAACGGCGCGATCCGCTCCGCCGCGAGTAACGCGATCGATTCTCGAAGCAGTGCGCGTGCGGCCGCCTTGTGCTCGGGTGGCACCGAGTCTTCCAGATCGAGCACGACGGCATCCGGTCGCACCCGGATCGCCTTGGGAACGAGCTCCTTGCGATGCGCCGGAACAAAGAGGAACGAGCGTAAGGGCCACATTGAGCACCTTCGAACGGATTGAATGCGTCAGCGTATCACCAGCTTCGATGATTGGATTGCCAAGCATTGCGACCCATCGAGTACCTGAAGTAGAGTACCCGCGAGAAGAGTATCCGAAGAAATTGCTTGGCACCGTTCGCCTCGCCTCGATTGGAATCTTCGTCACTGATGTTCGGAGGGGCACCGTGTTATTCCGGCTTGATCCCGGCATCCTTGGTGATCTTCGCGTACTTCACCAGGTCTGCTTTCATCACCTCCATGTACCGCTCGGGTGTGGTGCCGATCGGTGTCAGTCCGACCGGGGTGAGCCGCTCCATGACGACCTGCGGGTCGCGCACGACCTTGTTGATCTCGGCGTTCAGTTGCAGGACGATCGCGCGCGGTGTGCCGGCCGCAACCATCACGCCGAACCAGACGTCCAATTCATAGCCGGGCAGCGGGCCGGCCTCCGCCATGGTCGGCACATCGGGTAGCGCCGACACGCGCGCTCCCGAGGCTACGGCGATCGGGCGTAGCCTGCCGGATTTGTAGTGCGGCAACAGCGTATTCATCGAGGCGATGGAAAACGTTACGTCGCCCGCGAGCAGCGCCGGCACCAGGAAAGCGGCGCCCTTGTAGGGCACATGCACGATCTCGATACCGGTCATGGTCTTCAGCAATTCGGCGCCGAGGTGATGGGGTGTGCCGATCCCGGCGGTGGCGAAAGTTGCGCCCGGCTTCGCCTTCGCATAGGCGATGAACTCCTTCATCGTCGTGACCGGAAGATTCGAATTCACCGTCAACACGAACGGAATGGACGCGACGATCGTCACAGGTTCGAAGTCCTTGATCGGATCGAAGGGCAGCTTGGCGAAGAAATTGACGTTGACGACATGGGTGTTCGAGGACAACAGCAAGGTGTAACCGTCGGCGGGCTGCTTCGCCACAAAATCGGTGCCGATGTTGCCGCCGGCGCCCAGTTTGTTCTCGACGATCACCGGCTGGCCGAGGCTCGCCTGCAGCCGCTCGGCAAACAGGCGCGCCAGGATATCGTTGGCGCCGCCGGGAGGCAGTGGCACGATGAACCGAATGGGCCGGCTCGGCCAGGCCTGCGCGGTGGCGGTACCGGGCGAAAGCCCGACTAGGATTAGGATCGCCAGCAGCGTGAGCAGCATGGAGTGTTTGATGAACATGATCTCTCCTTTCAGGTCGGCATTGTGTCAGTCCGCCTTCAGTTTGAGGTGGGAGACAATCCTCTGGCTCATCGCAAAATCGGCCTTCAGCATCGCCTCGAAGTCCTGCGGACTTCGAGCATCGACCGCTGGAAATCCGATGGCATCCAGCTTGTCCCGGACTGCAGGGTTCAACAACACGGCCGCCATCTCCTTGTTCAACCGCGCTACGACGTTAGGTGGCGTTCCTGCCGGCACCAGAATTCCGAGCCAAATCCTATGCACCGCATCCGTGAATCCGGATTCAGCCATCGTCGGCACGTTGGGAAGATTCGTCGCACGTTGCGAGGTCGACACCGCCAGCGGGCGCAATTTTCCGGAATCGATATGCGGTTTCATCGATGCGATCGATCCGATAACCAGTGGGATATGTCCGCCTACCGCATCGACCACCGACTGGCCGGCGCCACGATAGGGGACGTGCACGACATCAATGCCGGCCGCGAGCTTGAACAGCTCCATGGCCATGTGCACCGGCGTTCCGACTCCAAAGTTGCCGTACGAAAGCGATCGGGGTTTCTGACGTGCGAAATCCACGAGCGCCTTCAATGAATCGAATGGCGCACTTGGATGCGCCGATAAAAGCGACGCGCCTTCGACAAGCTCAATGACCGGCGCGAGATCCCTGACAGGGTCATAACCGGGGTTGCTGTAGATCAATGAATTGAGATTGTGGTTGTTCGATGTAAGCAACAACGTGTACCCGTCCGGGGCCGCGCGCGCAACGTATTCCGAGGCGATATTGGTTCCGGCGCCGGTGCGGTTCTCGACGATGACCGTCTGACTCAGTTTTGGCGCTATGTGTTCTGCGAATAGACGGCCCACTATATCGGCCCCACCGCCGGCGGCGTAGCCGGTCACGATTCGGATCGGTTTGTTCGGGTAGCTCTGCCCCTGCGCACTTCCAATCGGAACGGCAAGCGCGACTATGGGAAAAAGGTATCTCAGGGCAAAATACCAGCCAAGGCCGACCCTATCGGCCACCCGTTTGCGCGCTTGCCACTTTGCGAAAATCGGCATAACACCATCTCCTCGCTGCTCATCGGCACCGGTCGCGCACGTTCACCGCCCGGCGAACTGTGCTTTTCTCTTCTCCATGAAGGCAAGGCGGCCTTCGTGGTAATCGTGACTGCCCCAGCATGCGTCGATCTTGCTCTGCAAGGCTGCCATATCGCGTCTGGCCGGATCTTTCAGCACTTCGCTGATCGCCGCCTTCGCCGCGGCAACGGTCAGCGGAGCATTGTCGGCCAC
>JBJXGX010000017.1:0-3437 GCA_046160305.1 Burkholderiales bacterium
TGCGCTCCCATTACGACACGATGTCGGTAACCTTTGGTGATGCACCGGCGCCCGACGAGATTGTCATCGTGTTCGCCTTTGCATCGCGCGGCCGACTGCATGCGCGCCTCGGCGGGCTGCGTGCGAATGACGTCGCAGGGGAAGACGGATTGCGCTAATCGTCTATGCATCCTCCGGGGTGGATTTCCGCTTTCAAATGCATCTGTTTAGTCGCGCAATTCCGTTAATGCTGTTCTCGTGACCGTTCGTCTCTTTCTGCGAATTGGAAGGGCGTTAGTAGATGTGCGACGAATCCCGCGCGTCGCGATCATCGGTCCGCCTGTCGGTGTTTCGACCCGATCGCGTTGACGTGGCGATCACGACGGAATAAATTTCGATCCATGTTCAACGCCGCGATCATCATGCGGCGACGAAGAGAGTGCGACGCGGCGTCAAGAGCAAGTACCCATTGACGCGCCAAAGGCACCGCGATTCACCCGCTGTTTTTTCTCCCACAGCCACCGATTCAAGAGATCGCGCACTTCAACGCGCCCTCTTGAGCACGATTAATCGTCCGTAAGGAGGTGGCTCCCCAATGCGCTGTATTCAAAGCTCCAACCGTGTATCCACGGGTTTTCTCACGCGACGCGCCGCAACCACGCTCGCCCTTGCAGTGAGCACCGCGCTCACCGGCTGCTTCCTCGATTCAAAGAGTAACGACCCCGGATCGAGCACATCAACAGGTTCGCCAGCGAGCTCGAATTCTCCCGGTACGCCTGCCGCGACCCCCACCCCAAGTCCCAGCCCGACGCCCGCGCCGGGAACGGGTGTCGCGCCGCCGCCCAATTTCACGCCACCCGGCGGCAACACACCGGCTGAGGTGCAAGCGCAACCGACGTCGGCGGGCGATGCAAGGCGATTCATGGAACAGTCGAGCTTCGGACCGACTGCAGCAGGTGTACAAGACGTGATGCAAAAGGGCCCGGCACTTGCATTGGCCGAGCAGTTAGTGAAACCCGCGACGACCTATGCAGTGATGCCCGTGGTGGACGTCGATCCGGCCAAGCAATGCCCAAACAATAACGCGGTGTGTCTGCGTGACGGCTACAGCGTGTATCCGCTGCAGCGCACGTTCTTCGCGAACGCGATCGCGGCGCAGGATCAATTTCGCCAGCGGGTGGCTTTCGCGTTGTCGCAGATCATCGTTGTGTCGGGCGCCACGATCGATCCGGCTTACGCGATGCGTAACTTTCAGCAAATGCTGATGCAGAACGCGTTCGGTAATTTCAAAGACATCCTGACGGAAGCAACATTGTCGCCGGTGATGGGGGCCTACCTCAACATGGTCGACAACGTCAAGGCCGACCCGGTCAAGGGCACCGAGCCGAACGAGAACTATGCGCGCGAATTTCTGCAGCTCTTCTCGGTTGGCGAATTCCTCCTGAATCCGGACGGGAGCAGGAAGTTGGATGCGCAGGGCAAGCCGATGAATACCTATGATCAGGACACGATCGAGAACTTCGCGAAAGTGTTCACAGGTTGGACGTATCCGCCGCTACCGGGTGCCGTGTCACGCTTTCCGAATCCTCAGTATTTCGAGGGCAAGATGGTCGCGGTTCCAGCGCAACACGACATGACCGCGAAAACGTTGCTGGGAGGCACGGTGATTCCTGCGAATCAGACACCGCAGAAAGATGTCGAGGATGCGGTCAACAACGTGTTCAATCATCCGAATGTCGGACCGTACATCGGCAAGCAGCTCATCCAGTTCCTGGTGACCTCGAACCCGAGCCCGGAGTATGTGGTCAAGGTCGCGACGGCCTTCAACAACAACGGGCAAGGTGTTCGTGGCGATCTGCGGGCGGTGCTGCGAACGATAATGCTTGACCCGGAAGCGCGCGGCGACACCAAGACCGATCCGAATGCGGGCAAACTGCGCGAACCGGTGCTGTACATGACCAACCTGCTGCGTGCTCTCGATGGCACCACCGACGGCGTCTACCTGATCGACAAGGCGATCGCGATGGGTCAGCCGCCGTTCGAGTCGCCAACGGTGTTCAACTACTTCCCGCCGGACTACGTACCGCCTGGCACTGATATTCTCGGACCGGAGTTCAAGATCATGCATACCAGCACGGTCCTGAGCCGAGCCAATTTCGTGAACGAGCTGTTGGTCACCCGCAACGAGGTCGTGGCCCCGGTCGCGAACGTAACTGGTGCGACGGGCACGAAGACCAACTCGGCAACCTTGAACGCGGCGGCGGCCAATCCGGCGACGCTGGTCGATCAGGTCACGGCGCTATTTGGCAACAACCCGCTGTCCGCGCAAGAGAAAGCGGCGATCGTCACGGCTGTGACTGCCGTCCCGGCCGCTAACGCGGTGCAACGTGTGCGAACGGCGATCTATCTGGTGGTCACTGCCGCCCAGGTTCAGATCGCCAAGTAGATCTGCTCCGGCCAGCTACCTCCTTCTCTCCCTTGATCAGGAATCCGCCCACCTACGCTACGGAACGGTGCAGTGCGGATTCCTCGTACCGAAAGGTTTGCAACCATGAGCAACATTTCTCGTCGGAATTTCATGTTGGGGTGCGGCGCCCTCAGTGTGGCGAATACGCTGCCCGGCCTTGGCCTCATCAATGCCGCGGCACAGGCCGCTGGCGACTACAAGGCACTGGTCTGCGTGTTTCTATACGGTGGTAACGACGGCAACAACATGGTGATTCCCGCACAGACAGCGGAATACAACCAGTATCAGACGCCGCGCCCGAACATCGCCATCGCGCAAGGCCAGCTCGTCCCACTCGCTACCGCGGGTCAGGTACGGTTCGGCCTCAATCCGAATCTTCAGCCTTTGCAAGCGGTATGGAACGCGAATCGACTCGCTATTCTGCTCAACGCCGGCACGTTGATGCAACCGCTAACCCGCGTGCAGTATCAACAGATGCGCGCGTTGCGTCCCGTCAATCTTTTTTCGCACGACGATCAGGCGCAGCAGCATCAGACCGCGGTTGTAACGACGGCGGCGCGTATGGGTTGGGGCGGGTTGGTCGCGAACCAGGTCCAGGGGTTGAACCCAGCCGGTACATCGGTGGCCCTCAACGTGACCGGCAACGATGTGTTCCTGGTGGGCCCGACCGGTGCGCCGCCGTCCATTCCTTCGTCTCTCGGCGCGTTCGGATTGCAGGGTGTCGCGCAGAACAATGCCGTCGATCAGGCCAAGTACAAGGCGATGGGTGATTTGTGGACGATGGGCGAGGCGTCAACCTCGAAGCTCACGAAGATGGCCGCCACAACGATGAAAACCGGCATCGCGGGGAGCCAAGCGCTCGCGGCGCAGCTCGCCGCGAACAACACGTTGTCCGATCAGGCGTTCGCGAATGTGAACACCGGGCTAGCCAATCAATTGCGCCGCGTCGCGAAGCTGATTGAAGCCCGTGCGATTCTTGGCGCGAAACGCC
>JBJXGX010000018.1:0-17400 GCA_046160305.1 Burkholderiales bacterium
GTAGAGGATGAATATCCTCGCTGTGCCTTGGACACACCACTCTCCTATGAGAATCTCCTTGAAATGAGCCTAGACGAGGGGTGGGTACGTCCTGATCAAGGTGGGGGCAACGCCCCGCGAATAGCCAAGGAAGGCTGCGAAGAGAAGCTGGGAGTAGCGTGATACCTAACCCAACGGTTAACACGGACGCTCCACTAGCGGGCTTCGCCAGCTCGTGTCGGGCCAGTTTTCGGGATCGTTAGGTCTGACAATGGTCGATCCGAAATGGGCATCTGTTCTTGGCCTAGCGCTGGACGCCGTCGGCGTTGCTTTCCTCACCTACGGGTTGCTTATCTCGAAGAAGAAGGCTATTGAACTTGGGTCCGCCTATTGGTCCGGAGAGACCGACGAACAAAATCTCGAGACGCCTCCGGTTCGCGACCGACTCCGGCAATCTCGGAACGCGGCAGTCGGTGCCATACTCATGGTCTTCGGGTTCGCGCTGCAAATCTATGGGGCTTGGCCGCGCTGATGCGTAACTTCTCCGGACCGAAACGGCTCGCGATGGTGCTAAGTACGATCTGGGTCACTGTGTGTCTCATCGCTTATCTTAACGAGTCCCTTTTCCGTTGGTACGCCTTCCTCCTCGTGGGCGTCCTCCCCGTTGTCCTCCTATGGGCAATTTGGTGGGTATGGGTAGGCTTTACGCGGTCTCGTGAGACGTGAGACCTAACCCGCCGATTAACACAGACCCTCCACAAGCGGGCTTCGCCCGCTCGTGTCGAGCCTGTTATCGGCAACGTTAGACGGCTACGGGAACGACAAGGACGCGGGTCATGATCTTGGACTTCGATCTCGATTTTCTGAGGGCTGCAGCAGCCTTGCAGGACTCAAGTCTCGACCGATTGCAGGCGGAGCCTCGCTCAAGCCCAGATCCCGATGCGTTTGGGATCTTCGATGAGATTGAGTACCTCGCGGGGTTTGGCTTCGTCGCGTGTCAAACGTACGCTACCGCAGTCGTGAGCCAGAGCCAACTCAAGGGTAACAAGCGTGAGGCTCTTGCGCGCGGTCCGAAGCATCGGACAGGCCGATCCATGGCCCAACTGGTAAATGCCGCCGCCAATCACTGGAAGCACAGTCCTGAATGGGCTCTCGACGCACCCACAACTCAAGCCAAGCAAACGATCGAAGTGATCTCCAGTCTTGGCGTCGATACCAACGATTCGTATCCCGTGGCAAACATGCTCCGCGAGATACTTACCCCACACAAACCTCGGTTCGAGAATCTCATACCGTTCCTTACGGAGTGGCGCGATGCGTTGCTCGTATGAAAAAGAGGAAAGGGGCCAGGCTCGATTTTACCATGCATCTTCTCGCGACGCTCGGCCGACATGGAGGATGAAGCGTTTGCGTGGATCGCCCGGCCATTGAGCAGTCGGGTCGAATTGCGCACAGTGCCTCAGTCTTGCCGCAGCACAACAGCAAATGTCGCTGCAAGGCCTGACGATTTCTCTGGTGTGCGCTCGGCCTTTGGCGTGCTTGCCGTCGCGTCACGACCATATCCTCGCGGGCGCACGCCCGATCGCGCACCACCACCTCATCGCCGGCATCGGGCACGTAGACCGGGGTGGGCTCGCCTGCGAGCGCGAGACCGGCGAGCTCCAGGCTGTCGCACTGATCGGTATTGAATTAAAGGAGTTAATTGCTTTGAGCGAGAAAGCTCAAACAGGATGAAGAAACAAATGACGCTGACTCCTTTGAATTGTGGGGCCCAGCAAAACGGTCGAGCCGACCGCCGCAATTGCGCTTCGCTTGCTTGCGGTACCCGTGTCGCTACGCTCTGCCGCAGCGCCTCGGGCCTGACGTTCGGCAACACGGCGCGCCGTACCGTTGTTGGAGAGATTGAAAACATCGATGCACTGTTGGTATTCTCTCCAACAAGAAGGCTGCGGAGCTCCTTCGAACACGCATCATTTATTCAGACGAGGCATTCGCGGAGCTGATCCTATGGCAACTGCCGAAGCCGGTCGTGGGCTCTACTCACGGCTTCAAATACCGGCTGGCCTATGTGGTACGAGGCGAGTGCGTCCTGAGATATGACAATGAGGTGTGCAAAGGCGACCACCGACTCTTTGGTCAGAAAGAGAGTGTCTATAAATTTTCGAGCCTAGAACAGCTCGTCGCCGACTTTCAGCGCGACATTGCGAGGTGGAACCGTGAAAACCGTGATTCTTGATGTACGGTCGCCTGCCGAAGCAATGGCCGAATTCGTGCGGGCCGGAAAGACAGGAAAACCGGAGAAAGCGGCCCGTATCAGCTTCGCTACCCCAGAATTGCTATGGGAGGTTCTAACCGCGAAACGATGGGAACTGCTGAAGATGCTGTGCGGTGCCGGCCCAGTGTCGATTCGCGAGGCTGCTCGCCGCGTCGGCCGAGATGTCAAGGCGGTGCACGGCGACGTGACGGCGCTGCTGAATGCCGGGCTCATTGAGCGAGCCGAAGGAGGCGGTATCGTGTTCCCGTTTGAGACTGTGAAAGTCGAGTTTATGCTGCAGGCTGCCTGAAGCGTCGATGAGATCAGTGCCGAACAACGCAATCGGGCAGTCCGTCGCAAGCGCGCTTCGCTGGCACGCACGTCCCGGTCAAGACGCTCTGCGATCACCTCGGGTGGGCTCGCCTGCGTGCGCCAGCCCGGCGAGCTCCAGGCTGTCGCACTAATCGGTCTTGATCCGATCGTGACCCCGCCTGCACGTAGCCATACTGTCTAGACGTCTCAATCGGTCGTTTGCAGCTATCATTTCGTGCATGCATATGCTAGCTAATAACGCTAGCATTCTTCGCTGTGAATGCCAAGCACCGCAAGACGCTTCGAGCCACCTTCGCCCGGCCGACCTCGCCGTCCGTCGTCTTCTCCGACATCGAAGCATTGGTTGTGGCTTTGGGCGGCTCGGTCACGGAGCGCGAAGAGTCGCGCGTCAAGATCGCGCTGCAGGGTGAGCATTGGCACTGTCACCGCCCGCACCCGGGCAAGGAAGCCATGCGCTATCAAGTCGAAGAGGCTCGCGAGCTGTTTGAACGCATAGGAGTGAAGCCATGAACATCATGCGTCACAAGGGGTACACCGCCCGAATCGAGTTCGACGAACGCGATAACATCTTCGTCGGTCGCGTGCTTGGGCTGCACACCATGATCAGCTTCCATGGAGAAACGGTGAAGGGACTTCGCGCCGCGTTCGTGTCGGCCGTCGAAGGGTTTCTGCGCGATTGCAAGGAACAGGGTGTTCGCCCCGAAAAGCCGGCGTCCGGTAAGCTGATGCTTCGCGTGCCACCGGAAGTTCACGGTGCGGCCTTGGTCGCGGCCCAGGCGGCGGGCAAGAGCCTTAATCAATGGGCTACTGAGGTACTCGAAGAAGCCACGCATGGTTGAGCCGTCATGCTAAACAGCCAACGTCGAGCGCCATTCATGTCGATCGAGGAGACTCACCCATGCCGGCTCCATCCCGTGACGAACTGATTGCCCGTGCCGCTGCGCTCGCGCCCGTCCTGCGCAAGCGTGCGCCCGAGACCGAGCGCCTCCGTCGCATTCCAGATCAGACCATCGCTGATCTGCACGATGCGGGGCTCTGGCGCATCCTGCGTCCCGAGCGCTATGGCGGCTATCTGACCGACCTCGGCGTCATCCTCGAAGTCTCCACGGAGCTTGGCCGCGGCTGCGCCTCCACCGCGTGGGTCTATATCAATCTGGTCGCGCACAATTGGATGCTGCCCATGTGGCCCGCCGGTGCCGAGGACGACGTCTGGGGCGAGAACCCGGATGCGCTGATCGGATCGACGCTCGTGTTTCCCGCCGGGCGTCTCGAGCCGGTCGCATGCGGCTATCGGTTTTCCGGCCGTTGGCCGTATGCGAGTGGTGTCGATGCGAGCGACTGGATCATGCTGGGTGCGATGGCGCAGGGTGCCGGCCCCGAGGGCAAGCCTGCCGCGCGCATCGTGACGGTTCGCGTCCGTGACATCGAGATCATCGACACCTGGCATGTGGCGGGCCTCGCCGGCACCGGCAGCAAGGATGTTGCGTGCGACGGCCTGTTCGTGCCGCAGCATATGGTGTTCGATCCGGCGTTGGCGCGCGAAGGCTATACGCCCACGATCCTGTCCATTCCAGGTGACGCCTATCGGTTGCCGCTGTTGCCGTTCATAGGACATCTGGTGGCCGGGCCGATGCTTGGCATCGCGCGTGGCGCATACGAGGATTTCCTGGAAAAAATGCGCTCGCAGGTGTCCATCTACAACCGATCGCGGATCGCGGATCACACGACCGTGCAGATGAAAATCGCCGAGGCAGGCGTACTGATCGACACCGCGCGCCTGCTCCTGCGCGAGAACATTCGCGAAGCCCATGCGTTCGTGGCGGCGGGCGAGCGTCCCGCGTTGCTCGATCGCGCGCGCTGGCGCCGCGACGCCACGCATGCGGCCGGCGTGTGCGTAAAAGCCGTGGACCTCCTTTACGGCATGTCGGGCGCGACCGCGAATTATCTCGACAACGATTTACAGCGACGATTTCGCGATATCCACGCGGCGGCGGCGCAGATCCATCTTTCATGGGACATCAATGGACCGGAGTTCGGCCGCGTGGCGGTCGGGCTGCCGGCGGCGAATCCGATCCTCTGACTTCAGCTATAGTTACTACGAGTTCACGGACGATAATCAATGAAGCCAGCCGCCTTCCAGTATCACGCCCCGAAGACCGTCGATGCGATGCTCGAGCTGCTTGCCACGCATGGCAACGACGGCAAAGTGATCGCCGGGGGACAAAGTCTCGTGCCGACGATGAATTTTCGTCTGGCGCGCCCGGCGCATCTGTTCGACCTCAATACCGTCACCGAGCTCGACTCGCTGCGGGTGCTGCCCGGTCAACTCGCGATCGGCGCCCTCACCCGGCACGCGGCATTTCATCGGCCGGCGGTCGACGGACTGTTGGGCACCCTGCTCACCGATGTCGTCCAGCACATCGCGCACTATCCGATCCGGCAACGTGGCACGTTTTGCGGCAGTGTCGCGCATGCCGATCCCGCCTCGGAATGGTGTCTGGTCGCGGCCACGCTCGATGCCACGATCGTCGCCCGAAGCCGCAAAGGCGCACGCGAACTATCCGGCGGCTCGTTCTTCAACGGCATCTATTCGACGCAGTTGCGCGAAGACGAAGTCATTACCGAAGTCCGTCTCCCGCGACTTGATGCGACCTGGCGCTGCGGCTTCTATGAATTCTCGCGCCGTGCCGGTGATTTCGCGCTTGGCATGACGCTCGCCGCGTTGCGCGTTGACGGCGGCAAGATCCGCGAAGCCCGTATCGGCGTGGGCGGCGTGATGGATCATCCGCAACGGCTCAAAGCGGTCGAGGACGCGCTGGTGGGTCAATCCCCGGATGCGGCTGCGTTCGCGGCAGCGGGCGACATCGCATCCAGCGTGGTCGAGCCGATGGCCGATATCCATGCCTCGGCCGCGTATCGGCGTGACCTCGTGCGTGCGACCACGCGTCGCGCGCTCGAACGCGCCTTCATCGCAGGATGACGCGCGAATGAGTTGGATTGGACGATCGATTCGTCGCTTCGAAGATCCGACCCTCTTGATCGGACAGGGTCGATTCGTCGGCGATATCGCAAGCGATGCACTCGCCGTGCGATTCGTGCGCAGTGCAATCGCGCGCGGCCGTATCCGTCGGATCGATGTGCCGCCGGGCGCATCGGTGTTCACTGCGGCCGATCTCGTCGGCGTAAAGCCGATCTGTCCGATCCTGCATCGTCCCGACTATGTGCGGATCGGTCAACCCGCGCTGGCGCGAGACCGCGTCACCCATGTCGGCGAGCCGATCGCAGTGGTCGTCGCAGAGGATCCCGCCCAGGCGGAAGACCTCGCGGAAAATGTCCTGGTCGACATTGATGCCGAAGATCCGGTGATCGATGTCGACGCGGCGCTTGCCCCCTCCGCGCCAAGCGTGCATCCGGAAGCGCCAGGCAACGTAATCGTCGAAGGGTCGATGCGCACGCCGGGGTTCGATGCCGCATTCGCGCGTGCGGCCCGCGTCGTTGATATCGATGTGCGCGCGCGTCGCCAAAGCGCCATGCCGATGGAGCCCCGCGGTGGGCACGCATCCTATGATCCGATCACGCGTCGCATCACGCTCTTTGCCTCGGTGCAAATGCCGCACATGCTGCGCACCGGTCTGGCTGACGTGCTGGGCATTCCCGAATCGGACCTGCGCGTGATTGCGCCCGACGTAGGCGGCGGCTTCGGGCAGAAGATGCCGTTATTCCCCGAGTACGTCGTGCTCGTGTGGCTCGCCCGGCACTTGAAGCGCGCGGTCGTGTGGATCGAGGACCGCCAGGAGAATCTGCTCGCCTGCGCGCATGCGCGCGATCAGCACTACATCGTGCGTGGCGCGTTCGATGCCAATGCCAAATTGCTCGCGATCGAATCGGACATGCGCTGCAATGTCGGCGCTTATTCGTGCTATCCGACGACATGCGGCGTGGAACCCTTGATGGCGCTCGCGGAATTCCCAGGACCGTACGATTTCCGCGAGTGTGCCGTGCGTGCCCGCGGCGTCGTCACCAATACCACGATGATGGTGCCGTATCGCGGCGTGTCGCGCCCGGTCCTCACCCTCGCGATGGAGCGGTTGATGGATACCGCGGCCGCACGCTTTGGCATCGATCCGATCGAGATTCGCCGGCGCAACCTGATCACGAAGTTCCCGTACCAGTCGGTCACCGGCATCACGTTCGATGAAGGCTCGTATCGCGCGGCGATGGAACGCGCGGCAGAAACCATCGACATTCCCGCATTTCGCGACCGCCAGAAAACCGAACGCGCGCGCGGTCGATACCTGGGCCTTGGTTTCTCGGTGTTCAGCGAGCGCTCGGGTTACGGCACGCCCGCGTTCGCCGCGCGCAAGATGGAAATCGTGCTCGGCTATGAGACCGTCGAGATCGCCATGGATCCTAGCGGTTTCGTCGAGGTACGGATTGGCGCATCGCCGCACGGCCAGGGCCTGCGCACGACGCTCGCACAGATCGTGGCCGATGAGCTTGGCCTTGCACCGGATCGTATCCGCATCATCCATGGCGACACCGACAGCACGCCGTATGGCTGGGGAACGTTCGCCAGCCGCTCGCTGGTGATTGCCGGTGGCGCCTGCAAGATCGCCGGCGGGCGCCTTGCGCAACGCATGCGCAAGGTGGCCGCGGTGTTGATGGAAGCCTCGGCTGAGGACATCGAGCTCACCGAGGGCAAGGCACGTATTCAGGGGACCGATCGTTCGATCGATATCGCGACCCTTGCGCGCGCCGCCTATCATCAGAGTCATCGACTCGGTGCCGATCTCGGCCCGGGCCTGCGCGACTCGGCCACCTACGATCCCGGCGGTACCTTCTCGAACGCATGCCATGTCGCGATCGTCGAAGTCGATCTTGGTACCGGTGGCGTGCGCATCGAACGTTTTCTCGCGGTGGAGGATGCCGGCATCCTGATCAATCCGATGATCGTCGATGGTCAGGTGCATGGCGGCATCACCCAAGGCATCGCCAATGCACTCTATGAAGAGTTGAAGTACGACGAATCGGGCAACCTGCTCACCACAACCTTGGCCGACTATCTGCCGCCCACGATGAACGAAGTACCGGTGATCGAAATCCACCATCTGCAGACGACCACCGATGCCAGCATCACCGGTGCCAAGGGCGTCGGCGAAGGCGGCGCGATCGGCGCCCCCGCCGCGGTGGTGAACGCAATCGTGGATGCGCTCGCGCCATTCGGCATCGAATTCTTCGAGATGCCGGTCACACCCGAGCGTATTCGCGCGGCATTGCGAGGCGCGCAGAAAGGAACCGCATGAGTAACAAGGTGGATGTGTCCTTGCAGGTCAACGGTCGAACGCATGACATCACGGTCGAGTCACGCCGCAATCTGGCCGACGCGTTGCGCGACGACTGCGGTCTGACCGGCACGCACGTCGGTTGCGAGCACGGCGTATGCGGCGCGTGCACCGTGCTGGTCGATGGCAATCCGGTTCGCTCATGCCTCATGTTCGCGGTGCAAGCACGCGGCACGTCGATTCGTACGGTGGAAGGGCTCGCCACAGGCGACACCCTGCATCCGATGCAGCAGGCATTCTGGGAACATCACGGATTGCAGTGCGGCTTTTGCACGCCGGGCTTTCTCATGCTGGCGGTCGGCGCGCTGGAGGCCGAGCCGAATATGGGCGACGAGCAGTTGCGTCATGTGCTGTCGTCTAATTTGTGCCGTTGCACGGGGTATCAGAACATCCTGAAGGCGGTGCGCGCGGCTGCCGTCACCATGCGCGGAACAAAGTAGCTCGCGCATGGGCGCGATCGGCCAATCGCTCAAGCGCCTCGAGGATCGCCCGCTTCTGATCGGTGCCGGCCGGTTCGCGGCTGATCTCAATTATCCGAACCAACTCCACATGCGCGTGGTGCGCTCGCCCATCGCGTTCGGACGCATTCGTCGCATCGACACGCGCGAGGCGTTGCGGCAGCCCGGTGTCGTGGCGATCTGGACATGGCCCGATGTCGATCGCATTCCGCCGATCGATTTTCGTTTGTCGAAAGTATCGGGTCTCGAGCGGTTTCGGCAAACGGTGCTCGCGCGTGACTATGTGCGCTATGTCGGCGACCCGGTGGCGGTCGTGTTTGCCGAGAACGTCTACGCGGCCGAAGACGCCGCCGAACTTGTCACCTGCGACATTGATCCTCTCGCACCGTATCTCACACCAACCGACGAGCCGCCCGCGTTCATGCCCGATACGCATCCGGGGCTCAAATGTGAAGCGGCGGTGCTCACCAAAGGGTACGGCGATATCGCCGATGCATTCGCGCGTGCGCATCGCATCATCGCGCTGGAAGTCACGGTCGGCCGCCATAGCGGCGTCGCAATGGAAACGCGCGGGGCGCTCGCGTACTTTGATCCGGCCAAGGGACAGTTGTCGATGCTGGGTGCCGCCAAGGTGCCGCACTTCAACCGGAACACGATTGCCGGCATGCTCGATTTACCGGCCGGCATGGTGCAGCTTTACGAGGGGCATGTAGGCGGCGGGTTCGGTGTGCGGGGCGAACTGTATCCCGAGGACGTCCTCGTGTGCCATGCAGCTATGCGACTCAAGCGTCCGGTGAAATGGATCGAGGATCGTCAGGAGAATCTGCTGGCGGCCAACCATTCACGCGATCAAGTGCATCGATTGCGCGCGGCGATCGACGACCGCGGCTTCATCCTCGGTCTGGAGGATGAGTTCTGGGCGGACCAGGGCGGCTATATCCGCACGCACGGTGTGACGGTGGCCGATCTTGCCGCGGCGATGTTGCCCGGCCCCTATCGAATCCCGGCCTACCGCGTCACGGCGCATGTGCGACTCACCAACAAGACCCCCGCCGGCACCTATCGCGCGCCCGGGCGTTACGAGAGCACCTTCGCGCGCGAGCGGCTGCTCGATGCGATCGCCGATGCATTGGGCAAGGATCGTATCGATGTGCGCAGGATCAATCTCATTTCGCGCGAAGCGATGCCGTTCGATCGCGGCATCGGCACCTTGGGCACACAGGTCATCTACGACTCGGGCGATTTCGAACTCCTGCTCGACAAGATACTCACCCATCTTCGCTACGACGCGCTGCAAGCCGCGCTTGCGAGCCGGCGTGCACGCGGTGAGAAGGTCGGATTCGGCCTGGGATACTTCGTCGAGAAAAGCGGTCTGGGTCCGTTCGAGAAAGCGATCGTCACGGTCGAACCCGACGGCGGCATCGAGATCGTGACCGGGGCGGCATCCATCGGACAAGGCATCGAGACGGTAATGGCGCAGATCTGCGCCGAAACCCTGGGCGTGCCGATCGAGTCGATGCGCGTCATCCATGGTCAGACGGATCGAATCGACGTGGGTGGTGGTGCCTTCGCGTCGCGCGTGACCGTGATGACCGGCTCGGCGGTCAAGGCTGCGTCCGAGGCGGTGCGCGATCAGGCGATCGCGATGGCGTCAGAGCTGCTGGCCAAGCCATCGCACGAGCTGTCGCTTGCGGAGGGGCGCGTAATGCATGCAAGCGGCGTCTCGCTCTCCCTTGCCGAGATTGCACGAAAACGCGCGGGCGGTTTGAGTGCCGAGGGATCGTTCAAGACGGATCACATGAACTATCCCTACGGCATCCATGCGGTGGTCGCGCGCGTCGATCCGGAAACCTGCGGCGTGCACGTCGAGCGGTTCGTGATCGCGTTCGACATTGGTCGCATGATCAATCCGATGCTGGTCGAAGGACAACTCGCGGGCGGCGCGGCGCAAGGCATCGGCGGCGCGCTGCTGGAGGAGTTCATGTACGACGATCAGGGCCAGCCGCTTGCCACCACGTTCGCCGACTACCTCATGCCCACGATCGCCGAGATGCCGGACGTCGAGATCCTGCTCTTCGAAGATGCACCGAGCCCGCAGAATCCGCTTGGGGTAAAAGGCGCCGGCGAAGGCGGGATCAATGCGGCCGGCGCCGCGATTGCTGCGGCGATCGACGATGCGATCGGGCGCCCAGGTGCGGTGCGGCGACTACCGATTTCGCCGGTGCGGCTGCATGGCATATTGGGCACTGCGCCGTAGCGCAGGGCGGGAAACAGGAAACGCCAAACCGGAGGGCGGAAAAGCGCAGCGCGTTCCGCCGTCTCGAAGCCGAGGTAGGAAAATGTCGTCGAATGCATTGCGCATTCGTGCGGCGGAATGCGCTGCGCTTTTCCGCCCTACGGTTCCTACGGTTCCTGCATCGCATTCTCTACGGCACGCGATAGAGCCAGGCGCTTCCCTTTTCCCGCTTCCCTTTTCCCGCTTCCCAACTTGTTAGGCAAGCAATCTCTCCACCACCCAATCAGCCATCGCCGGACTCATCTCGACATTGCGTCCCGTGATCGAGTGGCCCATGTCCTCGTAGTAGAGCGACTCGCACGGCGCGGTGGCCTCCCGTTTGATCGCATCGATCTCTCCCTGCGGCACGAGAAAATCCATGCCGCTATGGATCAGCAGGATCGGGCAGCGGATCTTCGCGATCACACCGGCGAGCGAGCCGTCTTTGGCGATGTACGCCGCGAGCGCATCGAGTGACGGCAAACCGTAGAGATCGCGCGCTTCTTCCTTCACATCGATCGGCGTGGTGGCGGAAGTCTTGCCGCGAAAATCGAATCCGCCACCGAGCGACACGACCGCGCGCGGACGATGCTCATGGCCCGCGGCACCCAGCACGAGGTTGCCGCCGGTACTTTGCCCAAGCAGCGCGACGCGTGAAGCATCGAGCTCGTCGCGGGTGCCGGCATAATCGATCATCGCCGACACCGCCTCATGAAAGCGGCGCAAATCGCACGGCACACCGCCGTTCGCGACCGACATCGCGCCTTGTCCCGGGCCATCGACAGTCAAGGTGGCCACGCCCCGTTTCACGATCCATTCCGCCCAGTGGTGCAACTCTTCTTTCACCGAGTTGGCGCCCGGGATCATGATGACAACCGGCACGCGCCCGGCGCGGGGCACCGGCAAGCGAAGGTATCCGGGCAACTTGAGCGTGCCGTAAGGAATCGACACCGCCTCGACCGGCGGCTGCAGCCATGGGCATGCGCGCCGATAATATTCGACGCGCAGCTTTTGTCCTTCGCGGCGGCGCGCATCTTCAGGACGCGTGAACAACTGCGCGTAGTGGTACAGCAGCGCCGCGCGAAACCAATGCCCACCGGCGGTGAGGGTGCGGCCCTTCGCCTCGGCGTCCGCCGCGAGCCGTGCGTAGCGATCGGCGCATTTCTGCCAGGCGTCGTACCACGCGGAGAGGTTGGTGATATCCGCGATCACCCGTCGCACATCGCTATAGTCGATGCCGGCCCCGTTCGCGCAACGCGCGACGCGAAAGATGCGCTCGGTCTCGGACACTTTCGCCGCGCCCTCTTCGCGGATGATCCGATCGATGTTGGCGTAATAGGGGTCGGTGATCGGCTTGTCGGCGAGCATGAGAGGCCTACTCCCTGGTGAGTGGATTTGGATTACCCTGGTATTCTTTCATGAGCTGTAGCCGTCCGATACCCCCCCGCGACGTATTCGATCGAGGATCGACATCATGCGCACTGTCTGCATACTGCTCGCGATTGCGCTCGGCGGTCCTGGCGCTCTCGCCCAGACGTATCCCACCAAGCCGATTCGCCTGATCGTTCCGTTCGGTGCCGGTTCGACCGCCGATATCATCGGACGCGTCCTCGGTGCGAGCCTCACCAAGGATCTCGGCCAGCAGGTCGTCATCGAGAACAAGCCGGGCGCAGGCGGCACCATCGGCGGTGCCGAGGCCGCGCGCGGCGCACCTGATGGCTACACGCTCGTCATCGGCACGGTGGCAAGCCACGGCACCGGCCCCCTCATGATGAAGGACGTTCCCTACGACGCGGTGAAGAACTTCCAGGCGATCACCCTCATCGCGAACGTGCCGAACCTGATCGCGGTGCATCCATCGGTGCCGGCAAAGACGCCCGGCGAGCTGGTCGCGTTCCTCAAAAACAATCCGGGCTTCACATTTACCTCGGCCGGACCGGGCACCACCGCCCATCTGGCCGGCGAGTTCTTCGGCGAGCGGCTCGGCTTGCAGCTCACGCATGTGCCGTACAAGGCCGTCGGCCAAGCAATAACCGACGTGCTCGGTGGGCAAGTCAAGATGATTTTCTACCAGCTCGCCGGCCTGAAGGCGCATGTGGACGCGGGCACGGTGCGTCCGATCGCGGCGACGTCGGTGTCCCGGATTCCGGCGCTGCCCAATTTGCCGACCGTTGCCGAGACGGTCATTCCCGGCTTCGATTTCGCGCCGTGGTTCGGCTTCATGGCGCCGGCCGGCACGCCGCGTCCGATTGTCGATCGGCTGCACGCGCTGGTGGTGACGGCGGTGCAATCGTCCGAGATGAAGAAGCAGTTCGATGCCCAGGGTGTCGAACCGGTGCTCAAGGGCCCAGATGAATTCCAGGCCTTCATGCGCACCGATTACGAGCGCTGGCGAGAGATCCTCGAGAAGGCCGGCATGCGACCGAAGTAGTCACCGGAGAGTGCGAGCCCGCTCGCGCGCTTCGCACTCTTTCCCCCACCCTCACCCGCAAGCGGAGAGGGCCAGAACGGGAGAGCCGCGTGGTGTTGGCCTACTTCCGATCGCGCAGGCGATCCATCAGATCTTTCTGCTGGCCGCCGTCGATCTCGATCATCGTGCCATTCACGAAGTACGCGCGCGGCGATGAAAGATAAACGACCAGATCCGCCACCTCTTCCACTTCGGCAATGCGGCCAAGCGGAATCGAGGCAGGCGCGAGCTTGTTCGCTTCATCGAACGTGAGCTTCATATCGCGCGCCATTGCATTGACCAGCCCGGTCCAGCGCTCGGTGCGCACCGGCCCCGGATTCACCGCGCAAAAACTGATGTTGTGCTTGCCGTACTGGCCGGCGAGCGCCTTGGTGAAGTTCTGCCCCGCGGCGTTCGCCGCACCGGGTGCGATCTCCCAGTACGACACCTTGATGCCGTCGTTGCCGATGAGATTGACGACGCGACCACCACCCTGCTTCACCATGTAGGGCAATGTGTGCTTGGTGCAACGCACGTAGCCCATGAACTTGAGCTGCAGCGCCTGCGCCCAGTCGTCCTCGCTGAGCGACTCCACCGTGCCACCGGCCGCCGAGCCCGCGTTGTTGACGAGGACGTCGATACGGCCGCCCAACGCCTTGACCGCCGCATGAATGAAGCTCTCGGCATCGGCTGCCTTGGTGAGGTCAGCCGGGATGGCGGTGATCTTGCGACCGGTGGCTTTGCGAATTTCCGCGGCAGCCACCTCGAGCGGATCGCGCCGCCGTGCGCAGATCGCGATGTCCATGCCTTCTTGCGCGAGCCCCAATGCGATCGCCTTGCCGATACCTTCGCTGCCGCCCGTAACGATTGCAGTCTTGCCCGTAAGCCGGAGGTCCATGATCGTTCCTTTTCGATGCGATGAGCGCGACTGTACGGCCGGACGCTGCGAACGTCAATTCATGGGCCTCGATATTCATGGGCCCCGCCAAGCACCGTATTGATGAATGACTACCGCCTGGTGGTGGCTGTCCACGACAACCGCGGCATCATGTTTGTTCATTTCGTCGGTACGCACCGTGAGGACGACCGCATCGATGCTTCGACAATCTGAGGTTCTAGGCATGGAATTGCGTCCCATCCGTACCAAGCGTGATCACGCAGCCGCGCTGAAAGAGGTTGAAACGCTTTGGGATGCACCCGAGGGGTCGCGCGAGGCTGACCGCCTCGCCGTGCTCGCAATCCTCAGATTCTCAATCGCGTGCGCCCGCTTACATTGGAAATGATTCGCCGACTTTCCGCGGGGCTCGGTCTGCCCGCCGATGTTTTGATCCGCGACTACAAGCTCCGCGAGGCGGCATAGCCCAGTTTAGCAAAGCGGGCTGCACCGTGCGGCCCGATTACAGCCACCTTGCGGATCCATCGCCCTCTGCGCGCTCGACCCGCTCCGCGCGCCGGCGGGTCTCGCTGTAGGCGGCCAGATCGGGTACCACAAAATGGTCGATCAGGAGCGCCGCACGCGCCGCATCGAGTGGCCGCGCTCGATGCGCATCAAGGAACGCGCCGCGCAGCCGCTCGAGCGCGGGCGGGTCGATCGGCGCGGTCGCCACCAAAGGCGGCATCGGCGTCGAATCGGTCATCGCAACGATCCGCACCTGCGCGGCGAACTGCGGGTCGCCGGCGCGGATCAAATCGAAGACATAACCATCGAGTGGACCGATGTCGATTTCGCCGGCCACCAGTGCGCGGATCACGCCTCGCGCGTTCATGAGGTGGCCGACGATTTTTCGATAGGACGCGCCCGGATGATGCTCCAGCAGGCAGTAACGGAACGCGAAATAACCCGATTGCGAATCCTTCAACGTGTAGCCGGCGACGCCGCCGAACGTATCCTCGATCGTGCGAAAAGTTGAATCAGCACGCACCGCGAGATCGCTCATGTACACCGCACGCCCACCGTACCGTGGCAGGCTTGGCACCGGTGCGGCGAGAATTGTCGGCGCCGGCGCGCGGAGCGAGGCGGGCAACCCGCACATCTGCACGACGCCAAGATCCGGTCGCGCCCATAGATCCGAAAGTAGGAGCGGCGGCTCATGCTCGACGAATTCAACCTCGACAGCGGCGAATCGCGTGGCCCAGTCGATGATCGCGCGCCAAGCGGCTTTGGCCGCCGGTGTCACCGAGTACATTCTTGCGTTGGCCAGCATGTCATTCGACCTTGATGTTGCCGCGCCGGATTACCTCGCGCCAGCGGTCCGACTCGCTGCGCATCCTTGCCGCAAGCGCATCCGGCCCTTCGCCCGAGGCCTCCGCGCCCATCGACAACAAACGCTCGCGCAGGTCATTTGCGCGGAGCGCGCTCGCCGCGTCGTTGGCGACTTTCGCGATGATCGACGCGGGTGTGCCGGCCGGCGCCATCAACGCATACCACGAGACGGCGTCGAAGCTCGCAAATCCGCCATCGTCGGCAATCGTGGGCGTGTCGGGGAGCAGATTCGAGCGCGCGGGGCTCGCAACGCCGAGGGCCCGCAGCTTGCCCGCCTTCACGTTAGGGAGCGCGGCGGGCATTTGCGCGAACATCATCGACACCTGTCCGCCGAGCACATCCTTCAGCGCAGCGCCGACCGCGGTGTACGGCACATGGACGATGTCGATGCCGGCGATCCCGTTCATCAACTCGCCCGCCATATGGGCCTGGCTGCCGTGACCTGGCGAGGCGTAGGTCAGGATGCCCGGCTTCGCCTTGGCGAGCGCGATGAGCTCCCGCACCGATTTGGCCGGCACCTCCGGATGTATCACCAGAACGTTCTGCACGGCGGCGATCATCACCACCGGCATGAGGTCGCGAAAAACGTCATAGGCAAGCTTCGGGTACAGGTGCGGATTCACCACCAGATTGCCGTTCGGCGCCCCAAGCAACGTGTAGCCGTCGGGCGTCGCTTTGGCGCCCGCGTCCATCCCGATGTTGCCGGCCGCGCCGGTGCGATTGTCGACGAGAACCGGCTGACCCCAATGCGCGGCGAGGCGCTCACCAAGCAAGCGAGGCATCAGATCAGCCGCGCCGCCGGTGCCGAACGGAACAATGATCCGCACCGGCTTGGCGGGCCACGGTGCGGGCTGGGCCCAAGCGACGCTGCACGCGGCAGCAATCAGCGGAGCGAACAATCGGAGAAGCATCACACCTCCACAGGCCTCGCGGCCGATGACTTGGCGTTCGACACCCGAAGATTAGCGTAACGCCGGACGCAGCGGAGGACGCCCGGCAAGTCGGCGTCGAATCCAATACCATGCCCATCTCGGACAGATCACGGAGATCAATCATGGCGGGCCAGATCGTGATGAGCGCCATCGCATCCCATTCACCACGCATCGGCATCGAGGCCAATGCTCCGCCATTTCTTGCCGGTGTGATCGCGGGCGAATACGCGCTTGGCCGCGCCATCCAGGCATTGCGGCCCGATGTGATCGTGTTGCAATCCGCCCATTGGGTCACGACCTTCACCTGGTATGTCACCTGCCAGGCGCGCCATCTGGGGGTGTGTGTCTCAGACGAGTTGCCCGACCTAATTCCAGGCGTGCCCTATGACCGGCCGGGCGATCCTGCATTCGGCGCCCTGCTTGCCGACGAGATCGCCGCCAAGGGTCTGCTCGCCGGGCGCAATGAAACCGAGCACTACAAGTGGGACTACGGCACCTTCGTCCCGCTGCAATATCTCGACCCGGCGCAGCGTATCCCGGTGGTGACGATGGGCACCTGCGTGCTGGCCGATTTGGACGAGTGTTATCGCGTCGGCATCGCGGTGCGGGATGCCGCGGTGCGCTCGGGCAAGCGCGTCGTGTTCGTGGCAAGTTCGGCGCTGTCGCACAAACTCGTGCGCGACCCCGCTAGCTGGCCTCTCACCGCGCATCAGGCGCTCGACCGCGACTTCATGCAGATGCTCTCTGACCGCCGTCTCGCCGACGCGCGCCGCTTTCTGGACGGCTATGCGCGCGAGACCCATGTGGAGATGGGCGGCCGCAATCTTGCCAGCATGCTGGGCACACTCGATGGCATCGGCGCGGACCGGTTGAGCGGCGCCCTCTACGGCGAATACGGCCCCTCATCGGGCGCGGGCCACACGAACTTCGGCATTCATGTGAATTGAAGCCAGATAATAGGGGACAAGATAATAGGGGACAAGTTAAGAGGGTAGAGTAGAGAACAGGCTCGCGCCTGCCCTCCCTCATCAAACCGTGCATGCGGTTTTCCCGCACACGGCTTTCCGATGCTCTTCACGCCAAGACATGCGCCGATTTCCAGCCCGCTGTCGTTG
>JBJXGX010000019.1:0-15914 GCA_046160305.1 Burkholderiales bacterium
CCATGTCGCGCTGGCATTCCTTGAAGCTCTGCGTCTGCCACGGTTTGACGGCACCACCTCGCAGCGACTTCGATTCGTCGGGAATGACGAGGCCATAGTCGACCCCGATGATCCGCCCGAATCCCTTGCATGCTTCACACGCACCGATGGGCGAGTTGAACGAAAAGGCGCTTTGGATCGGATCGCGATAGTGCAGATCGCAGTCGGCGCAATGCAGATCGGTCGAGAAGCGCCAGACCGGCGCATTGGCCGGCGCAGCGCCCTCCTCGGGCAGCACCGTGACAGTCACACGGCCCTGGCCGATCTTGAGCGCGGCTTCGAGTGCATCGGTCACCCGCGCACGCTCGACCCCGCTGAACCGGAAGCGATCCTGCACGACTTCCAGCAACGTCTTCGACTCGCTATGCAGCCGCGTATAGCCCTGGCGCTCGAGTAGTTCCTTTACCTCACCAAGAGAAAAGTTCTTCGGGACCGGCACCGGAAACGTGAGGATCAGGCGCGGATCCGCAATTGCTTGCGTGCGCCGCGCAATCTCCTCGACGATCGCATCGACCGAATCACGCCGCACCGGTTGGGCGCAACGCTTGCAAAACAGATGCGCGGCGCGTGCATACAGGAGCTTCAGATGATCGGTGAGCTCGGTCATCGTCCCGACGGTGGAGCGCGAGGTGCGCACCGGGTTGGTCTGGTCGATCGCGATGGCGGGCGGGATCCCCTCGATGCGATCGACTTGCGGCTTGTCCATGCGCTCGAGAAACTGGCGGGCATAGGGCGAGAATGTTTCGACGTAGCGGCGCTGGCCTTCCGCATATAACGTGTCGAAGACGAGCGAGCTCTTTCCGGAGCCCGATACGCCGGTCACGACGGTGAGCTCGCCGAGCGGGATCGAGAGCGTCAGGTTCTTGAGATTGTTCTGGCGTGCGCCGAATACGCCAATGGCGTTGCCGAGGTATTTCGACATGCTAGGCTTGCGCGCGGTGGACCGCGCGCAAGCCTATAGGCTGACGCGAAGGATTAATCGATCGATGCCTCGTTCGGGCGAGCTGCGTTGTTGTCATTGATTGCCGCGTAAGCGTTTTTCAAACTATCTGTTTCGCAGTCTTTGTCTTTCCATAACAACCCCGCCGTCTTGGCGCGGGGTTGTTGATTCTACTTGGAAGCGTGCGGCGGACGCGGACGCGGACGCGGCACTTGGCAGATTACAACCGGCCGGCGCGTTTGATCTGCAGGTAGCGATTCACCAGGGCGACGCCGAGCTCGACCGGTTCGACGTCGATGCAGACTGTGCCTCGGCGTTCAATCTGTCGAAATGCGTGGGTCCGCTGCAGAAGATATTCCGCGACGGCGGCGTGGGTCAGCGCATCAGCGAGCCGAGGCGTTGTTCGGATCAAGGTTTCGCGGAGCGCCTGCTCGCGCAGACTTGCGACGACAACCAGATGGCGGGTACGAAGAACCCCGAGTGCGGATACCAGGTCGGCCATTGCTTCGTCATGCAGATTCGTGAGTACCACGATCAATGCGCGTTTCTTCACGCGGCCCGCGAGATCGATGGCAGCGCGCAGGTAATCGGTGGCGCCGTAGGTCGGTTGCAGATCGTAGACCGCATCGAGTAGCGCATTGATGGTCGTGGGCGAGCGCCGCGGCGCGACAAAGCGAGCCGGTTCGACGGATTCGGTCCCCATGGTGAGGAGGCCAACCGCGTCACCGTGCCGCAGGCTCACCGATGCGAGCAACAATGCGGCGTTGAGAACATGATCGAAGTGGGACAGCGCACCATCGTGCGCCAGCATGCGCCGGCCGCAATCGAGCATGAACACGATCTGCTGATTGCGTTCCTCTTGGAACTCACGGGAAATGAGGCGACCCGAGCGCGCGGTTGCTTTCCAATCCACCGAGCGAAGTGGATCACCGCTACGGTAATCACGAAGCTGCCTGAAGTCCTGTCCTTCACCGCGCCGGCGTTGGCGCACGATCCCAAGCTGCATCAACCGCTGATCCATCGCGAAGGCGGCGAAACGGGTGATCGCCGCGAAGTTGGGATAGACCCGCACCGTCTGATCGGATCCGAGGCGCCGGCGTACCTGCCACAGGCCAAATGCCGAGCCGATCCGGACTTCCGTCTGGGCGAACATCTGGTCGCCGCGCGCGAGCGGGCGAACGCGATAGTGAATCCGTCCGGACTGTTGCGCATCGAGTCGAATCCGATGAGGCAATCCCTCTGCGCTCATTGCGGCAGGAAAATGATCGATGAGATCGAGAACGACCGGGCGGCGCGTGCGATTGCGAAGCGTCAGGGCGACGTCCTGCCACACGCCAAGGGGAAGCGTGCCGGGCAACTGGCGCGCCGCCTGCGGAACGTACTCGCGCAGGAGCCGGACCGCATCGAACAGCATGACGAAGACTGCCACGACCGAGGCTGCCAGTAAGATTGGCATCGCCGAAGGTTCGAACGATGCCACCACCGCGATGGCGAGGCAGAGGCCCGTCAAGATCAGCAGGCGCGGCGCCGGAATAAGCATTGGCAACCTACTTGCGCGGCGCCTCGACCTTTTCGAGCACGGCTCTTATCAGCTCATCGGCACCGTGCCCTTCGATCGCGATGTCCGGAGACGGCGTGATGCGATGGCGCAAGGCCGGCAGCGCCATGTTCCGCACGTCCTCCGGGACGACGAAATCGCGTTCGGCCATCAGTGCCGCCGCGCGTGCTGCCCGCACCAGTGCGATGCCACCGCGCGGCCCGGCACCGGTGGCGATGCCGGACCACTCACGCGTCGCGCGCACGATCCGCACCGCGTAGTCGACAACGCGATCGTCAACATGCAAGCTCGCGGTGATGGTCTGGAGCGCGGCGACCGCTTGTGCCTTGATGATGGTGTTGATGTGATCGACGCGCAGCCGGTCACCGATGTTGCCGGCGGTGACCTGCTTCACCATCACGACCTCGTCGACACCCGACAAATGATCAATCTTGATCTTGAGGAGGAACCGGTCGAGTTGGGCTTCGGGTAGTGCATAGGTGCCTTCCTGCTCGATCGGATTCTGGGTGGCGAAGACGATGAACGGCGCGGCCAATGGATGGGCCTGACCCTCGATGGTCACCTGGCCTTCCTGCATCACCTCGAGCAACGCGCTTTGCGTCTTGGCCGGCGCCCGATTGATTTCATCGGCCAGCAGAAGGTTGGTGAACACCGGTCCACGCCGTGTCACGAAGAGCTGCTTCGACTGATCGAACATCACATGACCGGTCACATCGGCCGGCATGAGATCGGGTGTGAACTGGATGCGCGCGAATTGCCCATCGAATGTTTTTGCGATCGCGCGAACGAGCAATGTCTTGCCAAGGCCCGGCACGCCTTCGAGGAGCACGTGGCCCCCGGCAAGGATGGCCGCGAGCACTTGATCCACAACCGGCAACTGGCCGGTAAAAGCGCGATTGACTTCGGTTCGAATCGCCGCAACGACGCGCACCGCCTGCGCGAAAAATTCCTGGGTAGCGACCGGATTGGCGCTCATGTGTTTCCTTTTTGATTCCTGGTTATCAGTGTTCCGCCCTGCGGATGCCTGGTCATTGCCCCTACGTTCAGGAATCCGTGCGGTGTGTCGCGCGGATTCCTCGCGCGGTGGCAACATGGATGCGCCGCAGCAACTCCGTCAGCGCCATAAGTTCGGCCGGCGTGCGTACGACCCCTGCGATCACATGGTTGGCTTCGCCGGGTGAAATGGTCGCGATGGCAGCGAGCCGAACGCTTTGCTCGGCGGGCGCAAGCAGCGAAAATCCGGGAATCACACGCATTGCGTGGGCGATTGCCTGTTCCCTTGCGGCCGCTATCAGGTTGTCGCGGTCACCGATCCGCCATTGAAATCGCCCGGCGGCCGCGAGGTGATCGATCAGGCTGCGACGTGCCACCGATGGGTCGGGCGCAATCGGACCGAACCGGACCATCGCGCGCCATAGCCAAAACAAGATCAGTATGAGCAACCCGATGATCACCCACATTGCATGCTCGATGATCCAGCGGGCAAGCGATAGTCTGTTCAGCCGATCGATGATCGTGACGGCGACGATATCGCGCTCCCATGTCACCAGTGCATGCAACAGCGCCGCATGATCGAAGTGGCCGATGCGCGAATTCGTGAAGATCCCAAGCGGCATCACCGTTACGCGCCCGGACCCGATGCGAAGGCTTGCCATCTGGATGCCGCTTGCGCCGGTCCACATGTGCTCCACCTGATTCGGATCGAGCATCAAGGTCGGCTGCCGGCCGAACTCGATGTGAAGTTTCTCCGGCGTTCCGGGCAACGCGACTTCGGTCACGCGTTCGTCGGGGCGGCACGCGAGCTGGGGTGGCTCCGCATCGCCCCCGGGACGCGATGAATCGATCGATTCGTCACGCTTGCCGCGACGGTCGCGACGGGTTTGCGGGACGCCACCCCTCTGGATTTGCAGCCGATCGAGAATCGCGTCGCCAAGCGCGACGGCTTCGGGTGCGACGATCAAGTGATTGCCGGCATGGACCCACGCGAGTAGTTGGTCGACCTCGTCATTCAATAGGGCTTGCCGTCCGGTGCTTAGTATGACGAGTGAGCGTGACGCCGTCGGATTCAGCGCTGCAATGGTGCTTGCCCGCGCGGTTTTAATACCGTTCGATTCGAGAAAGCGCTCCGCGGCAAGAAAGCGTTGCTTGGCGGCTTCGCCGTGGTAACCGACCCATATTTTTTGCGTCGTGATCTCGAAGAACGTGAAGACGAACCAGCCACCCAGCGCGAGGCAAAGCGCGACCGCCGTTGCGATGATCAGAGGTTTCTTCATGCAGATTTCGCGAGTTGCGCCGCGGCGCGCTGAGGATGGCCGGCATGCGACGCGCGATCGAAATGGGCCATCCACTCCCGCACGAGATGGTTGCATTCCTGTTCATGCGGCGAGCGGTCGGCATAGGCGCATTGCTCCCATGCGCGCACCAGCAGAGCGAAAAATCGCGCGCCTTCCGGTGGCAGCGCCGCGCTTGCGGCCCGCTCGCACGCGCGCTCCGTGTCACCCGGAAACACCTCAACATGGTATCGATAGATCAGCACCGACAGGGCGCCCCGGTACAGCATCGATAGCGCCTCGCGAAATTGCTTCTTCGCGATAAGCTCGCGAGCCGCGGCGCCAAGATCGCCGGGCAGACTCGCCGGACGCACATCGAGCCCGAATGCGGTCGTGGCGGGGCGGCGATGCGATGCCGCGCGCGCTTCAGGTGGCTGCACGAAGCGTCGTCCATACCAGATTGCGGCCGCCACGACGGCCACGGCGGCAATCCAGGCCAAGCCCCGCAGCAACGACGCCAGCGTCTCGAGAAACGGCAAGTTCGAACGATCGGCCTTCGGCGTCTTTGCCTCGGAACGTTCCCCTTTCCATCGCCACTCGGTGACGTCCTTGTAGACCTCGAAGGTTGGTTCGTCGAGGATCTCGACGATCTTCGCCTTGGCATCGTGGGCCGGCGATTCGGCTGCGAGTGAGTGGGTAGCCGGAAGGGCAAGAACGATCAATAGCGCGGCAAGCGCGATCGCGACGGCCGATCCGCCAAGTCGATTGGCGATGCGGCGCAGTCCAAGCTCGAGATCCCAACCTTCGAGATGCGTACGGCGCGTGAGATAGAGCGCGAAGCCCTGGGCGACGTAAAGGGGCTCGATCAGCGACACCGCGATCACGTAGTAGAGGACGCCAAGCGGGTCGATGAGATCGCGCGCGGCCCATCCCTGCAGCCACGCGCGGAGGTCGAAGTCCGGTTGATTCGGATCGGCGGGCATCATGAACGAGGCCACGGCTTCGATCCCCATGGCGCCAATGAATTCGAAGTGCATGCACGCGATCGTGATCGCGCCCGCATGGACGCCCACCCGTTGGCCAAGCAGTCGGATCCTTGCCGACCGCGACTTCGCAGGCGTGCCTTCGAGCTGCGCGATCGGCAGGTGAAACGAGCGACGCAGGCTGATCCGCTTGGTGGTGAGATCGGCCAAGACGCCGACACGCAGGATGTCACGCCAGGCCCGTAACGTCGCGCCGACACTTGGCAAGTCGCCGAACACGGCATGCGACAGCACATGGAGCACGAATCGATCGAATAGCGGTTTCAACCACCAGAGGATGGCCACCGTGATCGACGGGCGTTCATCGAATGTCAAGGCGAGTACCGCGGCAACCGGCAGATACACGGCGAGCCACGCGCCGATCGCGGGGCGCCACCACTGTTTGAGCATCATCACGCCGAGGTCGCTTGCTTCCCATGGCGTGCGCGCCCGCAAGACCACCGCAAGATTCTCGATGCGCACGATCGGCTCAGTGGTGCAATGGCAGGACGCCGGCGGACTGCGCCGGACCAGGGGTCGCCCGGGATCTCCCGCAAAGCGCGAGGTAGGCCACGATCGCGATCCACAGTGCGACACCGATGCCGACCTTGATGGGTACCGATACGAAACGATGCGACGACCAGAAGGCTTCGATAAACGCGGCGAACAGCGTCATGGCGGCCGCACCGTAAAGAATGCGGATCGCCACGGCGCCCGCGTCGATCAGCGCGTGCTTGCGCGAGCGAGCGCCCGGGGCGATCAAGGCGAATCCGAGCTTGAGACCCGCGACACCCGACAACACCGCGGCGATGAGCTCCGGGCCACTATGACCCGCTATGAACTGCAGCAGGTTCTCGCCAAGGCCGGCCGATACCAGATAGCCCTTCACCGCGCCCAGAAAGAACCCGTTGTAGAGGAGGAACGCGATGCTCCCCAGACCGAATGCGATGCCCCCCGCAAACGTGCGGAAGTCGATCGAAATATTGTTCAAGATGTAGAACCCAAACGCGGCGAGATCGCTGTCGGCCTTGCGGTGGACGATACGCTCGACATTGGTGTACATCGCCCGCAGATCCGCAAGCATTTCGGGGGGGATGAAGTAAAGCGCCGCGTCGGGGTAACGCGATGTGATCAAACCCATCGCGATCATCGGGATGAAGAGGAGCGCGGCGGCGAGTACGACCAGCGGCCAATCGGCGCGCACGAGGCGCGGAAACTCGGATCGAAAGAATTCGACGAACCGGGTCTCCATCCCGAGGCGTGCGTCGTGAAGCTCGTGGTAGCCCGCCAGCGCAAGCCGATTGAGACGCTCGACCAGCTCCGCGCCGTACAGCCGCTCGCGCGCGATCGCCAGATGCTGGCAGATCTCGCGATAGCGCCGCGGAAACTCGCTGTCGCGAAATGCGGAAGGCTCGCCACGATCGCGCGCCTTCTCGCGTCGCCTGCTGAGCCGGCCGTGCGTATCGAGCCACCGCGTGAACGCATGCCAGCGCTCCGCGTGAAGCTGCTCGAAGGTCGCCTGTTTCATCGCGATGCTCGCGATGCACCGACGAAGTGGCTGGCGATCCGCCGCATGCGCGTCGTGGCCGCCGATCCACGCTGCCCATCGAGAATCGGCGCCGGGATCTCCGCCAGCTCGATCGCGCGATCCTCGGTGAACGATTCGATCCGCTCGGCGAAATCGATGACGGTCCGCTGTTCGGTGAGCGTCAGCGGGCGGGCGGGCGGATGTGGATCGCTATCCGCGATCGTCGTTGGCGGCGCGTCTTCACCAAGATGGATGACGATCGTGCCGGCGGCGAGATCACCGAGTCGTTTGAAGTCGCGACTGACAAGCATTGCAAGCAAGCCCGCGGCGAAGAACACCGGCAGAAAATCGATTGCCCATAACAGATTGCGAATGAGAGCCGGTCCCCAACCAATCGGCCGGCCATCGTCCAGCACGACTTTGAGGTTCATGAAGCGCTTTCCCGGCGTCGCACCGTCCCATCGCGCCTCGCACCACGCCGGTGCGAGCCAAAGTGTAAGGAATGCCGTGATCGATACGGCCGCCGCGCCAACGCCGCCTATTGCCCCTGCGATTGCCGCGACGCCGGTGAGCAGGGCGGCCTGGATCAAGAAATCGATGACCCGGGCATAGGCGCGCGGCACCGGTCCGGCGAGCCGCAATACGAGCTCGATTCCTTCAGGTGTTGCGACGCGACGCGTCGTGTCGATGCTAGGCGACAGGTGTGGGGGCACGGTGGCAAGGCGTCCGCGGCGGTGACGCGGATGATTCGATCTGCGGGATGGTGTCGTTGTAAGGGGTTGCGGCCGAATGTCCACCCCTGATGTAAGACAGCGTGAGGGGATATGTCGCCTTGTAATGCAGCCGATTCTAAGCGGCCGGCGGGCCGGCCAAGCGATTTTTTCCGCCGGCCGATCCAATCACTGGACGGACGGCGTGCGATTCGCCGTCGCGCGGAGCGGCGCTCGTACGATCGCTACTTGTAGAAAATATCGCGATACCCCGCGTAAATCGATGCAATCAATATCGGACCGAGTACGAGCCATCCGAGCAGTAATGGGAGGCTCGCGACGATACCAAGCCCGACCGTACAAAGTCCGTACACGAGGAACGGCACGATGTTCTTGAGGCACGCCTGCGCGCTCGCCTTCATGGCGTCCAATGCCCGATGGTCGTGCAACACGATCAACGCGGGTGCGAACCATACGAGGGAATAGACCAGCATCGCTATGACGAGAATGAGGAGGACGACCAGGATGATCGCGATCCCTGCACCGGCGCCCCGGATGCTTCCGCTTGCGATGGCGGTGAACGCGGCAAATCCGATCGCCGCGATGATCGCGATCACGATCAAGGCGATACCGAGGGTGGCGAGCAGGATCCATCCCGCCAGCGCGAGCAGCGGCTTGAGATGGGACTCGATCGCCACGAACAGGTGCCCGACCCTGAATTCGCCGCCTTCGTCTACTTCATGGCATCCGAGCATCCACCCGCCGATCAAGATCGGCGTGATGCCAATCGAAGCCAGACTGGCGATCAGACTCAACGCCGGATGGATCGCTCCAAGCGCCGCCTGCAGCGCTGTGATCGCCAGATGGACCGCGAGGAATACGACGCCCATCAGGACTGAGGTGCCCGGCTGCTGCTTGAAGAGGACAAATCCCGCGTGAATCCAGCGCCAGCCTTGCGCTGCTGAGACGCTGATGCCGGTTGCGACGAAGCGACCTGCCTCCGGCTCATGATCGCGCAAGGGGGCTGAGGGTGCCGCGTACGGATTCAACGGGCTCGTAGCCATTGGCATTCTCCTGGTCCAGAAATCGCGTGGAAGTGTCCTCCTTTTTCATCCGGTGCCGAAAGGTGGACACGCGGATAGCCGCGCCATTGGGTGGCAACCGTCACGCTGCCGCACCCATTGCTTCTTACGCTGCATCGCGCCGCGGCCGATGACAGATCACACCCATGCAACTCCAGTCGGTCGGCGTCCGCCGCGCGACGGCGATGCATGACTCGCAAATCAATCATGCGGGAATGCGTTTCGCGAGGCCGGCATCGACTCGGGGCCGGGCTGCGGGCGCGGTCCCGCAAATCACCGGACAGGGGTCGAGGAAGATGCTCATGAATCTGCGTTCTCATGTTGTTGGAGTCTTTGCAGTCGGCGCGTTCGCCGTCGCCTCGTTGGCGTTCGCCGATGGCGCGCAGGATTCCAAGTTGTACAAGCAATCGGTTGCTGAACGTATCGCCGGCACATCGAACGTCAATGCTTCGCAGGCGCCGATGAAGGCCCTGTCGGTCGTCGGCTACACGATCGATACGCGCGGTAACGTCGTCGAAAGCTGGATCGTGCGTTCGGCCGGGGAAAAATCACTCGACGATCGTGCGCTGTCAATGTTGCAGCATGCAATGCCGCTGCCGACGCCGCCTGGATCGTTGTTCCCGGCGAACTCGCAAGCCCATCTCTCCGAGGCATTCGTGTTCACGACCGACGGTGGAATGCGCCTGCAAAGCCTGATCAAGTAACCGCCTGATCGGTTGTCGGGACGTTTTATCGGGGGCGCGCACCGCCTCACTCACCGACCACTGAGCGTTGCAACAAAAAAAGCCGCATGAGCGTCAAGCTCATGCGGCTTTCTAATTCAGACACGTTCGTTCTGAGTGAAACCCTGACCTTAGTCAGCGCCAATCAATTTCGTTGCACATCAGCCGGAGCCGATGCGGTTCTGGCACCCGAGCCCTGGGTTTTGTCGGCGGAATTCAACGCACCCGGGCAAGCCAAGGCGCTGCCAGCAGCTAGTAACGTGACCAGCCCAGCAGCCCATCTCAGAAAGCGACTAGACATTGGATCACCTCCTCTCATCAAAACCCGGCACATGCCGTGGGCTGGAGGGTAGCAGAGGTTGGTCCGCGTGCGAAGGGGTAGACTCGCGCCTTGCGCGCGCGGCGGCAGCAATGCCCCATCATCATGCCGAACAAAATCTTCCTGGCCGTATTCGCACTCACGTTCTCCTTCAGCACATACGCGCAGCGGGTCCCTGACCTGTTTCGCGCGGCAGCGGCCGGTGATGCGGCCGAAATCGCACGCCTGCTCGCGGCGGGCATCGGTCCGGACTATCGGGATCCGGAAGGCGATACGGCGCTGATCATCGCCGCCAATGAAGGACACTTCGCTGCAGCCCAGGCGCTCGTGGCGGCCGGTGCGAATGTAAGGGTAACGGCTACGGGCGGATGGACCGCGTTGCATGGGGCGGCCAAGAGCGGTAGCGCAGACCTTGTCGCGTTGCTCGTGGGACGAGGCCTTGACGTCAATATCCGAACCAATGCCGGCGAAACACCGCTCTATCTCGCGGCCGAAAATGGCAAGCTCGATGCCGTAAAGCAACTGCTTGCAAGGAAGGCCGATATCCACGCGGTTACTGCCAACGAAGAGACCGCGTTGCATGGCGCCGCAATGGGCGGCAACAGCGACATTATCCAGCTCCTCGCTGTGCGGGGCGTCCCTCTTGATGCTGTCAACAAGGACGGCGAAGCACCGCTATTCTGGGCCGCCGCATCCGGACAAGTGGGCGCGACGCAGGCGCTCGTTGTCCGCGGTGCATCGATCAACGCCATCGACTTCAAAGGCAATACGGCGTTGCACGGCGCGGCCGCGAGCGGGCATGTAGAGGTGGTCCGCTATCTTCTGTTTCGCCGGGCCAACCGCATGATGATCAACAATCTGGGCAAAACCGCATTGGACCTCGCGAAAGATCGCAAGGAACTTGAAGTCGTCGCGGTGCTCGAGGATCTTCGTTGAATCGTTCGCCGCAACCCGCCTACCAGGAAACCGACGCTATGGCCCAACACGACATTCACCACATCGACCAGTTGCGCGCGTTCATCGGCAAGGATGTCTTCACGTCCTGGCAGCCGGTCACGCAGGGATCGATCGATCAATTCGCCGAAGCGACCAGTGACCACCAATGGATCCATGTCGATGTTGCGCGTTCACGGCGCGAGTCGCCGTTTGGCGAACCGATCGCGCATGGATTCTTGTCGCTATCGCTGCTGGCGCCGATGCTCTACGAAGCATTCGATATGGACAAGCTCGGCATGGGCGTCAACTATGGTTGCAATCGAGTGCGATTCGTCGCACCCGTGCGGGCGGGGTCGCGGGTGCGGGGCCGCTTCACACTCGATAGCGTGGAAGCGCTGGCGCCGGCGGGCGGCCAGGGGCCGGGTGTGCAGATGGTGTGGAATGCGGTGATCGAACGCGAGTCCGAAGAGCGTCCGGCGTTGGTCGCGGAGTGGATTACACGACGCTACGCGTCATGAGCGCCAAATGAGCGCTAAATCGGCCGTTGGTATTGTCGGTGTCGGCGCGATGGGCATGGCAATCGCTGAGCGGCTACGCGCGCTGCGATTTCCGGTCGCCGTGCGCGACATACGCCGCAGTCGCGAACAGTTGGCCGCACGATGCGGCGCCGCGATCGCCAGATCCCCATCCGATCTGGCCGCAAGCTGCCCGATTGTTCTATCCGTCGTCGTTGACTCGCATCAGACCGAAGACGTCGTGTTCGGCGAGCGGGGCCTCATCCGCGGCATGCGTCCGGGGGCTGTGCTGCTTCTTTGCAGTACGGTCGCGCCGGCATTCGCCGCCTCTCTTGCACGTCGATTGGCGAGCCACGGTGTGCTGATGATCGATGCGCCGATGTCGGGCGGACCGCTTCGCGCACGCGATGGAACCATGAGCATGATGCTTGCGGGACCTGAAGCGGCGCGATCGAAGGCGAAGGCGGTGCTCGCCGCGATGTCGAACAAGCGCTTCGATCTGGGATCACGGCCGGGCGACGGCGCGGCGGCGAAGATCGTGAACAATCTCTTGGCCGGCGCCAATCTTGCCGCCGCGGCCGAAGGCGTGGCGCTTGCGATCAAGCTCGGCCTGGATCCCGATCGGGCGCTCGATGTGATCAACGCAAGCTCGGGCCAGAGCTGGATCGGTGAGGAGCGGATGCGACGCGCGCTGCGTGGCGACTACGCGTTGCGCGCTTCGCCTGCGATGCTCGCGAAAGATCTGGGGATCGCGATCGAAGCCGCGGCCGACCTCGCCATGCCGACACCGCTTGCCGGCGCCGCGCGGTCGATCTTTCTATCCGCGATCAGCCTTGGACACGCCGGGTCTGACGACGCGAGCGTGCTCAAAGTCTATGAGGCGATCGGCGGGGTGCGCCCATCCCGTACACCGCGAACGAAGAGCGCTACGAAGCACTTACCGCGTTCGTCGCGGGCGAAATGATCGTTGTGGTCCGTCGGGTCGCCGGTCGTTGTGTTGATGTCCTGGCGAGCTACCGACCGCCGGAATCCGCCGGCCCCAGATCGATCAGCAGTCGATCGCCGACGATGCGCGCACCGCGCGGCGTCAGCTTCATACCGCCCCACTGCAACTGTTCCGGCTTCACGGTGTAAAGCGGTCGTCGATCGAACACATCTTTTGCGACGAGCATGGCCACTTCGTTCAAGCGATCGCTGAAGGCTCGCGGCAGGCCGTCGAGCTCGAACGTGTCCACCCGCGCCTGGTCCAGCATGATCGCCCGCGCGGCGCCGTCGTAGCGCGGTATTCCAGACAAACGAATCGTTCCAGGCAGGATCCGCGTCGAAAGCGTCGTTCGCACGGTGATAGCGAACGTGGCCGTCACGCGCTGTTCCAAAGGATCGAGCGCGACCGCCGCACGGGACAGTTCCAGATCGAACAGGCCCAGGATATCGCGACGTAGCGGCATCCGCTCGGCCAGTCTTGCCTCGAGCTCGACGGCCGTGAAGCCGATCGACTCGGGCAACAAGGCCGCGCATGCTGCAAGCAGCGCGCAGGCGATCGCGGTCGGGACGCGGGCGATATTCCGCGCCAACGAATAGCGCAATCGTATAGTGCGACTCATCCTCTGGGCGCGGAGCGCAAAGCCGTCTCAACCGCGGCATCACGATCGCTCGCGATTGCCGCCTGCCGTCGCGCAAGCCACCAGCCGAGGGTGGCCCACGCGATCGCAACCGGTACGACCGTGAAGGCGAGCAGCACACCGGTCGCGCCGATCGCCTTGAGCCCGTTGACCGCCCAGCCGCTGGCGACCGTTCCGCCGCGTGTGAGGGCGGTGTCGATGAAATTCTTTGCCTTGTACTTTGCTTCGCGATCGACCATGGTGAACAGCACCTCACGGCCCGGTTTCGAGATGGCATATTCGCCGGCACGACGGGCGATGTCGAACACCATCAATGCGGCGAGGCTTGGTGCGAACGCCAGGGTGAGAAATCCGACAACGTTGATGAGTGGCAACGCGACGAGCGCGGCGGCAAGTCCGAATCGCTCGATCAGCCGGTTGGTGATGAACAGCTGCGCCACGAGTGACGCGACACTTACCGCCAATTCGACCCGACCCGCAAGCTGGGTGCGTTCCAATGGCGAGCTCACGGTCTCGGCGAAGATCCGCGCGATCTCGAAATCAAGAACGATGCTCGTGTAGGTCCAAAGGAGGACATAGGCCGAAATGCCACCCAGATAGGGTGTGGAAAGCGCGGTCGTGATGCCGGTGAGAACGCCGCCGCCGAGTGCCGTCTCGCCCGATTGGTTCGCGCTCGACAGGTGCGATTGCCTCGCTGCCCAGCGCCGCAATTGTCCTATGCAAAGTATGCAGGCAAACAGAAAGAGGGCGGAGACGAGCATGAGATTGGCGATGCCAAGTGTTTTTGCCCCGAATGCGGGGATGGCGGCGCCCACGATCGCCCCGAGGCTCCCACCCGCGGAAATCACGGCGAACAGGCGTTTGCCTTGATCGAGTCGGAATACGTCCGCCATGAAACTCCAGAAAATGGAGACGACGAACAGGTTGAACACCGAAAGCCAGACGACAAAAGTCTGCGCAAGGAGCGGTTCCTGCGCATCGACGCCGAAGACCCAGTAGAAAGCGAGAAGATTGACTGCGAAGAACGCGTAGATCGCGGGAAGGAGACGCGCCCGCGGGAAACGGGAGGTCAACCAGCCGAACAACGGCTGGATGGCGAGCGACACGAGGAAGGTCGCGGTGAAAAGCCAGGGGAGATTCTTGACGCCGGTCTGCACCGCCATTTCGGTGCGCACCGGACGCAATACGTAGTACGCGGCCAGCAAGAGAAAGAAATAGGCGAACGACCAAAGGAAGGCGGGCAGCTCGGCGATTTCGATCCTGATCAATCGCGCGAGCCACGTCCAGCGTTCGCCTTTCGCCGCGGATGACGGAGGGCTGCTCACCAATGCAATCGGGTCATGGCGCGAGGCGCTCGATCACCCATGCGTTCTCACCCGAGCGCCGATAGACGATGCGATCGTGCAGCCGGCTCGGTCGACCCTGCCAGAACTCGAAATGGTCGGGCACGATGCGATACCCGCCCCAATCGGCCGGCCGCGGTACGCGCTCGCCGAATCGCCTTTCTCCCTCGGTGAACAGACGCTCGAGGTGCGCTCGATCGGGTATCACCGCGCTCTGCGGCGAGACGGCCGCGCTCACCTGGCTACCCAGGGGCCGGCTATCGAAGTAGGAATCCGATTCGGACGCCGAGGTGCGCTGGATCGTCCCCTCCACGCGGATCTGGCGCTCCAACGCCGCCCAGTAGAACGTACCGGCGGCCCAACCCGATTGTTCGATCTCGCGTGCTTTGCGGCTCTGATAACTCGTATAGAACGCGAGTCCGCGCTGGTCGAACCCCTTCAGCAGGACCACGCGGCATGAGGGCTTCCCAGAGGAGGAAACGGTCGCGAGCGCCATGGCGGTCGTCTCGGCGACGTCGGCGGCGATTGCATCGTCTACCCACCGGGCAAACTGCAGGAAGGGATCAAGGTCGACATCCTTCGCATCCAGGCTCGCGCGTGCGTATTCGCGGCGTACGTCGGCGGGATTCATCGCGCCAATCCAATTCATAGAGGGAGAATGGATCGATTCTACCCGTGCGAAGTGGGGCGGCAACGGATTGCATGCGCCTCCGATCGAGTCCGCGCAACCGCGTCTGGTGGGCGATCGAGACGCCTTTTGATATGGGTTCATGGCCTTCGATCGGCGCACTCACGCCGACGCAAACGCGAACATGCGTTGTTTTCTCCTCTGAAAAACGCGTTTTCCCCTATGAAAATCGTTGACAAAGCGAATTGCGATACGGCATTCTCTCGCCGCCCCTTGCGTTGGTGCGTGAGGGCGAAGGATCGAATGATGGTGGTCGCGGTTTTGGTTTTGAACCGATTTGGAGACTGCAGGGTTTCTTGGTCGGTACCGCCGCATCAGCCACCCGCGTTCGGGTTGAACTTCGCAATTCAAGTAGGAGGCGATAAGCATGGCAACGAAGAAGAAGGCTCCCGCAAAGAAAGCTCCGGCTAAGAAGGCGGCGCCAGCAAAGAAATCCGTAAAGAAAGCAGTAAAGAAAGCCCCGGCGAAGAAGGCACCGGCGAAGAAGGCTGCCAAGCGGAAGCCAAATGCGGCATTCATGAAGGCGATGCAACCGAGTGCCGCGCTTGGCGCGGTGATCGGCAACACGCCGCTGCCGCGTACCGAGGTAACGAAGAAGATCTGGGCATACATCCGCAAGA
>JBJXGX010000020.1:0-15787 GCA_046160305.1 Burkholderiales bacterium
GCGATTTCTTCGAGAAGAAGATCGCGATGATGTGGACCACGACCGGCAATCTCACCAATGTGAAGAACAATGCGAAGTTCGATTTCGGCGTGGCGATCCTGCCGGCCAACAAGCGGCGCGGCACGCCGACCGGCGGCGGCAATTTCTATGTATTCAAGAAAAGCACGAAGGCCCAGCAGGAAGCGGCCGTGAAGTTCATCAAGTGGATCACTGCACCGGAGCGCGCGGCGCAGTGGGGCATCGACACGGGGTATGTCGCCGTTCGCCCCGACGCGTGGGAAACGGCGCGAATGAAGCAGTATGTCGCGGGCTTTCCGCAGGCAGCGGTCGCGCGCGATCAACTGCAATACGCGGTCGCGGAACTTTCCACGCATGACAATCAGCGCGTCACGAAAGCGCTGAACGATGGACTGCAAGCCGCGCTCACAGGCGCGAAGACACCCGAAGCGGCGATGAAGGATGCGCAGCGGGAGGCGGAGCGGTTGCTTCGGGCCTATAAGAAATAAGGTGTTCATCTAAAGAGTCAGAAATTCACCACGGAGGACACAGAGGGAATGGAGGAAATGCAAATTGCTTTCATCGTTTAGGCCGAGTGCGTCGGATCGCAATCTGGTGTCTCGCGTAGGTGCTCGCAATTTTTGAAAATGGTTCGTTTTTCCTCCCTTACCTCCGTGTCCTCCGTGGTGAATTTCTGAGGTTGTACGCTGTAGGTAGCATGCGCTGTGGTTCATTTCTGAGGCTCTGATAGGTAAGTGGACAGACTCCAAACCAACATCCACGGCTGGCTCCTCCTGCTGCCTGCCGCCGTGTTGCTTGCGCTCTTCACGCATTACCCCGCCGGTGCCACGCTGTGGCACAGCTTCTTCTCCACGCCCAAGGGCAATCGCCCCGCCGTCTTCGTCGGCCTCGACAACTACCGGGGCATGGTCGACGACCCGATCTTCTGGCAGGTGCTCATCAACAACGCCTGGTTCGCGCTCGGCACGATTCCGTTATCGATCGGCCTGGCCATGCTCATGGCCGTGTGGGTCAACGAGAAGCTCAAGGGCCAGGCGTTCCTTCGCATCGCCTACTTCACGCCGACCGTGCTGCCGATGATCGCCGTGGCAAATATCTGGCTTTTCTTCTACACGCCGCAGTACGGCCTGCTCGAACAGATCACCGGCTACTTCGGCATCCCAAGCCACAACTGGCTGGGCAGTCGCGATACCGCGCTCGTATGCGTGATCATCGTGACCATCTGGAAGGAAGCGGGATTCTTCATGATCTTCTATCTCGCCGCGCTGCAAGGCATTGCGCCGGTGCTCGCCGAGGCCGCGGCGATCGAAGGCGCGAGTCGCTGGTACTTCTTCCGGCGGGTCACATTCCCGTTGCTCATGCCGACGACGCTATTCGTGCTCGTCAACGCCGTGATCAATTCATTTCGAATGATCGATCACATCGTGGTGATGACACGAGGCGGGCCGGACAATGTGAGCGCGCTGCTGCTTTTCTATATCTACGAAGTCGGATTCCGGTTCTGGGATCTCGCATACGCCTCGGCGCTCACCATGGTGCTGCTCGCGCTTCTCGCGGCACTTGCGATTGCGCAGTTCGTATTCCTTGAGCGTCGCATCCACTATCAATGACGCCGGCCCACCAATCCAACGCCCTTTGGCGCGCACTGGAGACCATTGGCGCATGGATCCTTGCGCTCCTTTGGATCGCACCGCTCGCCTATGCGGTGTGGACGGCGTTTCATCCGCCGGAGTTCTCGACCCGGTTCGATCTGAGCGCGCCGTTATCACTCCAGAACTTCGTCAACGCGTGGGAGGCCGCGCCCTTTGCACGCTACTTCCTGAATACGTTCATCCTGGTGTCGATGGTGCTCGCGGCGCAGCTCGTTATCGGCACCCTCGCCGCCTTCGCGTTCGCGCGATTCGAGTTCATCGGCCGCGACGTCGTGTTCTTTCTTGTGCTGGTGCAACTGATGGTGATGCCCGATGTGCTGATCGTCGAGAATTATCGAACGATGACCGCGCTTGGCATCGTCGATTCGATTCCGGCGATCGGCCTGCCCTACATGGCCTCCGCATTCGGGATTTTTCTGCTCCGTCAAACGTTCAAGATCATCCCGAAAGAGCTCGATGAAGCGGCGCGTGTCGAGGGCGCCAACATGCTGCAGGTGCTCTGGAAAGTATATGTGCCGCTCGCGCGACCGGTCTACATCGCCTATGGCCTGGTCTCGGTCAGCTTTCACTGGAACAATTTCTTGTGGCCGTTGATCATCACGAACTCGGTTACCGCGCGGCCGCTCACCGTCGGTCTGCAGGTTTTTTCGTCGAGCGATCAAGGTATTGATTGGTCGATCATCACCGCCGCCACCTTGATGACCTCGGCGCCGCTCCTGATTGGATTCCTACTCTTCCAGAGGCAGTTCGTTCAGTCGTTCATGCGTGCAGGAATTCGATGAATGGCACGCCAACAAGGACGCGCAATTCGGTATAGTCGTCGATCAAATACAAGTCTTGAACCACCAAGGCACCAAGACACCAAGGGTTCAAGACGATTTGCACTTGATTTCGAGTGGCGGCGTGGTGGCAACAATCACATATACCCAAAGCGCCCCTCGATCCAACTTGGTGCCTTGGTGTCTTGGTGGTTCCCCTTCCGTAGGTCCGTAGACAATGACCGCACTCCCCTCGATCTCCCAACGCATTGCCACTGAAATCGCCTCACGAGAAAGTCAAGTCACCGCTGCCGTTCAACTTCTCGATGAAGGCGCGACCGTCCCGTTCATCGCGCGTTATCGCAAAGAAGTGACCGGTGGGCTCGATGACACGCAGTTGCGCACACTCGAAGAGCGATTGGGCTATCTGCGCGAGCTGGAGGAAAGGCGGGTCACGATCCTCGCCTCGATCGAGGAACAGGGCAAGCTCACCCCCGAATTGCGCGCGGCGATCACCATGGCCGAAGACAAGGCGCGCCTGGAAGATCTCTACCTTCCTTATAAGCAGAAGCGCCGCACCAAGGCGCAGCTTGCGAAAGAAGCGGGACTCGAACCGCTGGCCGATGCGCTATTGAGCGACCCGACCCTTGCGCCGGAAACCGAAGCCGCCAAGTACCTGAAGGGAGCCTTCAAGACCGACGATGGCGAGAACCCGGGTGCGCCCGATGTAAAGGCGGCGCTCGATGGCGCGCGCCAGATCCTGATGGAACGCTTCGCGGAGGACGCCGATCTCGCCGGCGAACTGCGCGAACATCTGATCGCCAACGGCGTGGTCGATGCGAAGGTGCTGGACGGCAAGGCGGAGGCCGGCGCGAAGTTCTCGGACTATTTCGCGTATTCCGAAAAATTGAAAACCATTCCATCGCATCGTGCGCTCGCGCTGTTGCGCGGGCGGCGCGAGCAGATTCTGCAAGTCGCGCTGCGGCTGGAAAGCGAGCCTGAGCGTCCAGCCGCGGATGCACCTTTCAACCACTGCGAGGGACGCATCTCCTCGCGCAACGGGATCGATAATCGCGAGCGCCCCGCCGACAAGTGGCTCGCCGAAACGGTGCGCTGGACTTGGCGCATCAAGCTCGCCACGCGGCTCGAAACGGAGCTGATGACGGCATTGCGTGATCGGGCGGAAACCGAAGCGATTCGCGTGTTCGGCATGAACCTCAAGGATCTCCTGCTGGCGGCGCCCGCGGGTGCGTGCGCGACCATCGGGCTCGACCCGGGTCTGCGTACCGGGGTCAAAGTCGCGGTCATCGATGCGACCGGCAAGCTCGTCGATACCGCCACGATCTTTCCTCATGCGCCGCGCAACGAGTGGGATCAATCGCTCGCGCAGCTCGCCCTGCTCGCCGTGCGGCACAAGGTGCAGCTCATCTCGATCGGCAACGGCACCGCTTCGCGCGAGACCGACAAACTCTCAGGTGATCTGATCAAGCTGCATCCTGAGCTTGGCCTGAAGAAGATTGTCGTGAGCGAGGCCGGCGCATCGGTGTACTCGGCATCCGAATACGCCTCGAAGGAGTTCCCCGAGCTCGATGTCTCGCTGCGCGGAGCGGTATCCATCGCGCGCCGGCTGCAGGATCCGCTTGCAGAGCTTGTCAAGATCGATCCGAAATCCATCGGCGTCGGCCAATACCAGCACGACGTCAATCAGTCGAAGCTCGCACGCACCTTGACCGCAATCGTCGAGGATTGCGTGAATGCAGTCGGTGTTGATGTGAATACCGCGTCCGTGGCGCTCCTCGCACGGGTGTCCGGCTTGAATGCATCCATCGCTCAGAACATCGTCGCGCATCGCGACACGAACGGCCGATTCTCCTCGCGCGAGCTGTTGCGTTCGGTGCCACGACTCGGCGAGAAGACGTTCGAGCAGGCGGCCGGATTTCTGCGTGTCGCTGCGGGCGACAACCCGCTCGATGCCTCGGCCGTGCATCCGGAAGCGTATCCGGTGGTCGAGCGCATCCTCGCTGCGATTGGCCGCGAGGCCAAGGCGGTCATCGGCGATAGCGCGATCCTGAAGGCGCTCGATCCCACGAAATTCGCCGACGCAAAATTCGGCGTCCCGACCATTACCGACATCCTCCGCGAGTTGGAAAAACCCGGGCGCGATCCTCGGCCCGAATTCAAGACTGCGACCTTCAAGGAAGGTGTCGAAGCGCTCAAGGATCTGCAGACCGGCATGATTCTCGAAGGCGTGATTACCAACGTTACGAATTTCGGTGCGTTCGTCGACATCGGCGTGCATCAGGATGGGCTGGTCCACATCTCGGCGTTGAGCGACAAGTTCGTGAAAGATCCTCGCGAAGTCGTCAAGGCAGGGGATCTTGTTCGAGTAAAGGTTCTTGAAGTCGACGAGAAGCGCAAGCGCGTTGCGCTATCGATGCGCCTGAATGACGCGGCCGCGGCAGCACCCAAGCGTGAGCGGACGGAACCCGGCGAGCGATCCGAGCATCGTCCTCGATCGGAACCGCGCAGGGATCAGGGCGCACGTCCGGTGGTACAGCCCTTCGCCCGGCCCGCACCCAAGACGGTGGCAGCACCCGCGGAAAGCGCGATGGCACTGGCGTTCGCGCGATCGAAACGCAGCTAGGGTGCCGTTGGAATCAGCGGCAGAAGATCGGTGACGCCGACATCGACGCCGGCCTGCATGAAAAGCGTCGTGGCCTGCCCCCGATGATGGGTCTGGTGATTGAAGAAGTGCATCACCAAGCTGGAAAAGCGCCGCTTGAACTGCTCACCGCGCGTGTTCGAATAGAGTAATTCGTGGCGAAGATCATCGGCGGTAAGCGCGGCTGCCCACTCGTTGATCACGCCATCCAGCATCGTGCGATGCGCAGCAAGCGAACGCAGGTCGGTGAACAGTATTTGATCGAGGGCGGAGGGTGATCCCAACGCACGTACCGGTGCAAGGGCCGCGTGTCGGCTCGGATGCGTTGCGAATCGCTTCAGCCACAACGTATCGCCGACCACGATATGGTTGAGCGTACCGAGAATCGATCTGAAGAACGCCTTCTGATCGAGCGCCAGCGCCTCGGGTGCAAGCTTCGCGGCAGCTTCGTAGATTTTCGCGTTCATCCACGCGTTGTAGGTTGCCATCAATACAACATGATCGGGCGTAGACATCGGGCGTGACCTCCTTTGCGCAAACCGCCAAATGATAGTCAATTACCGAGCTTCGCCTCCGATGCGGCGAGCAGTCCGGCGATTGCGTGCAATCCCGATGCTTCAGCCATGTCGCGTGCCGTCTCGCAATCATCGATGCGGGTACGAAGGCGTGGATCCGCGCCGGCCTCGAGAAGAATCCGGATGGCATCCAGGTGGCCCTGCGCGACCGCCATATGCAACGCCGTGTAGTCGTTGAGACCACGCTGATGAGGGTCCGCCCCAAAAGCGAGCAGCAGTCGAATGATCTCGCTCACATCGTGCCTTGCGGGCGCACCCGCGTGCGACCGAGCGCACGACAACGCCGCGATCAGGGGCGGGAATCCATCGTGATCATGCCCCTTCGCGTCGGCACCCTGCAGGAGCAAGGTACGAATGAATTCGAGCGGGCTGTGATAGATCGCGTACACGAGACATGGACCGATCGCGAGCGGCATCGGTCCGTTCGGCACAACCCCAGGATCCTCGACCGCGCCCCGCAACGCATCGAGATCGCCCGCGCGAAAGGCGGCGTCGATCCGCGCGAATCGCTCGTGTTCGGCGCGCTGCTCAACGTCAGGTTGACGAGAAGTCATGCGCCATGCCGAAGTGGTCGCACTGCTTCGTTAGTTCTTGTCGTCCTTGAAGCCATTGGACCAATGCGTGCCGTCGCAGAACGGCTTGTTCTTTGACCCTCCGCAGCGGCACAACGTGTACCGCGCCCCCGATGCGCTCTGGCCGGTTGGCTGATCCTGAAAGGCGATTCCCCCGATGATCGCGTAGGGGCCATCTTTGGTGATTGCAATCGCCGGCTCGCGAGGTTCATCGACGCCCGCGACGCCGCGAATGGAGTAGCTCAAGGCCCCGGACGGACACATCCTGATCGCTTGCACAATCGCCTCGACCGTGGCGCCGTTAGGATCGATCCATGGTTCGCTCCCATACTTGAATACGGACGCGAGGCCATCGGTGCAACGTCCGGCGTGCGCGCAGAGCGAGCGGTCATCATGAATCGTGATACCTGGAGCAGGGTAGTCGTCCCGCGGTGCGGCGCTCGCATCGGCCAGCCGCGCACCGGAGAAGCCGTTCTTCTGATGCGTTCCGTCGCAAAACGGCTTGTTGGCGGATCCGCCACACCGGCAGAGCGCGATCACCGGCTTGGTTGGAATCGCGGCGCCGTTCGAGCTCTTGAGATCGTTGAGGTCCTTGACCAGATAAGGTCCGTTCGGCTTGCACTCGATCGAAGGTGCCTTGTTCATGATTGATCTCCCAGTGCCGATCGATTGAACATGCCCGCATCGGCGCGATCAGCGGTGCGCCTTGCGGATAGCCAGCTTCAGTCCCGACCATTGGAGCGAACGCCGGCTCGGTTTCATCGCCAAGATTGTACGCGGCGCATTCCGTGAACTTCGTGGGCGATACGCCTAGTCCTTCGGTGGCTGAAAGATCGCCTTGATCTCGCGGGTCGGCAAAGTATCGCGAACCCATCGGAAGGACCCGGTATCGCGCATGGCTATTGCCGCGTCCCGCACCGCCGCGAACGCAAGCCGCGATAGTGCCCCGCCCACGCTGATCCGCTTGACCCCGATTGCCGCCAATTGCTGCGCGGTGATGTCCGGGTCCGCGGAGCTCATCACTACATTTACCGGCTTCGTCACTGCGTTCACAACGCGTCGAATCGTTTCGAGATCACGCAAGCCTGGTGCATAGAGCACGTCCGCGCCGACCGCGGCAAACGCCTGCAGGCGGCGAATGGTGTCGTCAAGATCGGGGCGACCATGCAGATAGTTTTCAGCGCGTGCGGTCAGCGTGAACGGAAATGGCAGCGCGCGTACAACGCGCACTGCAGCCGCGACACGTTCGACCGCGAGAGTAAGATCGTAGATCGGGTCTGCGGCCCTGCCGGTCGCATCTTCGATCGAACCGCCGACCACACCCGCATCGGCGGCCATACGGAATATCTTGGCGGCCTCCTCCGGATCATCGGCGTATCCGTTCTCGAGGTCCGCATTGACGGGAAGGTCGGTCGCCGAAGCGATCTCACGACAATTCTCGATCAGCTCATCGCGAGCGATCGATAGCGTGCCATCGACCCTTCCGCGCGCGTTCGCGTAGCCCAGACTGGTTGTAGCCAATGCTTCGAAACCAAGCGAGGCAAAGAGCTTTGCCGTGCCGGCGTCCCATGGGTTGGGCATGATGAACAGTCCGGGTCGCTCATGCAACGCACGAAACGATCGCGCCTTTTCAGCTTGCGTGGGCATAGTCATTCCAATCGAGGGGATTCCGGTTAAGCCTTGTTGAGCAAGAAGTACGCGAGAACCGCGACCACCACGATTCCGGCCAACCAGAGCATAGCCGTTCGCTTGGCACCGGACTGCGCCGCATCGATTGACGCTTGCAGCGACGGTTGACTTCGCACAAACGCATCGACGGCGTCTTTCGCCTCTTTGAGTCCGATGTTGCGTTCTTCGCGCAGGATTTTGATCGCCTCGATCTTGTCCCCTTGATGCAGCGCGCTGATCGCTGCCGCTGACAAAGCCGGACCAATGTTCTTGTTCAGAAGCGGGTTGTCCATGTTGCTTTGGCTCATGATCTTCCTCTGCTGATCGACGAACTGCTACCAGAGAGCTTCGAATGCGTACCGCATTGCTACCTCGGTCTCGTGCGAATCATTTGTTTGAACGAAAGCGTCATGACGAGAACGTCGTGTTGATTCGTTACCGCCGTTTGGAACGAAACGAATCCTCGGTCGGGACGGGAGCGAGAAGGCGCGAGGTCAGTGACCCGACTCAGTATCGTGAGCGTGTCACCCGGACGCACCGGCTTCAAATACTGGATGTCCATACCGGGAGCGCCAACGCCTCGGCCGTTGAGAAATCCAGCGCGCATTATGCCGCCCCATACCGCGACAAAGGAATGCGTGCCCGATGCGATGAGGCCGTGGAAAGGAGAGGCTTTCGCCGCCGTGGGATCGATATGGAATGATTGAGGATCGTAGATGCGCGCGAATTCAATGATTTGATTCTCCGAGAACGACACCGGATCGCCTTGGAACGTATCGCCGACGCGATAGTCCTCGAACCACTCTACATCCGTACACGCTCTTTGCATCGCTCACGTCCTTAGATCAGCCTCAACGCCGCATCTGCACACGTCCGCGGGCGCGCGTCCGTTCGATTCGATCGGTCGACAAGAAGTTAGAAAGCCTACTTCAACGGCGCCTTGCCCTCTGCGATATCCATGATCATGCGGGTCGCGAGATAGAGGCGCGGCTCGATCGAGCTGATCAGGATGTATTCGGCATTCACCGTATGAGCCCCGAACCCGCGCAGCCCGAACCCTTCGATCACTGGTGAATTCGTCTTGAGCGATGCGCTCGCTGCGTCCGTAAAGCCGCCCCCGGAATCGTCGAGCACTTTCAGCGTGAGTCCAAGCTCGCGATAGACGGCCTGCGCATGCGCGCTCAAGGCGCGAGACGAGGGCTTGGCCTCGAGCGGCGGGACGCGACGCTCGAACACGAGCTCGACATGCGCATCGGGCAGCAGCTTTTTCTTGATGCGTTCGCGCAGCCTCTGTTCGATGCCGTCGTAGTCGGCGACCCGGGCGACGCGCACATCTGCGCTCGCCTGGGCACCCGGCGGAATCATGTTGCTCACGATGCCGGCGCGCGCCATCGTCCAATTCACCTTCACCCCGGTCGCGGGATCCGACAGGTCGCGCATTTGCAGGATCTGAAAGGCCAGCTCGTCGAGCGCGTTGACGCCACGCTCGGGCGCGGCACCAGCGTGCGAAGCCCGCCCGCGTACCGTCAACTGCGCGAGCGCATGGCCACTCGTCGCGAGCCGGACCCTGTCTTCCTGCGCATTTCCGCCAGCTTCGAACGACAGGATAGCGTCGTGTTCCGCACCGAGCCTGGTGTGATGGTTTCGCGAACCCGGGGAGCCGATCTCTTCGTCCCCGTTGATGAACACGGTAATCGTGGCGTAGTCACGAAAGCTCATCGCCTTGAGCATGGAGAGTGTATGCAGAATGACCGCGATGCCGTGCCGGTCGTCGGCGATGCCGAGCCCATATGCGCGGTCGCCATCGATCCGGAAGGGTTGGTCGGCAAGCATGCCCCGCGGATAGACCGTGTCCATATGCGCGAGCAGCAGGATTTTCTTCGTACCGGTACCGGTGAATGTCGCGCGCACCATTTTCCCGACTTTGTCCGGCGTGTCCGACATGCGGTGCATTTCGGCTTCCGTCGGCGCGATGAGATCGACTTTCGCGCCCAACGCCTGCAACTTTCCGGCGAGGACGTTCGCGATTCGGTCGAGCTCCTCCAGCTCACGACTGCCCGATTCGATCGCAGTGAGCTCCCTCAGCGTTTGCAGCAAGGCGGGTTTTTCATTCTGGGCGAGCGTCAGCAGCGACTGAACCGGCTGGCTGGCCGCATGGCTTGCCAAGCTTGCTCCGAGCATGAACAGCACTGGTTTGAGCAGACCGGCTATCTTCGAGTCACGCATGGTTCCTTCCAAAATAGCGCTATATCGGAAAAGTTACGGCCAACGTCCGCAAAGCGCGATTTCGCAAATCGCGTTAAGAGACGTGTTCTCGACGGGCACGTGCTTCTGCATGGTGATGCCTGACGCCGCGGTCTTGCAACCGCCAGCCGCGCTGATGCGCGTCGTGCCGATCATGCTGTCCAGCTGAAGTCGGATTCGCGGAAATGCCGAGTGAAATTCCAGTAGTCGACCATGCGCCAAGGCGTGGTCGCGAAGACCCGGCCCTTCGCATTCCGGTACCAGCTCGTCACGCCGGGATGCGACCAAACGAGCTGCGAATGTCGCGCGTCGACCCTGCGGTTGTAGACCGACCAGTGCGCCGAGCGCTGGAAGACCACCAGATGGCCGACCTTGCCGGCGATCGTCGGTCCGGTCTGGTACGCGCTCGCACCCGCGCCGATCATTCCGACGCGCCGACCCTCCAGAGGGATGCCGGCATCCCATGCGCCGGTATGGATGCGCGGTCCGGCGAAACTATCGAGCCCGGGAATAGGCGGGGTGTAAGGCCGGTTCAGCGGACCGATGCACGCTAACAAGACAGCCGCTTCGAATTGTTCGGGCTGCTTGCCCTGCTCCTGGATCGTGAGCATCCAGCGCCCGTTGGCCTCGTCGAATCGCGCTGCCTGCACGTCGTCAGGGACCGACTGCATGTCGTCCCAGCCACCAGCGATGTGCGGCCGCACCGCGTCCAGGATCGCATCGTCACCGGTGAAGTGGTAGACGACCACCGCGAGAATGGACGCGTCGGTCTCAGCGAGCAGCGCGGCCAGTTTCGAGGCGCTCATCGATTGGAGTTCTTCAGCATGCATCATCGACTCCGCCTTCGTTGCCTCCCGATCCCGGCAGTCGCTAGCTCCGCCGGTCTTGTCCGGGCCAGCCCGGCGGCGTGGCTCGCCTTCGACCTATTTCTTCTGCCACGGATAGCCTTTCGCGGCGACCTCCTGTTCGCATTCGCGCTGGATGCGCTGGAACTCGTTCCAGGTCGCTCGGGCGGGCACGCCCTTCTTCTCCATCTCGCCCAACCAGGCTTCCTGCGCGTCCTTGCCGGCTTTCTCGAGCGCGGCGGTATCGGCATCCGACAACTTGATGATACGCATGCCGTGCTTCTCGACGAGATCTTTCAGCTTCTCGGCCTCGCCCTCGATCATGAGGCGCGCGAATTCCATGTCGTGCTGCACCGCCGCGTCTCGGAAGATCTGCTTCAGGCTCTCGGGGAAGCTGTTCCAGCGCTTGAGGTTGATCGATAGGGGCGCGGCCACGGCCATGCCCGATAGCGTGGCGGTGAAATTCTTCGCCACCTCGTAATGCTTGAACGAGTCGGTCAACATGACGGTCGCCTCGGCGCCGTCGACCACGCCGCGTTCCACCGCCTCGTAGATCTGGCCGTACGGCATGAAGATCGGCGAGATGCCAAGCGGCTTGTACATGTTGATGCGCGCTCCCCCGTAGCTGCGGAGTCGTTTGTTCTGGAGATCGGAGAGCTTCTCGACCGGCTTCTTCGAGAGGAACTGGAAGTGGCCGCTCGAGTACCCGACCACCGGCATGAATCCGAGCCGCTGGAACATGTTCGCGAGGTTCGGCTCCTCCTGCTGCACTCGGGTCGACGACCTGATGCCGCACCAGTAGTCCTTCGCATTGAAGGGCATGTCGAGCGTCATCCAGAGTTGCGTCTGCGCAGGATCGTATGTAGCGGACACATTGGAAAAGTCGGCCACGCCCGCGGCGAGATTGACCGCACCATCGGTCTGTTTGAAGAGCGACTCCGACCAGAAGAACTGGAACTTCACCTTGCCATCGGTGCGCTTGGTGATGTACTCGGCCCAGTTCTTCTTCCGCTCCGGCACGAAGCCGGTCGGCGGGAAGGCGTCGGCGACTTTCAGCGTGATCGCGGGAATGTCAGCGGGCGCTTTACCGGCCTGCGCGGCGACGCCGATCGCTGCAACGGCGAATGCAACGCCAACTGCGGTGGCAAGGGTCTGCTGCGGAAATCGGGACTTCATCGGATCGTCCTCATTTGGTCGGAGCGTGTTGCGTGCATCGGGGATCGAAAGTTCGAACGGCCTTTTCCACATCGGTCAATCTATTACCGTACCGGCAGGTCAATCTATCGCCGTACCGGAGAATCGTCAATCGCCGTTCAATAGACATCTTCGCTCGCCCTCGGTGCTGATGCGGAATCGGATGTCGCTCATAACACATAGGAAATCGCGGAGGACACCACCGAACGAAAATCTGGTGTAAGCGCGGGTGCTGCACCAAGGCGGCGGGCCCTTGCATGAATTCCAATTGCGACATGAAGAGATTTCGGGCCGGCGAAGGCGCACCTAACAAATGGTTGTTTGGGGACAGTATCCATCAGTATCGCGCATGCGCCACACCACGTGGGATTCCCCGCCGCTGCGGCAATCGGCATTGCCCAGGCTGTCAGCATCACAAGACCCAGGCGTGGCGTTGTCGGCCGCCGATCAGCATTGGCATGCCAGTAGCCCCGGGTCCTATCTGCCGGTGCACGCGCTGTCGGCGATCTTCCGGGCGAAGTTCCATGATGCCATGGCCGCGCAGGGCTTGATGAGTGACATCCCTTCCGAGACCTGGAACATCGCCTGGAACGTCAACTGCCAGGCGGTGGGCGACGGGTAGGCCACGCTCGCGTACGATGACCCTGCCAATTGCCGAATTCATGCGCCGCTTCCTGCAGCATGTGCTGCCCACCGGGTTGGTCAAGGTGCGCTATTTCGGGTTTCTGTCGCCCAACGCCGCGGCTCAGCGGCTCGCGGAGGCGGGGTGAGCGAAGCGAAGCCCGCTGGAGCGAGTCCGCTGCAGCCGCTTGTTAGGGCGTCCTTTGCTTAGTCTCAGTGGCTTGCTCAGAGCTTCAATATAACTCGCCCTGAGACCCTGCCCTGTTCAACCATTTCATGAGCCATCGCGATCGAATATAAGGGAAAGACCGAGTGAATTTGGAACCCCGGCCACCCGGATTCGAGTATTTCGTTCAAACGACGGGCCGCCTCGCTTTTTGCTTCCTCGGGAAAGTCGTCGCTTCCAAGAAAGAACAGGCGGACATTCTTGAACACCAGCGGCCAGAATGGGATCGCCGGTGTCGGATTGCCCGTGGCGTAAGCGGCGATCGAGCCGCCCTGCCGCAACAGCCTCTCGTCTATTGATATGTTCGCTTCGAAGGCGACTTCGACAATATGGTCAACTCCGTCGGGCGCCAGCGCGAGAACGCGTTTGACGACCTCATCTGCTGTGAGGCCTTCAGTGACAATTACATGGTGAGCACCTGCCCGCTCCGCGACTGCCTCATCGGGCTTGTTGCGAACGGTACCAATCACAACTGCGCCCGCGTGCCGCGCAAGAGCCACGGCGCTCTGCCCGACGGCACCAGCGCCACCTTGTACAAGAACAGTCTTGCGGTCGACAGAGCCCGCGACATGTACCGCACGGTGCGCGGTGATGCCCGGTATGCCCAAACAAGCTCCCTGCTCGAAGGAAACGTTCTCGGGAAGACGTACGGCATGCTCAGCAGGTACGACAACAGATTCTGCGGCGGTTCCAAATGGGCGGTAACTCTGGGCGCCGAAGCACCACACTCGCTCGCCGATGCGCGACGATGTCACCTCGCATCCTACTTTCTCGATGACGCCAGCGCCGTCGTTGTGGGGAACAACGCGCGGATATGGCATTCCTAGACCATACGTGTCTTGTCTAGACTTGACCTCGCCTGGATTGATTCCAGACGCTGCTACGCGAATACGAACTTCTTTCGGTCCCGGGTCAGGGGTCGTCATTTCGCCTATGACAAGCACTTCGGTAGCCCTACCTTGTCGTTCGTACCACGCTGCCATCATAGTCGGTACCTCAAGTGTTGCAAGCGCATGCCCGTGCGCCCTAACGGCTCACACTGAGCCGCAAATTCCGGTGGGCGCCTTTTGCCCGCCGGAATTTGTCGGCTCGAGTGTGTTGTTGGGCGGCAACGCGAATGTCCAGCTTGTGGCGCGGCAAATTGAGGGCGGCGCGTACAATCTTCTCATGGCGTTCCTGAGGAGGAGACGATGCGAGTGCGGATTATCGGCGCCGGAATCGGAGGGTTGACCGCAGCCATCGCGCTGATTCGCGAAGGCTTCGACGTTCAGGTATTCGAACAGACCTCCATTCTAAGGGAGGTTGGCGCCGGCCTTGCCATCAGCCCAAATGCAGTCAGGGTTCTTGAGGCTCTCGGACTCGGCGAGGCGCTGCATCGCGTGGGCGTGATACCCAATTCGTTCGATTATCGAGATTGGAAGTCTGGTGCGTTGCTTGGGCGCGTGCCACTCGCGCAGTATGCGGTGGAGCGATGGGGCACCTTTTTCTATCACGTTCACCGGGCCGATCTGCACGACATGCTGCGCTCGGCGGTGGGCAGCGAACGGATCAAACTGAGTTCGAGATGCGTTGGTATCGACCAAGATCGACGGAGCATCACCGCGCACCTTGAGGACGGACGGAAGGTGGTTGCCGATGTTCTCATCGGGGCAGACGGAATTCATTCGGTGATTCGAGAGCATGTGGCGGGCCCGGACCAACCCGTTTGGTCCCGCCAAATTTCGTGGCGCGGCTTGGCACCAGCCGCGATTGGCCGCGATCTCGGACTTGACACCCGGCACCATTCGTTCTGGGGGCCACGAAAGCAGTTCGTTGCGTTCTATGTTTCGGGCGGAAACTTGGTGAACTGGGTCGGAAACACGCAGAGTGAGCAGAGCTGGGAGGAGGAGTCTTGGTCCGCGCGCGGGAACGGGGACGAGATTCGACAGCTCTTTGCGGGATGGCACCCTCAAGTTCAAGGTTTGCTCGATAACACGGAAAACATTTTTAAGTGGGCACTCTTCGAGCGAGCGCCACTTCCGACATGGACCCAAGGAAGGGTTGCGCTGCTTGGCGATGCCGCCCATCCAATGCTTCCGTATCTGGCTCAGGGCGCGAGCCAGAGCATCGAAGACTCGTTGATGCTCGCGCGATGTCTGAGTGCGCGACGCGAGGACCCACAATCGGGAATGGAATTGTATGCGGCTTCCCGCAAAGATCGCGCGGTGAAGGTGCAGACCGCATCTCGGGACGCTGGGCGACAGATCCAGCTCGCTGAACCCGCGGAAGTCCAAGCGCGGAACAATCGCTTGAGCGAAAGTCCCGAAGCACCCGTCGCACGCTTCGATTGGGTGTGGAGCTACAACGTTGGAGCAGTAGTAATCTGACCATTGCCGCCCAACGTTTAGTTGAGCGTCGACCTCGCGCGGCGATGACGCCAGCATACTGCGGTCGCGCTCGCGCGGGTCGACGTTCGGACTAATTGTTGGACTGGCCCAGCGACGCGGCTGGCGCTATGGCGTTTTTGGGGCCCCGAGCACGCCGATTCGCTTGCATGAGCACCGGGTTGGGCGGGGCACGCATGCCGTTTCAATCCCGGATCGGCCCGCTGTGGTGCCACAGAGGAGGCGTTCGGGTGGTCTTGCACGGGTGGGCGGTGGATTGGCGAGCCGATTCGACGTGCCGCATCGCCGCGCTCGTTTGGCGCGTCCGATCGTGGTGATTTTATCGATGCCCATCGCCATGTCAGGGCGGGGCGCGGCCAAGCGCTGCG
>JBJXGX010000021.1:0-4521 GCA_046160305.1 Burkholderiales bacterium
GGTCCGGACGATGCCGCGGTAACCCGGCGCGCGAGCTACTTCGTGGACCGCCTGCTGAAAGGCGCGAGCCCGAGCGATCTGCCGGTCGAACAGCCGAGCCGATTCACCCTTGCGATCAATCTGCCCACCGCGAAGACGCTCGGCCTGCAGGCGCCGGCGAGTTTGCGCACGCTCGCCGACATCGTCTACGAATGAGCGAATTGCCTGCGCAGGAACAAGGCCCGGCGCCCTGGGTGCCCAGGCGCTCGCTCTTTCGCAAGTACCTGATGTCGTTCGCGGCGGTGGTGGCTGTTCCGCTCGCCACCTATAGCGCGGTCACCTTCTGGTTCACCTATCGTGAGCATCGCGCATCGCTCGCGGACATCCAGAAGGGCAACGCCGAGGCGGCTGCGCTGCGCATCACGCAGTTTCTGAAGGAGATCGAAGGTCACCTCAGCTGGGCGACGCATCTTTCCTGGTCGGAAGGCTCCCAGGAACAGCATCGCCTCGATGCATTCCGGCTGCTGCGCCAGGTACCGGCGATCACCGATCTGCTGCTGGTGGACGGCAATGGCCGCGAGCGGTTGTACGTATCGCGCCTCAGCCTCGATCGCGCGGGATCCGGCCAAGACTTGTCAGCCGATCCGCGCATCCTCGGCGCCACGGCGAATCGCCTCTACTACGGACCCGTTTATTTCCGGCGCGAAACCGAGCCGTTCATGACGCTGGCCGTTGGGGGTGCGCGTCGTGAGTTCGGTGCAGTCATCGCTGAAGTGAACCTCAAGCACATCTGGGAAGTCGTGTCGCAGATCCGCGTCGGACGCGCCGGTAGGGCGTACGTGGTCGACGGGCAGGGACTCCTCGTCGCGCATCCCGACATTAGTCTGGTGCTGCGCAAGACCTACCTGAGTGAGGCGCTGCATCGCGTGGCGGCGCGTGACGAGACGATCGCGAGCGACAGCCCGTTTTCACGCGGCGTGATCGGCCTGCAGGGCGAGCGCGTGCTCGTCTCGCAAGCACAGGTGGCGCCACTCGATTGGCGCGTCTATGTGGAATTGCCGCAAGCCGAAGCTGACGCCCCCCTCTTTGAGGCGATGCTGCGCGCGCTGTTGATCACTGCAGGTGGTCTTGCGCTCGCGTTCGTATTCGCCCTCGCGCTGGCCTCGCGGATGGTCAATCCGATCCGCGCACTCACCGCCGGTGCCGCGCGCATCGGCGCAGGGCGGCTCGACCATCGCATTTTCATCAACACGGGCGACGAGCTGGAGCGTCTCGGCAAGCAATTCAACACCATGGCCATCGAGCTCGAAGCCTCCTACGCGAACCTTGAGCGCAAGGTGACTGAGCGCACGCAGGAGCTCGCCGACGCAAACCAGTCGAAGTCGCGCTTCCTCGCCGCCGCGAGTCACGACCTGCGCCAGCCGCTGCATGCGCTCAACCTGCTGGTCGGGCAACTGCGCACTGAAGCCGAACCGCAGCGACGCGAGCATCTGGCGGCCCGGATCGAAAATGCGGTCGCCAACATGAATGCGCTTTTCGATGGGTTGCTCGACATCTCGAAGCTCGATGCCGGCGTTATTGCGCCGGCGCTCTCGGACTTCCCGATCCATCGGCTGCTCGAACAAGTCGAGGCAATGTTCGCCGCCGACGCGATGCGCAAAGGTCTGAAGCTGCGGGTCGCACCGAGCCGTCTATGGATTCGCAGCGATCCGGCGCTGCTGGAGCGCATCGTGTTCAACCTCGTCGCCAACGCGATCCGGTATACGCGCGAGGGCGGTGTTGTGGTCGGCGTTCGCAGACGCGAAGAACGGGTGAACATCGAGGTCATCGACACCGGCATCGGTATACCGGCCGGCAAGCAGACGCAGATCTTCTCGGAGTTCTATCAGATCGCCCCGTCAGGCTCGATGCGGGGAGACGGTCTCGGGCTTGGTCTGGCGATCGTAGAGCGCCTCTGCGCGTTGCTCGACCATCGCATCGCGATGTCCTCGACGCTGAGTATTGGTTCGCGCTTCAGCGTCGCCGTGCCGCGCGTGCCGGCTCGCCCGGAGACGGCCGAGCTTGCTCCGGTGCCAGCCGCGCTCGTCGATCCCTTGCGAGGCAAGCGCATCGTCGTGATCGACAATGATGCCCTCGTGCTGGAGAGCGCGGGTGGATTGATCCGCTCGTGGGGCGGCGAGGTCGTGACTGCGGCGTCGGGACGGGAGGCGCATAACCGCCTCGCGGAAGCGCGTCCGGACCTCGTGATTGCCGACTTCCATCTCGCCGACGGTGAAAATGGGGTCGATGCTATCGCCCTCCTCAGGGCCCGCTTTGGCAGCGGGATTCCAGCGTTTATCGTGTCGGCCGACATCGCCGAAGCGCCACGTCGCGCGGCGGCAGCTGCCGGTCTGCGCATGCTCGACAAGCCGGTAAGCCCTTTGAAACTGCGCGCGATGGCAACGCAATTATTGAGAGAAGGCTAGCGCTCACGCAGGCGAAACGGCCGAGGCTTCACAAGTGGCAACACGCCCTTGCTACGGCAGGTCCGGCAGGCGCCAGCCGAGTTTTGTCACCGCGAGCACCGCTTCGGTCCGGGTGCCGACACCAAGGGCCCGCAGAATCGCCGACACATGGTTCTTCACTGTGGGCTCGGCAAGATCCAGCTCGCGGCAGATGAGCTTGTTGCTCTTGCCTCGCATCATCAGCGCGAGGACGTCCATCTGTCGCTCGGTCAATCCGAGCGATGTCGGCGTCTGCTTCATTGCGTCGAACCTTGTGGCCACTGCAGGCGCTGCGTGAGCAAGAGCGGCCGAGGGAATGTAGACACCGCCCTTGAGGATCAGCCCAAGCGCGCCCAGCAGCACCTCGCGCGGTTCCGCCTTCGGTATGAAGCCGACGGCGCCGAGCGCAAGGGCGCGCATGACCGTCTGCGTGTCCTTGTTGCCGGACACCATCGCGACCGACGTGGCCGGATAACGGCGGCGTAGCTCGGCAAGCACGTCAAGCCCGTCGCGATCCGGCAGCATGACGTCCAATAGGACGAGATCGATGTCCGCGTGCGAGGCGGCGAGCGCCAAGGCCTCGACCGCATTCGAGGCATCGAGGACAATAGCGTCCCGACAAATCTCGATTACCACCGCGCGCATGGCGTCCCGGATAAGCGCGTGGTCGTCCACGATCAGGAATTTCATCTTTTAGATGTGCCGGCTGCCACTTAGGAAGTGACTCTGATACAACAGAATCGAGCATGGCACAAGCCGGCACTCCGTTGGCAGTTTTGCGGCCGATCGGCACGCCATGGTCGGTGATCACCACGGACTCACCATTGCGCGTAAGGTGCAGATCGTGGCTGAGACGTGACCGTCGAGAATGACAGTGGCCCGGCGGAAACATCGGCATCGGGTGCGGTGCGAAAGCCGCCGCCGGTGGACATGCGAATCATTCTGCCTTGGCGCCTGAAAATTTGACGACCTTGCCCCACTTTTCGGTTTCTGCTGCGATGAGATCCCTGAACGCCACGGACGAAAGAGGAAATGCCGTGGCGCCCAGTTCGGAGAACCGAGCCTGCAAGGTGGGATCGGCGAGGCTCGCATTGATTTCTTTGTGAAGCTTCTCGATGATTTCGACTGGCGTGCTCTTTGGCGCGCTGATTCCCCAGAAGCTGCTCGCCTCGTAGCCCGCGATAAAATCGCTTACCGCCGGGATCTCTGGCAATGCCTCGGATGGCGTTGCGGTCGTGACTGCCAGTGCACGCAACTTGCCTGCCCGGATGTGCTTGATGGCACCGCTCAAACCGCTGAAGTAGGTGTCGACGCGCGCGCCAAGCACGTCGGTGAGTGCGGGGACGTCGCCGCGATAGGGGACGTGAAGCATGTCGATACCGGACATCATTTTGAACAGCTCGCCGGCGACGTGCGGCGGGGTTCCCGCGCCGGCCGAAGCCATGGTGATCTTGCCCGGGTTCGCCTTGGCATACGCAACGAATTCGGGAACCGTCTTGGCCGGGAACGATGGATTGACGACCATGACATAGGCCCCCCGGGCAATGCTCGCGACCGGTGCGAAGTCGCGGACAATGCTGAACTTGAGCTTGTCATACAGCGTCGCATTGACTGCTTGCGGTGATCCGACCAAGAGCAGGGTATGGCCGTCCGGTGCCGCCTTCACGACCGCCTCGGTCGCGATATTGGTCCCCGCGCCCGGCCTGTTATCGATGACCAATGGCTGGCCAAGCCGCTGCGAGAGCCACTGCCCCATTAGGCGCGCGATAGCATCGGTGCCGCCGCCGGGCGGAAATCCCACAATCAGCTGCACCGGTCGGCTCGGATAGACTCGTGCCCGCGCAAGGGCCGGAAGGAGGGGGTAACGGCAGCAGCCCCGGCCGATTGCAGGAATCGGCGGCGCACGATGTTCATGATGATGCCTCGACGTTGTAGTCGGAGTAGGAATGCCAGTCACCCAGCACCCCCTCCACAGATCCGTACGTGCGGCATTACCGCATACGGCTCCTGCCTTGGGTCGTGACGATCAGACGCTGGTTCGGGTAAGGGTGGCAGATGC
>JBJXGX010000022.1:0-37061 GCA_046160305.1 Burkholderiales bacterium
CGCCCCTAACCCTACGTCGCGCTGACCGCCTCCCAACTCAGCCCGAACTTCTGCAAATACTTGCGCAGCCGATCGGCGTCGTTGACGACGCTGCGCTTCGCACGCGAGCGATCGAAAAGCTTGCGGCCGGCGTCCGATAGCGTGCGTGCTTCGCGGCAAACACTGATCACCGCCGCGAGCTGGACGCGATCGAATAGGTCAAGTCCGGCGAATTTGTCCGCGCCGAGCAACGATTCGAGATCGACCGAGCCCACATGCGGCGTCGTGCTACTCGCACGCTGCCATAGCCAGAGAAGCCGCTGCACTTCCGTCTCGACCAGCGGCATTGAAATCCTCCCGCCATCGGCAAGCGTGGCGAGCCGCGTGATGCTGGCCGACAGATCGCGAAAATTGCCGCTCCACAGTGCGTCGTTCGACTGTGCGAACTGCAAGTACTTGGCCTTCGCCTCGGCATTGAAGCGGACCGCGCGGCCGATTTCCGCTGTGGCGCGAGCGAGCAGGTGCTCGATATTGGGCTCGAGGTCTTCGGGGCGTTGTGCCAGACCGGGTAACGAGTACGACCAGAGATTGATCCGCGCATAGAGATCCTCGCGAAAGCGCCCGGCTTGAACGTCTGCGCGCAGATCGCGATTGGTGCCGGCGATCAATTGAAAATCGCTCGATACCTCTTGATCGCTGCCGATCGGGAAGAAGCGTTTTTCTTCCACCGCCATGAGGAGCATTGCTTGCTCGTCTGGGCCCAGTTCGCCGATTTCGTCCAGGAACAACATGCCTTCATGCGCGGTACGTAACAGGCCGGCGCGATCGGTTGCAGCGCCCGTGAAGGCGCCCTTCTTGTGACCGAATAACGTGGACGCCGCGCCATCGCCATGCAACGTCGCGCAGTTGACCTCAACGAATGCGCCTTTCACTTGATGGCGGGATTTTTTCAGTTCAAACATGCGACGCGCGAGATGCGATTTGCCAGCACCCGTTGGCCCGGTCAGCAAGATTGGCGCGCGGGAGCGCACGGCGACACGTTCGATTTCTTCGATCAGCGCGTTGAATCCTTTGTTGCGGGTGGCAATGCCGCTCTTCAAGAATTCGAGCGCGTCGGTCTGTGCCTGACTGAAACGCTGGGCGAGCACGTCGTAGCGCGAGAGGTCGAGGTCGATCAATATGTAATCGCCCGGCTTGCGACTGGATTGCCGCTTTGGCGGCGACGTCTGCAGCAGCACGCCCGGGATGAAGCGCGATTCCACGAGCAGGAACATGCAGATCTGCGCGACATGGGTGCCGGTCGTGATGTGTGTCCAGTACTGCTCCGTGTCAGGATCGAAGTTGTATTGGCGCACCCAATCGTAGAGCGCGCCGTACATCTCGCCGAAATCCCACGGATCGGCGATGTTCATGACGACCAGCCGAACGTCGGTCTCCGGCGACACCGCTGCAATGTCGCGCTTGAGCGTCTGCGCCAGCGCCTCGTGTTGCCGCGTGATGATCAACTCCAGCCGATCGACGACCGCATCCTCGTGCTGCGTCAATGAAACGGTGGGGCGCCATTTTTCCCAGCGCCCAGCGCCCTGCCCGGAATCGAGCTGGGTGCCGAGGAAGCCGATGACGACGGTTTTTTTGGGCATAGATACAAAGATAAAAGACTAGTTATTGCGCTAGTCTACACCCAGTTTCGTGCGGCCTACGCCGTTTGCCCGATCCGCAAAAGGCGGAATAGGGAAAATAAATCAATAGCTTGCCGCTGTTGCAACGGATGCCTGCGTCGACTGGCACGTCGCTTGCAATAGGCAGAGCGTCACGTTGAATGCGAGAGCTGCTATGGTCAACACCGAACTTTTCCAAACACAGAAGGGCGCGCTGCTGCCCGATGCCAATGCGCGCAATCAGGAACGGGCGCCGGCGTATGCCTTCGAGGCACGTCACCAGTTGGCGCAATTGGCGGCCACCGGCTGCCTGAGCCAGACCTTTTATGCCAACGCAGCGTCGCAGCTCGATGCGGTGATCGCGCTGGCGCAAATGGTGGAACCGGCGTTCGTTGCCAAGACTGCGATCTACGCTCGCGAGGCGGGCTTCATGAAAGACATGCCTGCGCTGCTCGCAGCAACCTTGGCGGTGCGTGATGTCGCGTTGCTCGGGCGGGTGTTCGCCCGTGTCATCGACAACGGCAAGATGCTGCGCAATTTCGTGCAGATCGTGCGGAGCGGTGCCGTGGGGCGGAAGTCGCTCGGGACGCGCCCGAAGAAGCTGGTGCAGCTTTGGTTGCTTGGCGCAAGTGAAAAGCAATTGCTGAATGCTGCGATCGGCAACACGCCCTCATTGGCCGATGTCGTGAAGATGGTGCATCCGAAGCCGGCGGAAGCGTGGCGCGCAGCGTGGTTCGCGTGGTTGATCGGCAAGCCCTTTGATGAAGCGGTGTTGCCACCCATCACGCGGGCATTTGAAGGGTTCAAACGCAATAGCGCCAATGGGGCCGTGGCGGAAGTGCCCGACGTGCCGTTTCAGATGTTGACGGCGCTGCAACTGAGCGCAGAGCAATGGGCGCAGATCGCGTGCGCCGGGTCTTGGCAGATGGTGCGGCAGAACCTGAATACGTTTGCGCGTCACGGCGTCTTTGAATCGAAGGGGGTGGCTGAAATGATCGCAGCGAAACTGCGCGATAAGGAAGCCATTGCGAAGGCGCGGGTGATGCCGTATCAATTGCTGTCGGCTTACAAAGCAAGTGGCGTTGCCGTGCCGGCGATAGTGCGCGATGCATTGCAAGACGCTATGGAGACCGCGCTGTCGAATGTGCCGGTCTTTGCGGGTCGTGTGGTGGTGTGTCCGGACGTGTCGGGCTCGATGAGCTCGGCCGTGACGGGTCAGCGTGGGTCGGCCACATCAAACGTGCGTTGCATCGATGTGGCGGCGCTGGTTGCCGCGGCGGTGCTCCGCAACAACCGCGAAGCCCGGGTATTGCCGTTCGAGCAGAATGTCGTGAAGGTGTCGTTGAATGCTCGCGATTCGGTGATGACCAACGCCCAGGCGCTGGCATCGATCGGTGGTGGTGGGACCAACTGCAGCGCGCCGCTTGCGCTTTTGAATAGCGAGCGCGCGAACGTGGATCTCGTGATCATCGTATCGGACAACGAGTCGTGGATGGACAAGACACGGCGCGATGCGACGCAAACGATGCGTGAGTGGGAAGCGCTTAAAACGCGCAATCCGCAAGCGCGGTTGGTTTGCATCGATATCCAACCAAACGGCACAACGCAGGCGGCAGAACGCCGCGACATCATGAATGTGGGCGGTTTCTCAGACGTGGTGTTCACGATGATGGGCTTGTTTGCCGAGGAGAAGCTGGGCTCGGCGCATTGGGTAGGCGAGATCGAGAAGGTTGCCCTCGTCGCGCAGTAGTGGATAAAGCATGCTGTCGCGTGGCGAATGCCGGCACGACTACATCAGTCAAATGATGTCTTGCCGACTGTTAGTCGCCACGCGGGGGCGGTGGTAGGGAACAAAAGGTTTCGCGAATGCCAGCAGGACTACATGGTCGCCGTGCGGTTCGAACCCGCAATGCCGGGCAACCGGTATTGGCAAAGTCTTGCTAACCCTCGTCGCGTTTTGGAGTTCGCTGTCGTGTTGCGAATGCAGGTGGAACTACAGCCTTCTACGCTCGTGGTCGCCGGTTCGAATCCGGCCGGTCCCAGATCAGGGGGACCGTAGCTCAGTCTGGTAGAGCACGAATGTTTCACCGATTCTTGTCGCAACACGATGTCGACGTACTCGAAGGGAGATGAACATGGAACAGAACTACAACGTCGAGCAAGTCGATGGCGCGGTACCGATCAAGATGTGGACGCGCGGTGTCCCCGTTGAAGACGAGGCAAGGGAGCAGCTCGCCAATACATCGCGTTTGCCGATTGTGTTCAAACACATTGCCGTGATGCCGGATGTGCATCTTGGCATTGGCGCCACGGTAGGGTCGGTTGTGCCGACCTTGAAAGCGATCATTCCGGCTGCGGTGGGGGTTGATATCGGTTGCGGGATGATGGCTTGCAAAACGACGCTGCATGCGAACGACTTGCCCGACAACCTGGGTCCTCTGCGTGCCGCGATCGAGCGTGCCGTGCCACATGGCATGTCACCGATCAGGCGTGGTCGCGATGTGGGGAGTTGGGAGAATCCGCCTGAATCGGTGGATCAGATCTGGGGAACGCTCGCCGAAGAGTTCGACGCGCTCTGCGAATTGCATCCGCGCCTGAAAAATACCAATAACCGCAAGCATCTCGGAACACTGGGAAGCGGCAACCACTTTATCGAGGTGTGTCTTGATCAGGATGGTGCGGTGTGGTTCATGCTGCACTCCGGTTCACGCGGGGTGGGGAATGCGATCGGCTCGCACTTCATTGAACTCGCGAAGAAGGATGCCGAGGTGCATCAGCGCAACCTGCCGCACAAGGATCTCGCGTACTTCGAAGAAGGCGCGAAGTATTTTGGTGATTACGTGCGCGGGGTGGGTTGGGCGCAGAAGTTCGCTTCTCGTAACCGCGAAGTGATGATGACCAACCTGATCGCGACGGTGCGCAAGGTGATTCCAAAACCATTCGAGTCGCATATCGAGGCGGTGAACTGCCACCACAACTATGTGCAAAAGGAGCGCCACTTCGGTGAAGACGTGTTCGTGACGAGGAAGGGTGCGGTGAGCGCAAGGCGCGGCGAGCTGGGCATCATTCCGGGCAGCATGGGTGCGCGGAGCTACATCGTGCGAGGCCTTGGCAACCCCGAGAGCTTCGAGAGCTGCAGCCATGGCGCGGGTCGCGTGATGAGTCGTACCAAGGCGAAAAAAATGTTCACCGTCGATGATCAAATCAGGGCGACCGAGGGCGTCGAGTGCCGCAAGGACAAAGACGTGATCGACGAGATCCCGATGGCCTACAAAGACATTGACGCGGTAATGGAGGCGCAGAAGGATCTGGTGGAGATCGTCCACACATTGAAGCAGGTCGTGTGCGTTAAGGGGTGACCATATGAAGCGCGAGTCGATCGTCAGTGCACATCCCGTCGCGCCAGAGATGCGTGCGCAGATCCTCGATTGCCTCGTCGATCTGGAACGCCGCGACGATGTGACGGTGCTGTTCGCGTGTGAGTCGGGTAGCCGAGGTTGGGGCTTTGCCTCGCCTGACGGGGACTACGACGTGCGCTCCATTTACGTGAATCGGCTGGATTGGTACCTGAGTGTGGAGCCGCGTCGTGACGTGATCGAGCAGCCGATCAGCGGTGATCTGGATGTCAATGGCTTGGATTTGCGCAAAGCCTTGCAGTTGCTGCGCAAATCGAATCCGATTCTGCTGGAGTGGCTGCGCTCGCCGATCGTTTATCGCGAAGAGACCGACACGGTCGCGCGATTGCGCATGTTGGCCGAACAGGGATTTTCCGCGGTACGTGGGTATCACCACTATGTGTCGATGGCGAAGAAGAATTTTCGCGAGCATCTGCGCGGTGAAGAGGTGCGCTACAAGAAGTTCCTCTATGTGATGCGGCCGTTGCTGGCGGCCCGCTGGATTCGAGAAGATCGTGGTGTGCCACCGATGCGCTTTGCCGAGCTTGCTGAAGCCACGCTTGATGATCGCGTGTTACTCGTGGAGGTGAACCGATTGCTGGAGGTGAAGATGCGTGCCGGCGAGGCGGCGACCAGCCCGCGCTGGGACGGACTCCACGCTTTTATCGAAACCGAATTGGCCGTGGCGATGGCGCATGTTGTCAAGGACGCGACCCAGCTCGATACGACGGCACTCGATGCCTTTCTTTCTGGCACCGCACACAGGTATGAGAAGCACTGAAATGAATCCAATTGAACTCGATGGCTCGATCGGTGAAGGGGGCGGGCAGATCCTGCGGACGGCGCTCGCCCTGTCGATGTGCACCGGCCGCCCGATCAAGATCGAGCGCATCCGCGCAAAGCGCCCCAAGCCTGGCCTCATGCGCCAGCACCTCACCTGCGTGCAGGCGGCAAAGGCCGTCTCGTCAGCGAAGGTGCAAGGCGATGAGCTTGGCTCCCAGATCCTCGCGTTCGAACCCGGCCCGGTTCGCGCGGGTGAATACAGGTTTAATGTGGGCAGTGCAGGAAGTTGCACGCTGGTCTTGCAGACCGTACTGCCAGCATTGATGCTCGCACCGGAAGCAAGTCAGGTGACGCTCACTGGGGGTACCCATAATCCGATGGCACCGCCCTATCATTTTCTTGAGCGCAGTTTCGCGCCGCTCCTGCGGCGGCTTGGGGTCGCTATCGAGCTGAATCTCCGCCGCCATGGTTTTTACCCAGCCGGCGGCGGTGAATTCTCGGCGGCGATTCGACCTGCGGCGCGCGGGCTGGTCCTGTTCGATCTGACCAAACGCGATGCCGCATCGGAGCGGTATGCGGAATGCTTGGTCCCTGGTCTGCCGCATTCGGTCGCTGTACGCGAGCTTGCGGCAATAGGCAGCGCGCTCGGATGGTCGGGCGAACAACTGCGCACGCCTGTCGTGCGGCAGAACGAAGGCCCCGGCAACGCACTGATGGCGACGCTTCACTATGACAACGTAACCGAGGTCTTCACCAGCTTTGGCGAAAAAGGCGTGAGCGCTGAGCATGTCGCGAACTTGCTGGCGAAGCAGGTGAAAGCGTTTCTCGTGAGTGATGGCGCGCTCGGACCGCACCTTGCCGATCAATGGATGCTGCCGCTTGCACTGGCCATCGCCGCACAGGGCGGTTCGTCCGCCTTTACGTGCAGCGAAATGACGCCACACGCGAAAACCAATATCGGCGTCATCGAGAAATTCCTACCGGTGCGGTTTGACGTTGAATCGGCCGCACGGAACGCAACGATCACATGCCGGGCAATTGGGGACAACGATGGGAAACGCTAAGAACACGCAATTCGGCTTTCAGGCAGCCATCACCAAGCAGACATGGCGAGATATCGCGAATAAAAGGCGGTGAAGCTCAGACTCTATACACCGGTGATATGAAGGCAATGGAGAACGACGAGATCTTCGTCAAGTTCATCACCGGATAGCATGACGCATTCGTCGTCGAGGATGCCGATCACTTGCTGAAGCCACTGCCGCTCTAACGGCATCGTCCAACAGATCGTTTTCGCTTGCGCAGATCTATCAACTAATCAACCGAAGCTGACCAAGTTGGTTAGGCTCGTCCGCAATCCGCCGCGAGCAGCAGATCGGTGAGGTGGTGATAGCGCTGGGCGTCGAGCCCGGTGAGATCGCTGATGCGCTGGATCCGCGCGTAGATCGTATTCGGATGCAGGTGGAGCTCGCGCGCCGCTCCTTGCACGTTCATATCGGCATCGGCGAGCGCGCGCAGCGTCTTGATCAAGTCGCCCTTCGCATCGGCGTCCGAGAAACGGGGAAACCATACGGGCATCGCCGACTGGACATATTCGGCCCCGCGATGGATCAAGAGGCGTCGAATCGGCAGCTCCGAGAACTGCACGACGCGCTCCTTCACCGTCGCGAAATCGAGCGCCACCGTCGCTTCGTGCAGTCCTCTCGGAATGAACGCGGTCGACGGCTGGTCGCTGCTCAGGCCGATCAGCACTGCCGTGCCAAGGACCAGCAAGCGGGGTCGGATCCGGTCGGCGAGGTTCGCCTGCGGCGCGGTCCAGCCCGAAACCCGCCGCACATCCGAATACACGGCGGTCACGACATTGCTGCGAATGCCGGCCAACACACGAATCGGCATCGACGCGACCGCCTGGGTCATCGCCTCGACGATGCGCTGCGCGCGTGCCGGGTTTTCCATTTCGAGCGGATCGGTCGATTGCGCGAGCGCCACGCAGAAGCTCTGTCGCTGGTCGAGGTAACCGGCCCGCTTCAGCAGGCGCGCGACGCGTCCGTCCGATTCGTCATAGCCGCTGACCAGAATACTCAGCATCTCGGTGCGACGGTCACCTTCGGCCTCGGCGAGCGCGCGGGTCTCTCCAACATACTCCGCCGCGGCAATGATGCTGATCGTATCGGTGTACGCAAGCGAGAATTCCGCGACGGCGGCAAGGATCTCGTCGCGGCCTCGTGATTTCGTCGCGCATGCCGCGTCGCGGATACACGGCAACAGAACCTTGTGAGCGCAGCGATAGGCGTGCAAGGTCGCTTCGAGTGGAAAACGTTGATCGGCGCGGCGACGGGCGTGCGTCCGGACAAATTCGAAGTCGCGAATTGCGCCGCCGCCGAGCAGTCTTCGCAGCTCGGCGATGTGCTCGCCGGTGTGGCGATCGAGATCCGGCAGCACGTCGGGGTTACCCGAGGCAGTGAAGGCCGGGATCTCGGTGACGATCGTCTCTCGCATCTGCCGGGCGAGCTCCGTGACCTGCTTGTCGAGCGACGCCGCGATACGTGGGACAACCCGAAGCTTGGCGAGCGCCGCGAGCGACTGCGCGAGCGCTGCACCCTGGTCGAACGAACTGGTCGCCATTGTGAAGTTCCTACATTGCAAGGCCCGAATTATCAGTGGTTTCGTCCTTGTAGCGGTGCCTGGCTAGCGATACTCTCCATTTCGGGTACCACGAGGTACCTGATCACCTACCTAAAGGAGAAATCGCGATGGCCAAATATCTGTTCGTCTACCACGGTGGGAAACATCCTTCGAATCCGGCGGAGGCGAAGAGCGTCATGGATGAATGGGGCGCGTGGTTCGGTTCGATGGGGGCGGCCGTTATCGACGGCGGCAATCCGCTTGGCCAGTCGAGTACGGTCAAGTCTGACGGCTCGCTCGCCGATGGTGGCGGCGCGAATCCAGCAAGTGGCTACAGCTTGATCGAAGCGTCGACCCTTGCCGATGCCCACAAGAAAGCGAAGGGCTGTCCGATCCTGAAGGTTGGCGGGACGATTGAAATCGCGCAGGCGATGGACATGTAGGTGCGCCAGTCCGCGCGGCCGACTCCGGGAGAGGCATAGCGCCTCCCTCGGGGTCTGGCGCGGAGCAATCCATCCGATTTAAGTTGCCGAAGCCGGATTGCGCGCAACGCGTAGGAAGCGCGTCGCAATCGCGAAGATTGCAGTCAGAACCGAGACCTCGGCCAGCCCGATGCCGATGACGAACACCGCCGTCCGGGCGATGCCTTCGCCAACCAATGGCGTCTCGATCAGTTGTTCAATGCCCACCAGCGCAAACAGGGCCATGGCGTAGGTCAACGTGGGGACGAGCGCCCATACGAAAAACATACCTGTGGCTTTCATCTTGCCTTGCGCGCCGCGTTGCACCTGCTGAATCTGTCGGGCGAACAAAACGATCGGTGCAAGGATCACCAGCCAGAACAGCGCCGCGGCAAGCTGTTCAATCACGCATTTCTCTTTACGCGACGCCGGCATCTACGCCCCTTGCAGTTGTTGGACATGCCGGCCTTGCACGAGGTCGCCTCACACCGGGCCGCGCCTTCGTCGCGGCTCTGCGCAGCGATCACAACATGGACCCGCGCAAAGTTCACAACACGACGCTCCCCTGCATCACCGGTACGCAGCACCCACCGACCCAGATGGTGTCGCCGCGCTGTTCGACAAACACCCGTCCGGCACGGCCAAGCGCCGTACCCTGCGCTGCCACATAGCTCGGCGGCGCCATGCCGGCGCCGATGAGCCACTGCGCGAGGCTCGCATTCAGACTGCCTGTGACCGGATCTTCGTTCGGCCCACCGCCGGGGATGAATGCGCGCACCTCAAACTGCGCATCGTGCCCGCTCGGGCAAGGCGCCACAACGCCGATTTCCAGCGGCAGCATCGCCGCAAAGTCGGGTTGCAGCGCCAGCACTTCGTCGCGCGTCGCGAGCATCACCGCGACCCAGCCCGGCCCGTTGTCGACCCATTGCGAGGCGCGGATCGCCGTCTCCTTGATGCGCAGCGCCCGTGCGATCTGCGCCAGGGTCGGTGTGTCGACCGCGCCGCCGCGGATCAAGGGCGGCGCGGCAAACGCGAGCCGACCCGCATCGCGCCGCACGCGCACCAGGCCGACGCCGCACTGCTGAACCACTTCGGTGGTGTTCTTGGGCCGGCCACCCGCCGCCAACCAGGCGTGGCAACTGCCAAGCGTCGGGTGCCCGGCAAACGGCAATTCGCGGGCGGTCGTGAAAATGCGCACCCGGTAGTCGGCCGCCGGGTCGGTAGGGGACGACAAATATGTCGTTTCGCTCAGATTCGTCCAATGTGCGAAGGCTTGCATTTGCGTGTCGCTCAGGCCTTGCGCGGCATGCACTACGGCCAAGGCGTTGCCCTTGAGGGGCGTGTCGGTGAAGACGTCGAGCTGGGTGTAGGGGTACGTCGTCATGCATGCTCCGGCAGGGCTGGGAATTGAGTTTTCATAGATAAGGATAAATAAAAGCGACGCTTCCCGCCTGGCACTTACTTGGGCTCAAATCACCGCCTCGAGCAAACACGACGGCTCGACGAACGCGACGGTCGACGACTGAGGTTGCCGTCGCGACCGGGCCGGATTCCGACAGGCGGACGACTTCTTCGATTGAGGCTAGACGTCGGCTGACCGTCGAATGATCGAGCGCGAGCGCAGCGCCTGCAGTCGACCCGCCGCGCGAAATCGCCGGATGAATCTTGAAGTTGTTCCATTACCGCTCCAATGAAGGCAGTTCGCCAATGGCAGGGATCCGCAGCGCCTAAATCGGTGCTGCACCAGACGCACTTGCTTCTGCGTTCGCACGAAGCGCGCCACCGCAAGCCCCGGTTCGGTCAAGCACAATCCACCGGAAGGCATTCGTACCTGGGCGCCGGGATGGTTTTCGCTGAATAGCGTCCGGGTTGGCGAGAAGAAGCTTTCGGATGCACCGGATTTCGTCGGTGAACCGAGCCGTATGCTGCATCGTCGGGTCCTGCGGTGGCTCAATCGAGGCGCACGCGCTCTGCCAGCGCCGCCACCACAACGGCGATGCGACGCAGGTGCCGCGACTCGGGGTGCGCGAGCAGCCAGAGATCGACCTCGCATTCGTCGAGCACGCCGCTCACCGGTATGACGCCGGCATAGGCGCGTGCCAGAAAAAGCGGCACGATTCCCACCGCCAGGCCCGCTGCAACTGCCTCCATCACTGCGTGGATGCTGTGCAGCTCGAACCGCGGCGTGACCTTGGGCAGGTGCTTGCGCCGCCAGCGCACCGACGGATGCTCGGGCGACGCCGCATCGGGCACCGCCCAAGGAAGCGCCGCGAGTTCTTCAAGCGTTGCCATGCGCCGCGCGCCACGAAACTTCGCGAGACCGCGGTGCGCGTACACCGCAACGCGCACCGCGCCGAGCCGGCGCGCGACGAGGTGTTCGGGCGGGCGTTTCGTGGCGCGCAACGCGATGTCGGCGTCACGCCGTGTCAGGCTGGCCAGCTCGTGGCTCGCTTCGAGGTCCAGCCGCAGGTTCGGGTGCTGCGCCATCAGTTGGCCGAGAACCGGCATCACGATCGCGTACAGCAGCGTGTCGGTCGTGGTGACGCGGACCAGCCCCGACACGCGCTCGTCGTTCGTCGCCAGTTGCGAGCGCGCCGCTTCGAGCTCGCCCTCGATGCGTTCGGCATGCGCGGCGAGCTGCAGCGCCAGGTCGCCGGCGCGGTAGCCGCCGCGGTCGCGTTCAAACAGGCGTCGGCCGAAGCGCTTCTCGATGCGCTGCAACGAGCGGAACACCGTCGAGGCATCAACGCCAAGCCGCTCGGCAGCAAGGGCCAACGTCGGCGCGCGCGTCAATCCAAGCAGCAACGCCAAGTCGTCGGTCGACAGGGCCATGGTGGATGGTGTCGCAGGCGGTTTCATTGCAGCACTGCATTCATAGTTTGCTCCTTTGCGTATTGTTCTTGCGTGATTGCACGCCTAAAGTGATCGCACTGCAACCCCTCTTCCGACAATTTCTTGAAAGGATGATTCGATGAAGCTCTATCACTCTCCCGGTGCCTGCTCGCACGCGGTTCACATCGCCTTGCGTGAAGCGGGCCAGTCGTTCGACCTGCACAAGATCGATATCGCACGGGTCGCCGAGCGGCCCGCGGTCAAGGCAGCGCTAATCGCCGAAGGGCTGGTGAAATCATGACCGCCACGTCGTCGTCCTCCCCGTCGCTGACCTTGATAAGTCATGCGCTGTGCCCGTACGTGCAACGCGCGGCGATTGTGCTCGCCGAAAAGGGCATGCCGTTCGAGCGCCGCGATGTGGACCTGTCGGCGAAGCCCGCGTGGTTCCGCGCTGTTTCGCCGCTTGGCAAGACGCCGGTCCTCCTCGTCGACGATGCACCGATCTTCGAGTCGGCGGTGATCTGCGAATACCTCGACGAGACCGTCGGGCCGCGGCTGCACCCCGCCAACGCGCTGGAGCGCGCACGGCATCGCTCGTGGATCGAATTCGGCTCGCAGCTCTTGAACCTCATCGCAGGGCTGTACTCCGCTTCCGACGAGTCTCAGATCGAGGTCCGACGCGCCGAGCTCATGGCGCGCTTCGCCCAAGTCGAGGCTGCGCTCGGTGCCGGTCCGTACTTCGCGGGGCGCGAGTTCTCGATTGTCGACGCCGCGTATGCGCCGGTGTTCCGCTACTTCGACACGTTCGAGCGCTTCACCGACCTGCGGATCTTCGGTGACACCCCGAAGCTGCGCCGCTGGCGCGCGTCGCTGGCCATGCGGCCTTCGGTGCGCGACGCCGTCAGTCCACAGTACCCCGACCGATTGATGGACTTCCTGAAGGCCCGCGGTTCGGCGCTGTCGCAGCGCATCGAAGCCGCGCTCGCCTGATTCACTCTCTATATCCACCCACTTTCTTGAGGAGAACGTCCCATGATCAACATTCATACCGCGCCCTATGCGGCGCTCGTGCTTCGCGTCAGTCTCGGCGCCATGTTCCTCGCGCACAGCGTCTGGCTCAAGCTGTTCGTCTTTACGCTGCCCGGCACCGCGCAATTCTTCGGGTCGATCGGGCTGCCGCCGGTGCTGGCCTACGTCGTCTTCGCGCTGGAAGCGCTGGGCGGCGTCGCGCTCATCCTCGGCGTCGCGACGCGGGGCGTGGCGCTTGCGCTGATCCCGGTGCTGCTCGGTGCAACCTGGACGCACGCCGGCAACGGCTGGCTGTTCACGAATCCGAACGGCGGTTGGGAATACCCGCTGTTCCTCACGCTGGCAACCGCCGTGCAGGCGCTGCTCGGCGACGGCGCTTGGGCCCTGCGCCCCAAGCGCGCCGGCGCCGAACCTCACGCTCAGGCGGCCGGCGAATCAATATCCCGAGCACACGTGGCGCGCGCCTGATCCGCGTGCGATCAAACATTGTGGCGCGATCTGGGCAAGCCGATCGAACGTACCAATCGCCGGGATTTCAAGGCAGCGGACCCGATCCGGTGGGCCTCTCGAACGACGCATACCAAGGCGGCAGCCTGTTGCTGAGTGTTGGGGAAGCCGAGCTGTCGCGATCCTTGTTCGAGCGTTCAACCATATACCGCACGGGATTCGGGGCTGAGATGTCGAGCGCGCTCCGCGCTCGACATCAATGACGCAGTGATCAATGTGTCGATCAACTCGAAGCGCGCGATCAGCTACCCACCGCCTTATATGACGCTTGCCCTCGCAGAAACGGGTAAGGCGGCGGAGGCGGAAGCCATGGTCCGTTCGTTCCGCGAGCGTGCGAGGCCGGATTTCTATTGGATCATTGCGCAGGCCTACCTCGATGCGATGGGCGGTCGGCACGAACCGTCGCGCGAGAAACTGTGGGAAGCATTCGCGAGCCGGCCGCCATATCGGGCGCTCGCGATCGGGCTTTACCTCGACCCACTGTCGGACCGCCTTGCGGGAATCGATGCGGACACGCAGCGCGAGGCGCTCGCGCGACTTGCCCAGTCAAATCCGTTTCACGCGAAGAACCGCTGAGAGCGACGCGCCAGCTGCGCAGATTCCATGGCATGAGCGAGTAGAACAGCGCCGCACGATGGTCACCGCATTCGCTGCCACGGAACATCCGATTCCTGCATGCGCAAGCGGCGAGAACACGCTATGACGATCCGTACTTCGACGTTCTAAACGTGGCCGGCTCGAAGGCGGCTGGAGTTCAGCCCGATTCGCCGACGCGATGAATTGCATCGATCGCGTCCAGCACGCGCTCAGGCGTCATCGGGAGCCGTCGCAGGCGGGCACCCGTCGCCTGCGCGATCGCGTTCGCAATCGCCGGCGCCACACCCACGAGTGAGGGTTCGCCCACGCCCTTCGCGCCGATCGGATGACTCGGATCGGGATCCTCGAGCACGATCGCCTCGATCTCGGGCGGCGTATCGAGGATGCCCGGGATCTTGTAGTCGGCAAGTGTGATGGTGGTGAGCCATCCCGTGTCGTTCCACTTCATCTCCTCGGTGAGCGCATAGCCGAGCCCCTGCACGACGCCGCCCTGGATCTGTCCTTCGCAGCTACCGCGATTGACCGCGCGGCCGACATCGTGCGCAGAGAACACACGTCGCACCGTCACCTTACCGGTTGCCTCATCGACATCGACCTCGACGCAGGTCGCGCCGAATGTGTAGACGCCGAGGTTTGCGAACGCGAGTTGATGAATCGAGGCGCGCTTTGGATCGAAGCGCGGCCCGTCGAACACGAAGCTGTACGCGCCGGTAATCGGCCCGCCGGCCTGGTAAAGACTGCGGAGTGCGATCTCGCGAAAGCCGAGTTTCTTCTGCGGCACGCCGCTCAATCCGATCTCGCCGCCCGAGCGGAGCTCCAGGTCGGCGGTGGCGCACTCCATCATCTCGGCGGCATGCGCGAACATCCGCTCGCGAAGTTCGATCGTTGCGGTGGCGACTGCGCGGCCGGTCATGTAGGTCGAGCGGCTGCCGGCGGTTTTCCAGTTGTACGGCGAGATGTCTGAATCGGCGCGCGCGTAGCTGATCCGCTCGACCGGCAGGCGCAGTGCATCGGCGCAGATTTGCACCATGATCGTATCGGAGCCCTGTCCGATATCGACGCAACCGGTTGCGAGCGCCACGGATCCATCGGCGCGTAACTGGACATTCGCGGCCGTGCCCATCAGCCCGGACACATGGCTCATCACCGCAAAGCCGACGCCGCGTCGCATGCCCATCTGCGGTGCAAGCGCGGGCGCACGCGCTTGGGCATCGCGCACCCGCGTGAGGCATTCGACGAGGATGCAGGAAGGAACCGGCTGCCCACCGAACGCAAGATCGCCGGGTCGCATGGCGTTCTTCAATCGCAATGCGATCGGATCCATACCGAGCGCGTGGGCGAGCTCGTCGATCTGCGATTCGCCGGCGAAGCTCGCCTGCGGATTGCCGAAGCCGCGGAACGAACCCGCGCGCAGCCGGTTCGTATAAACCACCTTGCCTTCGGCGCGTACGTTCGGAATCCGATAGGGCCCGCGCGACATCAAGAGCGCGAACGTAAGCACGGGCGGACTTTCGTCCGCGTAGGCGCCGCCATCCGAGAGAATGCGTATGTCACGCGCGAGGATCGTCCCGTCGCGTGCAGCGCCGGTCTTCATCCAGATCCGCATCGGATGGCGCGAGCGCTGCATCTCGAAGTCCTGCGTGCGCGCGAGCGTGAGCTTCACCGGCCGCCCACTTGCGCGCGCAAGCCATGCGGCGATCGAGTGGATGTTGGAGGCATGCTTGCCACCGAAGCCACCGCCAACCCGGGTGGCCACGACGCGAATCCGTGCCATCGACTCGCCGAGGTCGGCGGCGATCCGCTCGTGTAGTTGATGCACCGACTGGCAGCTTGCGTACACCGTGATCCGGCCTTGCGAATCGGGCTCGGCGACACAGCCGTTCGTCTCCAGGTACATGTGGTGCTGCGCCTGCGTCTCGTACGTTTGCTCGACCGTCACCGCGCACCGCGCGAACGCCGCCTCCACATCGCCCTCGGCGATCGACGAACGAAACAGCACATTGCCGGAACCCCCGCCCTGCGCCGTCTGAAAGTAGCTCGCGAACGCTTCGTGCAGGATCGGTGCATCGGGTGCGAGCGCTTCGTCGATCGTCAACACTGCGGGCAGCGGCTCGTAGTCGATCTCGATGACTGCGAGGGCGCGTCGTGCGGTTTCGGCATCGACCGCCGCCACCGCGGCAACCGGCTCGCCGACATAGCGGACCTTGTCGCGCGCGAGCATGTGCTCGTCCTTGACGATGCCGCCCGAGCGGTTCGACGACAGATCGGCGCCGGTGATGATCGCTTTCACGCCAGGCAGCGCGCGTGCCGCATCGAGCCGATAGCCACGGATGCGCGCATGGGCATGCGGGCTCGTTGCGACCGCGGCGTGGAGCATCCCGGGCAGGCGGATATCGTCTGCGTATTGCGCGCGGCCGGTCACCTTTTCGGCGGACTCCAGCCGCGGGAGGCTCGCACCGAGCGTCGTTACCTCTGCCATCATCGCGCTCCCGCAAGGGATACCGCTGCAGCCACGATCTTCACATAGCCCGAGCAGCGGCACAGATTGCCTGCGAGCGCTGCCCGGATCGCATTCTCATCGGGTGCGCGTTCGCGCTCGAAGAGATCAACCAGCGCCATCACGAACCCCGGCGTGCAAAAGCCGCATTGGATCGCACCGCTTTCGACGAGCGCGCGCTGCACCGGCGCGAGCCGGCCATCGGTCGATACGCCTTCGATCGTCGTTACTGCGCGTTCGCCCACATCGGCCGCGAGCATCAGGCACGCTCGCGCGATGCGTCCGTCGATCAGCACGGTGCAGGCGCCACAGACGCCGTGATTGCAACCGCGCTTCGTGCCGGTGAGGCCGATCGAATCACGCAAGACATCGAGAAGCGTTGATTCCGTGCGAGCGATCACCTCGTGCGTCTCGCCGTTGATTTGCAGCGTGCTGTGATGTTTGGTCATTGAAGCGAAGCCCCGGCGATCGCGCGACGTATGAGCGCAGGCACGATGCGTCGCCGATAGGCTGCGGACGCACGTGAATCATCCGAGGGCGAGCAGGCTTTCGCGATGGCAATGCCCGCCGCGGTAATCGCTGCGTCGTCAAGATGGCCGGCGCATAGCGTTTGCTCGACGTCGGTCGAGCGCACCGGACGCGGGCCGCACGCGCCGACGGCAATACGCGCGGCGCGAACGCGTAATGGTTCAGCCGCAACGATCGCAGCGACCGCGGCGATCGCGTAGTCGCCCGCTACCAACGAGAACTTCTCATAGTGCGCGCCCGCGTTGGCCGGTCCGGGCGGAACATGAATCGCGCTGACCAGCTCGCCCGCGCCAAGCGCCGTCTCGAATACGCCGCGAAAGAAATCGGCGGCGGCGACCAAACGAGTACCGCCGACGGATGTGATCTCGATCGACGCGTCGGCCGCGACGAGCGCACACGGATAGTCGGCGGACGGATCCGCGAGCGCAACCGCACCGCCGATCGTGCCTTGGTTGCGAACTGCGGGATACGCCACGACACGCGCTGCTAGCGTGACCAGGCGTGGACCAGCCGCCTTTGGGGTGAGCGCTGCCAGCTCGGCATGCGTCGTCATCGCACCGATTCGCACGCCGCCATCCGGCAACGTCCGGATGGCGGCAAGACCTGCGATGCACCGCAGGCCGATCAGCCGCTGTGGTGCCACGAGTCCCAGATTCATCATCGCAACAAGCGATTGGCCACCGGCGAGCGCGCGCGCATCCGGCGCTGCCAGCAGGCGGCAGGCCTCGTCGATCGTCGTGGGCGAATGAAATTCCATCGGGCAATCTTCTCACAGGCCTGCGACTCGAGGCGGGCGCGCTCAACGCTCGGTCACACGCCAACCGAGCCGCCGGGTACGCCCCCATTGCGCGACGCGAAAGAGCAGATAGCCAAAGCGAAATCGTCACCAAGTTCACTCGAGGCGCTGTCCACACGCCCAAACGGGCGCCGACGCATTCAGCCCGAACGGATTCGTGGGTACCGATGGGCGGCCGTCCGAGATGTTCGCTCAACCATCGCCCGCTTGGCGTAGTAGAGTCTAAGGTCGTATACGCAGGTTTTGGAGAAGCTGGATGACCCAAGTGGAAAGTCCGAGTGTTCGCGTTCAGCGTAACGTTCGCGGGAGGTTTGTCGTGAACGGCGAGGACTCCGACGTTTTATTCGCGCCCTACAAGACCTTGCTCGAAGTGCTGCGTGAGGATCTTGATCTTACCGGTACCAAACACGGATGCGAGCTTGGTGAATGTGGTGCCTGTGCGGTGCTGGTGGATGGGCAGCCGCTGCTTTCTTGCCTGGTGCTGGCAATCGAATGTGAGGGCCGCGCGATCGAAACGGTTGAGGGCATGGCACGCGGGCCGCATTTGCATCCGCTGCAGAACGCGTTCGCCGATCTTGGCGCAGCGCAGTGCGGCTACTGCACGCCCGGGTTTCTGCTTACTGCGAAGGCGTTGCTCGAGAAGGAGCCTTCGCCGAGTCGCGAGCGCATCAAGGAAGCGCTGTCCGGCAATCTGTGCCGGTGCACCGGCTACCTGCAGATTTTTGAGGCGGTCGAGGAAGCGGCACGCGTGCTGCGCGAAGAAGGAGCGAGGGCATGAGCGCCGGCGTGAAAAAGCGGCTCGATGTGATCGGCAAACCTCGACGGCGCGTCGATGGTCGCGCGAAGGTCACCGGCCTCACACGGTTCGCCGACGATATGGTGCTGCCCCGCATGTTGCATTGCCGGCTGCTGCGATCACCGTTGCCGCATGCAATGATCGAATCCATCGATGTATCGCGTGCCGCGCAGCATCCGGGCGTGCATCTCGTCCTGACCGGCAAGGACTTTCCGTATTCATTCGGCATTCTGCCGGTGACGCAAGACGAGTATCCACTTGCCCCCGAGCATGTGCGCTATGTCGGCGATCCGGTCGCTGCGGTGATCGCCCGTGACGAGCAAACGGCCACCGAAGCACTCGAGCTCATCAATGTGAAGTATCGGCCGTTGAAGACCATCTCCTCGCTTGAAGAAGCGCTCAAGAATCCCGAGCCCCGCATCCATGACTACGGCGAGCAGGGCAACATCCACCGATTGCAGGCATTCGAATTCGGTGATGTCGATGAGGCGCTCGCCAACGCCGATCATGTGTTCGAGGACTTGTTCTTCTACGAAGGCAACACGCATCTGCCGATCGAGCAGCATGCATCGGTTGCGACGGTCGATCCGGACGGCAAGCTCACGCTGTGGTCGAGCACCCAGGTACCGCACTATGTGCATCGCTCGCTTGCGCGCGTGCTCAAGATTCCCTCGGCGCATATCCGCGTGATTGCGTGCCCGAACGGTGGTGGCTTCGGCGGCAAATGCGATGTGTGCAATCACGAGATGGTGGTTGCCAAAGCCGCGCTGATGCTTGGGCGCCCGGTGAAGATCTGCCTCAATCGCGAAGAAGTGTTCTATATGCATCGCGGCCGCCATCCGGTGCTGATGAAGATGCGCACCGGCGTCACCAAGGAAGGCAAGCTCACCGGCATGCATCTGCAGACCTTGATCGACGGCGGCGGCTACGGATCGTATGGCGTGGCGAGCACGTTCTACACCGGTGCCTTGCAGACGGTGACCTACGATCTGCCGCGCTACAAGTTCGATGCATGCCGTGTGTTTACCAACAAACCGCCCTGTGGCCCCAAGCGTGGTCACGGCACACCGCAACCGCGCTTCGGTCAGGAAGTGCAATTGGACAAGATCGCGGAGAAGCTTGGTATCGATCCGGCCGAGCTTCGCTTGAATATGGTGGCCAAGCCCGATTCGCTCACCGCCAACTGGTTGAAGATCGGCACCATCGGGCTTGCTGAGTGCATCCGCCAGGTTGTCGAGCGTTCGGACTGGAAGGCTCGCCATAAGAAGCTGCCGTACGGGCGCGGCGTTGGCATCGCGTGTGGCTCATACCTCTGTGGCGCTGGGCTGCCGATCTACTGGAACAAGATGCCGCATGCGGGCGTGCAGCTGCTCGTTGATCGCAGCGGACAGGTGACGGTGTTTTGCGGTGCGACCGAGATCGGGCAGGGCTCGGATGATGTGCTGGTCGCGATCGTCGCGGAGGTGCTGGGAATTGAGCCCTTCGATGTGCGCTGCGTGACCGGCGACACCGGCATTACGCCGGTCGATCTCGGTTCGTATTCAAGTCGCGTGACGGTGATGATGGGCAACGCCGCGATTCAGGCCGCCGAGCGCATTCGCGATCAGATCGCCGAAGCCGCCTCCGCGCAGCTTGGCGTGCGGCCTGATTTGCTCGTCTTCTCGCAAGGCCGCGTGTTCTTCACTGAAGATCCATCGAAGAGCCTCACGTTTCGCGAAGCGATCGGCTTTGCCGAAGAAAAATTCGGCACCTTGGGCTCGGTGGGCTCGTACGTCCCACCGCGTGCGCCGGGCCGGTTCAAAGGCGCAGGTGTGGGACCTTCACCCGCGTATTCGTACACCGCATGTGTGGTCGAAGTCGAAGTCGATCCTGCCACCGGATGGATCACGGTACCCAAGATCTGGATTGCGCATGACATCGGTCAGGCGATCAATCCGGTATTGGTGCGCGGACAAGTCGAGGGCAGCGTGTACATGGGCTTGGGCGAAGCGCTGATGGAAGAGCAAAGCTTCCGCCGATTACCCGCGAATTTGTCAAATGCGTTGGTACACAAAATTCCGTCGCTTCTCGAATACAAGAGCCCGACCACGCTCGATATGCCGGAGGTGGACACGGTGCTGGTGGAAGACCCGGATCCGAACTGTCCTTTTGGCGCGAAGGAAGTCGGGCAGGGCCCGCTGCTGCCGATCATGCCGGCGGTTGCCAATGCGATCTTCGATGCGATTGGCGTGCGGATCGACGAGGTGCCGATTACCCCCGAGAAGATTCTTCGCGCGCTCGAACGCAAGGCAAAGGGGCAAAGTCCACGCGTTGGCCCGGAACATTTTCCTGACGTGCCATACCCTGAGCCGATCTATGTGACGACCCCTGCCGAAGGCGGTGACGGCAACGCGGCGAAAGAAGGGCCGCTGCGCACACCCGGGCGACGGCGCGAGGTGGCGGCGTCATGATGCGTTTGCCGTGGTTCAGCTATCGGTCGCCGGCGACCGTCGCCGAAGCAGCCTCTATCCTCGCCGCGGAAGGGCCGAGCGCGATGATCGTGGCCGGCGGCACCGACCTCCTGCCGAATATGAAACGAAAGCAACAAGTCCCGAAGACGCTCGTGTCATTGCGGCGGGTAGAAGGCTTGAAGCGGATCACGAATGGTTCGGGATTGCGGTTAGGCAGCGGGCTTACGCTGACCAACGTTGTTGCAGCGGACGAAGTGCGATCAGGCTATCGCGCGCTATGGCAAGCCGCCGCGCAGGTTGCCACCCCGCACCTGCGCAACATGGGCACGCTTGGCGGCAACCTTTGTCTCGATACGCGTTGCTCGTACTACAACCAGAACTACGAATGGCGGAAGGCGATCGACTTCTGCATGAAGAAGGACGGCACGGTCTGTTGGGTCGCTACCAAGAGTCGCTTGTGTCTGGCCGTCTCGTCAACCGATACGGCACCGGCATTGATCGCGCTCGGGGCAAAGGTTCGACTGGTGTCATCGCGCGGCGAACGGGAGGTGGCGCTCGCCGATCTCTATCGCAACGACGGCATGGACTATCTCACCAGAAAATCGGATGAGATCCTGACTGATGTGATGCTCCCCGATGCCAACGGTTGGCAAAGCAGCTACTGGAAATTGCGTCGGAGAGGCTCGTTTGATTTTCCGGTGCTGGGTGTCGCGGCCGCTCTGCGACTCACCGCTGAGGGAGTCGTCGAAGACGCACGCATCGTGCTCGGTGCATGTTCACCGCGACCGATTGTCACCAAGGCGGGCGACCTGCTCATCGGCAAACGCCTCACCGATGAAGTCATCGCGGAAATCGGCGCCAAGGCGGCCTCGCAGGCGAAGCCGATGGACAACACCGATCTCGATTTGTATTGGCGCAAAGACGTGGTCTCGAACTTCGTGGGCTATGCGCTCCGCGAAGTGCGGGGCGACGATATGCGTGCCGAGCGGATGCGGATTGCCAGGCAGTCGCTGCAGGCGGTGGCCTGATCGGCCATTTTCCGTAGCGTTCACACCATCGCAAACACGTCTGCCCAGTCTTCAAGCATCTGCGGTTGCCCATGCCGAATGTGGACCGCCAGATGGTTGTAGCCCGAATCACGCAGGGCGCGAATGCGATCGCGCAGCTCGGCTTTGGTGCCGGTCAAAGTCGTTGCGCGGATCAGATCGGGCGTACACAACGCCTCCTCCTCGGGTCGGAGGAACATGAGGTGCCCGCGATGATTCGAGAGATAGCGCGCATCGGCCGGTTCGTACTTGAGATACACCTCGCGATACCGATCGAGAAGCGGCGCAAGATGCGCAGGGAGCCCGCGACCGAAGTTTCCGAACTGCTCGGCCTCGATCATGTTGTGAAGCGCGACGGTCGCATGGGGACCCGACTGCACCTTAACGCGCGGGCTCTCGTACGATTCACCGTCTGCAAGCACGCAACCACCGGCGTGCGCCGTGGCGATGTAGTGAAGCGGGTCGCGACCGGCCGTGCGCCATGCGGCAGACATTTCCTGAATCGCTGCGACGGATGCCGTTTGATTGCCCGCGGTAAACATCCAATGCGCATCGAGCTCCGCGGTCAGCGCACGCGCTTTCGGGCCGACCGCCGAGATATGCAGCGGAATCGGATCGTCGATATTGATGGTGCCGATCTCCGGATTGAGGAAGCGGATCTTCCGACGCTCATCCTCGAAGGTCCATTCGAGCGTCTCGCCCGCAAGGAGTGCTCGCACGATGCGGATGTATTCCTTCATGTCGGCAAGCTTCACCGGACCCAGCCCGAGCGAACGTCGTGCGGTAAAGCCGGTTGATATGCCGAAATCGATCCGACCCGGTGCCAGTGCGTTCAACGACGCCAACGCATTCGCAGCAACCGGTGCGATCCGGTTCGACGGAATGAATACGCCGGTCGCAAGCCGAATTTTGGATGTTTTGACGGCCGCCGCACCCATCGCGACCAGCACATCCGCGTTGAGCATCTGCGTGTCGTAGAACCACGCACGCGTGTAGCCGAGCGATTCGGCGCGCTGCACGACTTTCCATGAATCGGCCGCGGTCGCGACGCTCAAGCCCAGATCCATCGTGCCGCTCATGAGAATCGCGGCTTGCGTTTCTCCGCGAACGCGCGCAAGCCCTCCTGTCCGTCCGGGTGGGCCACGCAGGTCGTCAAACCTTTTCGTTCGCGCTCGAGCTGCGTTTCGAATGACGTATCCAACGAATCGGTGAGCAGGCGTTTGGCAACGCCATACGAATGCAACGAGCCTTGCGAGATGGCGCGTGCCATTGCGTTCGCGGTCGCGAGGAGCTGATCGGGTGCGACAACCTTCGTTGCCATTCCCCATGCGAGCGCCTGGTCGGCGGCGATGGGTGCATCGAATGCGGTGATCTCGAGTGCTCGTGCAAGGCCGACCAGCCGCGGCAGCGAGAACGTGCCGCCGCCATCCAGGCTCAGTCCCGCCGAGGTGTACGCCTGCTTGAGCACCGCGGCGCTGGCGAGCACGCGAAAGTCGCACGCAAGGGCAAGCGAGAAGCCGCCGCCGGCCGCAACGCCGTTCACGGCTGCAATGACGGGTTTGGCCATCCGCCTGATCTCTGTGATCGCCACATGGAATTGCCCAGCCAAGCCGTGCAATGCCGCCGCCGCACCGCCTGGCGCCGACATCGCCCATTTCAGATCGCCGCCTCCACAGAACGCTTTGCCGGCACCGGTTACGATGATGGCGCGCACATTCGGATCGACGGAGCACTGGCCGATGCTGGCCGCGAACGCGCTCATGAGGCCCGCATCGAGCGCGTTGAACGCTTCCGGACGATTCAACGTCAAGGTCGCGATGCCATCGGCGATGTTGGTCAATACTGGTGTGCTCATTGGGTTCCCCGGGGATTCGATGCGCCGATAGTGCACGTGTTCAGCCAATGGATCAATCGCAGCATCGGTCGAGGCCATTGGTGGGTGCGAAGCCAAACGCGATTCGCGCTAGAGTCTGGCTTGGCAAAGTGGAAACGAAGGAATACCGCAATGGGACGACTGGTCGCACTAATCGCGGCGGTGCTTGCCTGGGCCGCGCCAATCGACGCGGCCGCACAGCACTACCCGGATCGTCCGGTCCGTATCGTGAATCCCTGGGCACCGGGCGGTACAGCCGATATATTCGCCCGCGCGCTCGCCGAGAAATTCACGCAAAGTCTCGGACAGCCGTATCTCGTGGAGAATCGGCCCGGCGCGAGCGGCAACATCGGCTCCGATCTGGTCGCGAAGGCCAAACCTGACGGCTACACCCTTCTGGTCGGCACGATGAGCACGCATGCCATGAACCAGACGCTCTTCAAGTCGATGCCCTTTCATGGCGTCAATGACTTTACCGTGATCGCGATCCCTGGTCTTGCGACCAACTCGCTGGTTGTGCATCCGTCGTTGCCGGTTGCCGACGTGAAGGAATTGGTCGCCTATTTGAAGGCGAATCCCGGGAAGGTCGCTTATGCATCGGCCGGGATGGGTTCGAACAACCACGTGTCCGCTGCGCTGTTCGAGCGGATGGCGGGCGTGCAGATGGTGCACGTACCCTACAAGGGCGGTGCGCCGGCGGTGGCCGATACCGTCGGGGGGCAGACGCAGCTCTTCTTCACCGCGCTCACCCAATCGTTGCCGCATGTGCGCGCCGGCCGGCTCAAGCTGCTTGGCGTCACGGAAGGCAGGCGCGCGGACGTGGTACCCGATACGCCGACTGTCAGCGAAGCGGTGCCCGGTTACGTGGTCGAGGTGTGGTATGGGCTATTCGGTCCGGCGAACATGCCGGAGGCGCTGGTCGCGCGCTTGAACGCTGAAGCGAATCGGATCATGGCGCTCCCCGACGTGAAGGATCGCATGGATAAGATGGGAGTCGTCCCTATCCGCGCGACACCAGCCGAAGCCGCGCAGACATTGCGTCGCGACGCCGAGAAGTGGGGCAAGATCATTCGTGAAATGGGGATCGTTGCGGAACCTTGATCGAACGGAGGAAAACGAAGTGAAGTCAGCCGAAGCGATTGCGACCGTACGCCGTTGGATCGATGCATCGCAACGCGTTGTCGTGTTGACCGGCGCCGGGATATCCACCGATTCGGGCATTCCGGACTTTCGCGGGCCACAGGGCGTGTGGACAAGGAATCCCATCGCCGAAAAGCAATCGACGATCCAGAATTATCTCGCCGAACCGGACGTGCGGAAGGCCTCCTGGCAAGCGCGCCTCGAGCATTCGGCCTGGACCGCGAAGCCGAATCGCGGGCATCTCGCGCTGGTCGAGCTGGAGCGTCGCGGCAAGCTCCATGCATTGATCACCCAGAACATCGACGAACTGCATCAGATCGCGGGCAACTCGCCCGAGCGCGTGATCGAAGTGCACGGCACGATGCGCCGGGTCATGTGCTGGCAGTGTGGTGAGCGCGCGCCGATGGAAAAAGCGCTTGCGCGCGTGCGGGCGGGCGAAGCCGATCCGCCGTGCCGAAGCTGCGGCGGCATTTTGAAGAGCGATACGATTTCGTTCGGGCAGGCGCTGATTCCCGAAGTGATCCAACGCGCCATGCAGGTGTCGCAAGAGGCGGATTGCCTCCTCGCGATCGGTTCAACGTTGCAGGTGTATCCGGTGGCGGGCGCGGTGCCGCTCGCCAAGGACGCGGGTGCGCGGGTGGTGATCATGAATGCGCAGCCGACGCAATTCGATACGATCGCGGATGCGGTGTTGCCTGGGTCGATCAGTGAGTTGTTGGTGGCGATATGCGGTGCCTAGTGCGTAGAGCTGCTACGGCCTCAGAAATTCACCACGGAGGACGCGGAGGACGCGGAGGAAAAGCAGGAGAAAATTTTTCCGCGAGCATACTTTCCGCCTTGTCAAAGAGGGTAGCGGAGCGGGGGATTTCCGATTACGACATATCCGAATCGCGCGGCACATTTCGTTTCGCCACATCCTTTCACGAGGAGACAGGTTCGGGACACTTCGTCATTCCACTTGCATTCCTCCTGCGTCCTCCGCGTTTCCTCCCTTTCCTCCGCGTCAAATTTTTGAGGGTGTAGCGCCTGAAGTCTGGTGAATTTTTGAGGTCGTAGTAAGGGCGCGGCGTGCCGCTACAACCCGATCGATTCGACCACCAGATTGCGCAGCTCCCGGTGCATCCTCGCTCGCACATCCGCGAACGCCCGGCTTGCGAAAAGATTCTTCATCTCGTACGGATCGGTTTCCAGGTCGTACAGTTCGTCCAGGTTCGCGCCGTTCTTGTTGACCCAATGGATGTACTTGTAGCGTTTGGTGCGGACCGCCTTGTAGGTCATGCCGATCAGCCACGACATTGCGTTCTCGCTGAAATACTCGGCCATGAATGACTTTCGCCAATCCGCCCGCCGACCAGCGAATAGCGGCGTCAGCGGATGGCCCTGGATCCACGGGCCTGGCCGACCGCCGGCCAGCGCGATCATGGTGGGCGCGATATCGAGCGCGAGCACCAGTTCGTCGATACGCATGCCGGCCTTGATCTTGCGCGGATATCGCATGATGAACGGGCAGCGGATGCCTTCCTCGTAGGCGAACCGGCGCTCGGGCCCAAGACCGTGCTCGCCGAAGAAGTAGCCGTTGTCGCCGAGAAACAGAATGCATGTTTCGTCGAGTATTCCTTTCTTCGCGAGCGAATCGAGCATCGCACCGACGCCTTCATCGACCGAGGCCATCATCGCCGCACGCAGGCGGATTTCTTCCTGCGTGCCGGCGTGCAAGGCGTTGAGCGCTGCCTGGGCCTGCGTCGATTTCCGAAGCGTTACCGCTTCGGTCCATACGGGTTTTTGTTTGGCAGCCGCCTCGAGCGATTGCACATTGGGTCGGGGCGGAAAGAACGCATCGCGGTATAGATCGCGGTGCCGGGCGGGCAATTTGTAGCCGCCGCCTTCCCGCGTCAAGTCGAGCGTGCCGTCTGGCGCCTGAAATGCATCGGGATGAACCGCCTTGTGCGCAAGGAACAGCGCGAACGGCTTCGCATGGGGCGCCGCGATGAAGCGCACCGCGCGCTCGTTCAGGAGGTCGGTGATGTAGCCCCGATGGCTCACCACCTTCCCGTCTTCGTTGAATTCCGGATCCTCGAGCGAACCGTGACCGGCAAAGCTGATCCAGGTGTCGTAACCGGGGCGCGGATCGGCGCTATTGCCCATGTGCCATTTGCCGATGTGCGCGGTTTCGTAGCCGAGTTTTTGAAGGTCGACGTGATAGTTCGGCAATCGATGACTGGCCGCGTCCCGCGCAACGTTGTCGATGATGCCGTGGCGGCTGGCGTACTGTCCCGTCAGAATCGACGCGCGATTCGGCGAGCAGAGCGGTGTCGTGTGAAAGGCGTTGACGCAATGAACGCCTTCATTCGCGATGCGATCGATGTGCGGCGTCTTCATGTACGGATGGCCGCCCGCACCGAACTCGTCGAAGCGCAGATCGTCAACCAGAATGACGATGAGGTTCGGTTGCACGGCTCGTCTCCCTTTCAACGCTTGTTTTGTTTGGCGCCGGTGCTGCCGCGTCAAGTCATGACGCTGCCGTGGCGACTTTCGGAGCGTCACGTTGCGGGACGAATGTCGGCGCGCACTCGGCCAAGGTCCGGAGCGGGCGCCCAAGGATCTTCGGCGCTGTGTCGCACGGCGTGGTTCCGACCGCGCCCGAGACGATGTAGTCCCAGTATTCCAGCAGCGCGCGCGCATAGGCGGTGCTGAATCCTGCCCCTTCGAGGAGACCTTGCGCCTGCGGGGTGGAGAGGTCGTTGAAGGTGCAATCGCGCTGGGTGCAGTCGCAAAGAATCGATGCGATCCCATCGAAATCGAGCTGTTCCGGTCCACAGAGTTGCTTCACGCTGTTATCGAGCGGACCTTGCAGCAGCAATGCGACGACGTCCGCAACATCGCGGGCATCGATCCAGGCAAAGCGCGCATTGTGGAAGGGACCCGCGAGCGCGAGCGACAATCCCTCGATCTGCATGAACAGCCGCAGGCTTTGCATATACGGGGCGCAGCGCAGGATCACGAAGGGGACTCCGCTTGCTTGCACAGCGCGCTCCAATTGACCGAGACGCCGCAATACTTCGACCGGCGACTGCGCGGACGCGCCGATGAGGGAGATGAACACGAGCTTTTCGACACCCGCCGCGCGCGCATCGCGAATCAATGCGAGCTGTAATTCCGTTTGATCGCGGTTCAGACTGCCAAGCAGCACAAGCGATCGTGCGTCCTCGAGTGCACGCGCGGTATCGCGGGCACCGGTAGCCCGGACATGGAGCGATTCGATGTCTTCGTCAGCGAGCGGTTCGGAGAACGGCCGCGCGGAGACGAATCGCTTTCGGCCTGGAAGCGCGTAGAGAACGCTGGCAATCGAACGGCTGATGAAGCCTTGCGGGCGTCCGGCGATGACGATCATCGTGTGCTTTCTGGGGATCGGCGCCACTGCGTACCGCGATGGCACCCTGCGACGCATCTTACCAATCCTTGAGCGTCACCGTATTGGTGCGCTCTCGGTGGTCCAAGACGTGCGTCAGTCGATCACACATCCTATCGGAAGCGACGGCTCGGGCGATTGCTTTGCCACGCAAGCAAGATCCGTCTTGCGGATCACGAAATCAGGGATCGGGCCGCGTGCCGATTCGCCAACGGGCACCATACCTTCGTTGGACCAGGCGATTCCGCCCGCGAGCAGCGCGAATGCAAACAGCGCGTTGCTCAAAGCATTGCTCAAATAATGCAGGTTCATGATGGCTCGACATTGAGTGCGATCGCGATCGCGCGCGGATGATCGCTCAGCGCAACCAGACGATCGGACGTGGTGATGACCAGGCCCAGGCTGCCTGCGAACACCACCGCCAACGCCAAAGCTGTCAGTGCGGTGCGAGTCGAGCAAGATTTGTTCATGACGATCTGCCTTGGGAGAGTATGGAATCGGCAGGCGCCTCCGCTTTCGCGTGGTCGCCTGCCTATCCCGATCAGCGATTTTTCAGCCGCAACCGGATTAGTTCGGGCTGGTTTCGGTCAAGTAGCTATACGGCGAGGTGACCTGTTTGGTCGCAGTCGGTTGCACGGCATCCTGGGACGAGACGGTCTGCGCACGCTTGAAGCGTGGTTGCAGCTCTTCGTCGGCGGACTGGGCAAAAGCGGCGGTCGAGGCGAATCCGATTGAAAGGGCGATTACAGTGGCGATGCGTTTCATGGTGGTTCCTATCTATTCAGAATGACGGGGAGGGTGGCTCGACAAGCGTTTGATCTCGCTTCGTCGATGGGATGCATTGTGGTCGTTCCGAACGAAAGGATAAACACCTATTCTATGGATTAATTGTCCCGTATTATGGGATAATGGCAAGATGGATCTGCTTCAGGGTATGCGCGTATTTGCGGCGGTTATCGACGCTGGAAGCTTCGTGAAGGCGGCCGATCAACTGTCCATCTCGAAGTCGGCGGTGACCGCGCACATAGGCGACCTCGAACGGCGCCTGGCGGTCCGCCTGTTGCAGCGTACGACGCGGCGCTTGAACCTGACCGATGACGGCACCGCCTATCTCGAGCATTGCCGGCGCGTGCTGGCGGACATCGATGAGACGATCGGCACCCTCTCGCGAGGTCGCGCCACGCCGCGCGGGCGCCTGCGCGTCGATGCGGTCACCGCCTTCGGCGTTCAATATGTCATGCCCGCCCTGCCGCGCTTCACCGAGCAGTATCCCGAGGTCGAAGTGATCCTCACCTTGAATGATCAGGTCGTCGATCTGATCGCTGAAAATGTCGATGTTGCAATCCGCGTCGGTCACCTGCAAGACGCTTCGTTCGTCGCGCGGCGCGTCTACGAAACGCCTTACGTCATATGCGCAGCGCCGAGTTATCTCGAGCGCTTCGGCGTACCCGAAGCACCGGACGATCTGGTCAACCACCAGTGTCTTGGGATGTACCTGATGACAGCGGGACGAGTGGCCCCGTGGATCTTCGAGCGTGACGGCGAGCGACGCGAATGGCTGCCCAATTCCCGAATTTCCGTGTCGAGTACCGAGGCGCTCATTCCGGCGATGGTTGCAGGCACGGGAATCGGCTACCTCGTCGAAGGGGTGCTGGGCCGGCCGCTTGGCGCGAGGGAACTCGTCCCGATCCTGACCGACTGGGTTCGAAAGGACAAGATGCCGGTGTCCGTGGTCTATCCGCACAATCGCCATCTTTCCGCCAAGACCCGCGCCTTCGTCGAATTTATTGCCGGGCTCTTTCCGCGTGAGCGAGCGGTTCGACGGCCTGCCGGAACGGGTAGTACCTGACCCGTTTCGCCGGACCGTCCGAATCCCGCTCGATGGCCCTTCGTGCGATGCCGTGCAGGGGATCTGAACCTTCCCTGCCATTGCTGCAACTGATCGGCTGCAACCCATCGTTCATCACGGTCGGAAGTCAGGCCGGCAGCATGCCCGTCCTTGGCGAGCGAGCCGCCATTTTGATACGCCCGTACCACCCATTTCATCATGCAGTGTGCCGACTCCAAGGTAGCGGGAAAGATGATCCGTCGCGAGGCTCTGCTACAGTCAACCGGGATCCCTGGGGTTGGATCGGGCGTAAGTGCGCGAGGCTTGGCCCGCATCGCGCGTCCGGTTCCCCGCACGGGATGCCGCCTGTTGCTCGCATGGGTTCTGTTCCCGGTGATTCTCATGCTCATCGTTTCGCTTGCCGAAGGCGCCGAGCCGCTGGGCAAGCGGGTCGCCCTGGTGATCGGGAATGCCCGCTATGCAAGCATTCCGCTTGCCAACCCCGAGAACGACGCGAAAGCCGTCTCGTCGACCCTTCGCCGGCTCGGGTTCGAAGTCAACGAGCATCTCAATCTCAAGGCGCGTGATTTTCGCCGGGTGATGCGCGACTTCGCACGACGCATCCAGGAGGAGGAAGGGGCCGCTGTGCTCTATTACGCCGGGCACGGGGTCCAGATCGATGGGCGCAATTTTCTGTTGCCAGTCGATATCAACCTGCGTGACGCGGAGGAGGTGAAGGACGACTCGATCGATATCGATGAAGTCTTCATCAGTCGAATCGAACGGGCGCGGATGCATGTGCGTATCGTCATCCTGGATGCGTGTCGCGATAACCCCTTTCGCGGCGCAAAGACCCGGAACATTCGTCCTCTTGGGGGACTTGCCGAGATGAATGCGAAAGGGACGCTGATTGCCTATGCATCGGCCCCCGGGGCGGCGGCAGAAGACGGTATTCCCGGCACCAATAGTGTCTTCACGCGACATCTTGTTGCGGAGATGCCGGTCGAGGGCATTGAAGTGGAACAGATGCTCAAGAACGTTCGGGTCAAGGTATCGCGCGACACCAATCAGCGCCAAATGCCATGGACCAACACCTCGCTCATTGTGAATTTCAGCTTCAACCCGGCGCGTGGTCCAAGCCCGAACGAGCTGGCCCGCATCGAGCGCGAACGCAGAACGGAGGATTCATTGCTCCGGGTCGGGCAGGAAAAGGCGCGCCTCGAGCAGGAACTGAAGCAACGAATGGCCGAACTGGACGAGGCACGCCGCGCGATAACGCTTTCACGGAACCCACCCGCGAGATTCGATGCGATGTCGCGCGATCACGAGCAACGGCTGCTCGAAGATCTGGACCGTCAGGAGAAGGATCTTCTCCGGTTGCAGGAAGAGTTGGATCGAGCGCGAAACCAAACGCCCCGGCAGGTGGCGCTATCCCTGCCGGCATCACCGGCCGCGGCATCGCGTGCAAGAAGTGGTGCGACGCGTCAGGAGATTGAACGGCGCAGCCTCGAAGATCTGGACCGCGAGGAGCGGGAGCTGCTGCGGCTGCAGGCAGAGTTGGAGCGTGCGCCGGCAAAATTCCAATCCGTCGCGGCACGTCCGGTCGCCGGCGGGCAGTGTACCGATCTACGGAATCGCTTGAACCTTGGCGAACTCTTGGGGCCGGAGGATCGCGGGTATCTCCAGAAAGTGTGCCACCGATGAAATGGCACACGATCATTGCGGTTGTTGCCGGTCTTTGCCCGCACGCCGCACCATCATCTCGTTGATTGCGCGCCTTTCGGTTGCCCGTTGCGCGGAACCCCCGGGCAAGCGGGTTGCGCCGGTGAACCGGAATGCGCGTGATGCGAGGATTCTGAGCGCGCCAAAGGCATTCACAACAAAATGGAACGGCGGATATGCTGGGTCAATACCACGCTCCATCTGGCGTCCAGGTTCCACCCCGCTTTTCCGGCGCACGCCTCGGCAAGTCGGATCCGGATGCGCAGACGCGTTGAACCGATTCGGGCTCGGAGCGCAACAGAGTGTTGAATCTGGTCTATAAGGGGTTCATAGCCCTATCGACCGCTATTCGGCATCTTGTCGAGTCCGTACAATTCAGTGCATAGGGCAATGAGCCGCCTTCGTGGGAGCGGGAAAGATGATCCGTCGCGAGGCTTGTCAACAAATGTTCGGGACCCCAAGCGTGGGGCCGGGGAGCGGTGTGAACAAGTCTGCCCGCATCGATCATCGCGCTCCCCATACGGGATGCCGATGGTTGGCTGCGTGGCTGCTGATCACATTCGTTTCCACATTGCTTCTGTCCGCGGCAGGAACAGCCACGGCGGCGGGGAAACGCGTCGCATTGGTGATCGGAAACGCCCGCTATGCGAGCCTTCCGCTCGACAATCCGGAAAACGATGCGAAGGTCGTCTCGGCGACCCTTCGCCGGCTCGGATTCGAGGTCAACGAACAGCTCAATCTCAAGGTACGCGATTTTCGCCGGGTGGTGCGCGAGTTTGCCCGGCAAACGCAATCCGAAGAAGGCGTCGCGGTGCTGTATTACGCCGGTCACGGGGTGCAGATCGACGGTCGCAACTTCCTCTTGCCGATTGATATCAATCTGAACAACGAAGAAGAGGTGAAGGACGACTCGATCGATATCGAAGAGGTTTTCATCAGTCGCCTCGAGGGTTACCAAAAGCAGGCGCGCATCATCATCCTCGATGCTTGTCGCGACGACCCGTTTCGCGGCAAGAAAACGCGCAACATCCGTTCGGCGGCGGGTCTTGCCGAAATGAACGCTAGGGGCGCGCTGATCGCTTTTGCATCGGCGCCGGGGGCGGCCGCCGAAGATGGTCCACCAGGCGGCAACAGCGTGTTCACGCGACATCTCGTTCAGGAGATGCTGGTCGAAGGCGTCGAAGTGGAGCAGATGTTCAAGAACGTTCGGGTCAGGGTCGCGGGAGATACCAAGCAACGCCAGACACCCTGGACGAACAGTTCCCTCATGGTGAACCTCAGCTTCAACCCAGGGCGCGGGCCGGGCGCCGCGGAGACTGCGCGGGTCGAGCAGGAGCGTAAAGTGCAGGAATCGTTGCTCCGCTTCGAGGAAGAGAAGAAAGCGTTGCGCGGCGAGCAGGCGCGCCTCGAACACGAAAAGTTGGCGATGCGTGAGAAGCAGGCGCGCATCGAGCAGGAACTGAAACAGCGCATGGCCGAACTCGACGACGCGCGACGCGCGCTGGCGTCGGCCCGGGCCACACCGCCGACATCCGCGACGACGAACCAGCGAGAGCGGGATCAACGTCTGCTCGAAGACCTGGACCGGCAGGAGAAAGACCTCGTGCGCCTGCAGGCTGAATTGGATCGCTCGCGGACGGTCACACCGCAAGTCGCCGCGCCTGTGGCGGCGGCACAAAGGCCCGATGCGGCGACCGCTCTGCGCAAACCCGATGCAACGGCTGGACGATCCGGCACGACTCGCGCGATCGCCGGCGGTCGCTGCGCCGACCTGTTGATGCGCGCGCAGCTTGGCGAGCCGCTGGTTGCAGACGATCGCATGTATCTACAAAAGGAGTGCAGTCGATGACACCGCGAGAATCTGCAATGACCTCGGCATGGTGGCGGTATTCAGCGATTACGCTGATCGCGATCACTGCAGGATGCGCGGGGAAGGTGTCGCCACCGCCATCATCGATGAGCGCAGTCGCGAAATCGCCTGCGCCATCGGTACCGCAACAGGTGGCAAAACCACCGGCTGAGCGCGGTGTCGCGCTCGCCGCTGCCGACCAGGTTCAACCGCCCGCTCGCGTCACCCCGCCTTCCGCAGCTGCAACGCGCCCCGCGATCGCTCAAGCACCCAGCGGCGCAGCGCAGGTCGATGCCCCGGCGCCGCAGGCATCGCCCAAGCCAGAGTCAGCCCCGCCCAAGCCTGCCGCCGCGCCAGGCCTGCCGCCGGTTATGCGATTCAACGAGGCAGTGAGTTTTGCGGCGAACAACCTTCTCTCGAAGGCAGACCTCACGGGCGCGGCGAACGCAAAGCACATGCTCGTGATCGACCCGCTCATCGACGGAAACTCCGGTGTGCAGTCGATTGCGACCGAAACGATGGGCGCGATGCTTGGCCAGTTGGTCAAGACCGCATTCGCCGAACGCTACGAGCTGCAACCGTTCAACCTTTCGACTGTCACGCGCAGCCCGCTCCTTTTGATCGGAACATTTACCGCGGTCGACAAAGACATGAAGAACGTCGGGGATCGCGAAATTTATCGGATCTGTCTGGCGCTCGCCGATCTCAAGACCGGCAAACTCGTTTCCAAAGGATTCGCGCGGTCATCGGTCGAAGGCGTTGATGTCACACCGTTGGCCGCCTTTCGCGAAAGCCCGGCGTGGGCACCCGATAGCGCAACCGACGGATACGTTCGTACCTGCCAAGGGACGAAGGTCGGGGATCCGATCAACCCTGCGTATTGGGACAAGATCGTAGCGGCCGCGATGATCAGCGACGCGGTATCGGCCTACAACGCCGGGCGATACGAGGAATCGCTCGACATCTATCGAGGGGTGCTCAGGACCGGCGCGGGCGATCAGTTGCGCGTCCACAACGGCATCTATCTCACCAGTTGGCGCCTTGGTCGAAAAGAAGAAGCGTCACAGGCGTTCGCGCGCATCGTCGATTTCGGGCTTGCGCAAAAACGCCTCGGAATCAAGTTCCTGTTCCAGACCGGATCCACGCAGTTCTTCAATGATCCGTATGTAAGCGTTGCCTATCCGATCTGGTTGAAGCAGCTCGCGCAGCGGGCCGCCGATCAGGGCGCATGCATCGAGATATCCGGTCACACCAGCCGCACCGGGTCCGAGGCGTTCAACGATCGCTTGTCGCAGTTGCGGGCGCAGCATATCAAGCTCCGACTCTCGGCGGACGCGCCGGCGCTTGCATCACGTCTTACAACCAATGGCAAGGGTTGGCGTGAAAACATCGTTGGACTCGGCACCGATGACGCGCGGGATGCACTGGATCGTCGTGTCGAGTTTCGCGTTACCGGATGCTGAAGGTCAGGGAAACCTAGAACAAGACGCCGGCCTTGCGCAAAAAGCTTTCGCGCTCGGCTTCGCTTTCGATTTCCGCAGCCAATTTCCGATAGAGCTCGGCACGCTGCAATTTTTCCGCGGCGGCGCGAGCAACGACGATACGAGCGACCGGTCCGATGTGCGCGGCGAGCAGGCGCGTTGCCAGATCGATTTCGTCGCGCGACAACGATGGTTCTCCTCCGCCGATCGTCGAGGGAGGCATGCTCGGCCGCTGAGAGGGTGGCCCGCCTCGGGACGCCGTTGCACCCCCGCCTATCGCCGCGAGAAACGCTTCGCGTTGCTTGGGTGTATCGAGCGATGTGCAGAGTGCGTCCACCAGCGCATCAATGCTCACGTGTTCGCGGGCACCGCGTTTCACCAGCACTTTCGCGATCGGCCCTATAAATTTCGCCAGCGCGTGCTCGATTTTTCCGAGGACCGCCGCATCCCATCCTTCCGGGGCGGCTGAGAACGGGCTGGCGATCGACGGAACACCGGCGGCCTTGGGCTCCGTACTTCGTGCGCCTTCGGCAGTCGGTTCCAATCGTGGAGGAACGTGGGCGGCCGATGCCGGGATCGTGTCATCGAGCGGGTACGCGTAAGCGGCAACCGCGGCCGTGCGAAAGGCCCCGGCGCTCGGGTAGCGTTCTTCGGGACGCTTCATCAAAGCGCGCTCGACGACCGCATCGTACTGCGGCCAACGTCGCGCCGGATCGCCACGAGAGGGCACGTCGACGTTCCGATGACACACGCTATGCATGATCGCGTCGTGCGTGCCCCCGAATGGCGCATACCCGGCGAGAAGCTGATAGAACATCGCGCCCGCGGAAAAAATATCGGCGCGGTGATCGGCCGGCTGCCCGAGATAGCGTTCCGGTGAGATATAGCCGGGCGCACCCATGACGCGCTTCGCTGATTCGGCGTCACGGGCATCGACGCCGAAATCGGCAAGCAGTACGCGACCATCGTTGGCGATCAGCACATTCGAGGGTTTGAGGTCGTAGTGCCAAACTGCGTTGTTATGCGCGTATTCGAGCGCGGCAAGCACCTGGGCGATGATGTTGACCGCATCCATCTGATCGAATCGCCGATCGCGCGCGAAGTACTCGGCCAGACTGCGTCCCTCGACGTATTCCATGGCAAAGAAAATGAATGCATCGTCTTCACCATATTCGTACGTCTGGACGATGCCTTGATGCCGGAGCCGGCTCGTCACCCGCGCTTCCATTTGCAGGTTGCGGGCGACGAAATTGCCCTTTATGTCTTCCTCGATCAGGCTGCGGGCGATCGTCTTGATCGCGACGGGACGCTTCGCTTTCGCATCGAACGCCCGAAACACGACACTAACTGCCCCGTTTCCGAGAACACTGTTGACGGCATACTCGCCGACGCGTTCCGGCACCTTCATTCGCCCGCCCTCTCTATCCTTGTTCGATGGGTTACGCGTCGAGCATCTTCATCGCCTTGGCGAGGCTCGTTCGCATGCGACCGATCGATTCCGCGAGTACACCGATCTCGTCGCTCGAATTCCGCTTGAGATCCGGCGTATCGAGATCGCCAAGGCTGATCTTGTCGGCCATGCGCGAGAGGTTGACGACCGGCCGGATCACTAAGGACCAGAGCATGAGATTCAAGACGACGCCGATGGCTACGAGCACCGCCGCGATCGAGGTCATGAAGACGCGGAATGCATTCTCCGCGCGCTGCAGCGGCACGCTTGTCGGCACCGAGATGATCTGCGCGCCGACGACTTCGTTGAGATTCCATCCGAACCCGTTTG
>JBJXGX010000023.1:0-7606 GCA_046160305.1 Burkholderiales bacterium
TGGGCGCGCAGGTCAGGTTGCAATTGACGTTCGAAGACAAGGACAAGAAGCAGGAGACGGTCGAGGTGACCGCCGAAGTGCGCGCGCAGGCGGGCGCGAGCGCAGGGAAGGGTGAGCACAAGCATCACTAGGGGATTGAACCATCAAGGCATCAAAAGACCAAGGAATGGAACCACCAAGACACCAAGGCACCAAGGTTAAGGAAATTGCGTGCATTGACTTGAATATGCAAAGCGTCGAATCCCTTTTCGCGACTGAACCGCTGTCGTGACTACGCGGGGTTCTTGGTGCCTTGGTGTCTTGGTGGTTCATTCGTAGTCGTTGTATTGATGGAGAAGACAGTGCCCCAAGAATTACTGGTCGACGCCCACGACCGCGTCATGCGCATCACGATCAATCGCGAAGAGCGGCGCAACGCGATGAACCCCGATGTCGTCAACGCCATCGGCGATGCGCTCGACCGCGCGCAGACCGATAGCGATATCCGGGCTATCGTCCTGACCGGTGCCGGCACCAAGGCCTTCTGCTCGGGCGCCGATCTGCAATCAGGCAAATCGTTCCAGCACGACCACGCCCAGCCCTACGTGCCGTTCGCCAATCTCGTGCGCAAGGTCCGTCAACTCAACACGCCGCTTGTCGCGCGCGTCAATGGCGCCTGCATGGCCGGTGGCATCGGGCTGCTTTCGATGTGCGACATGGCCGTCGCGAGCGAGCATGCGATCTTCGGTCTGCCCGAAGTGAAGGTCGGTGTTTTCCCGTCGCAGGTGTTATGCGTGTTGCAGCATCTCATCCCGCGGCGTGTATTGAACGAGATGTGCATCACCGGTGAGCCGATTACCGCCGCCGATGCGAAGGCGATCGGGCTGGTCAATCATGTGAGCGACGATCTCGACGGGAAGCTCGCATGGCTCCTCGATCGAATTCTCGATAAGTCGCCATCAGCCATTCGTCGCTGCCTCTACACGATGAAGCGGATCGACGCGATGTCCTTCGAGGAAGCGGCGGCGTTCGCGGAAAGCCAGATCGCGCTCACCGCGATGACCGAAGATGCGAAGGAAGGCCGGGAGGCGTTCCGCGAGAAGCGCAAGCCGGTGTGGACGGGGCGATGAAGGCCGATTACGGCATGAAGACCGATTACGGCATGAACCGCAGAGGACGCAGGGGACGCAGGAAGGCGGGGACAAGAGAAACGGGAAATGAGAAACGGGAAATGAGAAACGCGATTCGCCTTTTCCTCGCCCGCTTTTTCTCTGCGTCCCCTGCGTCCTCTGCGGTGAGAGCCTTACGCCGTACCCAACTGTCGCCTGAACATCCCGAAAATGATCTCCCAATCCCGATTCGCCGCCTGCTTGTCGTGAATGTCGCGGTCCGGCAGCGCATAGCCGTGTTCTGCGCCCGGATGAATAACCGCGCGATAGCGTGCCTCTGCTCCGCGAAATATCTCGGCAACCGCGTTAATCGTTGCAGGCGGGGTCCATGGATCGCGCTCGGCGTATCCGCAATACACTTCGCCCCGCGCTTTGCGCATGCCAAGGTGCGGTGAATCCACCGCCTCACTGACGAGCGCGGTACCGTGCAAGCTGGCCGACGCACGAAACCGGTCAGGGAAATTCTCGGCCGCGCGAAACACATGCCGGCCGCCCATGCAGTAACCGATCGAACCGACCGCGCCCTTCTTCACCGGTTCGCCGGCGTCGAGAAACGAGAGGATGGCGGCGGTATCGTCGATCACCATCGCATCGGACAGTTTGTTGAGCGGCGCGATCACCTGCTCCTTGCGTGCATCATCCAGCGCGTGCAGGGAAATCATGCGCCCGTTCGCGTCACGGAACTGGTGGCGGATGCGCCCCTGGCGGTAGTAGAAATTCGGGACCAGACAGTAGTAACCGACCGTGGCGATCCGCCGCGCCACGTCGAACAGTTCTTCGCGCAGTCCCCACACATCCATGAACAGCACCACGGCCGGGAACGGCCCGTTCTCGTCGGGGTGGGTGATGAACGTATCCATCTTCCCGACGCGCGCGGGAAGCTCGATCATGCGTTCCTTCATGCATTCCTCCATGTTCAGATTGGGCTGAATGAATGGTACGACGGCTTTGGACTTCCCATCGACAGCCATCCGCCAATGCGATAACGTGCTCGGCAATACAAGGAGACCACCCATGGGAGACCACCGATGAAGCATGCATTGTTGCTGCTGGGCGCGTTGCTGGCTGCGGGCGCGGCGTGGGCGCAACCCGTCATCCTCAAGTTCGCGAGCTTCGAGCCGTCGCAGGCCCCCTTTACCGCGCGCGTGTTCACGACTTGGGCCGAGGACGTGACCAACGCTTCCAACGGCACGCTCAAGATCGAGATGTTCGCGGGCGGCACGCTCGGGCGCAATCCGCTGCAGCAACTGAAGCTGATCCAGGATGGGGTGGCCGATATCGCCTGGACGATTCCCGGCTACACACCCGGCCGATTCGATGACACCGAGGTCGTCGAGCTCCCGTTTCTCGTGAACAACTCGCTCGAAGGATCGACAGTTCTCACGCGCATGCTGGCGAAGGATCAGCTCGTCGGGTTCGCCGATCTCAAGCCGATGTTTCTTGGCAATGTGCCCCCGGTGAGCCTGCACGGCAAGTTCCCGATCAGGACCCTTGCCGATCTGAAGGGCAAGCGCATGCGCGCGGCGAGCACCGTCACCAGTAAAGTCGTCGATGCGATGGGTGCGGTGGCGGTGGTGATCGGTGCGCCCCAGACCGCCGAGGCTATTTCAAAGGGCGTCGTCGACGGTACGCTCGCCGAATGGAATTTCGTTGCGACCTTCAAGATCGACGAAGTCGCGCAGCACCACATGGCGCTTCCGCTAGGCGGCACCGCGGTCATGGTGCCGATGCTCAAGTCCAAATATGAATCGCTGCCGCCCGCCGCGCGCGCCGCGATCGACAAACACAGCGGCGAGGCCTTCGTGAAACGCTTTGCGGCGGTGGCCGACGCGCAGATCACCGCGGTCCCCGAGGCGATCGAGAAGCGCGGCAAGAACACGATCGTGCGCCCCGATGCCGCTACCCAAGACGCTTTCCGGAAAGCCGTGCAACCGGTTGCGGATGAATGGCGCCGGGCCAAGCCGCGCAACGAGCGGGTGTACCAGGCGTTCGTTGAAGAGTTGGGGCGGGTACGGGCCGGGAAGTAACGAGCACGCATGCTGACCACCCTTGAACGCCATGTGCAGCGCGTGACCCGCGTGCTCGCGCTGGGCGCGGCGGCTTGTTTGCTTGGCATTGCGCTGCTCACGATGGCCGACGTATTGCTGCGCTGGCTTTTCAAGGCCCCGATCAAGGGGCTTATGGACCTCGCGGCACTTGCCAGCGCGGTCATCATTGCGGCGTGCTTTCCCGCGCTGCTCGCGCAGCGGGGCAATGTCACGATCCGATTGCTTGGGTCGCTCACCGGTCCGCGTATTGCACGCGGACTCGATTCGTTCGGCGCGCTCGTGACCGTCATCTTCTTCGCACTGATGACATGGAAGTACATCGAATACAGCGCCGAGATGACTTCAGCGGGTGAATCGACCGTCGTCTTGCGCTGGTTGACGGGGCCATGGTGGTGGGTCGTGACGGTGATGATCGGCATGACCGCGATCGTCGGACTGGTTGTTCTTGCCCGTGAGATTGCGGGCCGCGCAAGCACTTCACCTGACAATCAATAACGTGGATCCAGTCACCATCGTCATGGTGGGCCTGGCCGGCATGTTCGTGCTCATCGTCCTCCATGTGCCGCTTGGCATCGCGATGGGCATCGCCGGGATCATCGGGTTCGGCGTGCTGTCCGCATTCAATTTCAAGCCCGCGCTGTCGCTGCTTGCCTCCGAGACCGCGAGCGCATTCTCGAGTCTTGATCTCGCCACGATTCCGCTCTTCATCATGATGGGCGGCTTTGCAAGCGCGGCCGGGCTATCCGAAGATCTGTATCGCGTGGCCTACTCGCTGCTTGGCCATCGCCGCGGCGGTCTGGCGATGGCCACCATCGGCGGCTGCGCCGGATTTGGCGCCGTGTGTGGTTCCTCGATCGCGACCACCGCCACATTCGGAAAAGTAGCGCTACCGTCAATGCTGTCGCGCGGCTATGCGCCCGGCTACGCAACCGGTACTGTCGCGGCGGGCGGCACCTTGGGCATCCTCGTGCCGCCATCCGTCATCATGGTGATCTACGCGGTGCTGGCCGAGCAACTCATCATCACGCTCTATGTCGCGGCGATCATTCCGTCCATCATCGCGATTGCCCTGCATTGGACATCGATCAGCCTCTACACCGCGTGGCGTCCCGATGTGGCACCCTCGGGTCCGCGTATGCCGTGGCCCGAGCGCTGGCGCGAGATCCGCCGAAGTTGGGCGGTGGTGCTCCTGATCGGCATCGTGCTCGGTGGCATCACATTCGGTGTCTTCACCGCAACCGAGGGCGCGGCGGTTGGTGCGGCGCTCGCGTTCTTCTTCGCTCTCGCACGGCGTGCGTTGAATGGCAAGACGTTTTGGAACACGCTGACCGATGTCGCAAGTACGAGCGGCATGATCTACGTGATCATCATCGGCGCGTCGATCTTCAGTTACTTCGTGGCGGTGTCGCATGCGCCCGAGGCGATGATCAAGGCGATCTCCGGATCCGGACTGTCGATCCCGGTGATCATGTTTTTCCTCATGCTGATGTATCTCGTACTCGGCGCGATCTTCGATGAAGTCGCCGCGATGGTCATCACGCTGCCGTTCGTGCTTCCGCTCATCAAGAGCTGGGGGTTTGATCCGGTGTGGTGGGGGATCATCAATGTCGTCATCATCGAACTCGGCATGCTCATTCCGCCGATCGGCATGAACGTGTTCGTCATCCATGGGCTCGCACCGACGGTGCCGCTCGCGGCGATCTATCGCGGCGTAACGCCTTACATCATTTCCAATCTGGTGAGACTGGCGTTACTGCTATCGGTGCCCGCATTGTGCCTTTGGCTGCCGGCGGTGATGAAGGACTAGGAATTTGCGTTGCGCGGATCCCTACAGCTTCAACGCGGCGGGCAACCAGAGCGCCATGCCCGGAAAAGCAATGAGCAGCGCGATCAGCACGAAGTCGGCGAGCAGAAACGGCAGCGTCCCCCAATAGATCTTCGTGACCGGAATCTCCGGGTTCTGGGCCTGGATGACGAAGACCGTCATGCCGGTTGGTGGACTGATGAGTCCCACGGTCGCCAGCACCGTCACCATGATGCCGAACCACACGCCGTCGTAACCGATCTTTATCAGCAACGGCAGCAGTACCGGCACGGTGATGAGGATCGTGCTGACCTCTTCGAGAAACGTGCCCAAAAGGATGAACAGCACGATCACCGCGAGCAAGATCGCGAGCGGCGACAGGCCCATCGCTTGCACCCAGTTGAGGAGGTGCGTCGGCAGTTGCGTGAGCACGACGAAACGCGAAAACATGAATGCGCCGACCACAATAAAGAACAGCATCGCGGTGGCGTAGGCGGTTTCCATCAGCGAATCGAGGAGCCCCTGCCAACTTAATCGCCGGGTCGCGAAACCGATGAGGATCGCCACGAATGCCGACACCCCCGCGGCCTCGGTCGGGGAGAAAATGCCAAGATAGATGCCGACGACGGCGAAAAAGAACAAGGTGGCAAGCTTCCACAGACCCTTGGCCGCGCGCAGGCGCTCGATCAGTGGCATGGCCGGGACCATCGGCGCCATTTCCGGATGGAGCCGCGTGACGATCATGACCGTCGCGACGTACAGCGCGGCGAGCACCAGCCCGGGAATCAAGGCAGCGGCGAACAGTTTCGGCAGCGATTGTTCGGCGACGATGGCGTAGATGGCGAGAATGATCGACGGTGGGATCAGAATGCCTAGCGTGCCGGCCGAGGCGACGGCACCGGCCGCGAATCCTTCCTCGTAGCCGTATCGGCGCATCTCGGGAATCGCCACTTTGGAGAACGTCGCAGCGGTGGCGATCGACGATCCGCAAATCGCGCCGAACGCGGCGCATGCGCCGATCGTTGCGTTCGCAAGCGCACCGCGGAACCCCGAGAACACGGCATTGGCCGCATCGAACAGTTCGCGGGACATGTTTGCGCGCGAGGCGACCGCGCCCATCAGGATGAAGAGCGGGACGACTGAAAGCGAATAGGCGCTCGCCAGCTCAAACGGAATGGTGCCGAACATTTTCAGCGCCTTCGGCAGGCCGTCGGCCCAGGCGTAGCCCAGGAGCCCGACGCTCGACAGCGCGAGCCCGATCGGAATGCGCACCAGGATCGCGACAAGCAGAATGGCGACGCCGATAAACCCGATCGCCTCCACGCTCATGGATGGTTGCTCCGATCGAATGCCATCCACGCGGCAGCGACCGCACCGCCGACGATACCGATCAGCACCGGCACCCAATACCAGATCTTCGGAATCGAGAGATCGGAGGTAACGTCACCGAATGTGATCATGTCGCGCGCCACCAGCGCGCCTTGATACGCCATCACGACGAGCACAAACACCGCGAGCCCGGCCGAAAAGCGTTTGAGCCACACGACGGCGCGCGGATACCGATGGTCGACAATATCCACCACGATATGGTCCTCTCGAAGAAACGCGGCCGGCAGCGCCAGGAAAAACGCGCCAGTCAGGAAAAGCTCGACGATCTCGATAACGCCATGGATCGGCCGGCCAAAAATATGGCGCAACACCACATCGGCAACCGTTATCAGCATCATCGCGACGAGGCAAAGCGCCGCCAGCCAACCGCAGAAGCGCGCGATCCGCGCGCGGGTAGAGGTCATGGTGTCTCTGAGGCTAGCAGATCGTTGCGTCTTGAGATGTTGCGTTCAGGGCTTGCGTCAGCCAGGAGGAATGCGGGTGGCAGGCCGCGCAGACTCCTAGTTCCAGAAATTTCGCGAAGTCTTGGAATGCTTGTCAGCCAGCGATTTCATCAGGGTATAGGCATCGCGCGCAGGTAGTCCCTTTGCTTCGAGCTCTTTCACTTTTGCCTCAGCGACGTCCGCGCCGGCTTTGCGGAACTTCGCGTCTTCTTCGGGCGAGAGGCGAAACGCATTCGCACCGCCCTCGACGATCAGTTTCTTGCCTGGGCCATCGATCGAATCGATGCCATCACCCAGCTCCTTGGCCTGACCGATCATGCTGTCATCGATCACTTTCTGCAGATCGGGCGGCAGCTTGTTGTAGAAATCGGGATTCATCGCCACGCCGAACGAGGTGACGAACGAATACATCTCCGACACATGCTTCACGATGCCGCCCAGCTTGAACGCGATGCCAACACCACCGTAGTCGATGAACGCGCCATCGACCGTGCCCTTTTGGAGCGCCTCGGCGATCTCGGTCGGTGATACACCGACCGGCGTGGCGCCCAGCGCGGCGATGAACTCGCGAATCGTCGGTGATGAAAAGCGGATGCGCATGCCCTTGAAGTCTTCGAGCGTGCGAATCGGCTTCTTGGTCGTCATGACCTGGCCCGGTTGCACGGTGAAATACACCAGCGCTTTGATGCCCTTGTGTTCGGCATCGAGATACTTGGTGCGCAGTTCCGGATCGTTCAGCACCTTCGCGCCGATATCGCCGCTGCCGATCAGGTA
>JBJXGX010000024.1:0-4469 GCA_046160305.1 Burkholderiales bacterium
GGAGATTCAGTCAATGACCCAATGGGGCGTGTTCAGCCTGAGCCAGTTTCCTGATCAGACCAAGCGCGTCGAATGCTTCGACAACGATCTGCGGTTTTTCCAGTTGGCGGAGACGCTTGGCTATGACAAGGCGTGGATCGCCGAGCATCTGTTCTCGACCTACGGCGTGGTGACCTCCACGCAGGTCTATGCGGCGGCGATCGCCAAATGCACGACAAAGCTTCGAATCGGCATTGCGGTCGTGGCGATGCCGTTCAATCATCCGTTGCGAACGGCGTCTGACTTCGCGCTCGTCGATGTGCTTTCGCATGGGCGCCTCGACTTCGGCATCGGCCGCGCCTACCAGCCGCACGAATTCGTCGGCCTCGGTGTGCCGATGGAAAAGAGCCGCGAAATGACGATGGAGGCAGCCGACGTCGTGCTGCGCGCCTGGACGGAGGAGAAGATTACGCATCAGGGCAAGTTCTGGACGATTCCTGATCCCGTCGAAGTGCTGCCGAAGCCGGTCCAGCAACCCACCCCGCCCATCTATATGGCGGTCATCAGCCCGGAAAGTTTCGAGCTCGCCGGCCGTAACGGCTGGAACCTGCAAATGGCGTCGCCGTTTTCCTATCGCACGTATCGCGAGGGATGGATCGATGCGATCGAGAAGAGCTGTAAGGTCTATGCCGATGCGGCGGCGAAAGCCCGTCATGATCCCGAAAAATTGAAGCGCATGATCCTCTTGCCGTTCTTCTGCCATGAAGACGGTGCGATGGCGCGCGAACTCTACAAGCCGCCCGTCGAGTGGTTCTACAACAAGGTCTCTTCAAACCAGTTGTCGCAAAAGGCCACCGGACCGGTGAAGGGGTATGAGTTCACCATGACGGAGGGCTCGAAGACCCGCGAGTTGGGCTATCTTGGTTTCGACAAACTGCATGAATATGGCGCGGCGATCGCGGATGATCCGGCGACTTGCATCAGAAAGCTCAAGGACTTGAAGCGCCGGTTGGGGGTCACTGAATTCGCGCTTTGGTTCAATGTCGGCGGCATCGCACCCGAGCATGTCGAGCGCTCGATGCGGCTCACCGCGGAAAAGGTAATGCCGTACGTGTAGTGCCTGATCACAGACAACCAGGAGAATGAATTTGCAACTCGGCTATGTCGGCCTCGGGGCCATGGGCGGCGCCCTGGCGCGGCGCCTGCTCTTGAAGAACAAGCTGCGCGTCTACGATCTGCGCCCGCAGGCGGTTGCGGATTACGTGGCGAAGGGTGCGTTCGCGGCACAGAATCCCCGCATGCTCGCGGCTGAATGCGACATGGTAATGACGTGTCTGCCGACCTCGAACGAGGTGCGCGACGCCATATTCGGGCCGGATGGATTGGCCGCCGGGATGAAGGCGGGCGGCATCATCGCCGACATGACGACCGGTGATCCCAACGCCACGCGCGCCATGGCGGCCGAACTCAAGACGAAGGGCATTACGTTGATCGATGCGCCGGTATCGGGCGGTCCGCATGGCGCCGACGCCGGCACGATTGCGATCATGATCGGTGCGCCGGCCGATCTCTATGCGCGCGTGAAGCCCGTGTTCGAGGCGATCAGTCCCAACGTTTTCCATTGCGGCGATGTGGGCGCCGGCCATGTGATGAAGCTCGTCAACAACGTCATCGCGGCGAGTGTGCGTGCGGTGACATTCGAAGCCGTGGCGATGGGTGTCAAGAATGGCCTGTCGATCGAGAAATGCGCCGAGGTTCTGCACAAGGGCTCGGCGCGCAGCTACTCGACTGAAATCACGCTGCCCAAGCTTGCCAAGGGTGGCGACATTCGCACGAACTTCACCTTGGCGCTCATGCACAAGGACGTGCGCCTTGCGACCGAGCTGGGTATAACGAGCGGTATGCCGATGCCGATCTCGAACCTCGTGCGCGAAATTTTCCAGACAACGATCAATGACCAGGGAGCGGGCGAGGATGTCAACATGATGATTCGCACGATCGAGAAACTGGGCAAGGTCAAGGTAGTGCCGTAACGGTTCGTGAGGTAGACCGAATAGGTTGGTGGCCACCGATGCGGTGGCTGCGCGTGAATGGAGAGCGAAAATGCCAAGAGCAGCCGCAAAGAAGGTCGATGCGCCGGTTGTCCCGGAGTGGCGCCTGCAGGGTGATTGGTGGGATCTCTGTAACTGTGCGATCGGTTGCCCCTGCGTGTTCAGCTCGCCGCCGACCTTAGGTTACTGCGAAGGCGTGCTCACATGGCTCATTCGCAAGGGTAACTACGGCAAGGTGCGGCTGGACGGCGATCTGGCGGTGGTGCTTGTCATCCACTTCGAAGGTACCGTGTTCGAGAAGAATCGCGAATTCGGTTTTCTCATCGATGCGCGGGCGAATCCTGAGCAACGCGAAGCGCTGGTGAATATTTTTCTCGGCAAAGCGGGTGGGGCCTTCGCGGCCTGGGCGGACCTCACGCTCAAGGTCGATGGCGTCGAGTTCGTGAAGATGAACGTCACCTATGACGAGGAGAAATGGCGCGTCGATGTGCCCGGCAAGGTGAAGGGGCTCGGCGGGCCCTTTCGCAAGTACATGGTTCCACCGGGTGATACCTGCCGCATCTACAACGCGCCGCGACCCGAGGTCGTCCCGGGGCATCTCACGCTGGGTGAAGCCAAGCGCAACGTCGTCACCGGCGCGTTCGGTCGCAAGTGGGATTGGTCCGGCCGTTCTTCGAAACACATTGCATTCGACCTGCGTGGCCCGCAGACCTTCACATGGCGCAAGCCTTTGAAGAAAAAAGCCTGAGCCCGCGTTTTCTCTCGCGGGACCGCGTGGTGTTGGCCACGGGGCTCGCGCTCGTTTGTGCGCTCGCTTGGGCTTTCACGATATTGGCCGCCCAAGAAATGGAGCTGTCGGCGCCCAGGCCTTGGAGCATCGGACAGTTCGTGATGGTCTACGTCATGTGGGTCGTCATGATGGGTGCGATGATGCTGCCGGCGGTAGCGCCGATGGTGGATTCGTTCGTCACCATCAATCGGCGCCGCCGGGAGCGCGATGCGCCCTATGTCGCGACGGCGTTCTTCATCGGTGGCTACCTGCTCGCCTGGTCCGGATACAGCGCGATCGCGACGATCGCGCACTGGGGACTCGAGCGCGCCGGCCTGCTCGATACGTTGATGCAGTCGACCTCGCTCGGACTAAGCGGCGCGTTGTTTCTCGCAGCCGGGCTCTATCAGTGGACCCCACTCAAGGAGGTGTGCCTCACGCGCTGCCGATCGCCGATCGGGTTCGTGCTGTCCGAATGGCGCGATGGGGTACTGGGCGCGATCGTCATGGGGCTGCGTCATGGCGGCTACTGCATCGGCTGTTGTGCGGTGCTGATGGCGCTGTTGTTTGCGGTGGCGGTGATGAGTCTTCCCTGGGTGGCTGCGCTGACTGTCCTCGTGATGATCGAGAAGCTTTTGCCGGGCGAGGCGTTCTGGCGACATGCGATCGGCGCGGTACTTACGCTGACGGGGATTGTGTTGATCGGGCGGGCAATACTGGGATGAGGAAACCCTCGGATGAGGCAACTGCGGGCTTTGGAAGCATAAATGAGAGAGCACCTTGTACCGGTTCTGATCTGGCTGATAATCCTAGCGCCGATCGGTCTGTTCGTGCAGCAGCTCGGGCAAGTACGCAGCGGTGCCGTACGCAGATTGAAGGCTGGTCTGCGGTTCTTCTGCTATTCGATCCTCCCCGTGTTGCTTTACGCCTTGGTATTCTTTGCAATGATCGGCATCGAGGAGACGACGAAACGGTCGATCGTCTCCGAGGGCGAAGCAAGGACGCTTCTGCTCGCGACCGGGGTCGGGTTGGCCGAGGTACTGCTGCTGACGGTTGTCTTCGCGATCACGACTTGTTTTTTGCGCGTTCCCGGAAAGGTGGTGTGAGAGCCGGGCGCGAATCGCTGAACCGGCAAGAAAAATGCCTCGAACGGAGGCGCGCGGCTTCTGACCAACTGATGACTGACGCGGAGTGACACCATGGACGCTCGATCGGATTGGCTGGCACGATACATCGCACTCATCGTCGTCGCGGTGTTTCTCTCGGCCACGCTTGGCGCGACGGATTTCTTTCGCACCGCATCACTGGTCGACAAGCAATTGACCGCATCGCATCTCATTCGTTTCCTCGGGTACGGATTTGCCTTGATCGTTTTCTGGCAACTCGCGCGGCGTCTGAGAGCTTCGATTCGCGAGGACGACGGGCGGCGCAGTGTCCTGAAAAGCACGCTGATGCCTCTTGCAACGTTGGTCGTGGTGGGCGGTGCGCACAGCACCATGATGCTGGTTCTTGATCTGTGGATCGACGGGCCGCTCTTCCAGATCTACAACTGGCTGTTTGTCGCCGTGATGCTTGCCTGCGCGCTTTGGCTCGTGTTCACGCTGTTCGGAAGACGCTCCCCTCTCGTCGCGATGCTGGACAACGCATTGGAGTTCTCGGTCGGCGTGTGT
>JBJXGX010000025.1:0-77120 GCA_046160305.1 Burkholderiales bacterium
ACACGCGCACGGTTCGCGCGACCGCATTGGTGGAGCTCAACAAGGAGTATGTCGAGGCCGCGCGTTGTCTTGCGTTGTCCTCCACACGCATCGTGTTCCGGCATTTGCTGCCGAACTGCCTGCCGCCCTTGATCGTGGTCGCAACGGTGCAGGTAGCGGCCGCGATCGCACTGGAAGCCACGCTCTCGTTTCTTGGATTGGGACTCCCGATCACCGAGCCTTCGCTCGGACTGCTGATTTCCAACGGCTACACCTATCTTCTGTCCGGAAAATATTGGATCAGCTTCTTCCCCGGGCTCGCACTGCTCACCACGATCGTTGCGATCAACCTGGTCGGCGACCAGCTTCGCGACGTGCTCAATCCGCGGCTGCTGCGATGAGCGCGCCGACACTGGTGGTCGACGGCCTGCGAACCCATTTCTTTACCAAGCGCGGCGTGGTGAAGGCGGTGGATGACGTTTCATTCGAAGTCAGCGCCGGGCGCGTACTCGGATTGGTCGGCGAATCGGGCTCGGGAAAATCCATCACTGGCTTCTCGGTGATGGGCCTGGTGGATCCGCCCGGGCGAATCGTCGATGGACGCATCATGTTCAACGGACGCAATCTGATCGATATGTCCGAAGAAGAATGGCGCAGGCTGCGTGGAAATCGGATCGCCATGGTGTTCCAGGATCCGATGATGACCCTCAATCCCGTGCTGCGCATCGATACGCAAATGATCGAGGCGGTAACGGCTCATGCGAACGTTTCATCCGCCAAGGCACGCGATCGCGCGCGTGAGGCGCTGGGACAAGTTGGCATTCCGTCCCCGGACGAACGACTCAGCGCGTATCCGCATCAATTTTCAGGCGGCATGCGCCAGCGCGTCGCGATTGCCATTGCCATTCTGAACAAGCCTGATCTCATCATTGCCGACGAGCCGACCACCGCGCTCGATGTGACCATCCAGGGGCAGATTCTCTTCGAGATGCAGAAGCTCTGCAGGGATACCGGCACGGCGCTCATCTGGATCACACACGACCTCGCGGTCGTGGCGGGCCTTGCAGACGAAATCTGCGTCATGTATGCCGGACGTATCGTCGAGCGCGGTCCAATTGACGCGGTGTTGGATGATCCCTTGCACCCGTATACGCGGGGGCTGCTGGATTCAGTGCCGAGCGCGAACAAACGTGGTCAGCCGCTGCGGCAGATCCCCGGCATGACACCCTCCGCGATCAATCTGCCCGAAGACTGCGCGTTCCGGCAACGCTGCGATCGTGCATCTTCCGCGTGCATCGTGGCGCCTGCGCTCACTTCGCCCGGCATCAACCGGTCGGTGCGCTGCTTTCATCCGATTGCATCACGATGAGCGACACGCCGCTTCTGGAGTTGCGCGGGGTATCGAAGCATTTCGTCAAGCGTATTGATCTGACCGGCCGGATCGCCAATGCGCTTGGCGCCGGCATCCGCGAACAGACGGTGCGGGCAGTCGATGATGCAACGCTCTCGATTGGTGCGGGCGAAGTCGTTGGGCTCGTGGGGGAATCCGGATGCGGCAAGTCGACACTCGGTCGCATTGCGGTGGGCCTGCATATGCCGTCCCAGGGCGAGCGGCGCTGGAAAGGCGCGCGGGTTTCGTCGCTCGCGCGAACGGCGCAGCGCGCGGTACAACTTGCCGGTCAGATGATCTTTCAGGATGCCTACGCATCGCTCAATCCGCGACTGCGGGTCCTGGACATCATCGGTGAAGCACCACTCGCCCACGGCCTCGTCGCACGCGGTGCGCAACAGGCCTATGTTGAAGGCTTGATGGCACGGGTCGGATTGGAGCCTACCCTCGCTCGTCGATATCCCCATCAGTTCTCAGGGGGTCAGCGCGCCCGCATCGGTATCGCCCGGGCGCTTGCAGTCCGTCCGGAGTTCCTCGTATGCGACGAAGCGGTCGCGTCGCTCGATGTGTCGATCCAGGCGCAGGTGCTCAATCTGTTCATGACGCTCCGCGATGCGCTCGGATTGACCTATCTCTTCATCAGCCATGATCTCGGCGTGGTACGCCATATCGCCGATCGCGTGGTCATCATGTATCTGGGTCGCGTGGTGGAATCGGCACCGACCGAGGTGTTCTTCTCCTCGCCAAACCATCCCTATGCAAAGGCACTGATCGCGGAAGTGCCGCGCCTGGATGCAAGGCGCAAGCGCTTCGTCGCGGTGAGCGGGGAGATCCCATCGCCACTTGCCCCACCGACGGGATGCCACTTCCACCCGCGCTGCCCGCACGCAATGCCCAAGTGTAGAATCGAGGCGCCGGTTCTGCGAACGATTGCCCCTGAGAGAGCCTCGGCCTGCCATCTCAATGATCAGACATAGGGGCGCTGCGGCAGGCCACGGTGATTTAACGCGAGAAGAGGTCAGCGATGGATCGCACGCCACATTTTCCGATTCGCAGCGAAACGCATGCGCTCATAGAACGACTGGTTGCGTTCGATACGACCAGTCGCAACTCCAATCTCGGACTGATCGAATGGGTGCGTGATCATCTGCGCCATCTGGGAGTGGCGTCACGCCTTACCTACGATTCGTCAAGCAAAAAGGCCAACCTGTTCGCGACCATCGGTAGTGGCGAACGGCCCGGCATCGTGCTCTCCGGACACACTGACGTCGTTCCGGTGGATGGTCAGGACTGGCATACCGAACCCTTCAAGGCGACCCTGAAAGACGATCGCTACTTCGGCCGCGGCGTCGCGGACATGAAGGGCTTTATCGGCGTGGTGCTCGGCATGGCGCCAAAATTTCTCGCCGCACCGCTCAAGGCGCCGATCCATTTCGCGCTGTCCTACGACGAAGAAGTCGGATGCCTTGGTGTGCGCGGGTTGATCGATGATCTCGCCCGCTCGAACATCAAACCTGCGGGATGCATCGTGGGGGAACCGACCAGCATGCAAGTGGTCGTCGCGCACAAAGGCAAGCGCTCCTACGAGTGTTGCGTGAAAGGCAAAGAAGCCCACTCGGCGCTGACACCGCAGGGCGTCAATGCGATCGAGTATGCAGCCCGGCTCATCGTCTACATCCGCCACATGGCTGACCGGATGCGCGACTGCGAGGCGCGCGACAGCGCGTTCGATGTGCCGTTCACGACCTTGCAAACCGGAACGATCACAGGCGGCACGGCGGTGAACATCGTGCCGCGCGAATGCGCGTTTCGATTCGAGTTTCGCTATCTGCCCGGCGCCGACCCGGAAGCCCTCGAAAGCGAGATTCGGAATTTCGCGATGCACACGCTGCTGCCGCAGATGCGCGCAGTCGACCCGAGTACATCGATCACGATCGAGACGAGCTCGGAGATCCCCGGACTCAACATGCGTGATGACGATCGATTGACGTACCTCGCCCATGCGTTATCGCGCGGCCGGCAGGACGTCACGGGCGAGCGCACCGGCAAAGTCGCTTATGCGACCGAGGCGGGCCTCTTCCAGGTAGCGGGCATTCCATCGATCATCTGTGGTCCCGGCTCGATCGAGCAGGCGCACAAGCCGGACGAGTTCATCACGCTCGAACAGATCGCCCGCTGCGAAGCGTTCATGGAGCGTCTTACCGAAGAGCTTGCACGCTGAGAGGATCGGGGCTCTAAAGCATCTGGGCCCTGAAGCATCGGGGACCGGCGCCCCCAATTGCGCCGCGTGTCGCAATGCTGCTTCGTCGGGTCAGGAAGACGGCGTTGCGTTGTCTTCGACGTGATGTTTGGTGAGCTTCTCGCGGATCCGCGCCGATTTGCCCGAACGGTCGCGCAGGTAATAGAGCTTGGCGCGGCGTACGTCGCCTTTGCGCTTCACGTCGATCGAGGCGATCAGCGGCGAATATGTTTGGAAGGTGCGATCCACGCCTTCGCCCGAGGAAACCTTGCGCACGGTGAAAGCGGAATTGAGGCCGCGATTGCGCTTGGCGATCACGACGCCTTCATAGGCCTGGACGCGTTTGCGCTCGCCTTCGATGACGTTCACATTGACGATGACCGTATCGCCCGGGGCGAATACCGGGACCGTCTTACCGAGCCGCTGGATCTCTTCCTGCTCGAGCTTCTGCAGCAGATTCATGTTGTGTTCCTTTCGAAATACGCCGACATCTTTCAACCCTTCCGCTCAACCTGCGCGGTTTGCCCCATGCTCGTCGCGATATTCACGGAGAAGCTTCGCTTCCTCCGGACTCAACTGCCGCTTGGCAATCAAGTCCGGGCGCCGCTGCTCAGTGCGCCCGAGCGATTGCTTCAATCGCCACCTTGCTATCGCGGCGTGATGCCCCGACAACAACACATCGGGCACCGACTCGCCCTCGTACACTTCCGGTCGCGTGAAGTGCGGACAATCAAGCAGACCGTTCACGAACGAATCTTCCAGCGCCGACTCCGCAGCCCCCAGCACGCCCGGCAATTGACGGACGATCGCATCGATCAACACCATCGCGGCCAACTCGCCGCCGGACAGCACGTAATCACCGATCGAAATCTCTTCATCGACGACTCGATCGATCAACCGCTCATCAATCCCCTCGTATCGCCCGCAGACGATGACGAGTCGAGGATGCCCCGCAAGCCGCGCCACGATCTCATGGTTCAGCAGTCTACCCTGCGGCGAGAGAACCACGACGTGCGCGGGCGATTTTGGATCCCTTGCCTCTGCTGCACGCACCGCCGCCTCAAGCGGCCCGGCCATCATGACCATTCCGGGTCCGCCACCGTACGGCCGGTCGTCGACCGTTCGATGATTGTCCATCGTGAAATCACGCGGGTTCCAAAGATCGAGCGACCACCGCCTGTCCGCGTACGCCCGCCCGACAATACCCTGCTCGGTCACCGCCCCGAACATCGTCGGAAAGAGCGTCACACAGTCAAACTGCATACCATTCCCTCGGCGCCCAGCCTTACCAATCCAGCTGCCAGTCGACGAGGATCCTCTTTTTCTCCATATCGACCGTCTCGACGAATGCCTCGACGAACGGAATCAGCCGCTCTGCCCCGGCGCCCGTTACCCGCAGGATGTCTTGACCGCCGTTGGAGAAAACCTCGGCCACAGATCCAAGCGCTTCTCCAACATCGTTCACGACCGCAAGCCCAACCAGATCCGACCAATAAAACTCGCCTTCCGCGGCCGGTGGAAGCTTCGCCCGAGGGATCGCCACGTCGGATCCTTTGAGTGCTTCGGCACCATTGCGGTCATTGACGCCTTCGATTCGCGCAACCAGCGAACGTCCATGCACCGCGGTTTCCAGGACGGCCACAGATCGCCAATCTCCGCGAACGCCCAACAACCATTCCCGATACCGTTCGAGGTTTCCGGGGTCGTCGGAATACGGATGTACACGCACCCAACCCTGCACGCCAAACGCCCCGCTCACTCTTCCCATCACGACACGGTCGAACAAGGCGGTACCGGGAAACGTGGTGTGCGGGGCCCGAACGATCCAGGTGCCCGGATATGGTGTGCTGCGAGGATTGACGCTCAGACCGCTTTCTTCGCCGCCTGCTTGACCAAGCGTGCGACGGTCGGAGAAAGCTGCGCGCCGGTCGACTTCCAGTAGGTCAGACGTTCTGCTTTCAAGCGCAACGACTCACGACCCTCGGGCGCCTTGGGATCGTAGAAACCGACGCGCTCGATGAATCGCCCATCCCGTGCTTTGCGGGAATCGGCAACAACAATATTGTAGAAGGGCCGCTTTTTCGCGCCGCCCCGGGCCAATCGAATCACCACCATGGGAGAGAATCCACGTGTCAAAAGGGGCCGATTTTAGGGGGAATACCCCTGATTAGCAAGGAAAACGAAGAATGAAGCACATTCTGCCGGGAAGGGGTGACCGCTCCATTCCGCGGAGGGCCCACCCCGCGATTATCCGCGCATGCCGGGCAGGACGCCTTTCATGGAGCGCATGAGCTTCGCGATACCGCCCTTTTGCATCTGCTTCATCAACTTCTGGGTCTGTTCGAACTGATTCAGAAGTCGATTGACCTCCTGGACCTGGACACCCGACCCTGCGGCGATCCGGCGCTTGCGAGCGGCCTTGATCACCTCCGGCTTCGCACGCTCATGAGGTGTCATCGAATTGATGATGCCCTCGATCCGCCGAATCGACTTGTCATCGATCGCTTGTGCTTGCCCGGCCATCTGCCCGATCGATGCGGGCAACTTGTCGATCAATGCGTTGAGGCCGCCCATCTTCTTCATCTGCTGGATCTGGGCTTTGAAATCCTCCAGATCGAACCCCTTGCCCTTCTTGAATTTTTCGGCGAGCCGCTGGGCTTCCCCCTCGTCAACGCTTTTGCTGGCCTCCTCGACGAGCGAGAGAATGTCTCCCATGCCGAGAATTCTGGATGCCATTCGGTCCGGATGAAACGGCTCAAGCCCCGAGAGCTTTTCGCTCACACCGGAAAATTTGATCGGCTTACCCGTCACATGCCGCACGGAAAGCGCAGCGCCACCGCGTGAATCGCCGTCAAGCTTGGTAAGGACGATACCGGTCAGCGGGAGCGTGTCATTGAACGCCTTTGCAACATTGACCGCGTCCTGGCCTTGCATCGAATCGACAACGAACAGGGTCTCGGCGGGTTGCAGGGCCTGATGAAGCGCGGCGATCTCCCGCATCATTTCTTCATCGATCGCCAAACGCCCGGCCGTATCGACGATCAGCACGTCGTGATAGTGCTTGCGCGCGAAATCGACGGCCGCGAGCGCAATGTCCACCGGCTTCTGTTCACCGCTCGATGGGAAAACATCCACACCCGCCTGCTTGCCCACGGTTGCGAGCTGCTCGATCGCCGCGGGGCGATAGACGTCGCATGAAACGACGAGCACTTTTTTCTTGCGTTCCTCGCTCAGGTACTTCGCCAGTTTGCCGGTCGACGTTGTCTTCCCAGAACCTTGCAGGCCAGCCATCAGCACAACCGCAGGCGGTGTGACGGCGAAATTCAATCCTTCGTTCGCCCCACCCATCAACGCCGTCAATTCCCGATACACGGCGCCGACGAGCGCTTGCCCCGGTGTCAAACTGCCGATCACCTCTTCGCCGACCGCCTTTTCCTTCACCCGCGCAATAAGATCGCGCACCACGGGAAGGGCGACATCGGCCTCGAGCAGCGCCATTCTGACTTCGCGCAATGCATCCTGGATGTTCGATTCGGTGAGCCGCGCTTCGCCTCGAATGGTCTTCATAACCCGCGATAGGCGCTGCGTCAGTGTGTCAAGCATGGAGGTCCTTGTCGTCGTTCATCGAGCGGATCACAATGTGCATCACCGCAGGGAAGAGGTGAACACTATAGCGCGGGGGACGGAAATGACGTGGTTCGCGTAACAGCGCCAACGTCAAAGGGCGGATCGATTCAGCTGGCGGCGCAAAAATCGCGATAAATGCGCGCTGCCAATTCATCGGCCTGGCGTTGCGCAAGGTCGCGATAGGCGAACATCAAATCAGCCCCCGCAAAGCTTTCCTCACGCGATAGAAAATTTCCGACGAGGCGGCCGGAGGCATCAACAAGATCGAGGGCCGCCGAGATGCTCACTTCGTTGACACGAACCAATCGGTTCGTCCCGGCATTCGACGAGACGATGCCGCGCAGAACGTATTGGGCCTTCGCCCCCGGATCAATCGTCAAGCCCGCTCGCCGCAACCGGTCGGTGATGGCGGTTGCAGTGGCGCCCATTGGTTGGGCCATCGAAGTCGTGAGCTTTCGCCCCATCTGCTCTTGAACCTCGATTCGTATGCCGGCGCGTTTGCGCGCGGGCGCGCATGCACCGCTCAGCGCGGCGGAAGTTTCATCGCGACGCGCGGTCGCTTCACGCTCCGCCTGCTGTTCGGCTGCCGCAAACGAGAACGTTTGGCGGCCACCGGATGGTGGAGCAACCGGCCTGTCCGATGGGGTCGAGGGCGCCAGATTCACGACCGTGCGTGCGTGGTCCTCGTTCTGCTTCTGCAAGTCGGTGATGCGTCCGCGCGCCAGGCTGGCGAACTCCCCCTTCGGGTAGCGCTCCATGTATGCCTGATAGTCACCGGGCCGGCTGCTGTCTTTGATCGAATTCCAAAACGTGACTTCGATGGCCTTCGGGTCCGTCGGCATGGCTGCCGATGGCGAAGACCCGGTCGTGGCGGTCGTGGAACCAGGAGCGGGCGGGACGAAGTAGAAATCTCCCTCGAGTGACGTGTTCTCCCACGGAATCTGTTTGTTCTTGGTGTCGTTGCGAACACCCACTCTGACCCGCTTGAAAAGATCTTCGATCTTCAGGCCAGGTTGGGTCATGTGCTTCAGCATGTTCTCGGTGTAGACACCATGATCGCCCACACCATCGCTTGCTTCCGCGCCTGGAGCGGTTGCGAACGCGATCAGCGTGCCAACCGGCGCATCCATCTGCGCGAGGCCCACCGTTGACGAACGACTCGAGCGCGCGAAGGGATTATTTCGGCACGCGTCAAGGATCATGATGTTCACCGAGTTCTTGGCAGACTCCATTTTGTCCAGGACCTGCCCCGCATCCACTGATTGATACGGGACTTCGTCCTCGCGCGTTATGTTCGCATCCGATGGGATCAGAAAGTTTCGGCCTTTCACCTGAATGCCGTGCCCCGCAAAGTAGAACAAGCCGACCGATCCGCCCTTGATGTCATCACCGAACGCCCGGATTGCCTCCATCATCTGCTTTTGCGAAGCATTCTCGAGCGAGCGAACGCGAAACCCTACCGCGCTCAACGTCTTGCTGATGGCCCGGGCATCGTTCGAGGCATTGGGCAGAGGCGACGACTTGTACTGGGAGTTGCCGATAACGAGCGCGTGCCGCGGCGCATCGTTCGCGGCGAACACGGAGGTCACGAACGCAAAGCAAGCCGCGCACATCAAATGAACAAGGGCGCGGAATTTCAAGGAGTGTGCCATGGTCAATTGCGCGCGCTCATCGCGCCTCTCGTCGTCTTCAACCGATCAGCGTCGCGAAAAATTATTTGTGCTTGGCGTCGATCTCGGATACCGAGGCTTGCACCAGCCGCTGCACGAGCGTGTCGAGCGTCGTTTGGCCTTTCGCCGAGGAACTCACGCCGAACACTGATGAGGCGACCTTGCCCATTTCCATCTTGTCCTCTACATAACCTTGAGCGACTTGCTCAGTGGTTTTTGCATCGATGATCCGGTAGCGCAATCCCACCAGCCATACACCGGACGCCTCGCCAGTCTTGACCGACCCAACGCCCTGACGCGCGAGCGAGCCAGACGTTCCGCCGAGAAGGCTTCCGACCATCCCACCAATCGTGCCGCCGTCGAACCCCTTACCCGCTTCCGCAATCTGCTCGGCCCGGAGGATATCGAACTTCATGATCCACCGAGTCGTCCGGAGATTTCCCTTTTGCTGAAGTTGCGCGGCGGTCTTAGCATCCGACATGTTGTAAGCCAGTTCTGCCTCGCGAAGCAACGGACCAAGCTGTTGGCGCTCAAGCACCGAGAAATTCGCCTTGGTGAGCTCGAGTTCGGCCCAGTCGGCAATATTGGTGTTACGAATGCTGCCGAGGAAAGTGGTGTTGTTGCTCTTGATCTCTCCAGGGAGAACTACGAGAGCCGGCCCCTTCTTGCCCGCATTCTTATATTCAATCGACTGATATGCCGCACGATCAGCCATGGAATTGGCACGCGTGGACGTGGCACCCCCCGCAACCGGGGATGGGTTGTTCCCAGCACCGCTATTGCCTGCGCATCCAGTCAACGAGCCCACGATCATCGACGCCAGCAAGGACACCGCCATGAATTTCCAAGCCATTTGAGTACACTCCTGATTCGTGGAATTGATGCGACCCATCGTACGCCGTCTGGAATCGAGTTTCTGTCTACTGTCCCACACGCTTGAACTCGACGCGGCGATTCTCAGCAGCTAGCGGATTCCCTTGGTTCAACGGAGTCCGCGACCCCATGCCGGCGACTTCGAGATTGTTCTGATCGATTGCGTATTTCGCCATCAGGTAACTCTTGACGGCCAACGCGCGACGAAGTGATAGCTGGAGATTTTGATTGAAGTCGCCCGACGCATCCGCATGCCCCTCGATCATGATCTTGACGTCGGGATCTTTGCTGGTCAGCGCGGCCATACCCGCGCCAATTCGATCAAGCGCGCCATACGCCGAGGGCGACAGCGTCGCCGAGCCAAGCGCGAATGCAACGGGAAACGAAAAGCCTCCTGCCGATACGTTGGCCTTCGATTCTTCGCGTTGCTGCATTGCTTGACCAGCCGCCGCTGCCGGCGCGTTGGCTGTTGGCGATGGGGACACGCGCAAGCCGCGCATTTTCGGCATGGGTTGGTCCGAGCCACCGCCTAGGAGACGCGTTACGTCATCCGCGCTCGGCAGGTCAGCCTCGGAAAAATGGCGGACCTGAGCCATAGAGCTGGCCGCCCCGAATGCCATGATCATCGTTACCGCTATCACTGTTTGCCGCATTTTCATTCTCCCAATCGCTGCACGCCGCGGAGTGGCTCAGTTTCGTTCGACCGAGCCCGCTCCGCTCACGCGCTGTTTAACAGTCGCCTTGCCCTGATATCGCACGGATCCGCTGCCGCTCACGGTGGCATCAATGGACTCGTCCGCATGAATCGCCACGTCACTTGCGCCATCAACAGTCACTACGACGCGCGACGTCCGCAATGCGCTTGCATCGACGCTCGATGCGCCGGTGAGCTTCAATTCGAGCGAGGACGCTTTCCCGTCCAGCTTGACCGTTTCGGACCCATCGAGCTTGACCTTCATGACGCCAATCTCGGCACCGGTGACTTGAATCGTCCCGGCTCCACTGCTTCGCAGGTCGAGTTGCTGTCCACGCGGCCGACTGATCGTAATGTCACCGGCCGCTTCCAACACCACCGCCTTGAGCTCGGCGGTGCCGATCGCGATGCTTAATGGCTGATTTGTCGAAAAACCTTTCGGGGATTCGATCAACAGGGATCGATTGCGCTCCGTGACCTGCAAACGATCCAGAACCTTGGGTTCGGCGGTTATTCGAACGCTTGCCCGATCAGCTCGGATGACCTCCACGGTCGCAGGAATTCGGATCGTGATGCTATCGAAGCCTTGGACCGAATATCCCTTCGAGCTGGCTTGGCCGAGCGCCGCCGTACTCATCGCAAGTACACCGAGCGCGCATCCGATGATTGAAAGCGCGGGCTTCATGTTCAATCGATGATGCAAAGGCCCTGCTTCATGTCCAGTATCTGCTTAGGCCGGCCAGACGAAACAGGAACGGTGATGCCGGAGGCTCCACTACCCTGCGCGGGCCCGCTCACCGGTCCTTCGTAGACAAGCCGCCCAAAATTCCAGCACCGGAGCACATACCCCTGGCGATTGGGCGTGGGTCGTCCCGCAACCACCGGGGTGTCACGGTTCGCGGTACTGCTATCCGCCTCGACGTTGGTTGGCGTCCCGCTCGTGGAAGGCGTCTTGACCTCAGCCCCCGCGGAAAGCAGCGCAAAGGGCCACACGACCAATGCGAACGTCACCACCAAGACCCGCTTTAATTTCACCGGATTTTCCTCGAGAGCTAACGACTGCGAATGGTGAACCACGCTTCACCGAATTGCTGTCCGGATGCCTGACGGATGGCATCACGAATCTCCTCCAGAGCGGAAACGCCGGGAATCGCCTGGAAGTCGGCGCCTTGCAAGAATTTCGGCAGCCGGCCGGTCAGGTTCTGAGGGCTTCCGAAACAGGCAACCGTCTCTGGAATGCCCTTCTCGTTCGCGACGATCTCCCATTTGGCTTTCTGATCTTCACCGCGCAGCGAAAGCTCCTGTCCAGGCGATACGCGCGACAATCGGACGCCGCTGTTGGGGAGCAATCTCAGCACCGCGCCGGATTCGTCCTTCAGGAAGCAGTAGACCACTGCGGGCGTCTGGCTACCCAGGCGTAGATCGACCGTTGCGCCGGGGGGGAATTTCTTGCCCTCGGTTGCGTTGAATGCGAGGCCCAGCGCATTCGCGCCGGCAGCAGCCGGAGCAGGTTTCTGACTCAACGCGGCCTGCTGCGTCAGTTGCGCCGGGGGAACTGCTTGGGCTGCCTGTTGCGTCGGCGGCTGCGTGGCAGCGACCGGCTGGGGCGCGGGCTTCGACGCCAGGAATTGCTGCACCTTGACCCGAAGCTGCGACCGGTCGGCCATCAGATGACGCTCGAGAAACTCCTGATTCATATCCTTCGTTGCGCTCAATCCTAGTAGCCTGCGGTAGTCCACGATGGCGTTGCCGAATTCAGAGGTCGGCAAACCATCGGTACGACCGTCGTAGATTCCCAGAGCGGCCATCTGTGTCTGAAAGAACGCGAATAGCTCCCAGCTGCGAAATGGTTGGCTCAGGCCTTCAAAGGTTCGTTCGGACTGCACCATCCCCTCAAGCCAATCCGACATTTCGGTTTTCACATCGGGTGCGTCGTCACGCGCGCCCAAACACTTCCAGTACGGCACCTTCGCGAGCTTGCCGACCAGCTCGATCGATGCGAGTTCGATGAGGTTGCGCAATGCGACGGAAGTACCCTCGGACATCGACGTGCTGGTCTGGTATGTCAGACCATACTTGGTGATCGAGGCGGATGCATCAATGCCAGTACCTTGCTGCACCAGCACAACGGCATTCTTCGACGTGACACCGTGCACCACCGAGAAATCCTCGGTGCGGACCATGGCAAGGTCGAGGCCGAGCACTTTCGCAGTCGCCGATGAACCCGAGCCAAGGCTCAAGAGCGAGCCGATGGAGAATCCCGCATCGTTCGTCCGTTTGGCGATGTTGTCGTCGAACTGCGACACGGACCCGCGAATACCGAAATCGGGAACCGCACTGTATTGCGATTTGCGCTCAGCCCGGTCCATGAAGGATGCTGCGTTACGTGCATCGTTTCCAAATGCAATCAGCCGTATCGCGCGGCTTCGTCGACTGGCTGCTGAGATCGCGGAGATAAGCATGTCCTTGCTGCCAGCCGCGACCTTCTTCGTTTGGTCATCGAGGTCTTCGACGATAATCGACAGGTTGCGAACACCGAAATCGAGGAGCAAGTTGTCCAGACATCGCAGACCGTCCGAGAAATTGGTCAAGGCGACTGTCGGCCTTTCTCCCGGCCCTTTTGCCGCGTCTTTCGCAATCCCAACCGTCTCGTCACGAAGCGTCTGCGGCCCGGCGCATCCCAAAATAACGACGAAGAGCGCTGCACTCGCAATTCGCAACGAACATGCGGTCGGTGATGACTGCCCTCGGGTGGGCAGGGCGCAACGAAGCATTGAATTCACGATTCCCCCAGTCAGTTTCAGAATCGGCCTTACTTGCACTTGTTGTTCATCTGAATGACAGGCCCGGTGATGATAGTCGTCACTTGGCGCGGAGCAGTACCGCTCTTGCCGCCGCTATTGGCATTTCCGATTTCCATGTTGCAGCCACCATCGCCGCCACCATCGCTGTTGTCTCGGTTGTTCTGAGCCGCTCGACGGCGATTGGGATCCGTCAAGCCCTTGGCCTCTTCCCGCTTGATCAGGGCACGCACTTCATCGGGAAGATCTCCGTCGCCGGCTCCTCGGGCGATCGCAGAAACGGCGAATGACAACCCAGCCAAGACGAAAAGAAAACGGCTCACGTGCATGATGTAATTCCCCAATTGCAAAGTCATTGGGAGAGGCGGCGTCCGTCCTCTCCCTCGTTTATCGTGAATGACGCGATTACTGGGCGTTGCCGATCTTCATGCTTTGATTGTTCGACGAACCGATACCACCTGCGGCGCCGCCCTGAATGATGTTTTTGGCGTTGACGTTGGATTGGCCGCCTTTGGCCGCATTGCCGATCTCCAACACCTGCTTGTTCGATGCACCAATGCCACCCGCCGCGCCGCCTTGAATGACATTGTCTACTTTGACATTCGACTTGCCGCCGCTATCAGCGTTGCCGATCTTCAATGTTTGGTTGTTCGACGACCCAATACCACCTGCCGCACCGCCTTGAATGACGTTCTTGGCGTTCACATTGGACTGGCCGCCTTTGGTCGCATTGCCGATTTCAAGGACCTGCTTATTCGATGCGCCAATCCCGCCGGCCGCCCCACCTTGAATCACATTGTCGACATTGACGTTCGACTTGCTTTGTTGCGCCACCGCAAAAGTGCTACCCGCTGCGAGAACCACTGCCACCACCGCTGTCGAGATCGATTTCATAACATTCCTCCGGAAACAACACTGCAGAAAAGAAAGGTCGGCCTCCGTGGCCTCGCCCCATCTGCCTACGTCTTTGGTAGGCGCGATGGAGGCGTCCGGTGAATGTGCTCGTTTTCTCGGGCAAATTCAATAGACCGACTAGACAATGCCTAATCCGCAAAGACTAGACACTGAGAAGTATGCTGCTTGGACCGAGTCGACGGAACGCCGACACCCTTTGTCGCGCGTGCGGTAATTCACATTTGAATGCGGAAGTCGCTCTTCGCCGACGCGTTTGAAAGGGATCGAGGATGTCGGTCCGCATCCCGATGCGCGGAGTTTTGCGGTCTGCGACAATGCACGAACCGATCGCCCCGTGACCACCCGGTCGCATTCAACCGCCAGATCCGTGCCGTAGACGGTTCATCACCGGTCGCTCGCCACACGGCAATAAAATGCAAACCAGCGCCCTCTACATCATCACATCGCTGCTATACCTGCTCCTTGCGGGGTTTTTCTGGCGTACGAATTGGCGAAGCGTTGGAATAATCGACGCCCGCCATCTGACTGTCGGCCGATTTGCGATCCTGATCCCCCTCGCGATGCATAGCTGGTTACTGTACGCCGGCATATTCGCCGAACCGGAATTGCGATTTGGATTCGGCCAGGCCCTATCAGTCATGCTTTGGCTCGGTGTAGCGATCTACTGGATTGAAAACCTCTTTTTTCGCCTGGACGGGCTCCAATCTTTCGTCCTTACCCTGGCGGCCATTTGCGTCGTCCTTCCAGGAATTTTCGCAGGATTCGCAACACAGACGCATGCCGATTCGTTTGTGTTCCGGATACACCTGATCCTCGCAATGGGGGCGTACAGCTTGTTCACCATCGCCGCCCTGCAAGCGCTGCTCATGGCCGTGCTGGAGCGACGCTTGCACGCCGGTACGATAACGGCGTCATTCGCGGCGCTGCCGCCCTTGTTGACGCTCGAGCGGATGTTGTTTCGAATCATCGCAATCGGGTTTACTCTGCTTACGGCAACGCTTGCAACCGGATTCATCTTTGCCGAGCAGCTCTTTTCCCGCGCAATGCGGTTTGACCACAAGACGATTTTCGCGACCGCCTCATGGATCATTTTCGCGGCGCTCCTTGCAGGCCGGTGGCACTACGGATGGCGAGGGCGAACGGCCATCCGCTGGATCCTCGCCGGATTCGTCACCTTGCTGCTCGCCTACGTGGGCAGCAGATTCGTATTGGAAGTGATCCTTCGCCGAGGCGACGCGTGAATCAATGACGATACCTTGACAACCCGTAATGCGGCCCGAATACTGACTCGTCCGTTTCCGCGTTATCGTTCACCTTTTGCCAAGCGTATCCTTGTCGACCCAGCTTGCAACGCTTGCCGTTTTGCTCATTCTCTCGGCGTTTTTTTCCGTTGCCGAGACGAGCATGATGGCTCTGAATCGCTATCGCCTGAAGGCGATGGTTCGGCTCGGCAACCGCGGCGCCCTGAAAGTGCAAGCGTTGCTTGACCGGACGGATCGCCTGCTTGGCGTGATCCTGCTGGGAAACAACCTCATCAATGCGGCGGCGGCCACGCTCACGGGCGTGATCGCGATCGAACTTTTCGGCGAGAACGAGGTTGCTCTTGCCGCCGGAACGGTCGGTGTGACGTTCCTCATTCTCGTGTTCTCGGAGATCACACCAAAAGTGATCGGCGCCGCTTACGCCGAGCGGATTGCGCTGCCCGCGAGTTACATTCTCGGGCCGCTGCTCACCGCGCTTTATCCGGTCGTTTCGTTCGTCAACTTCTTCGTCAACGCCCTCCTCTGGATTCTTCGCGTGAAGCCACCGACCGACGACGAAAACCAACGATTGACCAACGAAGAACTGCGAACGCTGGTACTGGAGCACAGCCGCATTCTGCCAAGGAAACACCAGATGATCCTCGTGAATCTTTTCGATCTCGAGCACATCACCGTGCAGGACGTCATGACACCGAGGGCGCAGATCGAAGCAATCGACCTCGATGCGGCGCCCGAAAGAATCATCGAGCAGATCGCAACGAGTTATCACACGCGTCTTATCGCCTACAGAGAGGAATTGACGAACGTCGCCGGCATTCTCCATATCAGGCGCGTGCTGGCCGCAATCAGGGACGGCGTCCTGAATCGCGATACCTTGACTGAAACGCTCCTGGAGCCGTATTTCATCCCTTCGACGACGCCCGCCCTCGCACAGCTCCAATTTTTCCAGGAGAACCGGGAGCGTGTAGGCTTGGTTGTCGATGAGTACGGGGAAGTCCTGGGCTTGGTCACCTTGGAGGACATCATCGAGGAGATCGTTGGCGAATTCACCACCAATGCTCCAATAAAGTCGAGTGACTTCGCATGGAACGTCGACGGCGAAGCCGTGGTGGAGGGCTCGTCGTCGCTCCGGGAACTCAATCGCAAGCTTGGCTTGGCGTTGCCAGTTGATGGTCCGAAGACCCTGAATGGCCTGATTACCGACTATCTGCAGGACATCCCAGTGGCAGGGGTAAGCATGCGCATCGGAGGGATCGCACTGGAGATCCTCCAAACCGAGGATCGCATCGTCAAGACGGTTCGAATCTTTCAGCCACGCCCGATCCCGGTATCGCATTGAGTTGAACAGAACACTTCTTTCTTCGCAATAGGCCATGCGCCAATTCGCGTCATTTCGGTCCCTCTTTGCTTCGGTAGCATTTCTCACGCTAACGCCCCGCCGACCCTCAAGACACCGAGTGCTGGTGCCGCTGAGACCTATGAAGATGTGTGGGGCGCCACAGCAAGTCACGTTGTTGATTGCATAGCGTAAGGTTTCGACAGACCGTATGGCGCCGCCACACCTGCAAGGCATGTGATCGGTAATACCCTCGCGCTGCGTTGACGCCTCTCTTCGGCGCAGTTCCCGAATTCGCACGACATTCGATCGATGGCGTCGCGAAGATTGACGTAAGGACATGTTCCATGGCGACCACAGCGCAACCCGCAAAAAAATCGGCCTCCAACGGCCTCAGCGAAAAAATCTACGTCTACGAAGGGCGTGACAAGAACGGAAAAACCGCTCGCGGCGAAGTACGTGCAACCGGCGAGCACGTCGTCAAGTCGATGCTGCGCCGGCAAGGCATTACCGTCACGAAGATCAAGGCGCAGCGTCTGTCAAGTGGCGGCAGCATTTCGCAGAAGGACATTGCCGTCTTCACGCGACAGCTCGCGACGATGATGAAAGCCGGTGTGCCGTTGATGCAATCCTTTGATATCGTCGGCCGCGGGCACGCGAACCCCGCGATGGCCCGACTTCTGCAAACAATTCGCACCGACATCGAAACCGGCGCAGGCCTGTCCCAATCGTTCGCGAAGCACCCGCTCTATTTTGATGCGCTCTACTGCAACCTTGTCCAGGCGGGCGAGCAGGCGGGGATATTGGAGACCCTTCTCGATCGGCTCTCGATTTATCAGGAAAAAACACTGGCGATCAAAGGCAAAATCAAGGGGGCGCTTTTCTACCCAATCGCCGTGATGGCGGTTGCAACGATCGTCGTCGTGGTGATCATGTTGTGGGTCATCCCGGCGTTCAAGACCGTATTTTCAAGCTTCGGCGCGGACCTGCCGGCACCTACCCTGATCGTCATCGCGATATCGGATTTCCTGGTGGGCAACTGGTACACGCTCTTCCCGACGATCTTTGCTATCGCTTGGGGAGCTCTCGCGTTCTACAAGCGCTCCACGGCAATGCAGATCGGGGCCGATCGTCTATTGTTGAAATTGCCGATATTTGGCGAACTCGTGCGCAAAGGGACACTGGCTCGCTGGACCCGTACGCTGTCGACGATGTTCGCAGCGGGCGTTCCGTTGGTTGAGGCTCTCGAATCAGTAGGCGGTGCCGCGGGAAATTATGTGTACCTGGTCGCCACCAAAGTCATCCAGAACGAAATCTCGACGGGTACCAGCCTCACGCTGGCCATGGAACAATCAAAGGTATTCCCGAGCATGGTCGTCCAGATGGTATCCATCGGTGAAGAGTCCGGTTCCCTCGATACCATGCTTAGCAAGGTTGCTGACTTCTATGACGAGGAAGTCGACGAAATGGTCAAAGCGCTGTCGTCCCTCATGGAGCCGATGATCATGGCCGTCCTTGGTGTAATAATCGGCGGATTGGTCGTAGCGATGTACCTTCCAATATTCAAGATGGGCTCCGTGGTTTGATGGTCATTGGCATCGTGCGGTGGCCGCATCCGGCCATGGCGAACAAACTCTTTCACCTCCGATGGGCAATTTAAGCTGGTTGAATGATCCCTTAGCCTTCACGCTCACTGCGAGCGTGTTAGGCCTCTTGATCGGCAGCTTTCTCAATGTAGTGATCCATCGATTGCCCAAGATGATGGAGCGCGAGTGGCGCGAACAATGCGCCGAGCTGTCCGGACAGGCCATTGCGGAGACATCACCTCACAACCTTGTGAGACCGCGCTCTTCATGCCCGAGTTGCGGACATCAGATCACCGCGTTTGAGAACATTCCCGTCGTTTCTTATTTGATGCTGCGCGGAAAATGCTCCGCATGCGGCACGCCGATCGGCATCCGCTATCCCGTCGTTGAAATTCTGACCGGCGCACTGTTCGCAGGCGCAGCACTCAAGTTCGGGTGGAGCGCTGCCGCCATCGCTGCAATGGTCTTCCTCGCGGCCTTGCTTGCGCTTTCATTCATCGATTTCGATACGCAGTTTCTTCCCGACGACATCACGCTGCCGTTGATCTGGGCTGGCTTGATCGTCAACCTCTGGGGAACATTTGTTGACCTGAGAAGCGCGGTAATCGGTGCGATCGCCGGCTATCTCGTATTGTGGGCAGTCTATTGGTTATTCAAGCTGGCGACGGGCAAGGAAGGGATGGGGTTTGGCGACTTCAAGCTGCTCGCGGCGATTGGTGCATGGATGGGATGGAAAATTCTTCCGTTTGTAATTCTTGCGTCCTCGCTGGTCGGCGCAGTTCTCGGGATTGCACTGATCATCATTGCAAAACGCGGACGCGAAGTGCCCATGCCATTCGGCCCGTATCTCGCGATCTCCGCGGTGATTGCGCTCTTCTTCGGCAACGCCATCATCGACTACTATCTCGCACGGCTCGCATAGAACGCTGGGGGATCGGTCAGCGATGAAACTCATCGTCGGATTGACGGGTGGGATTGGCAGCGGCAAATCAAGCGTCGGCCGCGAGTTTGAAGCACACGGCGTTGCTGTCGTCGACGCGGATGCAATTTCGCGGGCCTTGACCGCCCGTGGTGGAGCCGCGATTGACGCCATTCGAGCGCAATTCGGCGACGACTTGATCGATGCGACGGGTGCCCTCGACCGCGCGCGAATGCGGGCCCTGGTTTTCTCAGACCCTGCCGCCAAACGAAAGCTTGAATCGATTCTGCACCCAATGATTCGAACGGAATCCGATCGCCTCGTCGCCGGCGCGCAATCACCGTATGTGATTTTGATGATTCCGCTCCTGGTCGAATCCGGCGCCCCAAGGAGACGATGTCACTTGATCGCCGTCGTGGACTGTCCCGAAGAAATTCAGATCGAACGCGTCATGCGTCGGGATCGACTGACCCGTACCGAGGTCGAGGCGATCATGAAATCCCAGGCCTCGCGCCAATTCCGCCTGGACAACGCGGACGATGTGATCGACAACAGCGGTGCGGAATCGGCGATTGTCGAACAGGTCGAGCGGCTCCATCGAAAATATGCCGATCGTGCCGTTTCGCGCGCGTGGGCAAGACCCGGCTGAAAGCAGGATCGGTTCGTTGGACTCGAATCGAACAATTCGAATCGCATGTACGCATGCCGGGATTTATCATACGTTTGATTTCAGCCGCCTCGCCCGCGCGTCCCGTGTAAAATCGCGCGAGGTTGGCACGTGGTCCGACCAACAAAGGGTGCAACAACAACGAAACAGGTGCGACAACAAGTGAGCGCGGCGTTGATCACCTACGAGTATCCCCTGATCGAGCGCGTTAGAACGCTGCTCCGCCTTGAGGCGCTCTTCGCGCGGGCGAAGCTTTTCATTAGTCGAACCGACCCGCAGGATCATCATGTCGCACTGCTGAGCCTATTCGAGATCCTCGAGGTGGTGGGTCGCGCGGAGCTGAAGTCCGATCTGCTTCAAGAACTTGAGCGGCAGCGTCAAGTCGTAGCATCGTTTCGAAGCAACCCGGACGCCGACCAGCGAATCCTGTCCGGCGTGTTGGATGGCATCGAGCGTGCGGCCACCGCCATCCACGGCATGTCCGGCAAGGTGGGCCAGCATCTTCGGGACAACGATTGGCTAATGGGAATCCGGCAGCGTGCCGCGATTCCCGGAGGCGCTTGCGAGTTCGACCTTCCGTCCTATCATCGTTGGCTGCATCGAGAAGACTCGGCGCGAATCGAGGCTTTGCAACGGTGGGTGGGCCCAATGCTGCCGATTCGTGATGGCGCCATCCTCGTGCTGGCGATGCTCCGTGAAAGTGGCAAGGCGCAGCAACTCAGTGCTCCGCAGGGCGTTTTTCAGCAGTCTCTTGGCGGACGCGTGGCGCATATCGTTCGGATCAAGATTCCTATCTGGCCCGAGTGCGTTCCGGAAGTGAGCGCGAACCGCTATGCGCTGAATATCCGCTTCACCGTACAGGGCGATGACCCACGTCCCCGAACGGTTGAACACGACGTCCCTTTCGAACTCACTTTTTGCAGCCTATGAGCCGGGCAAAGGTTGTTGGCTGTCCAAGTTGCGGGACGCAGGTCGAATGGGGGCCACAGTCGCCGTTCCGACCCTTCTGCTCGAAGCGATGCAAGCTACTTGATTTTGGCGCGTGGGCTACCGAACGCTATCGGGTCACGGGGCCCGATCATGATCCCAATGCGGTGGACGACGAAAGCGCACCAAAGTCCGACGCCAGATAATCTAGCGCCACGCGGTTCGACGTAGCGCAACGCCATGTGCACCGTGCGTCCACGCCGTTTCAAGATAGGCGCGCGCCAGACCACCTGATGCGAATACCGGTAACGAGTAGTCCTCGATCAGGCGCGAGAATCGCTGCCATCCCATAGGCGCCCGGGAAGAGCCTGGCGAGCCTTCGACGACCGGTCCAAGCACGACGAAATCAAGTGCCAGTTGCGCTGCCTTGGCGAGTTCACCTTCGTCATGGCACGTCGCCGCGACCCACGCGAATGGAGGACGGCCCTCCAGTTGCGCAAGCTGCTGTGCCGACAGGTGAAGACCGTCGGCGCCGATCTCCTGCGCCACTTGAATGTCACCGTACACGAGCAATCGCGCCCCGTTTGCCCGACACAGCGCGACAACCTTATGCCCTAATGTCCGCAACTCCTCTCTGTTCGCGAACGCCTCTCGAAGTTGAACGAGCCGCAGCCCGCGCGCGAGGCGACGCTCGAGGATCTTCAAGAACGATTGCTCGCCCACTTCACCGGCGTTGGAAATTGCGTACTCGGGTGCAATTTCGAGCGCACGCAGGAGCGGGGTGTTCGCAGGCAACATGGGCGCGAGCGTTATTCGCTCGGGGATCTGCCACTCGAGCGCCTGATGCTCCCGCGCTTGCATCGTGCCTTCCCATGAGGTGACACGATAGAAAAAAATTCGAACCGTTGCATGCGGATAGGTGAACACCTGCGTGAGCCACGGATAGGCGCAGGTGACGCGGATTCCAAGTTCTTCGGCCAGCTCGCGATCGAGTGCCATCCTCGGCGATTCACCCTGTTCAACCTTCCCACCGGGGAATTCCCAGTACCCGGCATACACTTTCTTCAGAGGACGTTGCGCGAGAAGAATCTGCCCATCGCTTCCGATCAGGACACCGGCCGCAACATCGACCGCACCGTCGGTCATCGTGCGCGTTCTTTGCGCTTCGCGGCGTTGGCGTGCCGGCCGGCCCAGTCTTGCGCGAAGTGCCATGCGACGCGACCGCTACGGGATCCGCGTTGCATCGACCATTGCAGCGCTTCTTCCCGCGCATTCGCGATGGTCTTCGCATCACACCCGAAATGCCCGAGCCAGTGCGAGACGATGTCCAGATACTCGTCCTGATCGAACGGATAGAACGATACCCACAATCCGAAGCGTTCCGACAGTGAAATCTTTTCCTCGCTGGTCTCGCCCGGATGCAACTCGTCACCGACATGTTTGAATTCGAGATTTTCCTGCATGTACTCCGGCATCAGGTGCCGTCGATTCGATGTCGCGTAGACCAGCACATTGGCCGAAGTCGCCGAAATGGATCCGTCCAGCACGACTTTGAGTGCCTTGTAACCGGGATCAGATCCTTCAAACGAAAGATCGTCGCAGTAGACAATGTAGCGCTCGGCCCGTTGAGCGACGATGTCGACGATCTCAGGCAGGTCAACGAGTTCGTTTTTGTCGACTTCAATGAGGCGCAAACCATGCCGCGCATAGCGATTGAGGAGCGCCTTGATCAACGACGATTTACCGGTGCCCCGAGCACCCGTGAGCAGAACGTTGTTGGCGGGACGCCCCTCGACGAACTGCTTGGTGTTCTGTTCGATGATCTGCTTTTGCCGATCGATGTCACGCAGATCGCTCAGTGCGATTCGATGAACATTGCTGACCGGATGCAGATAGCCGCGGCCGCCGCGATGCCGCCATCTAAACGCGGTTGATGATTTCCAGTCCGCGGTGGGAACAGCAGGCGGCAGCACTGCCTCGACCCGCTCGAGAATGCGTTCGACACGCGCGATCAGATTGGAATAGTCGGACGACATGGAACCGGTTGCCTCGGGGAATGCCGCCGCGCCGGGCGCCTCAGGTGCGGTACTCGGCGTTGATCTTGACGTAGTCGTAGGAAAAATCGCAAGTCCAGACGCGGGTACTCGCTCCCCCGCGACCAAGGTCGACGCGAATCGTGATCTCGGCAGGCTTCATCGCGGCCGCGCCTTGGGCTTCGTCGTAGCTCGCCGCCCGACCGCCGCGTTCGACGACCTTCACGTTCCCGATGTAAAGATCGATACGCGAGGTATCGAGGTCGGTGATCCCGGCATTACCGATCGCCATGATGAGCCGGCCAAGATTGGGGTCGGAGGCGAAGAACGCCGTCTTCACCAGCGGCGAATGCGCGATCGCCTTGGCGACGCGTGCGGCTTCTGCTTCGGATGCCGCAGCGCCGACCTCGACAGTAATGAACTTAGTCGCGCCCTCACCGTCTCGCGCAATCGACTGCGCGAGTACGACTGCGATGTCGGTGATCGCACTCTTGAGCTGTCGATAGGTTGTCGTGTCACGCCCTGAGATCGGCGCCGCCTCCGATCTGCCGGTGGCAATCAGGACGAAGGAATCGTTGGTGGACGTGTCGCCATCGACCGTTACGCGGTTGAACGAAACATCCGCGACTTCACGTACAAGGTCGCGAAGGACAGTGCCAGCGATCGACGCGTCGGTCGCGATGAAAGAGAGCATCGTCGCCATGTTTGGCTGCAGCATGCCAACACCCTTGGCCATGCCGGTGACGACAATCCGCTTGCCATCGATCTGAACGATGCGCGATACAGCCTTCGCGACCGTGTCGGTGGTCATGATGGCTTCGGCCGCCGCCGCCCATCCGTTCTCGCTTAACGTGGCGAAGCATTGCGGTAGTGCGGCCTCGATTCGATCGACCGGCAGTTGTTCGAGAATCACGCCGGTCGAAAACGGGAGCACCTTCGCCGCAGCGCAGTCGATACGGGATGCAACGAGCGCGCAACTTCGATTCGCGGCCTGAAGCCCCGCTTCGCCCGTACCGCAATTGGCATTCCCTGCGTTCACGATCAACGCGCGGATCTCGTTGGATTCGGCGAGGTGCCGCCGGCACAACTGCACCGGAGCGGCCGCAAAGCTGTTTTGGGTGAAAACACCCGCGACCTTCGACCCGGCGGCAAGCCGCATCAGCATGAGATCGGGGCGGCCCTGCTTCCGAATGCCGGCTCGCGCAGTACCGAGCTCGACGCCAGCCACCGGAATGAGCTCGGCCGGAACGGGGGAAACGAGATTGACGGCCATCGTAGTGATTCTCTTTGAACCGATCGACCCGCTAGGAAAGCTTGCCGTGGCAGTGTTTGTATTTCTTGCCCGATCCGCAGGGACATGCGTCGTTGCGTCCGACCTTGCCAATGGCCTTTACGAAAGGCATGGCCTTCGGCTTGTCGCTGGTGGTCGCGGCTTCGGCGAGCGCTTCGTCATAGTCGGCGTGGTGATACTGGACATTCGACACCTGCTCGACCTGCTGCTCGGCCTGCTGGACTTGTTCCTGGGTTTGCACCTGCACCCGCATGAGCGTCCGGGTGACGTGGAGCTTGACGGTTTCGAGAAGGGTCCCGAACAGATCGAAGCCCTCACGCTTGTATTCCTGACGCGGGTTCTTCTGGGCGTAGCCACGCAGGTGAATGCCCTGCCGGAGATGATCGAGCGAGGATAGATGCTCCCGCCATTCATGATCGATCACCGTGAGCAGGATCAGCCGTTGGTACTGGCTGAGCGCGTCCGGAGGCGCTGGCGCAATGCGCTCCTGATAGGCCTTTTCGACCGCCTCGGTCAAGGTCGCGAGCAGCTTCTCGTCGTCCATCCCCTGCTCGGCGAGCGGGCGCACCGGGACTTCCACCGCGAGCTCGGCATGAATGACTTTTTTCAGACCGTCCAGATCCCACTGCTCTTCCACGCTTTCGGCGGGCACATGGGCGCGAAACAAATCATGGAGCACACCGACGCGAAGATCCTTGACCTGCTCGGCGAGTTCTTCTGGACCGCCGACGAGGATCTTGTTCCGCAGCTCGTAGATGATCTTGCGCTGCTCATTCGCGACATTGTCGTATTCGAGGAGTTGTTTGCGGATGTCGAAATTGTGCGCCTCGACCTTGCGCTGGGCCGATTCGATCGACCGGGTCACGATGCCCGCCTCGATCGGCTCGCCCTCCGGCATCTTCAGCATTTGCATGATCGAATTAATTCGATCGCCCGCGAAGATGCGTAACAGCGGATCCTCGAGCGAAAGAAAAAACCGGCTCGAACCCGGATCGCCCTGTCGCCCTGATCGACCTCGCAATTGGTTGTCGATACGCCGGGATTCATGTCGCTCGGTCCCGATGATGTGCAGACCGCCCGCCTTCACCACCTGATCGTGCAGCGACTGCCACTCTCCGTGAAGCTTGGCGACACCCACCTCCTTGGCGGCGGGATCGATACTCGCGTCGGCCTCGAGGTGCTCGACCTGCTTCTCGACATTGCCACCCAGTACGATGTCAGTGCCGCGCCCTGCCATGTTGGTCGCGATGGTGATTACTTTTGGACGACCGGCCTGCGCGACGATTTGCGCCTCGGAAGCATGCTGCTTCGCGTTCAACACCTGATGCGGCAAGTTTTCCTTCTTCAAGAGGCGCGCGTACATCTCGGAGGCCTCGACCGAAGTGGTCCCCACCAATACCGGCTGGCCCCGCTCCGCGCAGTCTTTTATTTCGGCGACTACGGCCGCGTACTTTTCAGCGTTGGTGCGAAAGACCTGATCGAGCCGGTCCTGCCTAATCATATTCATGTGGGTCGGGACGATGACCGTTTCCAGGCCATAGATTTCCTGGAACTCATAGGCCTCGGTATCCGCCGTGCCCGTCATGCCGGCGAGCTTGTCGTACATGCGGAAGAAATTCTGGAACGTAATCGACGCCAAGGTCTGATTCTCATTCTGGATCGAGACGTGCTCCTTCGCTTCGACGGCCTGATGGAGCCCATCCGACCAGCGCCGCCCGGGCATCAGGCGTCCGGTGAATTCGTCGACAATGACGACCTCGTCGTTCTGGACGACGTAAGCCTTGTCGCGGAAGTAAAGATGATGCGCCCGCAATGCGCAGTAGAGATGATGCATGAGGTTGATGTTGGCGGGCTCATAGAGGCTCGAGCCTTCGGCAAGCAGTCCGGCGCGTGCGAGCAGACCTTCCGCGTGCTCATGACCATCCTCGGTAAGTAGAACCGTATGGTTCTTCTCGTCCACCATGAAGTCGCCGGGGTCCCCTTCTTTCGGGCAGCGCTTCATCATCGGCGCAACCTCGTTGATCCGGGTGTACACCTCGGTTCGATCCTCAGCCTGCCCCGAAATGATGAGCGGGGTGCGCGCTTCGTCGATCAGGATGGAATCGACCTCGTCCACAATCGCGAAATAGAGTCCGCGTTTCTGAATCCGCTCACCGGACTCCATGACCATGTTGTCGCGGAGATAGTCGAACCCGAACTCGTTATTGGTTCCGTAGGTGATGTCCGAACCGTAGGCCGCCTGTTTCTCTTCGCGGGGAATCTGGGAGAGATTGACGCCTACCGTAAGCCCCAGAAAGCGATAGATCTTGCCCATCCAGTCGGCGTCGCGACTCGCGAGATAGTCGTTTACCGTGACGATGTGAACCCCCCGTCCCGTCAACGCATTCAGGTAGGCGGGAAGCGTGGCGACGAGCGTCTTGCCCTCGCCGGTGCGCATTTCCGCGATCTTGTTCTGATGCAAGACCATGCCGCCGATCAACTGCACGTCGAAATGGCGCATGTGCAAGCTTCGCTTGGCGGCCTCGCGCACAATCGCGAAAGCCTCGGGCAGCAGCTCTTCCAATACAGCCGCCTCGACCTTGCGCTTGTCTTCATCGGCGGCCGCGGAAACCTTCGACGCGAGCCGCTCCTTGAGTTCGGCCGTCTTGCCGGCGAACGCGCTATCCGCAAGCGCCGCCATTTGCGGCTCAAGAGCGTTGATCAGGCGTACGTTACGTGCGTACTGTTTGAGGAGTCGATCGTTCCGACTCCCGAATATCTTCGTGAGAACCGTGGAAAACATTGCAGGATTTGACTGACCGGGAGGTCTGGATTCGTAAGGAGAGGGATCAGCCCATCAATGCAAGACGCAAGTTGCAGGACGCCACGCACGTGGCAAAGCGGCGCGCGGACTAGCCTCTCGCGCTGTTCGCCTTGGGATGTATCGCAGACAACACAATATGGTAACACGCAAGTGCCGATTCAATGACCGGCATGCGACGACGCCCCGAAGGGATTCGGGCGCTATTTCGATGCGAGCACCGAGAGGAAGCGGGTCGGGTTTTGCGCAACACCGTCCTGACGAACCTCGAAGTGCAGATGCGGTCCGGTGGCGTGCCCAGTAGCGCCAACGTCGGCGACCTTTTGACCACGCTTGACGACTTCACCCGTCTTGACGTGCAGGCGTGATGCATGGGCGTAGCGGGTGAGCAAGCCCTTGCCGTGATCGATCTCGACCATGAATCCGTAAGCCGGATCGCGCTCCGAAGTCACGACAATTCCGCCTGCGGCAGCAAGGATCGGGGTGCCGACCGGGGCGGCGAAATCGATTCCTTCGTGATGCGCGTTGTGTCCGTTGAAGGGGTCGATCCGCCATCCGAATCCGGAGACGGGGTACGGGGCATTGAGGGGCGCAGCCGAAGGAAGCAATGTCTTTCGTGCCCGATCGCGGACGAGGTCGTCTTCCAACACCCGCAACGAATCGCCGCGATGGTCCAGACGCAACGTCAACCGGTCGAGTTCACCCTGCAATTCCTTCATCGAGAACTGCATCGATGTCTCGGCGGTCGGCGCGGCACCACCACGGCCGGGCGTCTCGCCGAACTTGAGGTCACGAGACGATTTTAGTCCCGCGAGCGACACCAACCGCTCACCGAGCGTGTCGAGGCGCGTGAGATGGGCCTGCATCTCGCCTAGTTTCACGGCGAGAGCATTAATGTTGTCCCGCACGAATCCGTCGTGAACGCGTTTCTCGCGTTCGGCGAGCTGCGTAATCACTTGTTCGACCTCGGGAAGCCCAATGATCCAGACACTACGCAGCGCCGCATAGGAAAGCGAACCAGCCGCAACCAGCATCAGACAGGCGAGCAGCAGCCCCGTCAGGAAAACCTGTCGTGCTGTCAACGTCAGCGATCTCGCCTGTGCGAAGCGATTAGAAACGATTATGATTTGCACGAAACGCCTCCCCAAAGGGCCTCGAGCTCCACTGCAATAATGAAGCGACTTCATTCCCTATCGGCACTTATCACGTCGGATAAACACCTTTCACGACTCTGCGAGAAAGCCGCTCTTCTCTCTTCCCTGCAACGTGCGGTAGATCGCGTAACGCCCACCGAACTGGCGGGTCGGTGCACTGTTGCCAACGTAAGAGGGCAGACGCTTGTCATTCATGCAGCGACTAACGCCGCAGCTGCCCGACTGCGCCTGATGCTTCCTCGACTCCTCGCAACTGTCCAAGAATCGTCAAGGGATCTTAATGCGATAAAGGTCGAAGTGCAAATCCCGACATCAGCGACAAACGGCGCTGGACAACCGAGAAAAACCGTGCTAAGCGCCCACGCAAGTGATGCGCTTCGGAGCTTGGAAGCCCGACTTCCGGCCTCACGCCTGCGGGAAGCTGTCGGATCGCTCGCAAAAAAATCGCAACCATGATTTCAGCCCATGACGGGCATGCATTTCCACGCGCCACGGACGCGAACTACCGTTCGTCGGCTCCCCGGCAGGACTGATCATCACTTCACATTGGTTTCGAGTTTCGCGACGAAATCACCGAGAAGGCGATTGAAGCGATCCGCATCATCGACGAATAAGGCATGTCCGGCATCGGCGAACACTTCAAGCCGGGCGTTTGAGTGTTTTCTTGCGAGGTTGCGGCCCTGTCCAACCCACGTGGGCGTAACGACATAAAGAATCGGCCGCGAGGTCGAATAGATCGCGTCACGCCAATAGGTACGCGGATACGGATACGAGAGCAACTCCACGGCTGCCGCGAGCGGTGTCCGCAACGACGAATCCACGACGCGCGCGTAATAGGCATCAGACTGCGGTCGCTTGTACATTGCTCGCACGAACGATCGCGTGGTCGCCGTGCGATTCTTCTTCAACGCACCGACAAAATCGAACTTCGACTCCGGTGGCGGTTCCTCACCGATCGAGTTGTCGATCAGGACCAGCGCGCCGATTTTCCCATCACCATGTTGGCGAATGTAGGCGAGCGAATCGAGCACGCCAAGCGACCAGCCGACGAGCACGACATTCGAATCACCAAGATCCGCAATGAGCTCGGCGATATCTCTTGCCCGTCGGTCGGGATGGTGCCCGGATGCGGCGATCTCCGAGGTTCCTTGTGATCGCGGATCGAATGCGATGACCCGGTAGTCGTTGCTCAATACGCGAATCTGCGGCGTGAAGATCCACGCCGGCATGGTCCAACCCGGTATGAATACAATGGTCCGACCACGACCCGATTCGACGTAATGAAGGCGAACGCCGTCGCTTGCAACAAAGTATCGATCGGTACCGGATTCGGCAGCTTGCACCTTGCAACTCATCGCGCAAACCGCGAGAAACGCGGCGACCCAGGCAACGATGCTCGAACGCAGTGGGCCCGGCGTTCGGCATGAGGATTTAATCGAGGCTCGATCAAGGCACGGATCCGTCCCGTGGAGGGCCGGCGTCAGAGCACCTTTTCGAGAATCAGGATGCCGAAAAACACGACACCCGCCAGCACTGTGAGCTGCATTACACGGTAAGCAAACCATAGGTAGCGATTGTCACGCGTGAAGAGCCACATGATGACAGCGACCGCCAGGGCAATGAGGACAATGACCCCGACAATGCGAGCAACGATCATCGCCGTGCTCGAGCGCTAGGGACACACGATAGGAGTGTCCAAGGACGCAGCGGACAACACGTCGACAACGGCTTGATGAACTGGCCGATCACGCTGGCTTCAGGTACCAGTCGAGAACAGATCGTGGCGCCTCTTCCGCCCGATCGAACGAGACGATCTGGTGGGTCGCCTCATCGGACAAAACGGCCCGGAGGAGCTTGTTGTTCAATTCATGCCCGGATTTATGCGCGGCGAAAGCGCCAATGATCGGGAAGCCCACAAGATACAAGTCGCCGATTGCATCGAGGACCTTGTGCTTGACGAATTCGTCGGCGTAGCGAAGTCCCTCGGCGTTCAAAACGCGATATTCATCGACGACCACCGCGTTATCGAGACTCCCGCCTTGAATGAGCCCGATATCGCGCAATGCCTCGACTTCCTGAACGAACCCAAAGGTACGCGCCCGCGCAATGTCGCGCGAATACGACACTTCCGCCAAGTCGATCGTCAGCGATTGCGCCGTGCGTTCGACAGCGGGATGGTCGAACTGGATGGAAAAAGTGAGCTTGAATCCATCGAAGGGTTCGAGGCGGGCCCATTTGTCACCATCAGTGACTTCGACGGGCTGCGTGATCCGCATGAACCGTTTCGGCGCGGACTGCTCTTCAATTCCAGCCGACTGCAGCAAGTACACGAATGTGCTCGCGCTGCCGTCCATGATCGGGACTTCCGGTCCGTTGAGATCCACCAGAACATTGTCGACGCCAAGCCCTGCCAGGGCGGACATCAGATGCTCGACGGTGGAGACCTTCGCGTTGCCTGCGACCAGCGCACTGCATAGGCGCGTGTCGGTCACCGCCATTGCATCAACCTTGATATCCGGGGAGCGGGGCAGATCCAGGCGGCGAAACACAACGCCAGTACCCGTTGGCGCAGGACGTAGCGTGATCGTGACCTTGGCGCCACTATGCAATCCGACGCCCGTGGCCGTCACCGGAGTCTTCAGTGTTCGTTGGCGAACCATTATCGAGGGCTTCCGCAGGGAAAACCGTTCAAGTATAGACCGTCCGACGCGCAGGGACGAGCCGGAATTTGGCCGGCCGAGGGTTCTGCGATCCTGCCGTTCCGCGCATTGTCCAGAAAGCCCGACGGGGTGCGACGATACGAATGTCGCACCCCGATCGGTATCAAGGGCAACTACGGTGCGTCTGAAAACTTGCCTGCGGCGGTCAATCCGCCTGTTTGCGAAGGAACGCAGGAATGTCCAGATGGTCCATACCGCTTGCGGTCAAGGCCTCGATCTGTGCATGCGCCGCGCGATTGCGCCTCACCACCGCCGGTACCTGCAATTGTTCGTAGTCCGGCTGCTGAAGCGACACGTTGTCGGTTCCGGTCTTCGATGAAATCACATGCAAGGGCTGAGGCTTGATCTGCTTTGCCTGCTCGCGCCCAAGTCCGGTCGCGACCACGGTGACCCGCAGATTGTCTTCGACGGCATCGTCGTAGACGGCGCCGAAGATGATCGTTGCATCATCGGCCGCGAAGCCACGCACGGTGCTCATCACCTCATTGACCTCGCGCATCTTGAGCGTCTCGCTCGCGGTGATATTGACCAGCACGCCACGGGCGCCCGAGAGGTTGACGCCTTCGAGCAACGGGCTTGCGATCGCCTGCTCGGCGGCCAGACGCGCGCGATCCACGCCGCTTGCATGGGCGGAACCCATCATCGCCATGCCCATCTCCGCCATGACCGTGCGCACGTCCTCGAAATCGACGTTGACCATGCCAGGAGAATTGATGATCTCTGCGATGCCCGCGACAGCGTTGCGCAAGACGTCGTCCGCGGCGCGGAACGCATCCTTCATCGAGACATCATCGCCCAGCACTTCCATCAACTTTTCGTTGAGGATGACGATCAAGGAATCGACATGCTGCGAAAGTTCTTCGATACCCTGCTCAGCCACGCGCAATCGCTTGCCCTCGAACGTGAACGGCTTGGTCACGACCGCCACGGTGAGGATACCCATCTCTTGCGCGATCTCGGCGATGATCGGCGCGGCACCCGTTCCCGTGCCACCCCCCATCCCCGCGGTAATGAAGACCATGTGCGCCCCTGCAAGCGCCTCACGGATCGATTCTCGTTGCTCGATCGCCGCTCCCCGCCCTGCTTCCGGGCGCGCGCCGGCACCAAGACCTGACGCACCGAGCTGGATCTGATTCTTCGAGAGACAGCGATCAAGCGCCTGCGCGTCGGTGTTCGCCGAAACGAATTCGACCCCGGTCACGCCGTTGCGGATCATGTGATCCACGGCATTGCCGCCCGCCCCACCGACCCCGATGACCTTGATGATTGTCCCGCCTTGCTGTGACTCCACGAGCTCGAACATTTTTTGACCTCCTGTATCGACTACGCACCGGAAACGCACCCTATTTTGTCATCCCGGATGTCCACGAAACGCTGCGTCCATCCGGATCTGCTTCCCTCGGCTTGCCAGCATTCACTGGGCATTCCGAGGCCACGACACTTCTAGAAATTCCGCTGGAACCAGTCCTTCATGCGTGTGAAGGTCTGCCGAAACGAACCGCTCTGCCGTAACGCATGACCGCGATCCAGTTGCGACTTGCCTTCCAACAAAAGCCCCATCACCGTCGCATAACGGGGCGTGCGCACTACATCCGAGAGCGGCCCCTCGTAGCGCGGAATACCGACTCGCACCGGCATATGAAATATCTCTTCGCCAAGCTCGACCATGCCCTGCATGACGGCGGAGCCGCCCGTGAGCACGATTCCCGACGACAGCAATTCCTCGTAGCCCGACTGACGCAGCACTTGCTGAACGAGCGAATACAACTCCTCGACGCGCGGCTCGATCACTTCGGCGAGGGTCTGCCGTGAGAGTTGGCGCGGCGCGCGATCACCAAGACCGGGGACCTCGACCATTTCATGCGGATCAGCGAGCTGTCGCAGCGCGCAGCCATGGCGTATCTTGATTTCCTCCGCTTCCGCGGTCGGTGTACGCAGCGCCATCGCAATGTCGTTGGTGATCTGGTCGCCGGCGATCGGGATGACGCCCGTGTGCCGGATGGCGCCTTGCGTGAACACGGCGAGGTCGGTGGTGCCTCCACCGATATCCACCAGACAGACACCGAGATCCTTTTCGTCCTCGGACAACACGGCGATGCTCGCGGCGAGCGGCTGCAGGATGAGATCGGCGACTTCCAATCCGCAACGGCGCACGCACTTCACGATATTCTGCGCGGCCGAGACGGCGCCGGTGACGATATGGACCTTCACCTCCAGACGCACGCCCGACATGCCGAGCGGCTCGCGAATGCCATCCTGTCCGTCGATCACGAACTCCTGCGTCAGGATATGCAGGACCTGCTGATCGGTCGGGATCGGCATCGCGCGCGCCGTCTCGATGACACGATCGATGTCGACCCGTGCGACTTCCCGGTCCTTGATCGCGACCATGCCGGTCGAGTTGAGGCTCTTGATGTGGCTGCCGGCGATACCGGTGTACACATGCTGAATCTTGCAATCGGCCATCAGCTCGGCCTCTTCAAGCGCACGTTGGATCGCACTTACGGTCGACTCGATGTTGACGACGACCCCTTTCTTGAGTCCGCTGGCCGGATGGCTCCCCAAGCCCACGACTTCGAGCTTGCCGTCTTCATGGCGTTCGGCGACGAGCGCCATCACCTTGGAGGTGCCGATGTCCAGGCCTACCACCAGGTTTTTTTCTTCTCTAGGCAAGCGAGTCTCCTCGATCGATACCGTGCACGCTCATCCTCCTGATCACCCTTTTTTCTTCACGATCGGCGCGCGGGGCGGCTCAGCCCCGAGGCCTGGAATGCGCACCGCGAATCCGTTTGGATAGCGCAGGTCCGCATGCATGACCTTGCGTCCGAGCGCGCCTGTTGCGGCGCCGTGTGCGTCGACGAATCGCTGCAACCGCGTGTCAACCAACGACTTCGCCTGTTCGCGCCCAAGCTCAATGGTCATTCCATTCGAGAGCTTGAGCGTCCATGCGTAACGCGGGGACATCAAGAGTTCGACGGGCTCCGCGTCAAGAGGCTTCACCAGCTCTCGAAAGCGGTAATAGCGCCTGGCCATCTCCGCCTCGGAACCCGCCGGGCCGTTCAGCATCGGCAGATTCGCCCGCGCAAGCGCGACAAAGAGCTCTCCATGAACATTGATGAGCTTCTGATCACCCCAGCGTGCCAGCACGCGATGCTCCTCGACGAGAATTTCGAGCCGATCGGGCCACTGACGACGAACATCCGCGTTGCGCACCCAGGGAATTTCTTCCACGAGTTGCTTGACCAGATCGAGGTCCGCCGAGAAAAAGTTTCCAAGCGCTCGCCCGGTGATCGCATCGCTCACCTGCTCACGCGTCACATGATCGAGCACGCCGATCACGCTCGCTCTGGCAAGCGCGAAATGTGGCGAGCTCGCGACGATTACGACGCCGATCTGCGCGACGATGGCGCCGGCCAGGATCAGCATCCCGCTTGCGATCAGGTTCATGAGGCGTGCGTTGTTCCACATGCTATTCAGCGCCCGCTCTTCGCGGACGTACTGAGCGTCGCGAGCTCGAGGATCCTGAGACAGAGGTCCTCGAAGGAAATCCCCGCATGGCGCGCTGCCATCGGTACCAGCGAATGGTCCGTCATGCCAGGTGAAGTATTGACCTCCAGGAAGAACGGCTCGCCCGCTTGGTTCAGCATGAGATCGACACGGCCCCAGCCATGGCAGCCAAGCACATTGAAGGCGCGCAGGACCTGATCCTGAATGGTTCGCTCATGCTCGGGCGCGAGTCCGCACGGCAGGATGTACCGCGTATCGTTGGCGACGTACTTCGCGTCGTAGTCGTAGAAGTCGCGCGGCGTTTCGAGTCGAATCACCGGCAGCGCCACCGATCCCAGAACGCCAGCCGTGAGTTCCATGCCATCGATGAATCGTTCGGCGATGACGAGCGGATCGAAACGCGATGCAAGCGCGAATGCCGCGCTCAGGTCGGCCGCGCGACGTACCTTGCTCATGCCGATCGACGAGCCCTCGTTGGCGGGTTTCACCATGATCGGAAGCCCGAGTCGCTCGACCACCGATTGCAAGTCGGTGTTCGCTTGCAGAAGCTCATAGCGCGGCGTGGGCACGCCCGCCGCTTGCCACAAGAGCTTGGTGCGCCACTTGTCCATCGCCAGGGCACTCGCCATGACACCGGAACCGGTATAGGGGATGCCGAGCAGCTCGAGCGCGCCTTGAATCGTGCCGTCCTCGCCGAATCGGCCGTGGAGTGCAATGAAGACGCGGTCGAATTTTTCCTTGATGAGATGCTGCAGGCCGCGATCATTCGGATCGAATGGATAGGCATCGACGCCACGCTTCAGGAGCGCGGCGAGCACCATCGATCCGCTCTTCAGTGAAACGTCACGTTCAGCCGAGCGGCCACCGAGCAGGACGCCGACTTTGCCGAATTTCTTCATCGCGCCTCCGGCAGTTGGTTACCGATGATGCGCACTTCGGGGACGAGCGCGATACCGCAGCGTTCGAGGACGGTTTCGCGCGCATGATGAATCAGCGCTTCGATGTCATGCGCGGATCCCAGCCCTTTGGGATTGACGATGAAATTCGCATGCTTCTCGGCGATGCGGGCCCCGCCAATCGCGTAGCCCTTCAGTCCACAGGCTTCGATGAGCCGCGCCGCATGATCGCCGGTTGGATTGCGGAATACCGATCCGGCATTCGGCATATTGAGCGGCTGCGTTTGCGCGCGTTGGCTCAATAGCGCCGTGATTCGGTCACGTGCGGCCGTTCGATCGCCCGACGCGAAGCGCAACCATGCGGCAGTGAAAAATTCCTCTGCGGCCACGCGCAGAATGCAATGCCGATAGCCGATGTCGAAATCGTCGCGAACGCGACCATGCAGCGCGCCGTGCCGATCGATCGTCTGGACGTGATCGACAAATTCCCAGATTTCCGCGCCGTAGCAGCCGGCGTTCATTGCAAGCGCGCCACCGATCGTGCCGGGAATGCCCGCGAGGAACTCGGCGCCGGTGCACGATTGGTTTGCCGCGAACCGCGCAACCTTCGGACTCGCGACACCTGCCGCGCTGAATACGAAATCACCGTCCATCCGCATCGATCCGTGCGTGTCGTGCATGAGCACGATGACCCCGTCGAAGCCGCCGTCCCGCACCAGGAGGTTACTGCCCAGACCGACAAAGACCACGGGGCGCGCTACGGGGACTTCCGCCAGAAACACTTGCAGGTCTGCGAGATCCGCTGGAATATAGGCCACTGTCGCGCGACCGCCGGCCCGCCAACTCACATGCCGTGCCATCGACTCGTCCCGAAGGAGTTGGCCGCGCAAGCCGGGCTTGAATTGCATTGGCTCGCTCATGTTCATGCGTCACTTCTCGCCAGCTTGCCTGGCACTTGACCGATCGATCCGGCGCCCATGGTCAGGACGACGTCGCCATCGCGCGCGATCTGGCGAATGGTTGACGCCATGTCTGCGATGTCCTTGACGAAAACAGGTTCCACTTTTCCCGCGACGCGCACGGCGCGCGCAAGCGAGCGTCCATCGGCCGCCACGATCGGTTGCTCGCCCGCTGCGTACACCTCCGCCAGCACGAGCACGTCGACTCCGGAGAGCACCTTCACGAAATCCTCGAAGAGATCGCGGGTGCGCGTGAATCGGTGTGGCTGAAACGCAAGCAGAAGGCGCCGGCCTGGGAAAGCGCCACGCGCCGCCTCGATCGTCGCGAAAAGTTCCGCAGGATGGTGTCCGTAGTCGTCCACCACGGTGCACGCGCCGCCACCCTCGATCGCAATCTCGCCATAACGCTGGAAGCGACGGCCGACGCCGCGAAACTCGGCGAGCGCCTTCACGATCGCCTGATCCGCGATGCCCAATTCGTCGGCGACGGCGATCGCGGCAAGTGCGTTCTGTACATTGTGCCGGCCGGGAATGGAGAGCGTGATGTCAAGCGGCGCACGATCGGGGCGGAGCGCTCGAAAGCGCATGCGTCCGGCGTCGGCGGTCACGTCTTCGGCGCGGATCGAGGCGTCCGGCGCGAACCCGTACGTACGCATCGGCTTGGAGACGAATGGCATGATTTCGCGCACCACACGATCGTCCGCGCAAAGAATCGCGGTCCCGTAGAAAGGTAGGTTCTCGATGAAATTCACGAATGCCTGGCGCAGCTTCGAGAAGTCGTGCTGATACGTCTCCATGTGATCCGCATCGATGTTGGTGATGATCGCGATCACCGGCTGCAGATGAAGAAAGGAGGCGTCGGACTCGTCGGCTTCTACAACAATGAAATCGCCGGTGCCAAGGCGCGCATTGCTGCCGGCGGCGTTCAGTCGTCCGCCGATCACGAAGGTCGGATCGAGTCCCCCTTCGGCAAGAATGCTTGCGGTCAGGCTGGTCGTGGTCGTCTTGCCGTGCGTGCCCGCTACCGCGATACCGCTTTTCAAACGCATCAATTCGGCAAGCATCAACGCCCGTGGGACGACCGGTATTCGCGATGCGCGAGCGCCCAGCACTTCCGGATTGTCCGATCGCACCGCGCTCGATACGACGACCACATCGGCGCGTTCGATGTTGGCGCGGTCATGCCCGAGCATCACCCGGGCGCCAAGCGATGCGAGTCGTTCGGTCGCCGCGTTGGCGGATAGATCCGATCCGCTCACTGCGTAGCCAAGATTGACGAGCACCTCGGCGATTCCGGACATCCCGGCGCCGCCAATGCCAACGAAATGGATGCGACGGACCTTGTGCTTCATGCGAGCGCCTCGCACAAGTCGGCGACGCGCGCAGTCGCATCGGGCGTTGCAAGCGACCGTGCGCGGACTGCCATCGCCGCAAGCCGCTCGCGCGTGAGCGACGCGATCTCGCCTGCGAGTCGCTCGGGCGAGAGATCACTTTGCCGGATCAGAAGTGCCGCGCCAGGATCAACCAGGTAACGCGCATTCGCGGTCTGATGGTCATCGACCGCGTGTGGGAACGGCACGAACAGCGCCGCGACACCGGCCGCCGCAAGTTCGGCAACGGTCATCGCCCCGGCACGACAGATGACCAGATCCGCGTTCGCATAGGCGCGCGCCATGTCATCGATGAAGGGCACCAACTCCCCTGCGACGCCTGCTTGCCGATAGCTTTCCTGGAGCGCCGCAATGTTCTTCGCACCAGCCTGATGCGTCACCGCGGGACGCCGTGCGGGTTCGATAAGGGCGAGGGCTTTCGGAATCGCATCGTTCAACACCTGCGCGCCGAGACTTCCACCGACGACGAGCAGGCGTATCGGTCCATCGCGGCGGGCATACCTCGCTTGAGGGTCTTCGATCTCGGTGATTGCGGTCCGCACCGGATTCCCGACTACAAGAGCATTGCGAAGCGCGCCTGGAAATGCGATCAACACGCGATCGGCGACATGTGCGAGGACGCGATTGGCAAGTCCTGCAATCGCGTTCTGCTCATGAATCACCAACGGACGGTTGAGGAGCACGGCCATCATCCCTCCGGGAAAACTGATGTAACCGCCCATCCCAAGGACGGCCCGCGGCGCGACGCGGCGAATCGCACGAAGCGATTGCCAGAACGCGATGAGCAACCGCGTGGGAAGCAGCAGCTTTGCGAGGAGCCCCTTCCCTCGCAAGCCCGAGAACGCAACGGGTTCCAGCTCGAATCCGTTTTTCGCGGCAAGGCCCGCTTCCATCCCGCCCGGCGCACCGAGCCACACGATGCGCCATCCTCGCGTGCGAAGCGCATCGGCGACCGCGAGCGCAGGCATGACATGGCCGCCGGTACCACCGGCCATGATGAGGATCGTGCGTTGCGCATTACGTTCCACACGCTTGGCTCCGGAGCGATATTCCCCTCACGCGGGCAACCCCCTGATGAGTTGTCGGTTCTCCCAATCGATGCGAATCAGAATGCCGAGCGCAATACAATTCGCGATGGTTCCACTGCCTCCATAACTCATGAAGGGCAAGGTCAACCCCTTGGTCGGGAGGAGACCCATGTTGACGCCCATGTGAATGCACGCCTGCACACCGAACCAGATGCCGATGCCCTGCGCCGCCAGGGAAGCAAAGGGGCGCTCATAGCTCACCGCGAGGCGGCCAACGACGAATGCGCGCATGACCAGGAACGCGAACAGGATCACCACACTCACGACCGCGACGAAGCCCAATTCCTCCGCGATCACCGCGAGAATAAAATCCGTATGCGCCTCGGTGAGGTAGTGATGCTTTTCAATGCTTGCCCCCAGGCCCACCCCGAGCCATTCGCCACGTCCGAAGGCGATGAGGGAATGCGTCAACTGATAGCCTTTGCCGAATGCATCGGCCCAGGGATCCATGAACCCGATGAAGCGATTCCAGCGGTACGAGGACACTGCGATCAGCACGGTGAATGTGACCACCAGGAACGCGATCAATGCGACGAACCACTTTGCGTTCATGCCGCCGACGAACAGGATCGCCGCGGCAACGACGAAGATGACGAATGTCGCGCCGTAATCGGGCTCGAACAGCAGGAGCAATCCCACCGGCACCATGACGGCGGCCAGGGGCAGCAGGCCCTTCTTGAAGCTGTGCATCTGATGCGCTTTGCGTGCGGTGAAGTCGGCCGCATACAAAACCGCGAAGAGCTTCATGAATTCCGACGGCTGCATGTTCACCAGCCCAAGCGAAATCCAGCGGCGAGCGCCATTGATCGGACGACTGATCCCGGGAATGAAGACAAGCAGCAGCAGGACGACGCCTGCCACGAACAGCCAGGGCGCAAGTTCCTGCCATGTGCGCGAGGGAATCTGGAAGGCGATGCAGGCGCACAGAATGCCGAGCCCGACAAAGATCGACTGCCGTGCGAGAAAGTACGTCGGCTGGTGCCTGAACGCCTTGCCCGCCTCCGCGACGGTGATCGATGCGGAATACACCATCACCAGGCCAATCAGGAGCAGCAGCAGGGCCGTCCACACCAGCGCCATGTCGTACTCGGCGATTACATGTGGCGCCCGCACGGTTCGCCTCGGCGCGAGCCGTTTGGGGTTGAACCAGGGCAGGCTAAATGCCGCGCGCATTCGGCAGCCCCTTCACAAGCGAGGTGAACACGTCGCCGCGATGCTTGTAGTGATTGAACATGTCGAAGCTCGCGCAGGCAGGAGACAGCAATACGATGTCCCCCGCGATCGCGACATCGCGCGCCCGGTCGATCGCATCGGCCATCGAGCTCGCCCAGAGCCGCGGCACATTCGTCCCATCGAGTGCGCGATCGATCAATGGTCCGTCTCGTCCGATGAGGATCACGGCCCGCGCCGGTCCCGCTACCGCGTTGCGCAAGGGGGCGAAGTTCTGTCCTTTGCCGTCGCCGCCTGCGATCAGTACGACGCGAGAGGCCGATCCCGCAAGCATTCGGGCAAACCCATTCAGCGCCGCCACGGTCGCACCGACATTGGTGCCCTTGGAATCATTGAAGTACCGGATACGATCGACTTCCGCGATCGGCTCGACACGATGCGGCAGGCTGCGGAATGCGCGCAGCGCCTCGAACACGGTTTCGCGCCCAAGACCGAGCTCGCTCGTGAGGGCGAGCGCCGCGAGCGCATTGGCAGCGTTATGGAGTCCCGCCAGCCGCATTTCCCCAAACGGCAAGATCGCGGTCTCGCCTTGCGCGAGATGAAAGTCGTTGCCGAGCTTGATGAGACCAAAGTCGGCCTCGCAGCGCGATTGATCGAGTCCGAACGTGGCAACACGCCGGCCGGCGCGGCGCATCGCGAGACTTGCATCGTCGTCCCGATTCAGAACCTGCAATCCGCTTCCCGCGAAAATCCGCGACTTCGCGGCGGCGTATTCCTTCACGTCCGCATACCGGTCGAGATGGTCTTCCGACACGTTCAGCATCGTCGCGGCATCGAGATCGAGCGAGTGGGTGGTCTCCAACTGATAGCTCGACAACTCGAGGGCCCAGACATCGGGGAGTGCATCCCGGTCGAGGCAATCCATCAACGCGGTCAGGACGGCCGGGCTGATATTTCCAGCGACCTCGCATCGCCGTCCGCCGCTGTTCACGATCGCGCCGGTGAGCGCCGTCACGGTTGTCTTGCCGTTGGTGCCGGTCACGCCGATCAGCGACGGCTGCTGCGCGTTTCGGTATGTATCGGGAATTGCCCTGGCAAACAGCTCGACATCCCCGACGACCGGAACACCGCGTGCAAGGGCATCCTGCACCGCGGGTTCGGCGAGCGGAACACCGGGGCTGATGGCAACCAGATCGATCCCGGCGAACGTGTCCCGCTCGAATGCACCGGTACGAAGCTTCGCGTTTGGCGCATGCTGCGCGAGTGCGTTGCGGCCGGGCGGATCCGATCGCGTATCGGCGACACGTATCGCCGCCGCGCCGTCACGAGCGGCCCAACGCGCCATCGACAATCCCGATTCGCCGAGTCCGAGCACCAGTACGTTTTTTCCGTTGAGGCTCATCGCAGCTTCAAGGTCGATAAGCCGAACAGCACGAGCATCATCGTCACGATCCAGAAGCGCACGACCACCTGTGTTTCACGCCAGCCACCCAGCTCGAAGTGATGATGCAGCGGCGCCATGCGGAACACGCGCTTGCCGCCGGTCATCTTGAAATAGATGACTTGGATCATCACCGACAGCGTTTCCGCGACAAATACGCCGCCCATCACGAACAGAACGATCTCCTGGCGAACGATCACCGCCACCGTTCCGAGCGCGGCCCCCAGAGCGAGGGCACCGACATCGCCCATGAACACCTCCGCCGGATAGGCGTTGAACCATAGAAATCCAAGGCCGGCGCCGATCAACGCGCCACAGAACACGGCCAGTTCGCCCGAACCGGGGATGTATGGGATCAGCAGGTATTTCGCGTAGACCGCGCTTCCGGTGACGTACGCAAAGATCCCAAGGGCGCCTGCGATCATGACCGCGGGCATGATGGCGAGCCCATCCAAGCCATCGGTTAGGTTCACCGCATTGGAGGTTCCGACGATGACGAAATAGGTGAGCGCGATAAAACCGAACACCCCGAGCGGATACGCGATGTTCTTGAAGAACGGGACGATGAGGTCGGTCTTGTTCGGCAGTTCCATCGTGAATCCGCTGCCGACCCACACCGTGAACAGATCCCAGAGCTTGGCGGAGGACGGCGCATTGATTGCGAACGACAGGTAGATCGCCGCGACGATGCCGATGACCGATTGCCAGAAGAATTTTGCGCGGGGCGACAGGCCTTTCGGATTGCGATGCACGACTTTGCGGTAGTCATCGACCCATCCGACGATGCCGAATCCAAGGGTCACCAGCAGAACGATCCATATGAACCGGTTTTCGAGATCGCCCCACAAGAGCGTCGTGATGCCGATCGACAACAGGATCAGCGCCCCGCCCATGGTCGGTGTGCCCGACTTCACCAGATGGGATTGGGGCCCATCGGTGCGTACCGACTGCCCGATCTTGTAGTTCGCCAACTTCCGGATCACCAACGGCCCGAGGATCAGGGAGATCGCAAGCGCCGTCAGCGTGGCAAGGACCGCGCGAAGCGAAATGTAGTTGAATACATTCAACGCCCGTATATCTTTGGCGAAATATTGCGCGATGTCTAAGAGCATGCGGGGGCTCCACTTCGCAATTGCGCGATGACGCGCTCCATGCGCATGAACCGGGAACCCTTGACGAGGATCGTCGCGGGTGCCGAAGGCAATGTATTCAATCGCTCGATCAGCGATTCCACGCTGGTGAAATACTCACCGCCATCGCCGAACGATGCGACCGACGTGCGCGTCATCTCGCCAAGGGCCAGGAGCAGGTCGACACCGCGTTCTCGCGCGTATTGCCCCACTTCAGCGTGATACGCCTCGCCATGCGCCCCGACTTCGCCCATGTCGCCGAGCACGAGGAAGCGCGGGCCCGGGACCGACGCGAGAATGTCGATGGCGGCACGGACCGAATCCGGATTCGCGTTGTAGGTGTCGTCGATCAAGACGTGCCCGCGCGCACTGGTGAATGTCTGCAGGCGACCCTTCGCGGGCCGAAACGCAGTCAACCCCTGACCAATCGCTTCAGGGCCGGCCCCGGCAATGCTCGATGCAGCGGCGGCGGCAAGGGCGTTATGAACGTTATGCGCCCCAGGGATGTTGAGCGTCGCGTGCACAGAGCCTTCCGGGGAAGAAATCGTAAGGTGCGTTCCCGTGCCTCGCAGCTCGAAGCTGCCGCTCACGTCGGCCTCTGAGCGCAATCCAAAGCTGCGAATCGCGCGCGATCCGGCCAAAGTACGCCATAGGTCCGCGTGCGCATCATCGGCGTTGAGAATCGCAACGCCGTCCGGCGGCAACGCGTGGATCAGCGCGCCATGCTCGGTTGCGACGTCATCCACACTGCGCATGAACTCCTGGTGCTCCCGCTGGGCGTTGTTGATGAGGCCGATCGTGGGTTGCGCGATCGCGGCGAGGAGCGCCGTCTCGCCCGGATGATTCATACCGATCTCGACGACACCGACGCGGTGTGCTGTGCCCAACCGAAGCATCGTCAACGGCAGACCAATGTCATTGTTCAGATTGCCGGCGGTTGCCAGCACCTGCGCGTCGCCGAATTGCGACCGCAGGATCGAGGCGATCATTTCCTTCACCGTCGTCTTGCCATTGGAGCCAACGACGCCGATCACCGGCAGGGCGAAGCGCGCACGCCACCATGCCGCAAAGCGTCCCAATGCGGATTTCGTATCGTCGACTTCGACCAGGTTCGCATTCGGCGCCTGTTCGCGTGCATGGGAATGCACATCGACGAGCGCCGCGACCGCCCCCTGCTCAAGGGCGGCCGCGACGAAATCGTGTCCATCAAAACGCTCGCCGCGCAGCGCGACGAAGAGGACCCCCGGCGAGATCGCCCTGCTGTCGGTTGTGACCGCGTTAAATTGGACGTCCACACCGAGCGCCCGCCCCCCGATCGCGCTTGCAAGGGCAAAGGTGCTTAGCAAGGCAAGCTCCCGAGGGCGGCGTGCGCCTCGTCGACGTCAGAGAACGGCCGTCGACGACCATGGATTTCCTGGTAGGGCTCGTGTCCCTTTCCGGCCAGAACCACCACATCGCCTGATCGCGCCTCTTGGATCGCCTGATGTATCGCGGTGGCGCGATCCTCGATGCAAACCGATGCGGCCGCGGCCCCGACACCTGCTGCGATCTCACGAATGATCGCTTCCGGATCTTCGGTGCGCGGGTTGTCGCTGGTGACGATGATCCGATCGGCGAGGCGACCGGCGAGATCGCCCATGATCGGACGCTTGCCGCGATCCCGATCGCCGCCGCAACCGAACACGACGATCAAGCGGCCGCCGTTTGACTGTGCGAGATCACGCGCCGCCACCAGAACTTTTTCGAGCGCATCCGGCGTATGGGCATAGTCGACGATGACCTGCGGCCGCTCACCGCCACCCATCAGTTCCATTCGCCCGGGCACTGGCCGCAAGTCGGCAAGACATGCGGCCGCCTGCTCGAACGTGAGCCCCGCCGCGATCAAGGCGCCGCAGACCGCCAAGACATTTGCGATATTGAATCGTCCGACAAGTCCCACGGTGATATCGGAGGACCCGAGCGACGATCTCAGATGGAAGTGCATGCCGGCATGCTCATGCTTGATCGAGGATGCCTCGAGCAGAACATCGCAATCGGCGTGTGCGGAGGGGTCGGCCGACATGGTGTAGCCAATACGCATGACGGGCCGGCCGGAAACCCGGCGGCAGAGTGCGCGCCCGGACTCGTCATCGAGATTCGTGACGATGTGCGTGAGCGACTCGAAGTCGAACAAACGTGCCTTCGCGGCAGCGTAGCTCGCCATGTCGGCATGGTAATCGAGATGATCACGCGACAGATTGGTGAATACCGCGCACGCGAACCGAACGCCGTCCACGCGCCCTTGATCGAGGCCGATGGACGACACCTCCATTGCCAATGCGTGCGCATGATCGTCTACCCAACCCGCCATCGCTTTGGCAAGCACGATCGGATCGGGCGTGGTGTTCGGATTCGGTACGAGGGCATCGGGGGATCCCATGCCGAGCGTGCCGACTACCGCGGTCTTGCGCCCCACCGCGTTGAGCGCGCGCGCGATCCACTGGCTGGTCGACGTCTTGCCATTGGTACCCGTGATACCAACCACCCACATGCGTCGCGTCGGTTGCCCATAGACTTCCTGTGCAAGCGGTCCGATCGCATGGCGCAGGCCCTCGATCCCGAGGTGCGGGACGGCCCACGCTGCGTTCCATTCGAAGTTGCCGCGCTCCCACACCACCGCGCTTGCGCCCCGCGCGATCGCCTGGGGAATGTGCCTGCGGCCGTCGGCCGTGGCACCGGGGTATGCGACGAAGACATCGCCACGTTCGACAGCGCGACTGTCGGCACATAGGTTCGCGACCGCTAGGTCTTGCGATTCGAGCGCGCGAATAATCGCAGCGGGTGCGGCGCTCATGTGGATTCCTTCAACTCGGCCGAGGGCGGCGGCAGCTCGATGGCTTTCATCGGTGCATCGGGCAGCACACCAAGGACGCGGAGCGCCCCGCCCATCACCAACGAGAACACCGGCGCCGCGACGAGTCCGCCGTAGTATTGGCCGGCACGCGGTTCATCGATCATCACGGCGATCACGAGACGCGGTTCGGAGACCGGCGCGAAGCCCACGAACGAGGCGACATGTTTGTCAGCTGCGTAGAGTCCATTCTCGAGCTTTCGTGCGGTGCCCGTCTTGCCCGCCACGCGGTAGCCCATCACCTGGGCACGCGGCGCGGTACCACCGGTTTGCACCGCCATCTCGAGCATCTTGCGTACTTCTTGCGCGGTCTTTGCCGAGATGACCGGCTTGCCTTGCGCGAATCGATCCATGCGCGACAAGCTGAGGGGCACCATGTCGCCATCACGCGCGAAGATCGTATAGGCACGTGCGAGCTGCACGAGGCTGATCGCGATGCCATGCCCATACGACATGGTCGCCTGCTCGATCGGTCGCCAGGTATTCGCGGGCCGCACTTTGCCGGTCGCCTCGCCCGGGAAGCCAAGCCGCATCGAGGTTCCGAATCCGACCCCGTTGAAAAGGGACCACATCGATTCGGAAGACAGGTCGAGTGCGATTTTTGCCGATCCGACATTGCTTGATTTCTGAATGACCTCGGCAACCGTGAGCAGACCCGCGGGATGCGCGTCGCGAATGGTCGCCGTTCCGATCGCGAGCGACCCGGGCGCGGTCTGGATCTGCGTTTGCGCCGTCATCCTGCCCGTCTCGAGCGCCACCGCCACGGTGAACGGCTTCAACGTGGACCCTGGCTCGAAAGCATCGGTCACGGCCCGGTTGCGCATCGCGCCGGCTACGATGTGATCACGATTGTTCGGGTTGTACGTGGGTACATTCGCAAGGGCGAGAATCTCTCCGGTGGTCGAGTCGATCACCACGATTCCGCCGCCGGTCGCGCGATGATCGGTAACCGCCTGCCGCAACGCACGGAACGCGAGGTTCTGGATGTTGGTGTCAAGGGCGAGCATGAGTTCCCGCCCCTCATGCGCGGTTCGAAGCCCCTCGACGTCCTCGATGATCCGTCCGAATCGATCCTTGATCACCCGACGATTGCCGGGTTTGCCGGCCAGATGATCTTGGAATGCGAGCTCGATGCCCTCTTGCCCGACGTCGTCCCGGCCAGTGAAGCCGAGCATATGCGCCATCACATCGCCGCCCGGGTAGTAGCGACGATATTCGCGCCGATGAAAAACGCCTGGGATCCCAAGTGCGTCAAGGCGATCCGCAACCTCTGGGGCCACTTGCCGCCGCAAATAGGCAAAGTTGTTTTCGGCGGCACCCAGGCGCTTCGAAATCTCCCGCGGATGGAGATCGATCACGCGCGCGATCTGGCTGATCTGCGCCGGCGTCGCCTTGAATTCGTTCGGCACCACCCAGATCGACCGAACCGGCGTGCTGACCGCGAGGGGTTCACCTTTCCGATCGAGAATGCGGCCGCGATGAGCCGGCACTTCGATGATGCGGCTATAGCGTAACGCGCCCTCTTCTTGCAGGAAATCCTTGTTCATCTTCTGCAGGTAGAAGGCACGTCCGATCAGGACGACGAACACGGCGGCAAACAACGTGATGACGACCCGCGAGCGCCATGCAGGCAGCGTTCCAGCCGTGCTCGGCGTGCGGGGGAGTTTTTTCACTTCCGCTCGACTCCTTGCAGGATGACGGTCCGTGAGGGATCGGTTGGCCGCATGCGCAGTTTTTCCGCGGCGATCCGCTCGACGCGCGCATGCATGGCCTGCGTGCTTTGCTCCAGCTGCAGCTGCCCGAACTCGACATCCAGGGTTCGGGACCGCGCCATCTCGTGTTCATGTTGCGTCACCATGCGCCGCGCCTTGTGTTGGGACGTAACAAGACCTAACGCGCACACGACCAGCAGGCCGATCAGGAGAAGGTTGGTGCGGACCAGGGTCATCGCGTGACCGCCATCCGCTCGGCAACCCGCAGGATCGCGCTCCGGGCGCGCGGATTCGCGCTAACTTCCTGGTGAGCGGCGCGAACAGGCTTGCCGATCACCGATAGCGTCGGTTGCGGCAGATCCGCATCGCGGATCGGCAGGCGCGCGAATCGCGCTTCCGGATGGGCCGCGTCGCGCATGAAACGCTTGACGATGCGATCCTCCAGCGAGTGGAAGCTGATCACGACAAGGCGTCCGCGTGGGCTCAGCATGTCCATGGCTTCTTTCAATCCTGCCGGAAGCTCTTCAAGCTCCGCATTGATGTGAATCCGTAAAGCTTGGAAGGTACGCGTCGCCGGATCCTGGCCCGGCTCGCGCGTCCGGACCGAGCGACCCACGATATCGGCAAGTTGTCGAGTGGTGCGGATCGGGTCGCGGGTCCGAGCAGCAACAATCGCCTTTGCAACCTGCCGAGCAAACCGTTCTTCGCCATAGTCTCGAAGTACCTCCGTTATCTCGGTCTCATCGGCTTCATGCAGCCACTCGGCACTCGTTCGTCCACGCGTGGGATCCATGCGCATGTCGAGTGGCCCGTCGAAGCGGAACGAGAAGCCGCGCGCCGGATCGTCCAGCTGCGGGGATGAGACGCCAAGATCGAAGAGCACGCCGTGAGCCTCGCTGATGCCAGCTTGCGAGCATGCGGCACGGAGCTGTCCGAATTCGGCATGAACCATGGCAAAACGCGGATCGTTGATCGCCCGTGCGACCTCGATGGCTTGCGGATCGCGGTCCAGGGCGACGAGTCGTCCGGTGGGCCCAAGACGCTCGAGGATGGCACGGCTGTGCCCGCCGCGACCGAACGTTGCATCGACATAGCAGCCATCGACGCGGATCGAAAGCGCATCGAGCGCCTCGGCGAGCATCACCGGCGTGTGGGAGAAAGTGGCAGAGATCATCAATCGCCGTCATTCCACTGACCATCAGAGGGTAAATGACTCACCGCCAGGCGGTGGTCCGGTAAAGGTTGTGGTCCGCTGGGCTTTTTCCAGTGAGCGCCACGCTTCGAGATCCCAGATTTCGATCCGGTTGCCTTGCCCCATCAACTTCACGTCTTTCGTAATGGAGGCCTGCTCCCGAAGGGACTGGGAGATCAGAATGCGGTCGCTCTTGTCTAGTTTGTGGTCTTCCGCATGCCCGATGACCATGCGCTGCCACCATCTGGCCTGATCGCTGAATGCGGAGAGTTGGTTCAGGCGGCTCGCCACCACCTGCCAGACATCACGTGGATAAAGAATCAGGCAGCCGTCCGGCCCTGCAGTGAGGACTAACTCGGGGTCAAGCGAGAGCTGGTCGCGATAACGCTTCGGGAGCGCCAAGCGCCCCTTGTCGTCTAGACTCGCTTCGGATGATCCTTTGATGAACACGGTGCCCCGGGCGGACTGGGTCGCGCAAAACGGTTCGCGCTGCCGGGGATAGAAAGCAGGAACGCCACGAGGGTGGTGAAAGGACGGCGAAATTAACAGAATTCGCCACCAAATCCCACTTTTCTACCCCTGGTTCCCACTTTAGGGCATGAAACGACCCTTGGTCAAGCTCGATGGCGTGATTTATTTAACCGCAACAAGGACTTATGGGCGGTATGTGAAGGAGACTAAAGGAAGTGAATATGAGAATTTTCAAAACGTTACGATGACAATCGAATGTAATGACTGAGCATTAAACGCAAAATTTCATCATTGTGATGAAAAATCACAGGCCCCCCCGCGAGGCGGTCAATGCAAGTGCTTCGTTCCACCCGGCATTGGACCACGCATGGAGGATGCGCCCGGGCCGGTATTGCCCGAGGCCTTGCGCTGCTCGAACAGCTTCGTCATCACCGCCACGACTTCGCCGATTTCGGCATCGGAGAATTGTCGCGCGAGCATCGTCGATACGTCTTGCACCATACGACGGCGCTTCGCATCCTCGATGGCATCCGCCGAGGGCCCGATGAATATGACACCGAATTCGTCGCGCCCGTCTTCATGATAGTAGGAGACCTCCACCTCGGTGGTCTGCTCACAATACTGACCAAGCGATGCGAGTGATTCTTCAACGGCCCGTTGAAAATTGCGACCGACCCAACCGGTCCAACAGATCTGCAGCACGCGCCGACGCGAATCCATCGCGATACCGGGCTCTTCTTCGCGCGCGCTCGTCGCTTCGGTAAGGGAATCAACGTCAACGTACTCGAACCAGGTGCGCAACGCGGTCTCGATGTCGCCGACGGATACGCCGCGCTTCAAAGGAACTTCGCCGTGAACGTGAACTTCAGTATGCATGTTTTCAGTGAGATGATTGCAGACACGGCGTGGGGCCACGCCTCTTGACGCCACTATACCCCGATCGCGTGTACCTCTCCACCGATCGCGCACGCGTCGCCAAAATCCTCGGACACCGCGACGCTGTTGCGATCCGCGCCATCCGGACCATGTTTGACATCCCGCGCCATGTTCGCGAAGATCGGCGGTCGCCGATCGCTCGAGCCAGTCAGAAGGCGCCGGTCGCTACCACAACCCCTAGGAGTCAACAATGCCGCTCGACGCCACAGCTCTCGATCTCATTTTTCGCAAGGCCCGCTCGATCAATGTATGGCTGCCCAAGCCGGTGTCGGACGACCAGATCCGGTCGATCTACGAACTCATGAAGTGGGGCCCGACATCGGCGAACTCCTCGCCCGCTCGCATATTGTTCCTGCGAACATCGGCGGCGAAGGAACGGTTGAGGCCGGCACTCAGCGCGCAAAACGCCGACAAGACGATGAGCGCCCCCGTTTCAGCGATCATTGCCAACGACTCTCGCTTCTATGAAAACCTGCCCAAGCTTTTCTTGCATAACCAGACGGCGCGATCGTGGTTCGACGGTGAAGACAAGAAGGATGTCGCGGCGGTTACCTCGATGCGCAACGGCACGCTCCAGGGCGGCTACTTCATCGTCGCGGCGCGGGCGCTTGGCCTTGATTGCGGACCGATGTCCGGATTCGACAATGCAATCGTCGACAAGACATTTTTCCCGGACGGTCGCTTGAAGTCGAACTTCATCTGCAATATCGGATACGCGGATCCCGAAAAGATCATGCCGCGCAATCCGCGACTTTCATTCGACGACGCGTGTCAGTTGTTGTAGGCCTTCAGTTGTTGTAGGCCTTTTGCATCGAGCGGCACGGGGGAGTTATCCGCCAACGAGCTCCACCTTGCCGCTGACTGTCGATCGAAATACCGCATCGAGCGCCGAGATGTTCGCGATCATCTGCGATTGCGGTACCGGATAGTCGGCACGACCTTCGCACGCATCGCCGAACGCCTCGAGGTTGGTGAGCACCGTATGCGCGGTGGGATAGCTGGTCGTGACCGCCTCTCCGCCGCGCTTGCACACCGTGAGGGTCCAGCCTTTCGGTGTTTCAGGATGCGCGATGTCGCGCACTTCTACCCAGCCATGGGAGCAGTAGACGGAGAAGCGCCCATAGAACGGTGTCGCGAGGATTGCACTGATCATCGAATGGCCGCCGTTCTTGAACGACACCATGATCGCCAGCGTATCGCCGTTGGTGAGCTGACTCCCAAGCTGCTTGACGCTCGCCCGCACCCAGTCGGCCTCGCCGAACACGCCCACCGACAGGTCGAGCATATGGATGCCGGTTGCCGTCATCGGACCGGCCGGTGCCTCTTTGTTCGAGAGGCGCCAGTTGTCGGCGTTCAACGTCAGGAATTTGTCCTGGCTGAAATTGCAATCAACCTGCAGCGGCGTACCAAGCTCGCCCGTCTTGATCATGCGCATCATCTCGAGAATCGGTGGATTGAAGCGCATCTCGTGGCCCACCGCGATCTTTACACCGGCATCGTTCACGGCCTTGATCGCCTTCAGCACTTCGTCCCGCGACATGCAAAGCGGCTTCTCGCAGAACACATGCTTCCCCGCCCGCGCCACCGCCTGGATCTGCTCGCAATGCAACGTGTGTGGCGTGCAGAGAACCACACCTTTTACGTTCGGATCCTTCAGCACGTCGTCAAGCGAGGGACTGAATGCGACACCGTGCTTCGCGCCAACGTATTTCGCCGCTTCAACGCTCACATCGGCAACGCGCACGAGCTTCAACTTATTGCTGGTGACGACGAGATCGGAAATAATCTTGCCCCACCATCCTAGGCCCACAACCGCGATATTCAACATGCATTGCTCCGTTATTCGAGGCGGTACACCCGCGCCGCCGTATCGTGAAAGATCATTTGCCGGTCGCGTGCCGAGGCGCCCGCGAGTAGTGCCTGCATCGTCGAGAGGATCGCGCCATAGGGCGTCCACAGCTTCTCGATCGGAAAATTGCTGCCGAACATGCAGCGCGCCGGACCAAACAACGCGAGCGTTTCCTCCACCGGTTGCCGCCACAATTCGACCGAGCATTGCCGCACGAATGTCCCCAGGCCGGAAAATTTGGTCACGACGTTCGGACACTCGGAAAGCGAGCGCATCCCTTTACGCCAGGCCGCAATGCCGTCAGCGGACCGGTCCTCGAACATCCCCGCATGCAACAGGACGAATGTGAGCCCCGGAAAGTCCCGCGCGAGGTGGACACTGTCCGCCATCTGACTTGCGAAGACCTGCAGCTCGAACAAGAGCCCGCGCTTCTCGATCTCCTTCAAGCCACGACGCCAGGCCGGATCGTTCATCAGATCGGTCCGCGCGGCGAACCGATACAGCGTTTTCTCGTGCCAATGGATCTGCTGACGGATCCCGCGAAGATTCTTGTACGCGAGCATCCGGTCGAGCGTCTCGGCAACATCGGATGCCGCGAGATCGGCGTAGCCGACGATTCCGTGTGGAAAACCGTGACGATCGGCCACCGACTGCACCCAGGCCACTTCGTCTACCGATCGATCGACCGGCCAGTTCGCCTGTACGTACACCGACTTCACGACATTCGACGCCTTCACATCCAGCAAGAACTCCTCGATCGGATAGTCCCGCTGCAATGCGCCGTACTCACCGAAAATCCGCGGCTGCTGCGGACCCTGGAGCCACTTGAGGTCCGCCTGCCGCCAGATGTGATGATGGGCGTCGACGATCATTTCGCCATTCACGCCTGAATAGGTGTCGACTGCCAGCACACCATCTGCCAGCCCTTCGCACCTTTGACCCACACATTGGTGAATCGGCTATTCAGCAGCTTCGGCTGGCCATCGACGAGAATATTGATCTTCACATGGCCGGTCACCACGGCCGAATCGCCATACACCTGGATCGACTCACTTGGCCGCTCGACCGTCTGGTAGTTCCACTTCTTCGAGCGCACGCCGTCCATGTAGGTTGCCTTCGTATCGGCGCCGCCGTACGAATGCGTGTACACCAATCCGTCGCCAAGCAGTTGATCGAGCGTATTGGCGTCCTTGGCGATCATCGCCTGGTATCGCCTGTCTTCAAGCGCCTTGATTTCGCGTTTCGTTGCTTCGCTGTCCATGATGAGGTCTCCTCAGCAGCAGGGGGTGACCTTCGTCGCATCCATCAAGCCGGCTGCATACCAAAGGTGTAGTCGAGGGTGAAGAACGGAACGCTCGATTTCTTGCCATCCGGCGCGGCCGCACCCGAGCCGTGCCGCACGTAATTACCGATGCAAGAGCTTCGCACGCCGAACACCGCGTCCGAATCGAGATACTCGTCGCCTTCGACGAAGATGTGCGTGATGAGTTTCTCGTAGCCCGGGGCGTGCACCATGAAGTGAATGTGCGCCGGGCGCATCGGATGCCGTTTGGTCGCATTCAGCATGACACCGACGGGCCCATCGGTTGGGATCGGATACGCGCAGGGCTTGATCGTCTTGAATGCGACCACGCCCTTTGCATCGCTCGAGAATGTGGCGCGGAGCTCGGTATGATCGATGCTCCAGTTCGGATCCTGCACGTCGTAGAACCCCTCGGCGTCCGCTTGCCACACGTCGACCTGGGCGTTCGCGATGGGCTTCCCGTCGACGCTCTTGATGAGCGCGTTCACATAGCACGGGTCACCTTTGCGCTTGCCTGAGATGTCGGCGCCGTTTGCAAGCTTCGGTGCATTCTCGATGTGGAACGGGCCGAACACCGTCTGCTCGGTCGCTTCTTTGTCCCGCTTGTTGCTTTGCGCGCACACGAGCTGCGAGAGGCCGATCGTATCGGAGAGCAGAATGAATTCCTGGCGGGTATCCGTGCATTTGTGGCCGGTGGCGGTGAGGAATTTGATGCCTTCATACCATTCGTCTTCCGTCAATTTCACCTCCCGCGCGAAGTCGTGCAAATGCCTCACCAGTGCATTCACGATCACCTTCAGACGCGGATCCGGCGTATTGGCAAACCGCTCGATCACCGCCTGGGTCACATTGTTCTCGTTGAGATTGCGGGATACCGCGTCGGCGCTTGCTGCCATGTTTCCACTCCTGTATCGACAATGACGATGCCCTCGCCGCGCTGCCTCGGTGGGCCTGCGGGAGAGTTTATACGAACGAGATGTCTGCGGCCGGCCGCCCGCCGGTCAGAGCAGAACGGCGCGCGAACCCTCTCCTGCGGAGGTCACGATCGCCTCCAGCACGCGCACGTTGTCGAGCAACTGCTCGCGACTGAAGCGATACGGGGATTCGCCGCCGACCGCTTTCGCCCAGGCCTCGAAATTGGCGAGCACGGTGTTCTCAGGCATGAAGGATCGCATCGATCGCTTTCCTTCGGCATCGGCGATCGTCACATCGCTTGGCTGCCCTTTGTCGACATTCGCGTTTTCCTTCACTTCGATCCAGCCGCGGGCGCCGAATACCGTGAAGCGCCCGTGATACGGTGTCGAAGAGAGGCAGGTGAGCGAACCCGTCACACCAGATACGAAATCGATCTGCGCCGACACATGGTCATCGCCCGCCATGCGCGAGTAGACGCGCGCCGTCCTGGCAATTACGCGCCGCGGCCGCCCCACCAGCGACATGAAGAGATCCGTCACATGGATGCCAAGCGCTGTCATCGCACCGGCGGGCGCATCCTTTGCACCCACCCGCCAATTTGACGCATCGAGATTGGCGAACAGGTTGTGACTCATGTTCGCCTCGAGATGCAGGATCTCCCCGAGAGCGCCCGATTGCACGGTGGCCGCCAATAGCTCCATCGCCGGCTCGAAGCGCCTTTCATGACCGATACCGAGGATCACCCCTGCCTTGTCGCAGGCGGCGAGAATACGCTCCGCACCCGCGGCAGTGAGGGTCAAAGGCTTCTCGCAGAACAACTGTTTTCCCGCATCGAGCGCGCGCAGGCAAAGGACCTCATGCGTGCTGTGTGGCGTGGCGACGATGATGGCGTCGATTGCCCGGTCACGCAATACGTCATCGAAGGAAGCCGAAAGCGTGATGCCGAATTCGCGCGCGAAGTCGCCAAGCTGCGGGGCGGCAACGTCGACCCCGTGCGTGACGCGAATGCGCGTGCTATCACGCAGGCACTTGGTGATTTGTTTGCCCCACCAGCCCAGTCCGATTACCGCCGCGTTGATCATTGCGAACCCAGTCAGTAGTAGGTAAGGGTCTCGATGCCGCTGCCACCGTCGAAATACCCGAGGATGCGCCGGGCTTCCAGATCGAAGACGGTCGCGATTCCGCTATCGTGATTCGCGACGATCACCGTCCGGTAGTCCGGCGCGAAGGCGAAGCCCATCGGGCCTTTCGCCACGACCATCGGCGCCTGTCGGCCAAGATCGTTCGCGTCGTGAATGTAGATCACGCCGGACGCGAAGTTTGCGGTGACGACGAACCGCCCGTCCAATGAAAAGCGGATGCGCATGTTGCGGCTTCGCTTGGGATTGGTGGGCGGATTGCCCTGCAGTTCGAATGATTGGACGATCGCATCGGTCGCGGTATCGATCACATGGATCCGCGCATCGAAGTTGTCGACCACGAGGATCCGCTTGCCATCCGGCGATACGGTGATGCCTTCGGTGCCCTGCTTCGCCGTGGGCAGCTCGATCGATTTCACGAGCTTGCGCATCGCCACGTCGAACACGCCCACCGACGCTGTCTTGTTGGAGATGTAGATCTTGGCCCCGTCTGGTGTCATCGTGATCCAGTGGCTGCCGGTGGAGCCGGTATCGAATGCCTCTTCGATCGCGTTCGACACTGGATTGACAACGACGAGTTTCGCCGAGGAATCGCACGAGACCCAGAGGCGCCCGTCGGCAGCGACCATCATGCCGTGGGGTGCGAAGTACGGCGCCACGCTGATCGTGCCGGTCATCGCCCGCGACTCGAGGTCGATCACGGCAATGGTCTGCGCGGGCGTTGGATTATTCCCGAAGATGCCGGGCCCGTAGATGGATACATACGCGGTGCGATGGTCGGGCGCGATCGCCACCTCGTGCGGGAGCTTGTCGACATCGAGCGCCGCGAGTTCCTTGAATGACGACGGATCGTAGAACCGCACCTTGCCGCCGACCTTGTCCACCGCGATGATCCCGCGCTTGCCGGTGGGATTGTTGAATGCGTATCCGTTCGGCGCTGCACCGGAACGCCCGGGCGTGTCGAGGTACGAAACCGGCGGCAGCGGCAAGAGGCCGATCGGGCGCGAAAAAAACGACATCAGGATTCCTTTCTCCAGCGCGATCAGCGACGCGCGGACGTGCGAGTTGGCGAGGATTTTTTCTTGGCGGATTTCTTCGCAGCGACCTTCTTCGCGCTCCCCGTCTTCGTCGCGGCCTTGCGGCGACCCGCCGCGCGTTGCGGGACATAGCCCACTGCGTCTACTTCCAATCCCATGTCAAGCGGCGTTCGTCCCGCTTGCATGCGCGTGCGGGCAGGCCACGTCTCGGGGCTCGAAAAATACTCGCGATAGATGCGATCGAAGGTTTCCGACTGGGTTTGATCGCGCAGCCAAACGATCACTTTGAGCAGGCAATCCATGTTGGATCCGGCCGCGGCCATGAGTTTCCTCATGTTTTCCATGACGATGCGGACCTGCTGCTCGAACGGGATATCCGGGAACTTCGGCAGCGGCTGGCCGTTCTTGCGCGCATCGATCATCGACTGCGCGAATTCGGGCGTGAACGGCGGGAGCCCGGAGATGTAGATCATGTTGCCGTGCTTCACGGCGAGGTTGATGGGACCCCCGGTGCCGAGAATGCCCGCGGTGATCACTTGCTTTTCCATTGTGTTCTCCCGTTTATCAATCAAGTGGAACCGCTAAGGACGCAATGGACGCAATGGGGACAAGCAGTTCGTGTCGATCCCGGCGGAACGGTCGCAAACATTGCAATCCTCAAAGATCTCCTTGGCGTCCTTTGCGGTTCAATGCTGCCCGAGCGCCTAGACCGAATCCGTCGGCAAACCCGAAAGCCGCTCGAACAACTTCACCACTGCGATGAAATCCTCTTCACCATACCCATCCCCGGTCGTCGCCTTCATGAGTTGGCGAGTCGTTGCGGTCATGGGCATCGGGATGCCAAGCTCGTCGCCGGCCCGAAGCATCAGGTCCACGTCCTTTGAGAGCTGCGCGGGCGTGAAGGTCGGCGTGAAATCGCGCACCTTGAGCAGCTTCGCCTTGGCATTCAGCCACGGCGATCCGATCGTGCTGGCCATGAGTCCGTCGAGCATGGTGTTCCAATCGAGGCCGCCTTTGCGCCCGAGCGCCAAGGCCTCCGCCAGGAGGGTTGCCGAGTTTGCCACCATAAGATTGATGACGAGCTTCATGTAGCGCGCCTGCTCCGCGCCGCCGACATATACCTGGGCAACGCTGAATTTCTGCACCGCAGGCTTCACTTTTTCCCAGGCGGCCGGCGGTCCGGAAACCAGTGCGGTAATCTGCCTCGATTCCGCCGAGTTCGAGTTGCCGGAAACCGGCATCCGTAGATAGGCCACCCCGCACGCGGCGGCACCCGCCGCAACATCGGCCGACGCGGCAGCCGATACGGTGCTCGTATCAATATAGATGAGCCCTGCACTCGCGCTCGCGAACACGCCATCCGGATCGAGCGTGACTTTGCGCAACACCTTGTCGTCCGGAAGGGAGGAAAAGACGATATCCGATGCGAGGACGCACGCCTTGATGGTGGATGCCTCCGCCGCTCCGTGACCGCGCGCTCGGGCACGTGCGCCAGGATCCGGATCACAGACCGTCACCGCATAGCCCGCCTTCACAAGAAAGCGGACCATCGGCCCGCCCATTCGTCCGGCTCCGATGAATCCGATCTTCATTACCGCGTCTCCTGTTAGATGCGCGACGTCGACTCGATCGATCGCGGCAGTGAGTGTATCGGCTTCCCCGGATGAACGGGATTCGGGCAATGTCGCGCGCGGTGGTCTCGGCCGATCGGCCGGAGTCGTCGCGTGAGCCCCGGGTTGCGGGTTAGACTCGAACGATTGAGTTTCCCTCCTGTCCTCAAGACTGCATCTGCTGCGATTGCAGATCCGAATTCGAGGTTCAACCATGATCGCCAGGGTACTGACCGATACTGCGACGACTGCCGAGCACCTTTCTGTTTCCACCATTCGCAGCCTCGATCGCGCGGGCGTTGCGAGAGCCGCGGACGAGCTCGCCCGCGCAGGCAGCTTGAACAACCTTGCGCCAACTATCGATCAGCTCATCGCGGTCGCGGAGAAGCTGCGGGCCGAGCGCCTCTTCAATCCGATCATCGATCTCGCCTCAAGCGGCGTCTGGCAACGCGTCAAGAGTCCCTGGTTGACCCGGGTGCTCGGTCAGGCGTTGGTCGAGGAGGGGCGATTCAGCGAAGCCACGACGCACCTGCGATCAATTCTCACCACCGATCAGGCGCTCCAAGCCCAAGGACTCCTCGGGCGCATCGAGAAGCAGATCTTCGTGAATGAAGCAAGCGTCCAGGGCACGGGAGATCCGGCGCGCCTTGGCCGCGCCATCGACATCTATCTCGCCGCCTATGAGGGCGACAAAGCCCGGCCCAGTTGGCATGGCATCAACGCCGCCGCATTGCTCGCACGTGCGCGCCGAGACGGGATGACCCATCCAAGGCTCGATGATGTGGCGAAGATCGCCCGGGGAATCATCCGCAAGATCGGAACGGGTTTTGATCCGGGCGCCGTCGACGGCTGGAACCTCGCGACTCTAGGCGAGGCCCATCTGGTGCTCAACGACCTCGATCAAGCCGAACTCTGGCTTCGTCGTTTTGCGGCTGCGGACAACCTCGAGCTCTTCGCGCTTGCAAGCACCACGCGACAATTGGAGGAAGTGTGGGGCCTGCGCGATGACCGCGCGCCCGGCAATCGGATTCTGCCGGTGCTCAAGCGCGCGCTGGCCCGCGAAGGGCGTCTGGCGCTGATCGCACCGCGATCGGTTCACGAAGCCACACCCGCATCGCTCGAGAAGGTGTTCGGCAACGCGGGCTTCATGACACCGGAAAAGCTCAGGCTCGGCTTGACGCGTTGCGAAGCGGTCGGACGCGTGGAAGAACTCACCGGCGAAGGATTCGGAACGGGATTCGTCCTGCCGGGAAACGCGCTCAAGAAGTCCTGGGGCAGCGCACTGGTCTTCGTGACGAACGCGCATGTCCTGAGCGAATCCGATCCCGATGCGGTGTCGCCCAAGAAGGCACAGGTCACGTTCCATGCGGTTCGTGATTCCAAGGGCAGGCCCCACACGACGCGTCTTGGTGAGATCCTCGCCTCATCGCCGCCCGACAAGCTCGACCACACGATCGTTCGTATCAAGACGGCACCGCGCGGCGTGGCGTCGATCCCTCTTGCCGAGAAGCTGCCGTCCGCTGATTCGAAGGAGCGTCTGTACGCGATCGGCCATCCGAAGGGCGGCGCGCTTTCGTTTTCGATGCAGGATAACGAAATGCTCGACCATGGCGCACCGAAAAACGCACGCGTCCACTATCGAACGCCGACCGAGCCTGGCAGCTCCGGAAGCCCGATCTTCAACGCGAGTTGGGATCTGGTGGCACTGCATCACTCGGGTTCGGCCGCGATGAAAAAGATCCACGGTGAAGGCACCTACGAAGCGAACGAAGGAATCTGGATCCAGAAAATTCGCGCCGATCTTTGAAATCAACCAACGACTTGGAGGCAGCGACATGGCACAGGGAAGGACCGTGCGTTTTGAGGACATGGAGTGGTTGGGCGGCAAACCGGCGACCAGCAGGCAACCTGTGGCAGAAGCGGCCGACCTCGAACGGGTACGTGTTCAGGAGATTCGTATTCATGCGGCCAGCCACTTCAAGGGACGAAAGGGCTTCGATCCCGCGTTCATTTCGGGCTTTCGCGTTCCGTTGCCGCGCGTTATCGGCGCGCTCAAAGGTGATGAGGCGCCGCTCGTAAGCGGGTCCGGGCATGTTCTGCACTACACGCACTTCTCGTCGGTGCTATCGAAGTCGCGCCGCGTTCCGCTCTACACGGCCTGCAACATCGACGGCCGGGCGTCGGTGAAGGTGCCGCGCGGCAACAAGGACGTTTGGTTCTACGACGGCAGGATCGCGATCGAGCACCAGGTGGGCGAAGACCTCTATGAAGGGAACATTCTTGATCGCGGACATCTGGTGCGCCGTGAAGATCCCGTGTGGGGTGTGAGCGCGAAGCTCGCGAACGACGATACGTTCCACTTCACGAACTGCGCGCCGCAAGCAAGCGCCATGAACCAGAAGACCTGGCTCGGCCTTGAAGACTACATTCTGCAGAACGCGCGGGCCCACGATCTGAAGATCAGCGTATTCACCGGCCCGGTTTTTCGCGCGGACGATACGGTCTATCGTGGTGTGCGCATTCCCAAGGAATACTGGAAGGTGGTCGCCATCCGCACACCGGAGCGCCCATCGGTGACCGCGTATCTGCTCAGTCAGGCGAAGCTGCTGGCCGACCTGGAATTCGTATTCGGGAAGTACAAGACCTATCAGGTGGCCATCAAGGAAGTCGAGACGCTCACCGGCCTTGATTTCGGCGGGTTGTCGCAATACGACGGCTTCTCGAACAGCGCCGTACGCGAAAGTGCGCGATGGCCGCGTGCCGAGCTAAAGGACTGGAAAGCGATACGGATCTAGGAATCTGAGCGGTCTGCCGCGCAGATTCCTCGGGATGCATCAACGTTTCGTTTTTTTCGCAGCCCGCGTCGGCGCGCTCGTACGCTCGGTGACGGACTTTCGCGCGGCACGCTTGGATGGCTTCGCTTTGGTCGACTTGGCCTTGACGGACTTGGATGATGCGACGTTGCGCCTTGCGACTGCCGCCTTCGCAGGCTTGCTCTTCGCAGGCTTGCTCTTCGCGGTCCTGCTCTTCGCAGCCTTGCCCTTCGTGGCAGTCGGCTTGACCGGCTGTGCTTTGGGCCTCGCGGCCGTCATCGGCGCCGCACCGCGTGGAAGCGATTCCAACGCGTCGATCCCGAGCGCCACACACCCCGATTTCCAGAATGCCAACCGTTCGCTCAAACCGTGCGCGGGATTCTTGCCGTTGACCTTGGCACTGATCGCCCCGCAACTTTTTACGGTATTGGCGTCGGCCAGCGCATTCAGCTTGTTCACACTCCAAAACCATGCGGCCGCCAACGCGCCGGCGACAGGCTCCTGCACGAGATCAGGGTTTGCCTCGATGTCCATTCCGATGGCTGCACCGCAGGCACGGTAGTTTGCGCGGCCGGTCAACTGGATCGGGCCGCGGCCCCGATAACGCCAGCCGTCACCGCTTGCTTCATTCCCGTTGCCGATTCGGTTCGCGTACGCACGATTCGCGATCTTCGCCGGCTGCCGCTCGTAGGATTTGGCCTGATCCGGCGTGAAATATCGACTGAAGATCGCAAGCAACCCCGGCGCGCCGTAATTCAGGTTCTCGACCAGCGTTTTCAGTTGTCCGGACTCATGCGCGAGTTGTGCGAGGAACGCCGCCTCGCGTGCAGGCGAATTGATGTCGAATCGGGCCATTGCGTCATTGAGCGGTTGGAGAAATTTCTCGGCTGCCGATCCGGCCTTCGGCATGATGTTTTTCAGCTGCTCTAGTGCGATCATCGCGGACCCTCCTAGTTATCCGTGCTCACCGTCAGCTTCGATCGAGCGCCGGTCAAGCCGCACTGGCGAGGCCGATTTCGGAAAGGATCCGGCGACCCGACTCGCGAAGCGCGGCTTTCTTGCCGTGCAGATACGGATACAGCATCTTGCCGTCACGCTTCTTGAATTCACCGGCGATGAGCACATGCTCGATGTTGGACAAGCTCGTTTGGGTCACGACGGTCGTGACCGGATCGTGGATCGGCCACATGTTGAGGTCGTCGGCATGGATGACGACGATATCGGCTTGCTTGCCCGGGGTAAGCGAGCCGATGCGGTGCGCCTGCTTCAGCATCTTCGCGCCTTCGATCGTGATCCACTCGAGCGCTTCCCGGCAATAGATCGTCGATGTCGGCGGCAGCTTGCCGATCGTGCGACGCGATTCGTCGTTGTCCAGACCACGCTGGCTCGCCATCGTGACGCGCGCCACCGCCAGCATATCGCCGCCGATCATCGACTCGAGATCCACACCGAGCGACGGTTGCGCGCCGAGTTTGCGCAGGCGCCCGGTAATGGCGAACCCATGGCCTTGCGCCAGTTCGGTTTCCGGTGTCAGCGAGAAGGTCACGCCCTGTCCGAGCATGAAACGAAGCTGCTCGTCGGTCAGCGTCTGCCCATGCACGATGTTGTTGTTGTCACCAAGCAGACCGTCCTTGCGCAGGCGATCCCAGCCGTCTGGTGTGCGTGCTTCAGCGCCGGCGCAATGCATGCTCGCGATGAGCCCGTATTCGCGCGCGAGCCTGAAATCGTCCACCGCCACGTCGTAGGTCGAGTAGTGCGGCCCGAGAATGGCAAGACCGAGATTGACGAGCTGGTCCTTGCTGGTGAAGCGTGTCTTCGCGAGCCTCTCGACTTCCGAGCGCGGATGCGGCACTTCCCAGAACGGCTTTTGTCCGGGTTTAGGATCAGGTTTGGGCGAGCCATGAAAGAACGTCGCACGAATACCGGATTCGATGAGCCCGTCAATCGCCCGATCGGTGTGGTCGGGGGTCGGATTGTTGTGGCACCAGTCGCCAAGGGTCGTGGTGCCGCAGTTGATCTGATTGAGTGCGCCCATCAAGGTCGCAATGTACAGATCATCGGGCTTGAACCTGGTCGCGAGCCCGGCGTGCATATGATGGAAGTATTCGATCAAGGTCCAGTTCGCCGCCACCCCGCGCAGCGCGGTCTGCCATGTATGCATATGCGCATTGACGAGCCCGGGGATGACAATCCGCCCCGTTCCGTCGATGATTGCGGCGTTCGGCGCATTGATCGAAGGCGCGATCGCCTTGATCTTGTCGCCATCGATGAGGAGATCTCCCTTGGCAAGATCGCCGATCGACGGGTCGAGCGTGACAAGGGTGGCGCCTTTGACGAGGGTCTGGGCCATGGGTGTTCGCCTGGATGCACTAATCGGACAAACCGTCCGACACCTTCACATTTTCCGCTTTCAATTCGAGGGCAGCCGCCTTGGCCAACTCAACAATGAGTACGGAGAAGTCCATATCTTCGTAACCACGCCCGACGACGCTTGCGATCGACTCGCGCGTCGCCGCGGCAGCGGGCATTGTCACCCCGAATTTTCTCCCGGCCATCATGCCAAGATCCATGTCCTTCAATAGCAGCTTGCTCGTGAAGGTCACGGCGAAATCGAGGTTCACCAGCGCGGGCGTTTTATAGCGGGTGTACATCGATCCGAGCACGCTGTTGTTGATCGACTCCAGAAACACGCTGCGCGGAATGCCGGCCTTCTCGGCGAGCACGGTGATCTCGCATAACGATTGGATGATCACCCCGAACATGGTGTTGTGCGCGATCTTCCAGACGCGCGCCAACTCACCGGCGCCGACATACGTGACGCCGCGTCCGAACATCTTAAGGTAGGGCTCGGCGAGCGAGAACGAGGTCTTGGGCCCGGAGGCAACCGTCCACAGCTTTCCCGCCTTGACGACCTTGCCATTGCCTGAGACCGGTGCGGACAGGTAACTCACTCGCATCTTTTCGCACTGTTCACGTATCTCAGCCGAGCCATCATCGGAAATCGACGACGTATCGACGACGAGCCGCGGCCGGATTCGACCGGTGAGCAAACCGCCCTTGTCGAAGAGGACCTGCTTCACGTCCTTGGTCGTTGAGAGACTGGTAAAGACGATGTCGCGATCAGCGAGGTCGGTGATCTTCTTGACCACCTTCGCGCCGTGCTCCCCGAGCGGTTCGGCCTTGGAGCTGGTTCGATTCCAGACGGAAATATCGCACCCGCTCTTCGCGAGCCGATATGCGATCGCGTAGCCCATCCGCCCCAATCCGATCCAGCCGAGTGTGTGCTTGCCTGCCATGCCGCTTCCCTTCCTTCTTCGATTTTCCGGCGCATTCGGAGTACTGACCTCGCCGGTTGGAGTGTGTTTGTTCGTGACGCCGCGTCTAGTTCACCTTTGCACCGGTCGCCTTGACCACGCGCGACCAGCGCTCGATTTCGGATCGGATGAACGCCGCAAACTCCGCCGGCGTGCCACCGAGTGCTTCCATACCTTGCGCCTGCAGCCTTTCACGCACCGACGGCGTTGCCAGTACCTGTTGCAATTCGGCGTTCATGCGATGGACGATCGCCTCTGGGGTGCCGGCGGGCGCGGCGAACCCGAACCAAGCGGACGCCTCGAGCTCCGGGTAGCCCTGACCAGCCAGGGTCGGAAGCTCAGGCCAGGAAGCGAGCGGCTTCAACGATGTGACGCCGAGCGCCTTCAATTTGCCGGCCTTCACCTGCGAAATCACGACCGGTACGCTCGCATAGGTCATCGTCACATCACCCGCCATCACCGCGGTCACGGCCTGCGGTGTGCTCTTGTACGGAATATGGTTCACCTTGACATTGGCGAGCCAATTCAGCATCTCGCCTGACATGTGCATCGATGTCCCCGACCCACCGGAGGCAAAGGTCAACTCGCCCGGTTTCTGTTTCGCCAACTCAACGAGATCCTTCAGCGACTGCACCGGCAGGCTGGGCGCGACGACCAGCACGTTTGGATTTCCCGCGACCAGACCAACCGGCACGAAGTCCTTGATCGGGTCGAAGGGCATCTTCGAATAGATCGCAGGGTTGACGCCATGGGTGCTCGACGAGGCAAGCAGGAAGGCATAACCGTCCGGCGCTGATTTGGCCGCGGCTTCTCCGGCGATATTGCCACCCGCTCCGGCGCGATTCTCGATGATGAACGGCTGCCCCATTCGCTTCGACAACTCATCGCCGATGATGCGCGCAAGAATGTCCGCGGCCGCCCCCGGACCGATGGTGACATAGATGCGCACCGGCTTCGACGGGTACGGCTGCGCCACCGCGAGATGCGCCACGCCTAGGATCGACATGGCCATGACTAGCCACGGGAGTATTCCGCGACCAAGTATTCCCCGACCCGTTTCGCGGCGCCGCGTATCGCCCCTCATACGACCGCGACGCCTTGTATTTCGAGCATCATGCCGGGCCGCGCGAAATGCGATACGGTGATGAGCGCGCTGGCTGGAAACTTGCCGTCTGGAAATTTCTCGCCGCGGAGCTTCACGAACCGGTCCCCAAGGCGTGAATCGTTGATGAATACGGTCATGGTCACGAGATTCGCGAGCGACCCGCCGCAGCGGCGCAGGGTCTTGTCGATGAGCGCGAAGCACACATGTGTCTGTGCCTCGAAGTCGTACGAGATGTCCTTGCCCGACTCATCGGTGGTCGCAGTCTGGCCCGCAAGCCAGATGGTCTTCCCGCCCTCGGTGATCACGGCGGGGGAATAGGCACGCGTCTTTTGAAAGCCGCTGCCTTCGAGATGGGTGGTTTTGGCGGTCATCGTTGGAACCCTCCGGATATCGTCGTAGTCAATTCGCCTTGATCCCCGCCGCCTTGATGAGCTTCGCGTTGTCTTCCAACTCCTTCGCGATCATGGCCTGAAATTCCACCATGCCCATCGTCAGCGGCTCCACACCGAGCTTCGCGAAACGCTCCTGCACGTCGGGCGATTGAACGGCTCTGTTGAGTTCCGAATGCAGCCGCTCGACCAGCGCACGGGGCGTCTGGCCGGACACCAGGCCACCAATCCAGAAGTGGTAGTCCGAGTTGGCATAGCCGAGCTCCGCCGACGTCGGCACGTCAGGGAGCAGATTCGAGCGCCGTTGCGAGCCCATCGCCAACGCAACCAACCGTCCGTCTTTCAGATGCGGCATGATCGAAAAAGTCGGGGCGACGAAATAATCGGCGCGGCCGGTCAAGACCTCCGTCAACGCTTCCGGTGTGCCTTTGAAGTGGATATGTACGACATCGATGCCGGCCGAAAATCTGAATCGTTCGGCGTTCATGTGGGTAGAACTGCCCACCCCCGCCGTCGTCACATTGAAGGTGCCGGGCTTCGCCTTTGCCGCGGCAACCAGTTCATGCAGATTCTTGTAGCCCTTCGCGGGCGATGTGACGATCGTGGTCGGCATCACCGCCAAGGCCGCGACCGGGGTGATGTCCTTGTGCGGATCGAATTGCAACGGCGAAATCAGGGTCGACACCGTATAGGCGGCGGCATGGATCAAGATCGTATGCCCGTCGGGTTCGCCCTTGGCAATCGAGGTCGTCGCGATCAAACCACCGGCACCCAGGCGGTTCTCGACGATGACCGATTGCCCAAGGTTCGCCTGCATGCGATCGGCGATCGCCCGCGCGACGGTGTCGGTCGCGCTGCCAGGCGTGGTGCCGGAGATGAGTCGGACCGTTTTGCTCGGATACGTCTGGGCCAACGCAGCGCTGGCAAGCGCTGCGAACGCGACGCCAATGCCGATCGCGATTACACGTTGAATCATCATCGTCCCTCCTTGTGCGTCGTCATCGACGAGCGACGCCCAGATATTGCGCCATCCAATCGGCCGACTGGCTTCGATACCGGTGGGGACGGTTGTTGGCATTGTGACCACCATCCTCAACCATGAGGAGTGTTACCGGGCCTGACACCGATCGTGCGAGACGCTCGGCATGCTCAGGCGGTATCAGGCGATCCTCGCGCCCTGCCACCAGATAAAGCGGACATCGAATTTCGCGCGCCGCATCGTTCAGGCTCAATGTCGCCGCGTTGCGCCTGGCGTCCGCGTCCGTCTTCGCGTGGCTTCGCATCTGGAAAGTGATGCGTGAGAGCGGCCCAAGGTGCTCCCAGATCTCGCCAAGATCGAATGGTCCGGAAATACCGATGCATGCCTTGATGCGCTTCTCATAGGCGGCCGCGCGCGGTGCATAGTACCCGCCCAGGCTCACGCCCCACATCCCGATTCGCGATGCGTCGAGATCGGCACGTTGCTCGACCCAATCGATCACGGCCCGCACCGGCGTCTCGTAGTCGCCCCGAATCGGCAACTCGTATTCGGCTTCACCTTGTCCGGGACCATCAAAAGCGAGGATCGCCATACCGCGATCAAGAAACGGTGTCTCGTAGGCGTGGAGCTCTTCCTTGGTGGAATCCATGCCGGGGGCCATCACCACTACGGGCGGCTTCGCGACGCCTTCAGGACGACGCAACACACCCCAGAGCGCCGTTCCCGCGAATGGAATACGAACCCGCTCCCCGGCGGGGCGCAAATGCGGCAGCGCCTCGCGATAACAGTCGACAGCACGCATGTGCGCCGCGCGCATCTCTTCGGGATACTGGACGAACACGAACTTTGCGAAGTGGTAGTAAGCACTGGCACGGCAAAGATGCTCGCCCGCGGTGAGTGGGTGTCCGCTCGACAAGGCTTCGCGCCCAAGCCGTTCGTGCACGGCACCACGCGCGCACCAGGCCTTGCACCAGTCAGCCCAGCGATCGACACTCGCCGTGACTTCTTCGAAATCGGTGAGCGAAATGCCGTTCGCGACGAAACGCGGCGCCCAGTGGGCGATGGCGGAGGCGACGAGGGGGTCTTTGGACATGGATAATTTCTACGGCAATCTAGCGTCGCAAAATCTACTCACAAATTAACCACGGAGGACACGGAGGAAAGGGAGGGAAGCGGGCAGTCAACGGGGCGGCACCGTGACCAGCTGATGCACGTTCAAGCCGGTGGACGACGCACATTGCAACGACTTCTCCGTGTTTCCTCATTTTCCTCCGCGGCCTCCGTGTCCCATTTCTGAGGGAGCCTCAACGTCCGTCGATCAAAGCAACGCCCGTCAACCGCTGCAATTCCTCGAACGCGAGACCCTCGACGATTTCAGTCACCCTGGGTCCGGCCTCGGTGATGTCGATGACCGCGAGATCGGTGTACACGCGCTTCACACATCCCACCGCGGTAAGCGGGTACGAACACTTGGCGACCAGTTTCGATTCGCCCTTTTTCGTGAGGTGCTCCATCATGATGTAGACGGCTTTTGCGCCGACCGCGAGATCCATCGCGCCGCCCACCGCCGGAATCGCGCCCGGTTCGCCGGTCGACCAGTTGGCAAGATCACCGGTCGTCGATACTTGAAACGCCCCCAATACGCAGATATCGAGATGTCCGCCTCGCATCATGCCGAACGAATCGGCGTGATGAAAAAATGCACCACCCGCCAAGAGCGTCACCGGCTCCTTGCCGGCATTGATCAAGTCCCAATCGACGTCCTCGGCTTTGGGCTTGGGCCCCATGCCGAGGATGCCGTTCTCGCTATGCAGGAGTACGTCGCGATCTTTCGGGAGATAGTCGCCCACCAGGGTCGGGATACCGATCCCGAGGTTGACATACGAGCCCTCGGGAATATCGCGCGCAACGCGGGCGGCGATCTGTGCGCGATTCAGCTTGGGGATGTTGGTCGCGGTCATGCGGCCACCTTGCCTTTCTCATTTTGTCGCTCAACGCGCACCACGCGTTTTACGTAGATGCCGGGCGTCACCACCAGCTCCGGATCCAGCTCGCCCAATGTGACCAGATCGAACACCTGGGCGATCGTCAGCTTGGCCGCGGTGGCCATCACCGGCCCGAAGTTCCGCGCGGCCTTTCGATAGGTAAGATTGCCCCACCGGTCCGCGCACTCGGCCTTGATGAGCGCAAGGTCCGCGTGAATCGGATACTCGAGCACGTACTGCCGGCCGTTCATGAGGCGCGTCTCCTTGCCCTTGGCGAGCTCGGTGCCGTAGCCGGTCGGGGTGAAGAACGCGCCGATTCCGGCTCCCGCGGCACGAATGCGTTCGGCCAGATTGCCCTGGGGCACGAGCTCAAGCTCGAGCTTTCCAGCGCGATACAGTTCGTCGAAAACATACGAATCGGCCTGGCGGGGAAACGAACACAGGATCTTGCGGACGCGCCCCGACTTGAGGAGCGCCGCTATACCCGTTTCACCGTTGCCGGCGTTGTTGCAGACGATCGTGAGGTCACGCGCCTTCTGGTCGATCAATCCATCGATCAGCTCATGCGGCTGGCCGGCGCCACCGAATCCTCCGATGAGGACGGTCGCCCCGTCTTGAATACCGGCCAAAGCCGCTGCGACCGACTCGACTATTTTATTGATCATCTGATCACTCCGTGGCCGGCCAAGGCCGACGACGAGATGCGGATCCGGAAAAGCGGCTATTTTGCAGGAAACTCGGGTTCTCCGGGGGCTGACACGCAGCTTGATATATGATGATATATAGGTATATCGATGATGAGGTCACCCTGATGCCGACCATGGAGCTCACACAGGTCTACCTTGAGCCCGGCCAGAAAAAGGCGTTGCGGCAGCGGGCAAAAACCAACGGTAGCACCTTGGCGCATGAGGCCCGGCGCGCCATAGACGCCTACCTGGCGGGGGTGAGCCCGCACGAACTCGACGTGCTCGACGGTGCCACGCGAGAAGCGCAAAAAAATCTGCTGGCGATGGCTGCGGACCTTGAACGAGTCAACGCGAAGCTCGATGCCGTTTTCGCCGAAATGGGTAAGTCCCCTGGGCGCCGAGCATAATCGTGAGTGTGATAACCGAGCTGTTGGATCGGCTTTCCGGAATCGCCATCGTGAAAGAACGGCTGTCGGAGACCCTCCGGCGCGTCGAGCAACTTGGTGAGCGGGTGTTGGAGCATGACCGGCGGCTCACACGTATCGAGACGGTTGCCGAGATCTCAATGCGGAGCCCGAAGCCTGCTCTTAGGCCGCAGAAAAAATAATCGGTGGCATCGGTGGCAATGGGCCGCGCAGACCTGCATCGGCCTCGCTTCGACCGGGCATCCCGCGCACTTCATATCGGACGCTAGAATCGCGGGCGCCGGATGTCGCGACAATAAAGGAGCAAGCAAGCGTGGCCATCGAGGTGAACGCCCCGGAATTCAGGGGACTCGTCGACGAGGAGGCGGTCGTCGAGCGACTGTGTACCGGTTTCAATTTCACCGAGGGCCCGATCCGGAACCCGAAGGAGCAGTGCCTCTATTTCAGTGACATGCCCGGTGACGTACGCCGGCGCTGGAGCGAGAAGGCAGGCGTGGTCGAGATGCGACGGCCCGCGAATAAATGCAACGGCATGACCTACGATGCTGCGGGCAATCTGTATGTTTGCGAACACGCCACGAGCAAGCTGATCATGGAAACCCCATCGGGGGACCGCAAGGTCGTCGCTTCGCATTGGCAGGGGAAAGAGCTCAACAGTCCCAATGATGTCGTGCTGCGATCGGACCGGTTGATCTATTTCAGCGACCCGATTTATGGCCGGGTGCCGGTGTTCGGCATCGAGCGCAGCCTGGCGTTGAGCTTCCAGGGCGTGTACCGGGTGGGCACCGATGGCAAGCTGCACCTGGAGTCCGACGATTTCGAGGCACCGAACGGACTCTGCCTTTCACCCGACGAGAAGACGCTCTATGTCAACGATTCCGCGCGGGCGCGCTCGCGGTAATACGCGGTCGCCATGTCGGTCAGTACACCACCATCGGTCCAGGTCGGGCAGGTCGGCGGGAAGACGATCCGATTGCGAATCTTGGTATTGCGAATCCGCCATTCCGAAAACAGCTTGGGATAACTTGACGACAAAAGGCTCCCCCGGAAAACACGACGCGTTTGCAGCTAGTCTCAAGCGGCGGCGGATCGTAGCATCAATACAAATGGAGCCTGACCTGAACGGCGCTTACTTAAGCCAGCTGAACGATTTTCAAGCCGTCCTCTCGCTCGAGGGCATGATAAACGGCGTCCCCGCCCTGTCGTTCTTGGTCTGAAGCGATTGACCGTTCGCCCTGAGCCTGTCGAAGGGTGAATGCCGGAGGGTCGGCGCGCGAACCATCGCGGGCCGTCGGCACGCCTGCGTTCCCCTTCGACAAGCTCAGGGCGAACGGAGGCCGCGCAATTCTGACCGGGGTCAGTCCGGCCGCCGCCCGAAATAGGCATCGTCCAACAACTTGCGGATCCCGTTGCGTTCGATCGGTCGTGGATTCCAGTACGGCGACTGCGTCGCCATTTCCGCGGCGCGATCCAGCGCCGATTGCTTCATGCCCAAATCTTTCAATGCAATCGGCGCCCCAAGCGATTTCGCGAGATCGAAAAGACCCTGTGCCGCATTCGCACACCCGAGCGCACGCGCGGCGCGCTGCATCGCATCAGGCGCGGCCTGCGCGTTGTACGCAGTCGCATGGGGAAGGACGATCGTATGGGTTTCCGCGTGCGGCAGATTCCAGGTCCCGCCCAACGTATGGCAAAGCTTGTGATGCAACGCCATGCCCACTGAACCGAGCGCGGTGCCGCAGAGCCACGCGCCGTAGAGGCAATTGGCGCGCGCATCCGCATCGGAAGGATTCTTTACGACAATGGGCAGTCCCAGCGCCAATGCACGCACACCTTCCTCGGCTATTAATGACATGATCGGATTCGCATCCTGCGCATACAACGCCTCGATGGCATGCGCGATCGCGTTCATCCCGCTCGTTGCCGACAGCTTTGCAGGCAGCGACAGTGTGAGATCGGGATCGTAGATCACGACCTTCGGCAGAACGCGCGCATCCTTCCCGGTCTTCTTGATGCCGCCTTCGGTGATCCCCCAGATCGGCGTCACCTCCGAGCCGGCGTAGGTGGTCGGAATCGCGATGATCGGCAGCGACGATTCCAGCGCGATCGCCTTGCCGAGTCCGGTCGTTGAGCCGCCACCGATCGTCACCGCGCAGTCAGCTCCGAGCTTGGTCGCCAGCGCCCGCGCTTCCCGGGCAGTCTCGATCGGGACGTGCATGACGGCTCGGTCGAAGATGCCGGCACAGCGGTCGCCGAGACGGGCGGCGATGGACGCGGCGTCGGCTTTCTGGTCGGGGGTCGAAAGTACCAGCGCGCGCTTCGCGCCGAGGCGATCGATCTCGGGGACGAGTTGATCGAGGGAGTCTGCGCCGAAGACGACGCGGTAGGGGAGGCCGGTGTAGGTGAATGGAGACATGGTTGCTCAGAAGCCTTTCTCAGCGCGACCCGTGGATCGTAGCTGATATCGCCATGCGGCTCTCATGGCTACAATGCGCGTTCCTCGTGGGGGGCACACAGGATGGCAGCAGGCGGCGTTGCCGCGCAACCTTCGATCGAAGGCCTGCGCCGAATCAAATTGCTTCAGGGCCTATCGGATGCCGAGCTCACTCGCATCGCGAGTGTTTGCGCGTGGTCGCGCCATCGCGCTGATCCGGATGTCCAGATCATTTCCCGTGAAGCCGGCGACCAGGACGTCTACTTCATCGTTTCCGGTCGCGTCCGTGTGGGCGTGTTCACACACGATTTCGAGCGTCAGATCACCTTCCGCGACTTGCCCGCCGGAGAGTACTTCGGCGAGCTCGCGGCAATCGATGGAGCGCCGCGCGCGGCCAATATTTCCGCCGTGGAGGAAACCGTGCTCGCACGGGTCGCTGGACGCGACTTCATGCGACTCGTCGACGAGCATGCGAAAGTGCGCGGCAATCTCCTGCCGACACCATTCGCCCGTCCCCTTGGCGATTCGATTGACATGTGTTGCTTTGGTATGGATCGCACGCCGAGTGTTGCTTGAGTCAAGACCCATTATCGGCCCGACTCGGACGTGAGGGACCTACCCAAACGATTAATAGACGGCGACGCGATTCGATGGGTCGCGAGCGTTCATATACGACCGCTTTCGGATCGAGGAGGCAAGCCAATAGCGCATTCACACTCCGCTCCGATGGTGCGACTTAGGAATCGCTAGCGAATGTGATCCACACGCGACCAACGCTTACTCGGTCGAGGCAACCTTTGGCGTACCCCGCTTCGCCGTTCGTTCGCACAATCACTCAACACTCAATTCGAATTCCGCACATCCTCCACCAACTTCTCTAACGTCTTTACATCGTGAACGACCAGCACACTCCCGTCTCGTTCGATCAGACCTTGTTTCGTCAATGCCGAAAGCTCGCGCGTAACCTGCTCCCGGTAGGTGCTGACCTGGCTCGCGATGTCGGTGTGCTTCGGCGCGGGATCAATCCTGGCGACGTTGTTCGAAATTCCCGCCAGCCTCGCAAGGCGAAGAATCTCCGCGTGAACACGATTTTGAACGCCCAAGGTACTCAAGTCGTACACGCGATCGGAGAGATCGCGAATCAATCGCACGAGCCGCAGGATCACGCATTCGGCGACGTTTGGATACTTGAGCATCAGGGCGCGAAATTCATCCGGCGGCAACGTAGCGATGAGCGAGTCTTCGATCGCGACAATGTCCGCAGAGCGTGGAAGCCCGTCGAGCGCGGCAAGATCCCCGATCCACTCCCCGGCGCCAACTTCCCGGAAGGCCGTAAGTCGCCCGCCGGGTGACAGCACTCTCACCCGCACCTTGCCGCCGACGATCAGATAGACGTCGCGATCGGTCGCTTCTTTGGCGATAACAAGCTGGTCCGGCGCGAACCTTCGCCAACCACATCGCCGCAACAGGGTTTCGAGAACGTCGTCCGGCAACCCGGCGAATAGATTGATGCCCCGCAATCCGAGGATGGATGGCTGAACCTTTGGGTCTCGTGTCATCGCCTTGGGGCCTGAAAATTTAGGTACGGGCCGTTGTGACCTTGCGCTTCTATCACTTTCCCGAAGGGCGTGCATACCTCGGCCAGGTGCTTCGGCGAGAAACACTATCAATGCGGCCGGAGGCATTGCGCCTCGCACTCACGAACATCCTGGTACGCGTGCGTATGCGCACCACAGTTGGTTTCGATTCGCCTTTCCAGTGCGTATCCGCACCTCGCGTCGCCCAGCTACTTTCTATAGTTCGCTCAGCCCGCTCATTCGCCCTTCACGGCTTTCGATTCGACAGTGAAGGGGCAGGCGGATGCAACTGAACCTTTCCGACTCGTTCAAAGACAGACGGAGACTTCTCAAGGGAGCGCAAAATGTCCGAGCCACATTCCAGTTTATTCCACAGCTTCACAGACGGATGGTCGAGTACGGTGCGAAACTCGGGCATTCACCTCACCGCCCGCCAACGCGATGTGCTCCGGCTGCTCTGCGAGGGCATGTCGAACAAGTTGATCTCGCGTGCGCTCAATATTTCGGCAGCCACCGTGAAGGTCCATGTCAGCAGCATCTTTCGCGCACTTGACGTGTCGAGCCGCCTAGAGGCGGTCGTGGCCGCGCGGGCACTCGGGATGATTCCCGCTGCCAGCCGTCCACTGGACCACGTCGTTCGGAATCCTTCGTTTCCGAGTCCGGTTGGTCGGCTCATGCTCGAGCAGCTCGGTCTGCAGCCACGCTTGGTCAGCCAGTTAGCCGACGCGGAATGAGTTGAACCGGGGGCCTGTGCCCTGCACGTTCGTCGGAGTGGACGCGCCTTGAGGTGCGTTCACGCACCGACACAAGCTTGCGGTCCGGAGACACTCATGCGCATGGGCCAACCGTGGCACGAAATCTCGGTCGGCCTGACTGAGGCCGACCATGAAATCACGAGGGCTACAATCCAAGCGTCCGAGCCGCCCAAAATCGCGAACGCCCTGGAACGAGCGGGCTTCCTTCGTTCTCTATGCCGAAGAACAAATCGCGAGATCGAAACGGGGCGGCCCGCAAACGGTCGTGACTCGCATCGTTTGCCACCATCTCGAATCGGGCCGCCAGCGCAGTTGGCGACTGACAAATCTTGATCGATTGCCCGCATGGATCGCCCACATGCTGAAGACTGATCGCGCCAATCGCCCCGACGAATCGACGCCTTCGCTCTGACGAGCGGTGATCCGAGTGCGGCGCGGCATTTCTGCACGTCCTGTCGCATCCCTCGGGGAATAGCCGGCGCGTCCAGGTGTTAACTTGAGTATCGACATTTCGCGATAGCATCGCGGAATGGCCCATCCGATCATCGAGCACATCCCACGGCTACGCCGCTATGCGCGCGCGCTCGTTGGGCATTCGCATCGTGCCGATGATCTGGTGCAAGACACGCTGGAGCGCGCCTATACGAAGTGGCATTTGTGGCGGGAAGGAACGAATCTTCGCGCGTGGCTATTTACGGTAATGCATAACGTGTGGGCCAATCAAATGGAGTCGGGGAATCATGTCCCGCCCATGGTCTCGATCGACGAAGCACTCGATATCGCGGACCTCCCGAGGCAGGACGGCGCACTTGGCATCCGCGATCTCGAGGCCGCGCTGATCACGCTGCCGGGTGATCAGCGCGAGGTGTTGCTATTGGTGGCATTGGAGGACTTGAAGTATCACGAGGCTGCGCGGGTCCTTGACGTTCCGATTGGTACGGTGATGTCACGCTTGGCGCGAGCCCGGGCAAAGCTTCGATTTGCACTGTCAGAGGGCGCTGTTAAACGACCGAATTTGAAAGCAGTGAAGTGATGGCACAAGAGCCTTCCGTGACGACTGACGAGTTGATGGCCTATGTCGACGGGCAACTGCCCGCCGAGGCGCTCGCTCGCGTCGAATCATTCGTCGCCGAGAATGAGGCAGCGCGCGCCGAGGTCGAGGCGTATCGCCTGCAAAACCTCCTCCTGCATGGCGCGTACGACAAGGTGCTCGACGAACGTGTTCCGCGCCGTCTGCTCTGGCCGACGGTATCGGCAACGTGGATGCGCTTGGCCGTGGCCGCGTGCGCACTCCTGGTCGTTGGCGGTGTGATCGGCTGGTACGCCCGCGATATCGCGGTCCCTTCGCGAGAAGTCCGCTCTTTTGCGCAGCGTGCGCTCGCCGCGCACGCGGTGTACCTGCCCGAGGTGCGGCATCCGGTCGAAGTCCCGGCCACCGAAGAGGCGCATCTTGTTGCATGGCTCTCGAAGCGTTTGGGCACCAGCGTACGTGCGCCAGTGCTCGCGGAATTCAATTACCGGCTGGTGGGCGGGCGGTTATTGCCGGGCGAGAGTGGGCGACCCGCGGCACAGTTCATGTATGAAGATCCGCAAGGTCAGCGCCTCACGCTGTATGTAAGCGGTGTCGAAGGCGATGCGACCGACACGGCGTTTCGCTATGCGAAGGAGCGGAACCTCGATGTCTTCTATTGGATCGACCGCAAGTGGGGTTATGCGCTGTCCGGCGCGGTTGGGCGTGAGCGCATGCTCGAGTTGTCGAATGCGATCTACAAGCAGCTGACACCAGGTTAGCCGCAGCCGAATCCGGCGGTCGTGTGCAATCGGGCTACACTTCGGGAACGCTAATCGTCAACCCTGAAGACCGCGCCCATGCCCCCTCCCAACGCCAAGAAACGCCCCGAAGATCTCCGCAGCCATCGCTGGTATGGCGCCACGGACCTGCGCTCATTCGGGCACCGATCGCGCACTGCGCAAAGCGGCTATGACCGGAGCGACTACGCCGGCAAACCGGTGATTGCGATCATCAACACATGGAGTGACATCAATCCTTGCCACTCCCATTTCAAGGTGCGCGTCGAAGAGGTGAAGCGGGGCGTGTGGCAGGCGGGTGGATTTCCGGTCGAGATGCCGGCCATCACCTTGGCCGAGCCATTCCAGAAGCCGACCACGATGATGTATCGCAACCTCCTCGCCATGGAAACCGAGGAGCTGCTGCGCTCATACCCCGCCGACGGCGCAGTGCTAATGGGCGGCTGCGACAAGACCACCCCTGCGCTCCTCATGGGCGCCACGTCGATGGGGTTGCCGTTCATCTATATGCCGGCCGGACCGATGCTGAGCGGCAACTGGCGCGGCAACAAGCTCGGCTCCGGTACCGATAGCTGGAAATACTGGGCGGAGCTTCGCGCCGGCAAGATCACCGAAGAGGACTGGCAGGAAATCGAAGGCGGCATTGCGCGTTCTCCGGGACATTGCATGACGATGGGCACCGCTTCCACCATGACAAGCGCGACCGAAGCGCTCGGTGTCACGCTGCCGGGCGCGGCGTCGATCCCGGCGGCCGATGCGAATCATGCACGCATGGCCACCGCGAGCGGCAAGCGCATCGTCGACATGGTCTGGGAAGACCTGAAGCCGGCCGACATCCTCACCGCCGCTTCGTTCGACAATGCGATTACGACGGTGCTCGCGCTCGGTGGCTCCACCAACGCGCTCGTCCATTTGATCGCGATGGCGCGACGCGCGGGTGTCAACCTCGGCCTGGAACGGTTCGACCAGCTTTCGCAACGCACGCCGCTCATTGCCGACATCCGCCCGGCCGGCCGCTTTTTGATGGAGGATTTCTATTACGCCGGAGGACTCCGCGGCCTGCTGAATCGCATTCGCGGCCTGCTCGCACTCGATGCGCGCACGGTGAATGGCAAATCCATCGGGGAAAATATTGACGGCTGCGGTGTCTACAACGATGAGGTGATTCGTTCGCTCGATAAACCGATCGTCGCGTCGGGAAGCCTCGCGGTATTGCGCGGCAATCTCGCACCCGACGGTGCGGTCATCAAACCGGCTGCCGCGGAAAAGCACCTGCACAAGCATTCCGGGCGCGCGGTAGTGTTCGAGGATTACAACGACATGAACGCGC
>JBJXGX010000026.1:0-3726 GCA_046160305.1 Burkholderiales bacterium
GGCGACGCAGGGGCTTGGGGCGGAGGATGATGCGACCGACGCGCTGACGGTGAGCTCGGTTGACGGCACCGATTCCGAGACCATCACGGTGAACGTCACGGGGGCCAACGACAACGCTACGATCGGCGGCGACGCTATGGGCGGGGTGACCGAGGACATCGGCGTTGTGCTCGGCAACCTGACCAGCACCGGCACACTGAGTGTGGCCGATGCCGATGCCGGTGAGTCGAGTTTCGCGGTGCAGGTCGGCACGGTCGGATTGTATGGCACGTTTAACCTCAGTGCGGCGGGCGTCTGGGACTACAGCGCGAACAACGCCAATCCGTTGATCCAGGCGCTGGGTGCGGGCGACACGCTGACCGAAAGCTTCGTGGTGGAAAGTGCCGATGGCACCACGCACAGCGTGACCATCACTATCAACGGGGCAGATGAGGCCAACCTCGCGCCAACAGACATTCACTTGACGATGACGCATGTGCCTACCGGTTCGACTTTGCCCAATGGTTCGGCCATACCGTTGACACTCGGGACGCTTTCAACGGCTGATCCCGACGTCGGTAATACTCACATGTATTCGATCGAGCCTGGTAGTTCAGCCGGGTTCGCGATTACCGGAAGTAGCCTGCAAACCTCGATTGCCCTCGTAGAGGGATTGACATACACGCTTAACCTCAAATCGACCGATTCCGGGTCACCAGCCATGTCGTACCCCGAGACGCTCCATATCATTGCTGGAACATCTGCGGGAGATGTTGCACTGATGGGCACTACCGGTGATGACGTCATATACGGCTTGGGGGGCGCTGACACCATTACTGGCAGTAGCGGCGACGACACGATATATGGCCAAAACGGCGGGGATACGCTTTCCGGCGGCGATGGTGCAGATTTTCTGGACGGGGGTGGCTCGGCGGATACCCTGCGCGGCAACGATGGGCGTGATGTTCTAATTGGCGCTGGCGGCAATGACAGGCTGTACGGGGGAGCCGGTGATGACCTTATTGATGCCGGAGGTAGTGGCGATCAGGATATTGTTTTCTACGACGGCGTGCTCAATACGAGCGACGTCCTCTCAAATGGATCCGACATGATTGTCAATTTCGACGCAGACGCATTAGCCGGAGGCCAAGATCGAATTAATCTCGATGCGTTGTTTGACAGCCTCGGCGTCGCGAATGCAGGGCGTTCAGCTCGTGTTTCGATCGCAGACGGCACCGAAATTCGGATCAACATGGACGGGAATACGACGTTTGAGTACCTCCTTGCGACCGTCACTACGTCGTCGGGCACGCTCGATATAACAGATTTAGTTCTAAGCTAGTGGAAACGTACGGCTTCCGCGATGTTGCGCTAGCAGTCGTACGCGACCGACGGGTCGGCCTGAAGAAGCGCATCGGTTGCATTCGTCCGAAGGACGCACTCGGAAGACCCTGGAGACGTCTTGCGCTGGCACTAAGGGCGTCTCGCTTTCTGTTGCTCGCGATCGGTCTCTGGCATGCGATAGGCGTGGCCCGCAAAATTTTTGGTCGATTCGACGACTTCCAATTGCGGAGGTCGTTGCGTACGTCGATCGCATCATGAAGTTACTTCCTCAAGCCGCCCCGGAATGGGCGGATTCCACAATCGAGATATCGGTACGAAGCAGGAGTTGCGATCGACCGTCGTGCGCTAATTCCACTGAGGACCGGTGGAATGCAGATTCAAAGGGCGATTACTTGCATCTGATTCAGTATTCGTGCCCGCTTCACCAACTTGGCATCAAACGTTCCGAACCGATCGGCCTTCAGGCTTGTCGCAAAATGTAGGGCGTCGGCGATGTCGATCCCCTCATCGAACATTTGAAGCGCGCGCATGAAAGCTGAAGCGTTATCGACCGTTACGTTTGATAAACCGAGTACGCGGCGGATTGCATCGGCAACCGATTCGCGTGGCAGGTCGCATGAAGACCGCAGAACCCACTCCGTTTCCAGGATCACCGTGCTCGATATAAAGATCTCTTCTGATTCGAAGACGGTGTTCACTCGCTTGGATTGGCGTGCGTCGTCCTGCGTGATCAATCGAACGACGACGTGAGTATCGACCGCGAGCACGAGGATCCCTGACGCCCTTCAGAATCGCTTCTTCAATTTCCTTAATCGATTTCGCGGGACCGTGGGAGCCCACGCAACCGATCACGTCTTGGAGCTGAGTAACCGGAAATGATTTGGCCGGGCGCAGCGGTACACCCTCGGGAGTGGTCACGACCTATTGTTCGGGACGGAGGAGACGATACCCTTAACGGCGAAGCCGGCGATGACTTGCTGGTGGGCGGAACCGGCAACGACACCATTGCCTACACCGATGTGCAAGACGGTGGTGACATCGTAGTCAACTTCGATGGCACACCGTCCGGTGGCCAGGACGTGGTGAATCTCGATGCGATCTTCGATAACCTCGGGGTGGCAACTGCAGTTCGTGGCGGCCGCGTACAAATCAGCGCCGCCGGAGCCAATGACGTGCTTCGTATTGACTCTGATGGGGACGCCACTTACGAGACGCTTCTTGCAACGGTCTCGAGCGGACATACATTCGATATCAATGACGTTCAGCTTGGAACTGCACCTTAACTCGCCAGATTCAGTCTAGCTGTAAGCGAAAAGGCCGCCTCCGGGCGGCTTTCTTCTCAATGGGGGACGCCGAAGTGCCTCAACCGAAGTCCATCCTCGCGGTCGAATTTTTTGAAGCACTCGGCCGCGAAGGCGTCAGCGTTCGCAAGGTGCAACTGAAGACCGGCATTTACGCGGGCAATTTTCCCGCATTGACAACGCAGTCTTTCGACATATGAGTGTCGAGCAAACAAGTACTTTCTGATGGCCCACAATAGCGACCGCCGTTTCCGCACCTCACCGGAGGTCTGCCCCTGAGTCTGGAATTGGAATATCCCCTCGCACGATCAAATGGCGACTCGCGTGCGGTACAGTATGACTACATTCGAAGCGTTGAAGCATGAGGTGACGCATGCGTACTGAAGCCACCAGCCTGAGAATTCCCGTGGACCTCAAGGCCCGGATCGTGAAGCTCGCCGAACGCTCGGGAGAAAGTGTCCATGCGTTCATGCTTCGCTTATTGGAGGACCGGGTGCGGGCCACCGAGCAGTTCGACACATTCGCTGACGATGCTCGGCGTGCCGATGAAGCGATGATTGCGAGTGGCACCGGCTATCTCGCTTCGGATGTCCACGAGTACGTGAGTGCTCGGCTCGCCGGTAAGGCGCCACGCCGACCCAATGCCGTGCGCTGGCGGAAGTGATCTATTCGGCGGAGGCCCTTGCCGACGTGGATTGCATCATCGAGTTTCTGCAAAAGTCCAAGCTGGAGTGGGCGGTTTCCATAATCCAGACATCTGCGCGAGGCGGGATTTCGCGATTGACCTTCGTGCGCTACTTCCATTGAGGACCGGTGGAATACGGATTTAAAGGGCGATGACTTGCATCTGATTCAGTACCCGTGCCCGCTTCACCAACTTGGCATCAAACGTTCCGAACCGGTCGGCCTTCAGGCTTTTCGCAAGATGTAGGGCATCGGCGAAGTCCATCCCCTCATCGAACATTTGAAGTGCGTGCATGAGCGCGGAAGCGTTATCGACCGTTACGTTTGACAAGCCGAGTACGCGGCGGATTGCTTCGGCAATCGATTCGCGCGACAGGTCGTATGAAAACCGAAGAACCCATTCCGTTTCCAGGATCAC
>JBJXGX010000027.1:0-5569 GCA_046160305.1 Burkholderiales bacterium
TCCACGCCGTGGATCAGTGATGGGCTGACGTTTGGTTGTGCTGAGCCGTAGCCGAGGCCCTCGATCTCATTGCGTACATCAGCGTCTCTCAACAGATAGAAGAGGAAGCGTTTGTCCAGGCGCCGAGGGTCGCGGATTGCGAAGCGGCCAACACGCTGATTGAGTGACGCAGGCAAGTCGCGCTCTCGCACAATCGCAACGTCGCCGATGTACCCAGTCATCGCGATGAGGATGTCACCAGCTTGGAGTGCGAACTCCGCGGCTGAGTCCGCGATGGCTTGAGGAACAAACGAACAGCCGGCCATCACGAGGTTGCCGTCCTTGACGTTCGCGATCTTGACGACAGGTGTCCCGGTCTCCGTCCAGTCGCTGCTCTTGAACGCGAAACCAGAACGGACGGACGCGACCTCGCCCAACGGGACCGTGTCGTACTCACCCGCCATACCCAAGCTCCCTCAGGTTGGCGGCAATGGCGGCATCGAGTTTCGCGGCCTCGGCCTGCTGCTCGCGCAGGGTCGCGGTGAGCCGCTGCATCTTCTCTTCGAACGGCTCGCCGTCGTCCTCCTGCGCCTCGGCGCCGACGTAGCGGCCGGGGGTAAGCACGTGGCCGTGCTTGCGGACTTCCTCCAGCGGCGCGCTCTTGCAGAAGCCGGGCACGTCCTCGTAGGGGCGCGATTCATCGCGCCCCTCTTGGGCGTCATGAATGACGCCCCTACCGGTACGCCAGGCGTGGTAGGTGCTGGCGATGCGGGCGATGTCCTCGTCGGTCAGCTCGCGATGGGTGCGATCCGCCATGCGGCCTAGCTTGCGGGAGTCGATGAAGAGCACGTGGCCGCGCCGATCGCGGAACCTGCCGTTCTTCTTGCCGCGCGCGAGGAACCAAAGACAGGCCGGGATCTGCGTCGAGTAAAAGAGCTGACCCGGCAACGCGACCATACAGTCCACCAAGTCTGCCTCAATGATCGCCTTGCGGATCTCGCCCTCGCCCGACTGGTTGGACGACATCGAGCCGTTGGCCAGCACGAAGCCGGCCACGCCAGCGGGCGCCAGGTGATGCACCATGTGCTGCACCCGGGCGTAGTTGGCGTTGCCCGCGGGCGGCACGCCGTACTGCCAGCGCTTGTCGTCGCGCAGGCGCTCGCCGCCCCAGTCGGAGATGTTGAAGGGCGGATTGGCGAGGATGAAGTCGGCCTTGAGGTCGGGGTAGCGGTCGTTATGGAAGGTGTCGCCGTGGCCGATCTGGCCGTCGATGCCGCGGATGGCGAGGTTCATCTTGGCCAGCCGCCAAGTGGTGTAGTTCGATTCCTGTCCGTAGATGCTGATGTCGCCCTTCGCCTTGCCGCCGTTGCCGTTTCCTCCGGCGTGCGCGCGGATGAACTCGACCGACTGCACGAACATGCCCGAGGAGCCGCAGCAGGGGTCGTACACCCGGCCCTTGTAGGGCTCGAGCATCTCGACCAGCAGCTTGACCACGCAGCGCGGCGTATAGAACTCGCCGCCCTTCTTGCCCTCGGCGCTGGCGAACTGCGAGAGGAAATACTCGTACACGCGGCCGAGCACGTCCTCCGCGCGGGCTTCCGCGTCGCCGATGCGGATGTTGCTGACGAGGTCGATGAGCTGGCCGAGCCGCTGCTTGTCGAGTGCGGGGCGGGCGTAGTCCTTGGGCAGCACGCCCTTGAGCGCCGGGTTGTCGCGCTCGATGCCGGCCATCGCGTCGTCGACGAGCTGGCCGATGGTGCTCTGGCGGGCCTGCGCCTTCAGGTGTGGCCAGCGCGCTTCGGGCGGTACCCAGAAGATGCTCTGGGCGCGGTACTCGTCGGGGTCTTCGGGGTCGGCACCTTGGGCCTTCTCGGCCAGCAGCGCGGCGTGCTTCTCCTCGAAGGCATCGGAGATGTACTTCAGGAAGAGCAGACCGAGGCAGACGTGCTTGTACTCGGCGGCGTCCATGCTGCCGCGCAGCGCATCGGCCATCTGCCAGAGCTGGGCTTCGTAGCCGACGTTGGCACCATTGTTGCGCGATGCCTCGGTGCTACTTTTTTTCCTCGCCATGGGCGACCTCATCATTCGGTGATCCTTTGCGGATCTTGGAGCGTGGAACGAACGCTTCGGACTACCCAAGCCTACCCGAACGCCCAGCACTGATGGCTGATGATGGAGCGAAGCTTACCGACCGGCAGGGAGCGCCTCGAACGCAAGGCCACTGAAGCGCTCGAAGTCGTGATCGAATGAGCCAAGGGTGGCGCCATATTCGATCGCGAGGGCCGCCAGATGGGCATCCGTTGTGAGGTTTCCGCCGGTGCCCGCGGCGATCAGCAGACGCGCGAGCACCTGAGAATGGCGCTCGGTCGGATGCAGCACGCTCGATCGGGGATCGTCCAACCAGGCACGCAATACCGATAGCGCATCATCTATGGAAAGTGGCTTCTCGAAAATACCCCGCCGCGTTGCAAGACGCACGAATCCCAGCAGCGCTACCCACGCGAAGCCAACACCCGCAGGTTCCTCGAATGCGGACTCCAGCCAAGTCCGTGCCGCGTCATGCTGAGCGCTGCCCTGATTGGATGCGAAGAGCAGCACATTGACATCCGGCAGCTTCATTGACCCAGCGCGCGCCGCTGCAACTTCGCGATGAATTCAGCGTCTTCCAGCTCCGCCGCCAAGGAGAGCGCCTTGGTCAGATCAATCAGCGGCTTGCCCATGTCAAAGGTCGGCTGCTTGAACGGCTTGCCTGCGGTTCGCCGAGTGCTGGCCAAGCCTTCGCGAATTGCTGCGTTCAGCACCTGCTTGAATGGCTCGCCCCGGTCGCGCATCGCTTTGCGAACCAGCGCCACCACATCGGGATCGATCGTTACCGTTGTTCGCATAGCATCATGACAGCACAATTGATGCTGTCATGATGCTCTCCAGGCGCTAGCCGGTCAATGCCCGGTACTGCCGACCCGGCCCCGTCTCATCCAGCGCTGCCACCCCTCTATTTGGTCTGACAATTAATTTGACGACATAATTGACATGTGAAATAGTTGGCGGGTGAAGCCGAATCCCAACACGCTTGGCACCCTGCCAGCGCCCATTGATGCCCTCGCAGGCCTACGCGCTTGCGAGCGGCACGCCCGTCAATGAATGACACGGCAGTCATGAGCGACGGCCCGCATGTCGCGCTCGCCCTGGGCCGAGTCAGCGTCCCTAAGGCGAGCGACGTACTTGCCGAACAGTTGCGCAGTCGGATTCGCGCGGGCCAATTGGGCACCGGCCAACCCTTGCCCACCGAGCGCGATCTGGTGCTGCAAACGGGGCTCAGTCGCGCGTCGGTGCGCGAGGCGCTGCGAATCCTCGAGATCGAAGGCCTGATCGAGACCCGCACCGGACGCAGCGGCGGCTCGCGTGTCAGCCGGCCCGCCGGCCGCGAATTGTCGCGGCACCTGGACCTGTTCATTTGGGGCCGCAATGTCGGGCTGGAAGAGTTGAACGAAGTGCGCGAAGCGCTCGAGACCGTGGCAGCCGAAGGCGCGGCGCGCCGGCGTACCGATGCCGATCTTGCCGAGTTGCAAGCAAAGACCGCGGCAGTGGAAACCGCTGTGGACACCCTGCCCGACTATCTTGCCGCCAATCTCGATTGGCACATGGCGGTCGTGCGCGCCAGTCACAACGACCTCTTGATCGGTTTCATGGAAGTGCTCTCGAACGCCATTCATCAAGAGACCGCGTTGGATGCCTTCGATTCACCGCAAGTGCGCGCCGCCACCTTGAAGATCCATCGCAGCATCTTGAACGCGATCACCGCCGGCGATCCCGAAGCCGCACGACGGCGCATGGCCCGTCATGTCGGTGAGGCCGGCAAAGTCGCGCTGGCGGCAAGCGGTGGTCAGCGGCCGAACGGATCAAGACGATAACGCGCGCCGGCACGGGCGGCGCAGATAAAGGACGAGACAAGCATGGGCGCAGTCGTAGGCATCGATGTCGGTGGCACCTTCACCGACCTCTATTACACCGATCCGCAGCGCGGGATCGAGACGATTTTGAAGGTGCCGTCGACCCCGGACGATCCTTCGCGCGGGTTGCTCGATGCATTGCGGGCCGCGAACATCGATCCGGCCGGGCTCGAAGCGCTACTGCACGGCACCACCATCGCTACCAACGCAATCATCGAGCGCAAAGGGGCGCGCTGCGCGTTGGTCACCACGCGCGGCTTTCGCGACATCCTGGAGCTTGGCCGGCGCGATCGCCCCAACATGTACGGTCTCACCGGTGTGCAGCAACCGCTCATTCCGCGCGACCGTCGCTGGGAGGTGAGCGAACGCGTGGACCATCGCGGCAACGTTCTGGTCCCGCTCGATGACGCCGAGGTTCGCGCCCTCGGTCTGATATTGAAAGAGCAGAACGTCGATGCCGTGGTCATCGCTTTCATCCACGCCTATGCGCATCCTGAGCATGAAAACCGGGTACGCGATCTGCTCGCCACGATCAATCCCAACTGGGAAATCGTCACCTCGGCGAGCGTGATCCGTGAGTACTACGAGTTCGAGCGAACCAGCACCGCGGTCGTGCAGGGCTACCTGCAACCGCTGGTGTCGCGTTATGCGCGCAATCTGCAAGAGAAGCTGCGCGAGTGGGGCTTTCGGCGCGACGTGCTGATCATGCAATCGAATGGCGGGGTCGCCCCGCTCACCGAACTCGGCAAACGCTCCGCCTACATTGTGCGCTCGGGCCCCGCGGCCGGTGTCATCGCCGCGGCCGAGGTCGCGCGCCATGCGGGCTTCGACAAGATCATCACCGCCGATATGGGCGGTACCAGTTTCGATGTCGCCGTGGTGATCAATAGCGAGCCCCGCATCGCCGAGAACACGCTGCTCGAATTTCGCGTGCCCCTGCGCCTGCCGATGATCGACGTACATACGATCGGCGCGGGGGGCGGGAGCATTGCTTCACTTGATCGCGGCGGCATTCTGCAAGTGGGGCCGCGCAGCGCCGGTGCGATGCCCGGTCCGGTTGCTTACCGTCGAGGCGGCACGGAACCCACGGTCACCGATGCCAATCTCGTGCTCGGGCGGATCGACATCGATAGCCCGATCGGTGGCAGTGGAAAGAACCGCGTGTCACTTGACGTCGAAGGCGCGCGCCGCGCGGTCACCGCGCTTGGCGCCAAGCTTGGCCTATCGATGGAGCAGACGGCCGATGCGATGCTTGCGGTGGTCAATCAACGCATGGCCGGGCGCATCCGACTCATCTCGATCGAGCAAGGCCTCGACCCACGCGAGTTCGCGATGGTGGCGTTCGGTGGCGCGGGCCCAATGCATGGTGCGGCGTTGATTCGTGAAGTCGGTATCAAGACCGAGTTGGTGCCGGCCTACCCTGGCGTACTGTGCGCGATGGGATGCGCGATCGCCGACATTCGCTATGACCTCTCGCAGACCATTGAACAACGCCTCGATCGCACCGACATCGCCACGCTGCAGGGCGTCCTGAAGCGCCAGCGGGCCGACGGCGAGGCGCAATTGAAGAAGAGCGAAGCGCCGCACGATTCGGTGCGCGCATCGCACTTTGCCGACATGGCCTACCAGGGCCAGATCCA
>JBJXGX010000028.1:0-8898 GCA_046160305.1 Burkholderiales bacterium
CATCATCAATGGTCAGCAGATGGCGGTGACCGAACACCGTATCTCGTACGACCTGGTGGCGCTTCTACAGCATTCGAGCAGGTCCCGAATGTTGAGATTGGCGGCCGAACCGACGCGCTTGAGGCAAGGATGCCGCACTCGAGAACGGCGTCGAAGTGCTCCCGGACGGACTGATACTGCGTGGTGTGTTCCGAGCACCGACGTTCGTAGCGGACCGTCGTCGACAATCGGCCAGGTGCGAGCGGCACGATCGGAATCGCGAAGCAGTAGCGAAGACCACAGCGCACCCACTCATCAACGGGAGCCGCCGATCCCGTCCCCTTGCTCTGGTGACTACCGAAGACGGTTATGCTTGGCGTTCAACCGTGAAAGTCTCAAGGAGCCGGCATGAAAGCCGTATTGTGCAAACAGCCCGGGCCGCCCTCGGCGCTGGTCGTAGAAGATATTGCATCACCGCAGCCGGGACCGGGTCAGCTCGTCGTGCAAATGAAAGCGGCCGGCGTCAACTTCCCGGACGTACTCATCATCCAGGGCAAGTATCAACACAAGCCCGAGATGCCATTCTCACCGGGTGCCGAGGCGGCCGGCATCGTGACCGCGGTGGGCACCGGTGTCACGGGCTTCGGCGTAGGTGATGCCGTCGCGGCGGTGATGACCTATGGTGCGTTCGCCGAAGAGTTCGTGATCGAAGCATCGCGTGCAATCAAATTGCCGCCCGGCTTCGACATGAAAGTGGCGGCTGGATTCGGTCTCACCTATGGGACTACCTACCATGCGCTCAAGGATCGCGCGCAGATCCGCCCCGGCGAAACGCTGCTGGTGTTAGGCGCGGCGGGTGGCGTGGGGCTTGCAGCGGTGGAGTTGGGTGCGTTAATGGGTGCGCGTGTGATCGCCGCGGCATCCAGCGATGAGAAGCTCGAAACCTGCAAACGGTTCGGCGCGGAGTACACGATCAACTACACGAGAGACGATCTGCGCGAGGCCTTGCGCAAGATCGTCGGCAACAACGGCGTGGATGTCGTCTACGACCCGGTCGGCGACAAATACGCGGAACCGGCTGTGCGCAGCCTCGCGTGGGGCGGACGATTCCTGGTCATCGGCTTCGCAGCGGGCGAGATTCCGAAGATCCCGCTCAATCTTCTGCTGCTCAAGGGTGCCTCGATCGTCGGCGTATTCTGGGGATCGTTCTCGCAGCGAGAAGCGGCCGCCAACGCCAACAACAATGCGACCCTGGTGCGCTGGATCGCATCTGGGCGGTTAAAGCCCCTAGTGAGCGCGACCTACACGCTCGATCAGGTCCCGCAAGCGTTGACCGACATGTCGAATCGCAAGGTGCAGGGTAAGGTGGTCGTCGTGCCGTAATGGCGCGAAATCGTGATCTGATGATAAATTGGGTGCACCAAACACCCCCGCCGCCAGGAGACAGCAATGGGAACGTACTACGCCGAGACACGTGATCGCCTCGAAGATGCGGGCGAATTGAAGGTCGGATCGCTCGCCAAGCGCAGAGTGATCATCGACGACGAATTCAAGACGGTTTCCCACTTCCACTTCAAGCCGGGCGACGAAACCGGCTGGCACAAGCACGAGCACGACTACTTCGTCGTGTACCTCACCGACTGCAAGCTTCTGCACATGCCGCGCAACGCACCCGATGCGGTGATCGACCACAAGGCACGCGATAGCCGGCACATCAAGGCGGGTGTCGAGCACCATGTGCGCAGCATCGCGGATTGGGATGTGGAGCTGCTGGAAGTGGAATATAAAACGTAGGTCCGACTACCTCAGAAATTAACCACGGAGGAAGCGGAGGAAATGGAGGAACGGCAAGTTTCAAGTTAGCGCAATGGATGTGATGATCAACACGAGAGCGGTAGGATTTTTTTCCTCCGTTCCCTCCGTGTCCTCCGCGGTGAATTTTTGAGTGAAAGAGAGATCCATGGCCGAGTGCAAAAGTGAAATTCGCGACGGCATGAAAATCGACTGGGACGTCCCCATCACCATGGAAGACGGCCTCGTTCTGCGTTGCGATGTCTATCGCCCCATCCAGGATGGCAAGTACCCGGTCATCCTGAGCTACGGCCCGTACGCGAAGTGGCTCCACTTCGAGCAGATCTACAAGACCTGCTGGGACAAGATGTGTGCCGAACATCCCGATGTGCCCGCCGGTTCGACCAACAAGTATCAGAACTGGGAACTCGTCGATCCGGAGAAATGGGTGCCCGATGGCTACGTGTGCGTGCGCGTGGATTCACGCGGCGCGGGCCGCTCGCCCGGCTATGTAGAACTCTGGGGTGTGCGTGAAACGAAAGACTTCGCGCTTTGCATCGATTGGGCCGGCGTGCAGTCGTGGTCGAACGGCAAGGTCGGTCTGAACGGCATCTCGTACTACGCCATGAATCAGTGGCAGGTCGCGCAGCTCGCGCCCAAGCATCTCGCCGCGATGTGCCAATGGGAGGGCGCGAACGACTGGTATCGCGAGGTCAGCCATCACGGCGGCATCCTCTGCACGTTCCTCGCCAACTGGTACGACATGCAGGTTAAGACCATTCAGCACGGTCTTGGTACCAAGGGCTTTCGCAGTCCGCTCACCGGTGACTGGGTATCGGGCCCGGCCACGCTGTCGGAAGAAGAGTTGCACGCGAATCGGTTCGACTTCGGTGCGCTCGCGCTTAAGCACGCGTTGGACGATGAATTCTGGAAATGCCGCACGCCTGATTTCTCCAAAGTGAAAGCGCCGTTCCTCTCGACCGGCAACTGGGGTGGCCAGGGCCTGCATCCGCGCGGGAACATCGAGGGCTACTACAACTCGGCGTCCGAGCAGAAATGGCTCGAGATGCATGGCGATGCGCACTGGACGCACTTCTATACCGACTACGGTCTTGATCTGCAGAAGCGCTTCTTCGCCTATTTCCTCAAGGGCGAGAAGAACGGCTGGGACAAGCAACCCAAGGTCACGCTCCAGGTGCGGCATCCGGGCGAGAAATTCGTGCGGCGCTTCGAGAACGAATGGCCGCTTGCACGCACGCAATGGACGAAGTTTCATCTCGATGGGCGCACCCACTCGCTCAACCCGGGCGAGGTCAAGGAATCGGCCAGCGTGACCTACCGGGGCCTGTCGGAAGGCGCTACGTTCATGCTGCCTCCTTGCGAAAAAGACATCGAGATCACCGGTCCGATTGCAGCCAAGCTGTTCGTGTCATCGTCGACGGTGGATGCCGACCTGTTCCTCGTCGTGCGGGTGTTCGATCCGAACATGAAGGAGGTGACCTTCATGGGCGCGCTCGACCCGCACACGCCGGTCGCGCAGGGTTGGCTGCGCGCTTCGCACCGCAAGCTCGATCCGAAGAAATCGTTGCCGTTCCGTCCCTACCATCCGCACGACGAGAAGCAGCCGCTGAAGCCTGGCGAGATCCACGAACTGGATATCGAAATCTGGCCGACGTGTATCGTGGTGCCGGCGGGCTATCGAATCATGCTGACGGTGCGCGGCAAGGACTACACGTATCCGGGCGGCTCGGGCGGCAAGCTCTCGAACATGAAGAACGAGTTCACCGGCGTTGGGCCGTTCCTGCACAACGACGCGCGCGATCGCCCACCGGAAATTTTCAACGGCGACGTAACCCTGCACACTGGCGGGAAGCATCAGAGCTGGGTGATGTTGCCGGTGATTCCTGCGAGAGCCTGACGAGCTCAGAAATTCACCACGGAGGAAGCGGAGGCAACGGAGGTCGGATAAAGGATTCCCGTTGCATGGATCTGCGCCGAAGCATTGAGTCACTCGTGCCCCGCCCATATTCGAGTTCCTCCATAACGTCCGTGTCCTCCGTGGTCAATTTCTGAGCGCTTTCGAACGGCGTCGTCGTTCATTGTTTCCAATTACAATGAAACGGTGCGCGCTCTAGAGTCGCGACAAGCCGCGGCCGTCACACCTACATCGCAGCGCCCCCCTTGTAAATCCAGGAGCAGACAATGAAAAAGCGCGTCTTTGGTCGGCGTGAGTTCATCAAAGGGGGCATCGGCCTCACTGTCCTCAACAGCGTGCCCTGGGCAAAACATGCCTTCGCCCAGGCCGACGAGAACGATCGGATCATTCAAGCGGCAAAGGGAATCCCCGCCACCGAGCTGCGCGGAATGATCTGGTCGCCGTACTTCATTCCGATGCAATCGACGATGCAGGAATTCAAGGCGGCGACCGGCATCGGCGTTGGAAACATCCAGGACATCTCGATCTTCGACATCCCGCAGCGCGCGATGGCCGAGGCGCTCTCGAAATCACCACAGTTCGATTTCTTTCACATCGATGCGGGCATGATCCCCTCGCTCGTTTCGGCGGGACTGATCGAGCCGCTCGATCAGTACATGAAGAAAGCGAATTTCAAGATCGACGCGGTGGGCGATTACGGCAAGCTCGTCACCTATAAGAATCAGACGTACGGCATCCCGACCGACGGCAACGTCCACGTGCAATGTGTGCGCAAGGACTTGATGGAGGAGCCCACCGCCAAGAAGCGGTTCGAGGACAAATTCGGCAAGGCACCGAAATTCCCCGAGACCTGGGACGACGAGTTTCAACTCCAGCAGTTTTTCCACAATCCCGACCAACAGATATGGGGCTCGGGCAGTCTGCGTAATCGCGGCAACGGCGCCACGTGGTATCTGATGATGCTCTACAGCCACGGTGGATTTCCGTTCGACGACGAAATGAAAGCGACTTTGAATACGGACGCCGGCAAGCGCGCGCTCGAAGTCTATCTGCGCGAGAAAGCAGTAGCGCATCCGGAAGCCACCGGCTGGGGTACGCCACAGATGATTCCGCGCAATGTGGGCGGCAATACGTTTTCATGTCAATACTGGGACGGGCTCCTGAAGCTCGCGGAGAATCCGGATAAATCGAAGACGCTCGGCAAGTGGCAATACGGACTCATTCCGGGCGCCGATGTCAGCGGCAAGCGAACGCACCGCTCGATCTCCTCGCCCCTCGCGGCGGTTGTCGTCAATCGGTACAGCCCTCGCAAGGCGGCGGCCGCGTACCTCGCGTGCTGGTGGAGCACCTTCAAAGCGAGCGAGCTCATCGTCGCCGATCGCGTGAACACCTTCCACGACGCCTGGCACAAGGGGCATATGAAGAGCAAGCTTGTCGAGGAGGCCTACACGGTCCCGGGCTTGAAGGCGATCGAGCAGAACCTGCAGGTCGCCTGCCCGCCCATCTATCTCACCGGATATCTCGAATTCCAGGACCAGCTCGGCAAACATCTGTCCGAAGCCTATATCGGTCAGATCAAGGCGGCCGAAGTCCTGCAGAAGACCGAGGACGAGTGGAACAAGATCGTCAAGCGAACGGGCGCACCGAAGTTGAAGCAGGACCTCGCGACGTACAAGGCCGCGATGCCGAAGATCCTGAAGCCGGCTTGAGTTGGGATTGGGTCAGACACCAATGCTTGGAATGAATCGTGTCTGACCCCGTCGTTCCGCGCGAACAGTCGCGCCTGCGGGCGCTCAAGCGATTCAAGCGCGCGATCCTCGCGCCGCTGGTTGCGCTATTCGCCCTGATCCTCCTGCCGGTGTTGTTGCTGCAACTGTACTTCTCGTTCCATCAATGGACCATCTATCTCGGCGGCTGGCAAGAAGCGGAATTCGTCGGCTTCGAGATCTTCAAGGAGGTACTGACCGATACCCGCTTCGGGTTAGCCATCCTGCGTTCTCTTGCGTTCGCGGGCGGCTCGACGGTCGGCTGCTTTCTAATCGGGTTTGGTCTGGCCTACCTGATGTACAAACCGTTTCGCGGCCAGGCGTTCTACTACACGCTGTTTATCCTGCCGATGCTGACGGTCCCGATCGTCATCGCCTATACCGGCGAGATGCTGTTGTACGAGAGCGGCCCGATCAACGACGTCATCACCCGAGTCACCGGCGTGGAGTTCAAGCCCGCCTGGCTCACCAACGCGAATCTTGCATTGACGACGGTGATGCTGCTCGAAATTTGGAACTGGACGCCCTTCTCGTTCATCATCATGCTCGCCGGGCTCGCTTCCATCCCCAAAGATCCGATCGAGGCCGCGCAGATTCTCGGTGCTTCACCCTGGCGCATCTTCTGGGAAATTCAAGTGCCGCTATTGCGCCCTGTCATCATGCTTGCATTGGTGCTTCGGTTTCTCGAAGCAATGGCCGAGTTCCCGAAGATCTGGTCGCTGTTCCAGGGTGGCCCGGGGAGCGCGACCGAAACGATCCCCGTCTATATCTACCTTACGACCTGGCAATACTTCGAAATTTCGAAGGGTGCGGCCCTTTCCTATGTCGCGATGATGTTGATGATCGTGATCGTGCTGGCGGCAATCCGGTTGCTGCGACGCGAGAAACACGCGCTCGATTCCATGTATGCGGCGGGAAAGGCGGGGGCGTGAACAAATCCACCCGCCAGCGCCGCTCCGCGGTCGTTCGCTACGCCATTCTGTCGGTGTGGCTCGCGATCGTCGTCTTTCCATTGTTCTGGATCGTCGCGACCTCTTTCAAGCCCGACACCCAGTGGTTCGCCTGGCCGCCGGTGTACATCCCCGACCCGTTCACGCTCGACAACTACGCCAACGTCTGGTTCGAAGCGCAGCAATACGCCGCGACGCAATACGCCACCTCGATGCAAAAGCCGTGGATCGCGCTGCGCAACAGCATCCTCATTTCGTTCAGCGCGACCTCGCTCGCGGTTTTCTTCGGCGCGATCATCGCCTACGGCGTTTCCCGCCATCAGATCCTGTCGGAAGTGCGGATGTTCCAGTTGCTGATGCTTCGCATGATCCCGCCGATCGTAATCGTCGCACCGCTCTCGCTCTACTATTCAGAGTTGGGCCTGCTCGACACGATGCTCGGGCTGGTGCTGATCTACTTCCTCACCAGTCTCCCGTACGCGATATGGATGACCAAGAGCTTTATCGATGAAGTACCACTCGAAGTGGAGCAAGCGGCTGAGATCCTCGGCGCACCACGCTGGCGAACGATCGTGGAGATCGTGCTGCCGCTCATCCGTTCCGGATTGGTGGCGACGTTTCTTTTCGTGCTGATCCTCACCTGGAGCGAGTATCTGCTCGCGCTGATTCTCTCCAAGACCGAAGTCGTGACCTTGCCGGTCGAACTCTCGAAATATCAAGGCAGCACCGAAGGACGCGTCTACGGCAGGCAAGCGGCATTGTCGGTCGGCATCACGATTCCACTCATCATCGTGGGCCTTATCATTCGCAAACATCTCGCCCGCGGGTTCAGCTTCGGGATGATCCGCAAATAATTGCCTGACCCGACGGCGCACAGTCGAAAGTATCAACCTCCATGGCACGTATAGAGCTTCGGAAGCTTCGCAAGCAGTTCGGCGCGGTCGTCGCTGTCAAGGACATTGATGTCGATATCGCCGATGGCGAGTTCGTCGTCTTCGTGGGTCCATCGGGCTGCGGGAAGACGACAACCCTTCGAATGATCGCCGGATTCGAAGATCCCACCGCCGGCGAGATCCATATCGACGGCAAGATCGTGAACGATCTCGAACCCCGCGATCGCGGTCTGGGCATGGTGTTCCAGAGCCACGCGCTCTTTCCCCACAAGACCGTCGCGCAAAATATCGAGTTCGGCTTGCGCATGAAGAAAGTCCCGGAGGACGAACGCACGAAGAGAGTCAACGAGGTCGCCGAGCTCGTGCGCGTGACGCATCTGCTTGGCAAGATGCCGGGGCAATGTTCAGGCGGTGAATCGCAACGGGTCGCGCTCGCCCGCACGCTCGTCACCAATCCTTCGACTTTCCTGCTCGATGAGCCGCTCTCCAGTCTGGACGCGAAGCTGCGCCGCGAGCTGCGCGCCGAGTGCGATCGGCTGCATGAAGAGCTGAAGAAGACATTCATCTACGTGACGCACGATCAGGAAGAAGCGATGACCCTGGCCGATCGCATCATCGTGATGCGTGCGGGCAACATCGAGCAGACCGGCTCGCCGATGCAGATCTACTCGAATCCGGTGAACATGTTCGTAGCGGATTTCTTCGGATCACCTTCGATGAATCTCATTGCCGGCCAGGTTCGTCGCGTGGGCGATCAAACGCGTTTCGAGTGCGGTGGATTCGGCATCAACCTTCCCGCGGCGCTCGCCGGCACGCCATCCGGAGGTGCCACCCTCGGGATCCGTCCTGAGCATGTGGGGGCCGTGCCCGCGAATGGTGCCGCGGGCGATCTCACCCTGCCCGTGCGGCTTGTCGAACCGCTCGGCAAAGATACGCTGCTTTATTTCAGTATCGGCAGCGACCGGCCGTTCGTCTCGGTCAGCGAAGGCATCGCGATGGCCGAAATTCGCTCGGGCACGCGCATGACCTTGTCGATCAATCGCAACCAGATATTTCTATTCGGACCGGACGGCCAGCGCATCTAGTTGGTTTCGGGACAGCGCCCGCGATTTACCGCGCGAACGCCTATCGCAGATCCTCCGGCCCGATCGGCAATGAAATCGGCCGCTTCAAGCGCGCCGAAAGATCGATCGCCTTCGTGAGCATCAGGCGATTGTGCGCCTCCGCGGCGGTGGCAGCGGGCGTCGGCAGTCCCATCGAGATGCGCATCAGCCACGAGTTGGTTTCTTCACGCATCGGCCCGTGCAGCTCGCCGAACGCCATATCGCCCGGGGGATAGCTCCCCATGAAATCGACCAGTCGCGTTTTATCGGGCGCATAACCTTCCGACTGCGGCGCGCTCACCGCAAGCACGATGTCGCGATGCGTATCGTCGATCGTGATCACGCCCTCGGTGCCGACGATGCCGACCTCGAGGCTGTAGACCGCGCCGGGCCACACCACCGGCAACGCCCATGACATGTTGGCGTTGTAGATCGAGCCGTCGTCGAACGAGATGATTGCCGCGGTGCCATCGATCCCTT
>JBJXGX010000029.1:0-19546 GCA_046160305.1 Burkholderiales bacterium
GGCCGATTCCCCAGACGATGTTCTGCAGCGCCACGGAAAAACCGAACGCCGCCGCGGAGACGCCAAGCTCGAGCGTGATCGGGCGCATGAATAGCCCGAAGCTTTGCCTGAGGCCCATGCAGATGGAGATGATCAGGCCGCTCACGATGAGCAGCACGAGCATCGAGCGGCGGGTGTTCGTGGAAGTCATGCGGGCGTGGAATTCTCGTGGGGGAAGGAGACTTGATCCCTCGGGCACGACGGGACCGGTCGAATCGTACTGCACAGTCGAAGACCGCGCTGATCAGCAACCCCGGGACAGCGGGTCGTGAACGCAGCGGCAATTCCGCAGCATGCACTGGTCACTTCGACCGCCACGATCGACTCTCCATCAACAGAATGGAAATCATGCTTTTCGAATCGACGATCTTGCCTTCCCTGACCCATTGCGCGGCGGTCGTCATGGGCGCGGTGAATACCTCGAGGAATTCGCCGTCATCGAGGCTTGCCTGCTCGCGCGAGAGCCCCGTCGCCAGATAGATATCGATTCGCTCGTCGGAATAGGCCACGAGCGGATAGTAGGTGATGAGATGCTCCCAATGCTTCGCGACATACCCGGTTTCCTCACGGAGCTCGCGCTTGCCCGTTGCCAGAGGATCCTCACCCGGATCGATCTTGCCGGCCGGAATCTCGATCAGCACACGCCCAAGGGGATAGCGGAATTGCCGCTCGAGCACGATGTCGCCGTTGTCGAATAGCGCCAGGATTGCGACCGCACCGGGATGGGCGATGTACTCGCGCGTAGCGGTGCGGGCATCCGGCAATCGGACCGTGTCGCGACGGACGTGCAAGAGATTGCCATCGAAGACACGCTCGCTTGAGATTTTTGTTTCGACGAGATCGATACTCGCTTTGGCAGGGTCGTCCATACGCTATTACCTCCGGGATCGCTATTCTTGATATTGCCCGCGGACCGACATGCGCCGATCCGGACAAGCCGGCACGTTGGTCCGCTTCCCTAGACCGCCAGCGCCTTGATCGAGGCAAGGCAGATGTCCATGAGCCCTTGCGGCATGATGCCCAACACCAGCATTGCAAGGCCGTTGACGGCCATCAACGCGCGCAGATCGAGCGCCGGACGCAACGGGACGTGGTCGGTGGGCTCGTCGAAATACATGAGCTTCACAATGCGCAGGTAGTAGAAGGCGCCGATCAGCGAGAACACCACTGCAAAGACGGCCATCCATACATACCCCGCGCCGACCGCGGCCTGCAATACCGCAAGCTTCGCGTAGAAGCCCACGGTCGGCGGCACACCGGCCAGCGCGAACATGAACAGCAAGGTCACGAACGCCAACCAGGGGTGCCGTCGATTGAGGCCTTTGAAATCGGCGATGTTCTCGGCTTCGAATCCCGCGCGAGACATGACCAGGGTCATTCCCAGCGCGCCTAGGCTCATGAGGACGTACGTGAGCGTATAGAACATCGCGCCGCTGTAGGCATCCAGCACGGTACCGTGGTTCGCCTCGATCAGTTTGTCGTAGAGCATCGAAGCGGAAAGCGTGCCCGTTTCGGGCGTGGTCCCCGGGGCGATTCCCGAAAGAAGCCCCAACAACATGAACCCCATGTGCGAGATCGTCGAGTACGCGAGCATCCGCTTGTAGTTCGTTTGTGCGATCGCCGCGAGATTTCCGATGATGAATGAAAGCACCGCCATGAGACCCAGCATCTGCTGCCAGTGTTCGGCAAGGGGCAAGAGCCCGTTGACCAGGAGGCGGATCGCCATGGCGAACGCGGCGATCTTCGGCGCGGTGCCGATAAACAACGTCATCGCATTCGGTGCGCCGTCGTACACATCCGGAATCCACATGTGGAACGGCACGACACCCACCTTGAACGCGATGCCCGCCACGACGAATACCAGGCCGAAGATGAGCACGAGCCGGTCGCCACCGCCCGCCGCGATCGTCTCGGACACCATGCGGATCTCGAGCGACCCGGTGGCCCCATAGAGCATCGACATCCCGTAGAGGAGCAGCCCCGACGCAAGCGCACCGAGCACGAAATATTTCATCGCGGCTTCCGTCGAGCGCGCCGAGTCACGATTCAGCGCGACCATCGCATAGAGGCACAACGACATCAGCTCGAGCCCAAGATAGAGCACGAGGAAATGATTCGAGGAGATCATCACCATCATGCCGAGCATCGCGAACAGGGCGAGCACGAAATATTCGCCCCGGAACATGTTGCGCTGCTCGAGATAGGTGCGCGAGTAGACGAAGCAGACCGCTACCGCGATGTAGGTGAACAGCTTCAACACCACCGACATCCGATCGGCGACGAACATTTCATTGAACGTGTACAGGGACTCCTGGTCGGCCGCCTGGAAGGCAGCGACCGTCAGCAACGCGCAGCCAAGCACCGTCAGTTGCGACAAGGCGTAGGTGATCCAGCGCAGCCGCTCGGGTAGATAGAGATCCACCAGGAGGACCACGCAGACGGCAATGAGGAGAAAGATCTCCGGGATGGCGGGAAGGAAGTTGGGGATCTGGAAAAGCATGTCTAAGGCCGGTTTCTCACTCTATTGCGATGGGAACCACAGAGGACGCAGAGGACACGGGGGACAGAGGGGAAAAGCAAATCGGGGAGACCTATCGATGCGATGAATCGTGTTTGCAGATATCGCCGCATCGGCGGCGTCATCCAAGAACCCCCTGCGTCGTCTGTGTCCCCTGTGGTTCATATTTTGTCCGTGCGTCATAGCTTCGACTGCCCGACATGCCTCAACAACTCCGCGACCGATGCGTGCATGACGTCGGTGACGATCGCCGGATAGAGCCCGACCCACAGCACCGGGATCGCGAGGAGCGCCATCACGACGAATTCACGACCGTTGATATCGGTGAGCGCCTTGACCGAATCGTTCGCGACATCACCGAAGATCACCCGCTTAACCATCCACAAGGTGTAGGCGGCGCCGAAGATCAGGGTGGTGGCCGCCGCGAATCCGATCCAGAAGTTGTACTGCACTGCTCCCAGGATCACCATGAATTCGCCGACGAACCCGCTCGTCGCGGGCAGCCCGCAGTTCGCCATGGCAAAGAGCATCATGAACGCGGCGAACTTGGGCATCGTATTCACCACGCCGCCGTAGTCCGCGATCATTCGCGAATGCATGCGGTCGTACATGACCCCGACGCAGAGGAACATCGCGGCCGACACGAACCCGTGCGAAATCATCTGCACCAGCGCGCCTTCCACCCCCGCTGCGTTGAAGATGAAGAATCCAAGGGTGACGAAGCCCATATGCGAGATCGACGAATACGCGATGAGCTTCTTCATGTCCTGCTGCACGAGCGCCACCAGACCGATGTACACCACCGCGATAAGCGAGAGCGTGATCATGAACCCGGCCAGCGCATGACTCGCATCAGGCAGGATCGGCAACGAGAACCGGATAAACCCGTAGGCGCCGAGCTTCAGCATGATTGCCGCCAGCACCGCCGAGCCGCCGGTTGGCGCCTCCACATGCGCATCGGGCAACCAGGTATGCACCGGCCACATCGGCACCTTGACCGAAAAGGCCGCGAAGAAGGCGATGAAAAGCCAGATCTGCGTCCGGATATCCGGGATCGGGAGCGTATGGAAATCCTGAATGGAAAAGCTGCCCCCGGATTCGGTGTAGAGAAAGATGAGCGCGACGAGGAACAGGAGCGATCCGGCGAGCGTAAAGAGGAAGAACTTGAGCGCGGCGTAGACACGGTTGGGACCACCCCAGATGCCGATCACCAGATACATCGGGATCAACGTGGCCTCGAAAAACACATAGAAGAGCGCGGCGTCGAGCGCACCGAACACGCCGTTCATGAGGCCGGACATGATGAGGAAGGCGGACATGTACTGCGAGACGCGCGATTCGATGACCTCCCATCCGGCGATCACGACGAGCACGGTCACGAATGCGTTCAGCAGGACAAAGATGAGCGAGATGCCGTCAACGCCGACGTGATAGTTGATATGGAAGCGTTCGATCCAGGGCGTGAGCTCGACGAATTGCATATCCGGCGATTTGACGTCAAAGCCGGCATAGAGCGGAATCGTCACGCACCATCCGGCGATCGCGCCGATCAGCGCGATCCGGCGCGCCAGCACGCGATTCGTGTCATCACCGGTCAACATCACGAGGATGCCGGCGAGGATGGGTACCCAGATCGCCAGACTGAGCCACGGCGTATCCGTGGCCTTGCCACCCGAGGTTGCGATGCCGACCAGGAGCGACAGCAAGAGTAGCGCGATACCAAGCAGGTACCAGGCTTGCCCGCCCTTGAGACTCGACCCGGTCGATGCCGCCGGTGTGGCGTGGGAAGTAGCATGTACGGCCATCTGGATTCCTATCCGCGTGCAAAGTGCGGCAGTACGTACCGCCACACCGACACCAGCAGCAACGCGCCGATGATCATGCTGAATGCATAGTGGTAGATGCGCCCGGTCTGCAATTCCCGGACGACGCCTGCAAACCAGCCGACGAGCCGTGCCGAGCCGTTGACCGCGATCCCGTCGATCAACTTCACATCACCGAATTGCCAGAGACCGCGCCCCAACGATCGCGCGCCACCGGCGAAGAACCAATCGTTGAATCGGTCGAATCCATACTTGTCCTCGAGGATCCTGACCGGCGCGCTGAACCATCCCCGGATGACCCCGGCAAGCTCCGGTCGAACGATATAGACGTACCAGGTCAGCGCCGCCCCGCCGATCGCAAGCCACATCGGAAGCGTCGTGAAGCCGTGCAACATCATGTCCATCACGCCATGGAAGTCCTGCGCGAGCTTGGCGATCCACGGATGGTTGGCGCCGACAAAGATCGAGGCGCCGAAGTAGTCACCATGAACGATCGTGCCCACCAGCCAGCCGGCACAGATCGAGAGCGCGGCGAGCGTGAGAAGCGGAATGGTCACGACCCATGGCGATTCGTGTAGATGGGCTCGCGTGTGCGCGTCCATGCGCTCCTCGCCATGAAACGCGAAGAACACCAGCCGGAAGGAATACACCGCACCAATGAACACGCCGGCCACCGCGGCGATGTAGGCGATCCCGGCGCCGGGTGTTTCGGTGTGGTGCAGGAGTTCGACGATCGATTCCTTGGAGAAGAAGCCTGCGAACGGCGGAAGCCCCGCGTTTGCCCAGGCGCCGATGAGCACGGTGAGATAGGTGAGCGGCATGTATTTCTTGAGGCCACCCATCTTGCGCATGTCCTGCTCATGGTGCATCGCGATGATGACCGAGCCCGCCCCGAGAAATAGCGCTGCCTTGAAGAACGCGTGGGTGAACAGATGGAAAATAGCCGCCGAGTAGCCGGATGCACCAAGCGCCATGGTCATGTAGCCAAGCTGCGAGAGCGTCGAATACGCCACGACGCGTTTGATGTCGTAGACCACCACTGCGATGAGCGCCATGAAAAACGCAGTGATCGCGCCCACGATCATCACGAGGGACAGCGCGGTCGTCGATAGCTCGAACACCGGTGACATGCGCGCCACCATGAAGATGCCCGCGGTCACCATGGTGGCCGCGTGGATCAACGCGGAGATCGGCGTGGGACCTTCCATCGAATCAGGCAACCAGACATGCAGCGGGAACTGCGCCGATTTGCCCATCGCCCCGATGAAGAGGCAGATGCAGATGACTGTCAATACGAGCCAGGGCGCACCCGGGAACAACTCGATCGTCGCCTCCTTGAGCGAGTCGGCGTTCGCGAACACTTCGGCGTAATCGAGCGTGCCGAAATAGGCGAGAACGAGGCCGATGCCGAGCAGGAACCCGAAGTCACCGACTCGATTGACGAGAAACGCCTTCAGGTTTGCGTAGATCGCCGTTTCGCGCGTGTACCAGAAACCGATCAGGAGATAGGAGACGAGCCCGACCGCTTCCCATCCGAAGAAGAGCTGCAGGAAGTTGTTGCTCATCACCAGCATCAGCATCGAGAAGGTGAAGAGCGAGATATACGAAAAAAACCGGTTATAGCCCGGGTCGCCATCCATGTAACCGATGGTGTAGATATGCACGAGCAGCGACACCGAGGTGACGACGATCAGCATGATCGCGGTGAGCCGGTCGATCAGGAATCCGACCTCCAGCCTCACGTCACCGATCAACGACCAGGTGTAGATCGAGGTGTTGGTGGTCGCCCCGGTGGTGAACGCTTCCCAGGCGACCAGGAGCGACAGAACGGCAGAGATCGAGACGCCCGCGATCGCGATGCGATGCGCGGCCACGCGGCCGATCACGCGGCAAAAAAGCCCGGTAACGATGGCACCCGCAAGCGGTGCGAGCGGGATCGCGAGCAGAAGAAGCTTGTTGCCTACCATGTCATCCCTTGAGCTCGGTCAGATCGTCCACATTGATGGTGCGCAGGTTGCGAAACAGCACCACCAGGATGGCGAGCCCGATCGCGGACTCAGCGGCCGCGACGGTGAGAATGAAAAACACGAACACCTGCCCCGAGATATCGCCGAGGAAATGCGAGAACGCGACGAAGTTCATGTTGACCGCGAGCAGCATCAGCTCGATCGCCATGAGCAGGATGATCACGTTCTTCCGATTGAGGAAGATGCCGACGATGCTGATCGCGAAGAGCACCGCGCCCAGGATGAGAAAGTGCGTTAGGGAGAGCATGCCGATACCAGATTCAGGGTGATCCGACGGCGATGGCCGGTGTGCGCGACGAATCGATCATTCGCCGGCTTTCTCGGCCGGCATCGAAACCAGCTTGATTCGATCTTCCCGCCGCACCGCCACCTGTTCGGCCGGATTCTGGAACTTGGAGTCCTTGCGCTTTCGCATGGTGAGCGCGATGGCAGCGATGATCGCCACCAGCAACAGCACCGCGGCCAGCTCGAAAGGAAACACGTAATCGGTATAGAGAACGCGCCCGAGTTCCCTGGTATTGCTATAGCCCGGCCCCGGATCGGATGGCGCGGGCAGGCGCTCGGCGGTGAAGAACTTGGCGTTCACGAACACCGCGACCATTTCGGCGACCATCAATCCGCCGACAAGGAGCCCCGCGGCAAGAAACTTCATGAATCCTTCGCGCAATTGATCGACATTGATATCGAGCATCATCACGACGAAGAGAAACAACACCATCACCGCGCCCACATACACCAGCACGAGGGTAATCGCCAGAAATTCGGCGCGCAGCAGCAGCCAATGCGCCGCGGCAGTGACGAATGCTAGCACCAACGCAAGGGCCGCATGGACCGGATTGCGAGCCAGGATGACACCGAGCGCCGCGGCCACGAGTACACAAGAGAAAACCCAGAACAGGATGGTTTCGAAGCTCATTGGCTCGCGACCGGAATGGGATGCGGAGATCGGGAAGCGGGAGAAGTACAGGCGCCAGGCATGGTCATCGGTACGCCGCGTCGGCCGCCCGGTCCCGGGCGATCTGTTCTTCATACCGATCGCCCACCGCCAGCAGCATTTCCTTGGTGTAGTAGAGATCGCCTCGCTTCTCGCCGTGGTACTCGAAAATTCGTGTCTCGACGATCGCGTCGACCGGGCACGATTCCTCGCAGAAGCCGCAGAAGATGCACTTGGTGAGATCGATGTCGTATCGCGTCGTGCGCCGCGTGCCATCGGGGCGCTGCTCCGATTCGATGGTGATCGCGAGCGCTGGACACACCGCCTCGCACAATTTGCACGCGATGCAGCGCTCTTCGCCGTTCGGATAACGGCGCAGCGCATGCAGACCGCGGAACCGCGGGCTCTGCGGCGTTTTCTCCTCGGGATACTGGATCGTGATCTTGCGCTTGAAGAGATGCCGGCCGGTGAGCCACATCCCCTTCATCAGCTCAAGCAGGAGGAAGGTCTTGAAGAAATCGCCGATGCGTTCGAGCATGTTAGCTACGCCAGATGTTGTAGGGCGTTTGAATCCAGGCGGCGACAACGACCAGCCAGATGATCGTCAACGGGATGAAGACCTTCCAGCCAAGCCGCATGATCTGGTCGTAGCGATAGCGCGGGAAGGTCGCGCGAAACCACAGGAAGCAGAACAATAGGAAACCCACTTTCAGCGCGAGCCAGATGATCGGCGGCACCGCGTGCGTGAAGACCGAATCGAACGGTGGGAGCCATCCGCCGAGGAACATGATCGCCGCCAGAGTCGACACCAGGATCATGTTCGCGTACTCGGCAAGGAAGAACACCGCGAATGTCATGCCCGAATATTCGACGTGAAAGCCCGCCACGATCTCCGACTCGCCTTCTGCTACGTCAAAGGGCGCGCGATTGGTCTCCGCCACCGCGGCAATGAAATAGACCAGGAACATCGGAAAGAGGGGAATCCAGTTCCACGAAAGAATCGAGACGCCTTTTTCGGCGAAATGCCCCCTGCCTTGCCCATTCACGATGTCGGAGAGGTTGAGGCTTTGCGCAACCAGCAGGACGCAAACCAATGCAAAGCCCATCGCGATCTCATAGGCGACGATCTGTGCCGCCGAGCGCATCGCGCCAAGGAACGCATATTTGGAGTTCGAAGCCCAGCCCGCGATGATGACGCCGTACACGCCCATGGAGGTGATGGCCATGACATACAGCAGACCGGCATTCACGTCAGCGAGGACCAATTCCGGTGCGAACGGAATGACCGCCCAGGCAGCGAATGCGGGCATCAGCGACAGCACCGGCGCCAGGATGAAGAGCGTCTTGTTCGCGCCGGTCGGAATGACGATTTCTTTGGTCAGCAGCTTCACCATGTCGGCGAGCGGCTGGATCAATCCCCACGGACCAACCCGATTGGGTCCCACCCGGATCTGCATCCAGCCGATTATCTTGCGCTCGGCAAGCGTGAGGTAGGCCACCATGAGGAGCAGCGGCAGGATGATGAGCACGATGAAGAATAGCGTCTTGCCGGCGGTAAATGCCCAGGGGAAACTGCTCGAGAGCATATCGAGCGACTCGATCATCAGGCGCGCTCCACCGTGACGGGTCCGAACATCGATCCGAGCGTCGCGGTCAGCGGATGGCCCGCCGCGATGCGTACGCAGTTGGGCGCCAGATCATCGTCGCTCGCCGCTTCAAGTGTTGCTTCGCCCCCGCCCTGCTTGATTTTCACGGTTGCCCCAACGGCGATGCCAAGCTTGCGCAGGGTATCGGATGACATGATTGCACGCGGCGATCGCGCATCGCCGGTCTGCTGCAATGACGGCGCGCGCCGTACGAGACTGTCCGTCCAATAGATCGGCACATCCGCGACCCGCTCCAGCGCGCCGTTAGCGTTGTTCTTGACCGCTATCGGGACACCGTTGGTCGCATTGGAAAGTCGGGCCTCGATGGCCGCGGGTTGACACACCTCATCACGGACATCTTCACTCGTATCTTGATTGAATCCGTCGAGATCGAGTACGTTGCCAAGCACACGCAGCACCTTCCAACCGGGTCGCGAGTCGCCGAGCGGCCGCACCACCGCGTTGAAGCTTTGCATTCTCCCTTCGGTATTGACGAAGGTGCCCGACGTTTCCGAAAAGGGCGTGATCGGCAGGATCACATGGGCATAGTCGACCGCGGTAGTCCGGAATGGGGTCATCGCGACCACGAATTTCGCGGCGCGCATGGCGGCGGTCGCTTCGGCCGTATGATGGACATCGAGCTCGGGCTCGCAATTGAACAGCAGGTATGCACTCCGTGGCTGCGACAACATCTCGCGTGCATTCATTCCATTCGGGCCCGGCATGCACCCGGCAAGATGCCCGCCCACGCTGTTGGACGCTTCGCCGAAAAAGCCGACCCGCCCACCCACGGTACTAGCAACGATCTGCGCGAGAACATGGAGCTGCGCCGCATCCGGATGCTGCTGCGCGGTGTTGCCGAGGAACACGCCGATCTTGCGGCCACGCGCCAGGCTTTGCGCGACCTGTCGGGCGGCGTTGGTCACCACGATATTTCGCAGATGCTCAGGCAGGGGTTGTTGCTTTGCGTCGAGCACCGCGCGCGCGATCGACGCCAGGCCCGCAACCAGCTCGCTTGGCGCAACGACGATGCGGTTCACACGGTCGATCAGGGGATGATCGGCGGCGATGTGCAACAGGTGCAACTGCTGTCCGCGCTTGGCCGCTTGACGGAAGCGGCTGGCGAGCAACGGATGATCCTTGCGCAGGAACGACCCCACAACGAGCGCGCAATCCAGCTCCCCGATCTCGCTGACTTTCATCCCAAGCCAGGGCGTGCCGACGGTCTTGCCGTCACCACTGAAATCGGTCTGGCGCAACCGAAAATCCAGATTATCGCTGCCAAGGCCGCGCATAAGCTTGGCAAGCAGATGCATTTCCTCGAGCGTAGCGGTTGGGCTCGCGAGCGCGCCGATCGCGTTGGCACCCTCCTCCGCGACCGTGCTTCGCAGGCGCTTGGCGACAAGTTCGAGCGCGGTCTGCCAGTCAACCTCGCGCCAACCGCTCGCCTCGCGCACTATCGGTTTAGCCAATCGCTGATCGGAGTTGAGCGCCTCGTACGAGAAGCGGTCGCGATCGGAGATCCAGCATTCGTTGAGATCGTCGTTTTCGAGCGGCAGCACCCGCATCACGCGATTCTGCTTCACCTGCACGATGAGATTGGAGCCGAGGCTGTCGTGCGGTGCGATCGTCTTGCGCCGTGCGAGTTCCCACGAACGCGCGGAGTAGCGAAACGGTTTGGACGTGAGCGCGCCGACCGGACAGATGTCGATCATGTTCCCCGACAGTTCGGAGTCGACCGAGCGCCCGACGAATGAGACGATTTCGGCATGCTCGCCGCGGCCCATCATGCCAAGTTCCATGACACCCGCCACTTCCTGGCCAAAGCGTACGCAGCGCGTGCATTGGATGCAGCGCGTCATTTCCTCCGCGGCCACCAGCGGACCGAGGTCCTTGCGGGGCACGACCCGCTTTTCTTCTTCGAACCGGGACGCACTGCCGCCGTAACCGACCGCGAGATCCTGCAACTGACACTCACCACCCTGATCGCAGATCGGGCAGTCGAGCGGATGATTGATGAGCAGAAACTCCATCACGCCGTTCTGCGCCTGCCGCGCGCGGGCGGATTGCGTGAAGACTTTCATCCCGTCGGTTACCGGCGTGGCGCACGCCGGCATCGGCTTGGGCGCCTTCTCGATCTCGACCAGGCACATGCGGCAGTTCGCCGCGATCGAAAGTTTCTTGTGATAGCAGAAGTGCGGAACGTAGAGGCCGAGTTTGTTGGCGGCCTCCATGACCATGGAGCCGGGGGGCACCTCGACAATTTTGCCGTCGATCTCGACTTTGGAAAGCGGCGCGCTCATGCCATCACCTTCCCATGCAAGCCCCGGTGCCCGGCCGCGCACCGCCGGTCGCATCCCCAATGGGGCCCCTGCTTCGCGGCTCGCACGGCCACCTCAACAACCTTGCCGTCGATCTCGACTTTGGAAAGCGGCGCACTCATGCAGCCACCCTCTGTACCACCGGCTTCGCGTTCGGCCCGACGAGGCAATGCTTATGCTCGATGTGATACTCGAATTCGCTGCGGAAATGCTGGATGAAACTCTTGACCGGAAGCGCGGCGGCATCGCCAAGCGCGCAGATCGTGCGGCCGGCGATGTTGTCCGCCACCGAGATCAATTTGTCGAGGTCTTCGATGCGGCCCTTGCCGGTTTCGATCCGGTGGACCATGCGATACAACCAACCGGTGCCTTCGCGGCACGGCGTGCATTGGCCGCACGATTCCTCGAAGTAGAAATACGACAGGCGCTCCAGGCATTTCACCATGCAGCGCGTCTCGTCCATGATGATCACCGCACCGGAACCGAGCATCGATCCGGCCTTGGCGATCGAGTCGTAATCCATGTCGGTCCGCATCATGACGTCCGCGGGCAACACCGGCATCGACGAGCCGCCAGGAATGCACGCCTTCAACTTCCGTCCGCCCCGCATGCCGCCCGCCATCTCGAGAAGTTTGGCAAACGGCGTGCCAAGTTTCACTTCGTAGTTGCCCGGCCGCTCCACATCACCGGACACCGAGAAGATCTTGGTGCCGCCGTTGTTCGGTTTGCCGAGTGCGAGGTACTGGTCCGGCCCCATCGAAAGTACGAATGGCACCGCCGCGAAGGTCTCGGTGTTGTTGATCGTCGTCGGCTTGCCGTAGAGGCCGTAGCTCGCAGGAAACGGGGGCTTGAAACGCGGCTGCCCCTTCTTGCCTTCAAGGGATTCGAGGAGCGCCGTTTCTTCGCCGCAAATGTACGCGCCCCAGCCGTGATGCCCGTACAGATCGAAGTTCACATCGCTGCCGAGGATCTTCTTGCCGAGATAGCCCGCCGCGTACGCTTCGGCGAGCGCCACTTCGAAGCGTTCGTAGACGTCCCAGATTTCGCCGTGGATGTAGTTGTACCCGATCGTCGCGCCGGTCGAGAATCCGGCGATCGCCATGCCCTCGATGACACTGTGCGGGTTGTACCGAAGGATATCGCGGTCCTTGAATGTGCCGGGCTCGCCTTCATCCGAATTGCAGACCATGTACTTCTGGCTCGGGAACTGGCGCGGCATGAAGCTCCACTTCAACCCCGTCGGAAAACCTGCGCCGCCACGACCGCGCAAGGTTGATTTCTTGAGCTCTGCAATCACGGAATCCGGCGTGAGCTTCTCGGTGAGGATCTTTCGTAACACCGCATAGCCGCCACGCGCGATGTAATCCTTGAGGCGCCAGTTGTCCCCGGTGATGCCCTTCATGATGACCGCATCGGGCCCGTAGGCGTCCGGTGCGAACGGGGGTTTTGCGGTGATCATGTTTGTTCGGACAGGAATTGGGCGGGTTGCGTGGTCAAACGGTCGAGCCGATCGGCGGACATGAAACTCACCATCTTCTTGTTGTTGACCAGCATGACCGGCGCATCGCCGCACGCGCCGAAGCACTCGCCCTCCTTCAGGGTGAATCGCCCGTCCGGGGTGGTCTCGTTCCAATCGATGCCGAGCTTTCTCTTCAAATGTTCCGCCGCATCGCCCGCGCCGCGCAAGGCGCATGGCAGATTCGTGCAGATCGACAGTTTGAATTTGCCGACCGGCTTGAGGTCGTACATCGAATAGAACGTGGCGACCTCATAGACGGCGACCGCGGGCATCCCGATATAGTGCGCGATGTAATCCATCACCTCGCTCGTGAGATGGCCCTTTTCGCCCTGTGCGACGGTGAGTGCGGCCATGACCGCCGACTCGCGCCGGTCCGGTGGATATTTGGCCAGCGCCTGGTCGATCACCGACAGCGACGCCTGACTGAGCAAAGGGGTCGGATTCATCGATCCACTTCTCCGAACACGATGTCCATTGTTCCGATAATCGCGACGACATCCGCGAGCATATGGCCTTTCGACAGCTCGTCCATCGCCGCCAGATGCGCGAATCCCGGTGCACGGATCTTGACGCGATAGGGCTTGTTCGCCCCATCTGAAATCAAGTAGATGCCGAACTCACCTTTCGGGTGTTCAACCGCTGCATACGACTCGCCGGCCGGCACGTGCATGCCTTCGGTAAATAGCTTGAAGTGATGGATCAGGTCTTCCATGTTGGTCTTCATTCCCACGCGCGACGGTGGAGCGACCTTGTGGTTGTCGGTGATCACCGGGCCCGGGTTCTTGCCCAGCCACTCGATGCATTGCCTGACGATGCGGTTCGACTGGCGCATCTCTTCGATGCGTACGAGATAGCGGTCATAGCAATCGCCGTTGCGGCCGACCGGGATGTCGAAGTCCATGCGATCGTAGACTTCGTAGGGCTGCTTCTTTCGCAAGTCCCAGGCGATGCCCGATCCGCGAATCATCGGGCCGGTAAATCCGAGCGCCTTCGCCCGCTCCGGTGTCACCACACCGATGCCCACCGTACGTTGTTTCCAGATGCGATTGTCGGTGAGCAAGGTCTCGTACTCATCGACATACGTGGGAAACCGGTTGGTAAAGTCGGCGATGAAATCAAGCAGCGATCCGGATCGGGAATCGTTCAGGCGGCGCAAGGTACTGGCGTTGCGATGCTGCGAGGCGAGGTACTGCGGCATCACATCGGGCAGATCACGAAAGACGCCACCCGGCCGGTAGTACGCCGCATGCAGACGCGCGCCCGACACGGCTTCGTAGCAATCCATGAGGTCTTCACGCTCACGGAATGCATACAGGAAGACGGTCATCGCGCCGATGTCAAGCGCATGCGCACCCAGCCACAACAGATGATTCAGGATGCGGGTGATCTCATCGAACATCACGCGGATGTATTGCGCGCGCTCGGGCACTTCGATCCCGAGCAGCTTCTCGATCGCCATCACATAGGCGTGTTCATTGACCATCATGGACACATAGTCCAGTCGATCCATGTACGGCAGCGCCTGGATGAACGTCTTGTGTTCGGCAAGCTTCTCGGTCGCGCGATGCAAGAGACCGATATGCGGATCGGCGCGTTCGATCACTTCACCGTCCAGCTCCAGCACCAGGCGCAGAACGCCATGCGCCGCAGGATGCTGAGGCCCAAAGTTGAGCGTGTAGTTGCGGATCTCAGCCACGCTGAGCCTCCGCAATTGGCAGCTCAACTTCAGTGGAGGCAAACTTCCTGGAAGGGGCCAGGAAGTTAAGCGACCAGCGGGAGCGGCCGGAGCTAAAGTTGAGCGTGTAGTTGCGGATCTCAGCCATCAAGACTTCCCGAGATCGCCGTAGTTTTCCTCGCGGATGATACGAGGGGTGATTTCGCGCGGCTCGATCGTGACAGGCTGGTAGATCACCCGTTTCTGCTCGGGGTCGTAGCGCATCTCGACATTCCCCGAGAGCGGGAAGTCCTTGCGAAACGGATGCCCGATGAACCCGTAGTCGGTGAGGATGCGGCGCAAATCGGTATGTCCCTCGAACATGATGCCGTACAGGTCGAAGGCCTCGCGCTCATACCAGTTTGCCGCGGGCCACACCTCGATCACCGAGCCGACGACGGGGAAATCGTCATCAGCCGCGAACGTTCGCAATCGCAGCCGCCAGTTGTGCTCGACCGACAGGAGATGCAGCACGACCGCGAATCGCGCGCCTTGCCATTCGCCTTCGCCATATGCGGAGTAGTCCACGCCGCAAAGATCGATCATCGTATCGAAACGAAGTCGAGGCTCGTCGCGCAAGCGCTGCGCGGTTTCGAGAAACACATCCGATTTCACCACGACCGTCATCTCACCGAGCGCCTCGGTGCATGCGGCGATGCGCGGCCCGAGCGCGCTTTCAAGCGCGGCCCGGAGTCGTTCGCGTTTTGTTGTCATCGTTTATAGGGGAGGCGCGGCGTCAACGTGCGATGGTGTTGGTCCGCTTGATCTTGTTCTGCAACTGGACGATGCCGTACAGCAGCGCTTCGGCGGTCGGCGGGCATCCCGGGACGTACACATCCACCGGCACGATGCGATCACAGCCGCGCACGACCGAGTAGGAATAATGATAATAGCCGCCGCCGTTGGCGCATGAGCCCATCGAGATCACCCAGCGCGGTTCGGCCATCTGGTCGTACACCTTGCGCAACGCGGGAGCCATCTTGTTGCAGAGCGTGCCGGCGACGATCATCACATCGGACTGGCGCGGACTTGGACGAAAGATGATGCCGAATCGATCGAGGTCGTAGCGCGCCGCACCGGCATGCATCATCTCGACCGCGCAACATGCCAATCCGAACGTCATCGGCCAAAGCGAGCCGGTGCGCGTCCAGTTGATGACCGTGTCGAGCGACGTGGTGACGAAGCCCTGCTGCATTACACCGTCAGAGGCACCCATTCGATTGCTCCGCTCCTACTGAATGCACCCGGAGGATTTTGAACCACCAAGGCACCAAGGCACCAAGGGTTTGATGTTCGTATAGCGACCTGAACGCGCTCGCTCCGGCACCGCGGCAGCAATCGATGAGACAAGGCCGCCCGCCCTTCTTGGTGCCTTGGTGCCTTGGTGGTTCATCCCTGGCAGTTGGCCTTGGTCGTTCATCCGTACAGCTACTCCCACTCCAGTGCCCCCTTCTTCCATTCGTAGATGAACCCCACGACCAGGATTGCGAGAAACACCATCATCGACCAGAAGCCAAACGCACCGATTTCCATGAGCGAGATGGCCCACGGAAAAAGAAACGCGATCTCGAGGTCGAACAGAATAAAGAGGATCGCCACGAGGTAGTAGCGGACATCGAACTTCATGCGCGCATCTTCGAAGGCCTCGAAGCCGCATTCGTAGGGGGACAGTTTCTCGCTGTCGGGGCGTTGCACACCGAGCAGGAAGCCGACGACCCCACCGGTACCGATCATCGCGATACCGAGCACGGCCCCAACGATCATGAACATGAGGATCGGGAGGTAACCTTCAATCATCGGGCGCACACTCTCATAATCGGAACCCGCCAAGTCCTGCGCGCCGGCCTGCGTCGTACAGACCGTATCGCTTGGGTATCGGACTGGTCCCTCTTTATTGGTGCCGACGGCGAGACTCGAACTCGCACAGCTTTCGCCACCGCCCCCTCAAGACGGCGTGTCTACCAATTTCACCACGTCGGCTATTTTCCTTCGCCGTCTCGCTTAATCAAACGCAATTGCGGGGCCGGCAAACCTGACTATTCTACTGTGTAAGTCTTGATTCGGGGGCCTACTTGGGGACTTCGTTCTTGCTGGCGCCCGGCACGCTATCGCCCTTGGAGGCACCCTCGGATTTCGGCGACGCCTCGGCGCCAGGCACCGTGTCACCCGATTTCTTCTCGCCCTTTGCATCGCCCGCTGCCGGCCGCACCGATTGCATGATGCCGATGTCCTCGCCGGCGTGTTGCGACGAGGCGAGATAGGTCAACCCGAGGCTTGTGAGGAAGAAAAGCCCCGCGGTGACCGCTGTCGTACGCGACAGGAAATTCGCGGAACCCGTCGCGCCGAAAAGGCTTCCGGATGAACCGCTGCCGAAGGCCGCGCCCATGTCCGCGCCCTTGCCGTGCTGAAGAAGCACGAGGACGATGACAACGATCGCGGCGATGACATGCACGGTCAACACCAGTGTTACCCAAATATTCATCTACGTTCCTTCGCGGCCGCCTCGCAGATCGAGATGAACTCATCTGCCTTGAGCGAAGCGCCACCAATCAGACCACCATCGATATCAGGCATCGCGAACAGCTCGCCCGCATTTGCACCTTTCACGCTGCCGCCATAGAGAATCGCCAGATCGGCCGCAACCTTCGCGTCAGACTTGGCGACACGCGCACGCAGCAGTGCGTGAACTTCCGCTGCCTGCTCCGGTGTAGCCGTTCTGCCGGTCCCGATCGCCCAGACCGGCTCATAAGCCAACACCGCCTTGCTAATGCCTGACGCGCCCGACGATGCAAGGACCGCATCGAGCTGTCGCAGTACCACGTCAGCGGTGGCGCCCCGCTCTCGTTCTTCCAACTGCTCACCGACGCAGAGGATCGGCGTCAACCCGGCCTGCCCGGCAGCCCGGAATTTCGCCGCAACCTGCGTGTCGGTCTCGCCGTAGAGGGCGCGCCGCTCCGAATGACCGACGATCACATACCGACAGCCGAATTCGACCAACATGCCGGCCGATACTTCCCCCGTGAACGCACCGGACGCATGCTCCGACACGTTTTGCGCACCCAGGGCCACCACGCTTCCACGCAGCAATTCCGCAACCTGCGGGAGATACGGAAACGGCACGCAGATCGCAATGCCGGCGCCGGCGGACCGCCCGACCTCACGCACCAGTGCCTCGACCAGCGCGCGATTGGCGTCCAACCCGCCATGCATCTTCCAATTGCCGACTACCAATCGACGCCGCACGGCAATGCTCCAAGGTCAAACGATTCGCCCTCTGATCGAGTGCTAAGGGAGTCGTCCAGCCAAAACCGTGAGATTTTACAGACTAAGGGGGTGCGCGGCAACGCCCGCGTATGTCCAAATGAATCCCGCGCGAATTCGCACGAAGGGCGAACTGCGGGACAGCCCCCCCCGGATGACCCGCTCCCCGTCAAGCAGCCTTGACGGTCGCAACCACCGCGCGCTCGATCTCGGTCACGATCATGCGGGCCAGCCGCTCGACTTCCGAGGAATCGTCGCCTTCGACCATGACGCGCAAAACGGGCTCGGTCCCGGACGGGCGGAGCAGCACGCGCCCACGCCCACCCAGTTGCGCTTCAGCGGCAACGCAAGCCTTCTTGACGGCCGGGTTTTCCAGCCAGTTGACGGAGCGATCGACCCGCACATTGATGAGCTTCTGCGGATACAGCGTGAGCCCGCTCGCCAGGCGATCGAGCCCCGCATCCTGCGCCCGCATCGCGGCGAGAACCTGCAAGGCGGAGATGATGGCATCCCCGGTCGTGTGCTTGTCGAGCGAAAGAAGATGCCCGGAGCTTTCGCCACCGAGCAGCCAGCCCTTTTCCCGGAGCATTTCGAGTACATAGCGATCACCCACCTTTGCGCGGGCGAACGGAATGTTCTCGCGCTGTAGCGCGCGCTCGAGTCCGAAATTGGACATGACCGTTCCCACGACACCGGCAACGGGTCCTTGCCGCGCCCGATCGCGGGCGATGACATAGAGCAGCTGATCGCCGTCATACACCCGGCCCGCCGAATCGGCCATGATGACCCGATCGGCGTCGCCATCGAGCGCAACGCCGACATCGGCGTTCTCGCGCAACACGGTCGCGGCCAAGGTCTTCGGGGAGGTCGCACCGACCCCATCGTTGATGTTGAACCCGTTCGGTTCAACACCGATCGCGACGACATCCGCCCCCAACTCGTGGAATACGCTTTTCGCGACCTGATGCGCCGCGCCATGCGCGCAGTCGACAACCATGCGCACGCCGCGCAGGTCGAGCGCGCCGGGAAAGGTGCCCTTGCAAAACTCGATGTAGCGGCCCTCTGCATGCTCCAGGCGGCGTGCGCGTCCGAGATCGCGCGACGCCCGGCAACGGATCGGCTGATCAAGGCGCGATTCGATGCGTTCCTCCAGCTCATCGGGCAGCTTGCCGCCATCGGAGGAAAAGAACTTGATGCCGTTGTCATCGAAAGGATTGTGCGAGGCACTGATGACGATGCCGGCCTGCAACCGCAACGCGCGGGTGAGATAGGCGATCGCCGGTGTAGGCAACGGGCCGGTCAACACCACATCCACCCCGGCCGCCGTGAAGCCGGCCTGCAATGCGGCCTCGAGCATGTAGCCCGAGATGCGGGTGTCCTTGCCGATCAGGACCGCCGGATGCGCGCCCTTGGCGACCGTTGAACGCTCGATCAGGACCTCGCCCGAGGCGAATCCAAGGCGCATGACGAACTCGGGGGTGATCGGGGGCTCCCCGACCGAGCCGCGTATGCCGTCAGTGCCGAAGTACTTGCGTGACATGAAAGGGGTTTCCTGTTGAGGGGAATGTCGAACTCCAGGAAGCTGCGCGGCGCACCGCGCAGCTTCCTTATGGCAGACGTTCCGTTTCTTCATTAACGCGAACGCGCCAAGAAATCAATGCCGCAACCGAACTCGTTTTGTTCGCGGAACGTAGTTCGGAAAAGCAGTTGCGTCTGCCTACAGGCGTCTGCGCGCTCTGCCGCG
>JBJXGX010000030.1:0-6988 GCA_046160305.1 Burkholderiales bacterium
CCCGCCGCGGCCGCGGATGTTCATCCGGAACAGGCTGCCGGTGAAGCCGTCGAAGCCGGTGGCGAAGATGATGCTGTCGAGCGCATGCTCCGCGTCGCCTGTTCGAATACCGCGGGGCGTGATCTCCGTGATTGGGGTCGTCTTGAGATCGACGAGGGTAACGTTGTCGCGATTGAAGGTTTCGAAGTAATCGGTATCGAGCGCCGGGCGCTTGGTGCCGAAGGGATGCGTCGGAATCAGTTTCTCGGCGATCCGCGGATCGCGTACCCGCTCGCGGATTTTCTCGGTGAGGAATTCGGAGACCGTCCGGTTGGCCTCGCGGTTGGTGACGAAGTCCTTGAAGCCATCCACGAGGATCCGGAACCCGCCCGCCTGCCAAGCCTTCTCATAGACGCGCCGGCGCTCCTCGGGCGATACCTCAAGAGCGGAGCGCGTCGGTGGGTCGTCCGGCACGCCGAATGGCGAGGTCCGCTCTTTGCGCCGGATCTCGGGATAGTTCGCCTTGATCGCCTGCTCGGTCTGGGGATCGGTCGGCGCGTTCCGCGATGGAATCGAGTAATTGGGCGTGCGTTGAAAAACCGTGAGATGGGCCGCCTCTTGCGCAACGACAGGGATGACCTGGATACCGGTCGACCCAGTCCCGATGACACCCACGCGCCGGCCGCTGAAATCGACTTTCTTATTCGGCCAGCGGCCAGTGAAATAAGTAGCGCCCTCGAACGTGTTCAGACCCTTGTAATCCGGAACATTGCCCGCGCTGAGAATGCCGGCGGCCGAAATGAAGAATCGGGCCTGCACGCGCCTACCGTCGTCCGTCCCGATCTCCCAGACCTGACCCACCTCGTCGTATCGTGCCGAGATCACCCGCGTCTTGAACTGGATGTCGCGGCGCAGATCGAACTTGTCGGTCACGTGGTTGAGATACCTTTCGATCTCCGGTTGCGTCGAGCACTTCTCGGTCCAGCTCCATTCCTGGTCGAGTTGCTCGGAGAAGGAATACGAGTAGCAATAGCTCGGGACATCACACCGAGCACCCGGGTACCGGTTCCAGTACCAAGTGCCGCCGACGCCGCCTCCGGCCTCGTACGCCCTGACGTTGAGACCCAAACTCTCGCGCAATCGATACAGAGCATAGAGGCCCGCGAAACCCGCACCGACGACGATCGCATCGAAGCAATCATCGTATGCAGATCGGACGCTTGACTCATGATTCATTGTGATCTCCTGTTTCCTAGCTCTCGCTATCGAGATGGGCCATCTGCGCCGGATCGTATCGGGTCCCGGCGATCTGATCAGGCGGAACCGCGGCTTCAATTCGTGCGAGATCCGCAGCACTGATCTGAAAATCCAACGCGCCGAGCGTCTCCTTCAATTGGTCGCGCCGGCGCGCACCGACGATCGGGATGATGTCGGCCCCGCGCGAACGAACCCACGCGATCGCAAGTTGCGCGGGCGTTGCATTTCTCTCGGCACCAATCCGCTGCAGCGCCGCGACAAATCCAAGGTTGCGCTCGACGTTGCCCGGCTTGAAGCGCGGCATGCGTACCGTGCGGACATCACCCTTGGCGTCGGCGCGCGGAACGCGTCCGCTCAATAGGCCACGCGAAAGCACGCCATATGCGGTAATGGAGATGCCCAGTTCCCGTACCGCCGGGAGGATCGCCCGCTCGATACCGCGGCTCATCAAGGAGTATTCGATCTGCAGATCGGCGATCGGATGCACCGCGTGCGCACGCCGAATCGCCTCGACGCCCACCTCCGAGACACCGATATGCCGTACGTATCCGGCACGGACCATATCGGCGATGGCACCGATGGTCTCCTCGATCGGCACCTCGGGATCGAGCCGCGCCGGCCGATAGAGATCGATGTAGTCGGTACCCAGACGCCGCAACGAATAGGCGAGAAAATTCTTCACGGCTTGCGGCCGCGCGTCATAGCCGACCGCGGCGCCAGTGTAATCACGCATGGCGCCGAACTTGACCGAGATGAACACCTGTCGGCGCGGCACCGCGGCGAGCGCCTTGCCGATGAGCAACTCGTTATGCCCCATGCCGTAGAAATCACCGGTATCGAGCAGTGTCACCCCCGCTTCCAGCGCGGCATGAAGCGTAGCGGTGCTCTCGACATCATCCCCCGGGCCATACACGCCGGAAGACATGCCCATGCACCCCAAGCCAAGGACCGAGACTTGCGGGCCGTTGCGACCAAGTGTAGTCATGTTCATTGCTTCGTTTCCTGCGAGTCGATTTCTGAAACTCCGCGGACGCATCCGACGTGCCGTAGTCATTCAACCTGATCGTGATCGGCGGGAGCCAAATGACTTACATCCCGGCATCATCCGCGAAAACTGAAAACGCCGGTTGGACATTGCGCGACGATCAGGGACTGGTGGATAGACTGAGGTTGCCTACGATCACGCGGGGCGGGGTCACGGGGCGGGGTCAGGTCTTGTGTTTTGCCTCGGGTTCGCCGGCAGAGACGATCGCACGCGCTGCACCAGTCAAAGGCAAAAGGCAAGACCTGACCCCAATCCCGTTTGTTTAGGATTCTGGTTTGATCCCGGCGTCTCGAATGATCTTGCCGAAGCGAGCAAGATCCGATTCAATCGTTTTCTGGAATTGGGCCGGCGTATTGCCAACCGGCTCAAAACCGAGTTGGGTAAATCGGCCGCGTACGTCCGTTGAGTCAAGCGCCCTGATCGCGGCGCCGTGGAGTTTCGCGACAATGTCAGGGCTGGTCGCTGCTGGTGCGACAAGTCCAAACCATGCGGATATGTCGTAGCCCGGAACCCCTGCTTCGGCCATTGTTGGTACATCGGGTAGCGTCGATGACCGCATTGCTGATGTCACGGCAAGGGCCTTCAACTTGCCATTCCTGATATGTCCGATGGCGGCGGGAATGTTGTCGAAGGTCATCTCGATCTGACCGCCCATCAAGTCGGCGAGCGCAGGTGCTGCGCCCTTGTAAGGCACCTGTATGAGGCGTACTCCGGCCATTGCATTGAACATTTCTCCAGCAAGATGCCCCGTCGCGCCGATTGCGGGGGTCCCGTAATGGAGGCGGCCGGGCTTGCTCTTCGCCAGTTTGATTAACTCCTGAACCGAGCTCACGCCGAGCGCAGGATTAACGACGAGGACGTTTCCGGACATCGCAACCACGGTGATCGGTGCAAAGTCCCGCTGCGGATCGTAGGTGAGCTTCGAATAAAGGTGTGGATTCGTCGAGAGGGTGATACCCGACATGAGCAGCGTGTAGCCATCGGGAGGCGATTTGGCCACGTAATCGTTGCCAAGGTTCGTGCTTGCCCCCGGCTTGTTTTCGACGATGACCGATTGACCGAGGCCTTCACCCAGCTTCTGCGCGACCGCGCGGCTCAGGAGATCGACGGTGCCGCCGGGAGCCGCGGGCACGATGATGCGAATAGCGCGAACCGGGAAGCCTTGCGCGATCACCGATGCAGATACGAACACCAAGGTGCAACACCATAGGATCATCGGGAGTACCCGCATCAGTAGCATTCTCCTGTCAGATACGCCGCAGTGGGTGAATGTGATTGCATGGTGCGCGGGCCAGCTGCGACTGACACGCAGGCCGGAGCATTCTCATTCCTTCTTTTCGGCAGTCGTTCCACTGGCCTTGAGGATTGAACCGAAGCGCTCATGCTCCGCTTTGATGAAGATATCGAAATCGCGCAGCATCAACCCGCGCGGTGTTTGGCCAATGGCGATAAGCTTCTTTCTGACATCGTCATCATCCGCAATCTGTTGAATCGCGCGTCCGAGGCGCCCGAGGACTGCCGGTGGGGTCTTCGCAGGCGCGAGAATGCCGTTCCAGCTCGAGAACTCGTAGTCGACCCCCGCGGCTTCCCGGGCGCTCGGCAGCACTAAAGGCTCGCGCAGGCTTTCTTTCGACGACACGGCGAGCGCCACGAGTTTGCCCTCGCGGATCGGTTGAAGCATGAACCCGGGTGGATAGAATCCGGCCTGAATTCGCCCGCCGAGGAAATCGACCGTGATGTTGGCCATATTCTGGTAGGGCACGTGCACGATGTCGATGCCGGCCTTGCTCGCAAACAACGAGCCGGCGATATGCGTTGTGGATCCGTATCCGGCGGACGCGTAGTTGAGCGTTCCCGGCGCCTGCTTCGCGCGTGCAATGAACTCTTGCAGCGTTTTCACGCCGAGCTGCGCCCCCACAACGATGACGAAGGGCGCTTCGGCGAGGAGCGCCACACCAACGAAATCGCGGAAGTTATCGAACGAAAGATTCGGATAGAGAAACGTGTTCATGACGTGCGCAGCGTTCACCACCAGGAGCGTGTAGCCATCCGATGCACCGGTGGCCACGGCTTGCGCCGCGATCGTGCCTGCCGCGCCGGGGCGATTGACCACGACCATGGGCTGCCCCGTTCGTCGCTGGAAACCATCGGCAATAATGCGTCCAATGACATCGGTGGAGACGCCTGCTGCCGGTGCCACGAGCTGCACCGGTCGGGACGGATAGGCGTCCTGTGCGACGGACCTGGCGCCTGTAAGCGCCAATGCTGTGCCGAGAATCACTCCCGTCCACGCTCGCTTCAACATTGCGCGCTCCATGCAGTGAATGTCTTAGGTCATGAATCCCGCGCCGGATGCGCAAGAAATGCTTAACGCCGCCGTTCGATCGACGCGATGATCTGTTCGCAGCGGCCCCGATCCCGTTCCTCGACAATGCCCGGATGCGCGCACCATTCAATCAAGACCTGATCGGCTGCTTCGGCTGCGCCGGATCCCGCACCTTTGAATCGATCGCGCAATTGCTTGACCTGCACGGCGCGCCGCTGCGACTGCAGGTCGGGTGGGCTTTCAAGGCCGAGCGTCAGTTCCAGCTCGAGCAACGCGTCGCGGCGGGCGGCGGCACCGTCTTCCATCCGCTTTCGCAGACGGGCGCGTGCATCGGGATTCGCCATCGCCTGGATCGCGGCATCGCGACGGGCGGCGAGCTTCTTCTCCCAGGCGGGCGCAAGGGGCGGCAGCGCGGACCAACGCTGTTGTACTTCGTCGGGTTCGGCATTTTTTTCTGCAATCACCAGTGCGTCGAGTTCCTCGCACAGGCGCTCCTTGTCGAGCAGCGCGCGCCACACCGCGACCTCTTTCGCGCGGCTGCGCCCGCGTAGCACCTCGTCGATCTTGGCGCGCGCGGAACGGAATCGCGCCTCGAGCGGCGGAGGTACCGATCCGGCTTCCTTTACCGCCTTGGTCCATTGGTCCTGCGCTTCACGCTGCGTGCGACGCACCTGACCTTCGTCCAAGTCGGTCGCACCGGCGAGTTGCTCGATCTGTTCGCACAGCGTCTCGAACGCGCGGCGCTGGGCATGGACGCGTTCGTCCGCCTCGTTGCGTGACTTCTTGCGGGCATCGAACACTGCATCGCAGGCCGCGCGAAAGCTTTCCCATAGCACGCGCTCGTCGCGTTGGGCGATCGTCATGGACTTGGCGTGCGCCTGCCAGCGCCCCTGCAGCGTCTTCACTCGCGACGGTGCATCGCGATCCAGCGCTTTGTCCGCCAGCGCCTGCGCCTCGGTGATCAGCGCCTGGCGCTCGACCTTCGCCTGCTGACGCGCCGACGACATCGCGTCTCGCAACGGCGCCAAGGTTGCTTTCAATCGCGCATCAAGCTTCTTCCAGGCGCTCTCCTGGACACTGCCGAGGCTCGCGCCGCGCCAAGTCGTATCGGTTTCTTGCAACCAACGCTCCACAGCACGCCAATCGCGCGGCTCCACGAGCAAGGTCGGCGCATGCACTTCGGCGGCAAAAATGAATTCCTCGCGCTGCTTCGCGGCCTGCTTGTATCGGGCGGATTCCTCGGCAAAGTGCCGCGCGGCCGGCGCGTAGGCCTTCTCGCACGCGCGGTCAAAGCGTTCCCAAAGTGATTTCGGGACGCCTGGATGCTGCTCGTCCAATTTTTTCCACTCGGCGCGCAATTGCTGCACCTCGCGCGCGAGCGGGGTCGGTGCGAGCGTCTGGGTCAACAGCGCCTCGGCACGCTCGCACAACTGAACGCGCGCGGTCTGTTGGCCGAACTTCTGCCAGCGCTCGAGCTCGCCCAGTTGCTGCGCCACCTTGCCCATTCGGTGCACGGTCGGTTTCGGCAGCAGGCCGGCGAGAGACCGGAGCGGGCGCAGCTTGTCGGCGGCGGCGCGCGCCTCTTGGAGCTGGCCCGCGGCAAGCGCGAGTTCCGCCGTGTGCAACAACGCATGCAATTGCTGGCGCGCATTGCCCTGTTGCTGCTCGGTCGCGCGCACGAACGCCTCGCGGCGCTGTTCGACCACGAGCAAAGCGGCTTCGAAGCGCCGCGTAAGCTCCGGCGTGCGCGCCACAGGATCGAGCACCTGCCAGCGCGCCGGCAGTTGCGCGTTGTCGATCGGCGTGTCGGCGGCGAGGGCCTCGGCCTCGATCACGAGCGCCTCGGCTGCCGCGAGTGCCGGGGCCGCCTGTTCCCATTGGGCGAGTTGCTGCTCCGCTTCGGCCAGCTTCTCGAGCGCATTGATGTTGTTGCTCTCGGTGGCGTGTGAGTGCAGGGCAAGCCACTCGTCGCGTACTCCGGGCAGCGCGCTCGTCGCGGGCACGGCGTGCAGCGATGCCAACCAGCCGTTCAATCGCTGTTCGAACTGCGTTTTCGCACGGTGCGCATCGGCTTCGCGTTGAAACCGCCGCTGCAGGACGAGTCCGATCGCGTCCCAGCGCGCAAGGCGTTCAGGGTCATCGCGCAGATCGATCGCCTTCCAGCGCCGCTCGAGCTCGACCAACGCGCTCACGATGGGTCCGGGTTGCACAGCGAGCGCTTCGGCCTGCGCGAGGATCGCATCGGCGGCGGTACCTTGTTCCGCGCGATGCTCGATCGCATCGAGCCGCTGGCGGGCGATGCGCGCCACGCCACGGTCTTTGTCCCGCGCGCCATCGGCGAGGCGGCGCAGCGTCTCGGGCGCGACCACGCGCTCGGCCGC
>JBJXGX010000031.1:0-14350 GCA_046160305.1 Burkholderiales bacterium
ATCAAACTCGAAATGCCCGGCGTGGGCGACGAGACGCGCTTCTGGGGTCCGCCGTTCGTTGCCGACGCCGGACCAACCTTCCTTGGCTTCAATCGCAACAAGCGCTCGGTCGCGCTCGACCTGCACACGCCCGAGGGACGTTCTACCTGTCTCGAGCTCGCGCGTACCGCGGACGTGTTCGTCGAGAATTTTCGCCCCGGAACGATGAAGCGCTTCGGTCTTGACTATGACGCGATGCGCGCCGTGCGGCCCGACATCATCTACTGTTCGATCAGCGGGTATGGACAGACGGGGCCGATGGCGAGCCGTCCCGCGGTGGATCTGATGGTGCAGGCGGTGAGCGGGCTCATGTCGCTCACCGGAGAGCCTGACGGCAGGCCCGTCAAGGCGGCCGCACCGGTCGCCGATGTGATGGGCGGGCTCTCGGCGGTGATCACCTTGATGGGCGCGGTGATGGAGCGGAAGGTGACCGGCAAGGGCCGCTTCATCGATATCAGCATGCTGGACGGCATGGTCGTCTTGCTTGGTCAGGCGATCGCGGCGTGGGGCATGTCCGGCCAGCCGCAGAGTCCGCCGAAACGTTGGGGCAACGGCCATCCGTTGATGTCGCCCTACGAAAGCTTTCGGACCGCCGATCGCGAGATCGTCATCGCGGTCACCAACGAAAAGACCTGGGGCAGCTTGTGTGCATTACCCGAGTGCCGCGCGCTTGCCGGCGACCCGCGCTTCGCCACGCAACCCATGCGCAACGAAAATCGCGCGGTGCTCGTGCCCGCGGTCGATGCGATTCTGCGGACGCGCCCGGCCGCCTACTGGCTCGATGCGTTTGACGCGGCGGGCATCCCGGCCGAACCGATCAATACGCTTGCCGAGATCCTCGCGCATGCTCAAGTTACCGGGCGCGACATGCTCATGGAAGTGGAGTATCCGCCCGGGTCAGGTCGCAAAATTCCGATCGCAGGAATGCCGTGGCGCGCAGTCTCGGCACAGCGCCCAGTGCGAAGCCCGCCGGGGCTCGGGCAACACACCGAGGAAGTGCTTCGCCCGACGAGGGATTGATGTACGGCTAGCTTGGCCTGCTCAGTCCCGGCTTCAACAGCAGCCGCCCGAACGCTTTGCCGGTTTCCACGAGCTCGTGTGCGATCGGCGCCTGTTCGAGCGGCAGCGATTGAGAGATCACCGGCTTCACTAGCCCTTGGCGCACCAGCTCGAGTGAATCCTGCAACTGCTTGCGCGACGTACTCTTCGCGCTCTTGATCGAGATGTCACGCATGAAAAGTTGCGCGGGATTCAGCTTCACGAAATCGCCGGTCAGTTGCCCAACGAAGATCCAGCGTGCGCCCATGCCAAGGCTCCGGCGGGTCGGCTCGAACAGCACGCTGCCCACGTTGTCGATGGCCACGTCGACGCCTTTACCGCCAGTGGCCTTCTTGAGCTGATCGGAAAAGTCTTCCCCTCGGCCGCAAACGATGACTTCATGCGCACCGTAAGCGCGGAGCTTGTCGGCCTTCGCAGGCGTGGTCGTCACGGCGTACACGTAACCGCCCGCGGCGCGCGCGATTTGCAGTCCATGGACACCGAGACCGCCGCCTGCGCCGGTGACGAGAACACGATCACCCGGCTGGACATGGGCGACATCGCGAATCGCATTCAGCTCGGTGCCGATCGCGCAGGCGACGATTGCCGCTTCATCGAGTTTCACGCCGTCGGGCACGTGCGCAACATTGTCGTCTTCGACGCAGACGAATTCGGCGTAACCGCCATTCAGTCCGGCATCGCCCAGGAACTCGCGCTCGTCGCACGAAGTTTCCCGGCCCGAGCGGCAATACTGGCAGGTGCCGCAGATATGCCGGCGCTGCGCGGTGCACACGCGATCGCCCGCCTTGAACAATTTGACTGCCGGGCCGACCGACTCGACAACGCCCGAAACTTCATGACCGGGAATGACCGGCATCGTGACACCCCGCTTCATCACGCCGTTGCGCGTGACGACGTCGTGAAAGCACACGCCGCACGCCTCCACCCGAATTCGCACGTCGTTCGCGCGCCGGGCAGGCAGCGCCACATCCTCCAGCTTCAACGCGTCGGGCGCGCCGGCCGCCCTCACCACCATCGCTCTCATCGCACGCTCCCGTCGGGGATGAATTTGATCAGCGCGATCTCGTCGGTCACGTCATCGAACACCGCGCGCACGCGCATGCCGATCCGCACGTCGTCGCGCGGTATGCCAACGAGGTTTGAGTAGAGCATCGCGCCTTCGTCGAGTTTCACCAGCACGACCGTGTAGGGCAGGTCGTGCTCGAACCCTTTGAAGTATGCGCGGTGGAAGGTGCCGTGCGACCAGACTTCACCCGTGCCGGCGAGCGTGACCCATTCGCTTTTCTCAGCGAGACATTGCGCGCACTGGCGTGCGGGCGGATAGCGCAAGGTGCCGCAGCCCAGGCACTTCTGGACCCGCACTTCGTGTGCCTTCGCGCCCTGCCAGTGCGGCGCGTTTGCATCATCGATCTTCGGCAGTGGTTTGGTATAGGGCGTCATGCTTCGCTCCCGTAGATGATGGAGGTGACCAGCGGCGCGGCACACATGTACTGGATCAGCTTCGCATCCTTGATCTGCCGCGCTCCGCAGGCGCCGCGCAACTGGCGAACGGCTTCGATGTTGAGCGCCCACCCCTGCATGTAGCTTTCGCTCATATGGCCACCGGAGGTGTTCGTCGGATATTGGCCACCGAGCGCGAGGCGCCCGCCCTCGACGAACCGGCCGCTCTCACCGCGCGGGCAGAACCCGAATCCCTCCAGACTGAAGAGAACAGTCGGCGAGAAGTTGTCGTAGATCATCAGGCCGTCGAGATCGTCATGCTTCACATCCGCCATTGCGTAGACGTCACGTGCGGTCGCGGCCATCGGTTCATACCAGTAGTCGGGTGCGGGGAACGTGGAGTTCGCGAGGCGTGTCGCGGACGAAAAGCCTCGAACATATACGGGCTTTTGCTTTGCGTCCTTCGCACGGTCGGCTGCAGTGAGAATCATCGCCACGCCGCCATCGTTGATGAGGCAGTAGTCGAACAGATGCAACGGTTCGACGATGAACTTCGAGTGTTGATGCTCCTCGATCGTGATGCGGTCGCGCATCACCGCCCAGGGCGTCAGCGCGGCATGCGAGCGGAATGTGACGGCGATTTCGGCGAGCTGTCGGCTGGTCGTGCCGTACTCGTACATGTGCCGCTGGAACATCATCGCGTGCGCCGCGCCGGGTGAGGTCATCCCGTAAGGAAACCAAAGGCCGGCGCCGCCCGATCCGTAGCGGTCGGTATCGCCGCCATAGGCATCCCCGGCGGATCGTCCGTTGTTTCCGTACACGAGCGCGATGGTCTTGGCCAGACCGGACGCAATGGCGAGCGCGGCAATCTGAATGCTGTTCCCCGACATGCGCCCCTGTCCGGGCGTGACGAGTGCGAATCGGGGGTTGATACCGATGAGCTCGCAGAACCGTTGATAGTCCGGGATGCGATTGACGATCACGCCATCGAGATCGCTCTTCTGCAGACCGGCATCGGCGAGCGCCTCCTTCAGTGCCCAGATGCCAAGGTCGTACGGTGAGTGGCCGGGCAGCCGGCCGAATGTGGTGTTACCGACGCCGATGACGGCGACTTTGCTGCGTAACGAGTGGTCGGGCATGTTCGTTCCCTATGAATTGGGGGGAACCGCAAAGAACGCAAAGGACGCAACGGCGCTTCTTGATTCAGAGCACGTTCCTGCCGTCACGGACGTTCCAATCCACGTTGAATTCAATGCTCTTCCTTTGCGTCGATTGCGGTTCAATGATTATTTATTTCGTTCACGTTCGTCCTTCAATTTGTATCCGGCCGCTTCGCGATCCCATGCGCCTGGGGTCAGGCCATCGGCGATCAGCTTGTATTTCTCGACTTTGTTGCTTGGCGTTCGGGGCATCTCGGTAACGAATTCAAGATAGCGAGGCACCATCAATGGCGGCAGCCGTTCGGCAATCCAGGCGATGAATTGCAGCGGGTCCATCGTTGCACCCTGGCTCAGTACCACCACCAGCCGCACGTCGTCTTCGCCCACCGGGGATGGATGTGCCACCGCCGCCGATTCCGCGACCAATGGATGCGCGTTCACTACGCGCTCGATCTCCCACGAAGAGATATTCTCGCCGCGCCGCCGGATGCGTTCCTTCTTGCGGCCCGAGAAATAAAAGTAGCCGGCTTCATCGCGATGTGCATAGTCGCCGGTGTGAAACCAGAGATTGCGGATCGAGGCCAGGGTTTCGGCGGGCTTGTTGAGATAGCCCTCCATCATGATGGACGCGCGCTTGGGCCGGCACACCAGCTCACCCGTCTCGCCCGTGGGCACCGACAGTCCGGTGTCGTCCACGACGTTGGCCTCCCAGTCGTCATCGATCCTGCCGCATGAACCAGGACGGCGATCGGGCCATTCCGTGTAGATCGTGAGACCGGTCTCGGTGAGTCCATAGGCTTCGACGACCCGCACATTGAAGCGTGCCTCGAACTCAGCATCGTAATTGGAGTTGTACATCGCACGCAGCCGGTGCCGGCGTTCGAGCGGACTCGGCGGCTGCGCCTTCAGCATCGGCGGGAGTGAAAAGATGGTGTGCGCAACCGTCGCATTCGCTTTGCACACCTGCTCCCAAAATTGCGATGCCGAGAACTTCGGCGCGATCACGATATGCGCGCCCATCATCAGGCACGGCAGCGCGCCAAGCCTGCTTGCAAGCCCGTGAAAAAGCGGTAGCGGGGTGAACAGCACGTCGTCCGTGGTGAGGGCGAGCGCGCGTAGGAACACCATCGCCGAGGCGAAGAAATGGCCGTTCGGCATGATCACGCCCTTCGACGGTCCGGTCGTGCCCGAGGTGTACATGATCGACTGGATGTCCGTGTGATCGCACGGCACCTCCGGATCGGGACCGGCGGTAGCGGCGAGCGCTGCGAAATCGAGCCAGCGATTCTGACCGTCCGGGAGTACCACGCCGTTGATCCCACCAACCACCGCGATCCATTCGAGCCGGTGACGCACGTCGGTCGCGATGCTCGCGAGTGCACCGACCAGATCGCGATGGACCACGACGCCGCGGGCATCCGAGTCGCGAAGAACATATTCGAGCAGGCTGCCCGTGTAGGTACTGTTGATCGGCACCATCGGCGCACCCAACAGTGCGGTGGCGTACCAGGCCCACACGAATTCCGGCCCGTTCGGCAGTAGCAGCGCGATCCGGTCGCCACGCTTCACGCCAAGATCCGTCATGCCGCGTGCCACCGAGCGCGCGATGCGATCTGCCTCCCTGAATGTGAAGGTGGCGCCCTCGTAGGTGAGATAGGGACGAGCGCCGTCGGCGCGCGCGCGCTCCGCGAGGATGGGACCGATCACGCGTTGCGCGAGCGGCAGTCGATACATCGGATGGGTCATTCGTTGCGATCGTTGTGCCCGTTGCGTCGTCGTGGTTCAGCCCTAAACCGCTCAAGTATGTGCCATTCGAATTCGCGCTTAGTTCGCCAGGATCAGCGCGCTCTTGTGCGCGTTCGCACCGCCGCTGGTCACCAGGCATGTCTTGGCGCCGGCAACCTGCGCAGTGGATGCGCCACGCATCTGGCGCACGCCTTCGATGACGAGATTGAGTCCATGCAGATACGCCTCCGACAGCAGCCCACCCGCGGTATTCGACGGCAGCGCACCGCCCGGCCAGGCGAGTCCGCCCGACGCAGCGAAATCGCCGGCTTCGCCCGGCTTGCAGACGCCGAAGTCTTCGAGGGCCATGAGGACGATGCCGGTAAAGGCGTCGTAGATCTGCGCCACGTCGAGATCGGCCGGCGTCAGGTCTGCCATCTCGAAGAGCACGCGCCCAAGCAGCTTCGAATTGACGGAGGCGTAGTCCTCGAACGGCATGTTGTTCGAACCCATCGGGCCTTGTCCCCAGGCGGGCCCGCTGGCCTGCGCGGCGGCGAGGATGCGTACCGGCCGCTGCTTGAGATCACGCGCGCGTTCGCTGCTGGTTACGATGAGCGCGCAGGCACCATCGGTTTCGAGGCAGCAGTCGTAGAGGCGAAACGGATCGGCGATGATGCGCGAAGCCGCGTGTTGTTCCAGGGTCAACGGCCTGCCGCGTTGCACCGCGCGCGGATTGCGTTGCGCATGCTCGCGAAAAGCGACCGCGACATGACCCAGATGCTCAGCCTTTGTCCCGCGCTCATGCATATGCCGGCGAAATGTGAGCGCGACCATTTGCGCGGGCGACATCAAGCCGAAGGGCGCCATCCATGCGCCGCCCCATGGCCGCGCCCGGTACTGACCGTAGCGCTCGAACTGCCCCTGGCAGAGTGAGCGATAGACGACCACATGCTTGCAGATACCGGCATGGATAGCGAGCGCCGCGTTCATGACCGCACCCGCGCAGCCACCCCCGCCCGCGCCCCATACGAGGTTGGAGAACCGGAGCGCTGGAATCCCGAGCGCCGCCTGGATCACCACGGGCTCCTGCCGCTCGTAGCTGAAGGAGCAGAAGCCGTCGATCTCGGCGATGTCGATGCCCGCATCGTCTGCCGCGCGCACGATCGCCGTGCAGCACAGCTCGAACTCCGAGCGGTCGGTGATGAGGCCATAGCGTGCGTAGTCGGTCTCGCCGATACCGACGATGGCGGTGCGATCGGCGAAGGCGGCGCGCGCGCTCATGCGGGCGCAACCTTGCGAAATCGCGGCACGGTGAGGGTTCCGGCGGACTCCCATACCAATTCCACGCGCAACCCGATGCACATTTCATCGGGCGCGGCGTCAATCACATTACTCGTTAGGCGCACGTCGTCCGCGCCATCCAGCAGCACGATCGCCACGTTGTATGGCACCGACTCGCGCAGCGCGGGCTCCACCGCTTGTCGAACGATCGTGTAGGTGTAGACCACGCCGTTGCCGCTCACCGGCGTCCATGTCGAGCTCGATGATCGGCAGCGTGCGCAAGTGGGCTGTGGTGGATGCCGGAAGCGGCCGCAGTCCGTGCATTGCTGGATGCGCAATTCCCGCTGCCCGCAGTAGGTCCAGAACGCTCGTTCATGGGGAAGCGGCGGCGGCACATGGAAGCCGGCGGGAAGGTATGCCATCTCAAGCACCCTTGCGTGCGAACACGCGCATATCATCGCGTGCAATGCGCACCCATACCGGGTGTCCGGCTTGCCACATGCGCGGGGGCGAAAGTTGGACGCGCAGCTCCGCGCCCCCCACCTCGATATAAACATCGGCGAGATTGCCGAGGAAGTACGCGCGGCGCACCGTTCCTTGCACGACGTTCTCGCCGGGTAATGCGATATCGGACAGATGGACATCCTCCGGGCGGACCATCACATCGACATGCTGTCCTGCCGCGACCGCCTCGGTCGGACAATCGAGCTCGAGGTGATCGTTCACCCGCACCCGTCCGGCGCGCACCACGGCTGCCGGCATCATGTTGGTGAGGCCGACGAACTCCGCGCCGAAGCGTGTCGCCGGTCGCCGGTAGAGCTCTTGGGGTAGTCCGATCTGGTCGATGCGTCCCTGATTCATGAGCACGATGCGATCGGCAATCACCATTGCCTCCTGCTGGTCGTGGGTGACATAGATCGATGTGATACCAAGGCGCTTCTGCAGCTCGCGAATCTCGAAGCGCATGTGTTCGCGCAGCTTGGCATCGAGATTGGAGAGCGGCTCATCGAACAGGAGCACGCGCGGTTCGAGCACGATCGCGCGTGCAAGTGCGACCCGTTGCTGCTGGCCGCCGGACAGCTTCGAGATGTCACGCGCGCCGAACCCTTCCAGGCCGACCAAGGTCAGCACCTGCTGCACCTTGCTGTCGATCGCATTTTTTCCCAGGCGCTTCAGCCGCAGCCCAAAGGCGACGTTCTCGAAGACATTCATGTGCGGCCAGATCGCGTAGCTTTGGAACACCATGCCGATCGAACGGCGTTCCGGTGGCACCGAGCGACCCGGTGAGGACACGATCTCGCTATCCATGCGAATGGTGCCGCTGCTCACGTCTTCGAGTCCGGCAATGCAACGGAGCGTCGTGGTCTTGCCGCAACCGCTCGGCCCCAGCAGCACGACCAGCTCGCCCGGTTCGATCACGAGGTCGACCTCGTCGACGGCACTGAAGCTCCCGAACTGTTTGACGAGTTTCTCGATGACGACGCGGGTCACGGGGCGGGCTTCCTCAATGGCATGCGCGCTATCGGTCGGGCCAGCCGCCGTCGATGATTTCCCGCGTGTGCTCGCCGGGCTGCGCTGCCGGCGTGATGCCGGCCGGTGTCTTGGTGAAGGTCCACGGCGGATCGCACAGGCAGAGCGTTCCCCACACGGTGTCGTGCATGCGCACCATGCCGTTCCCGATGTAGTGGACGTTCCAGCGGAACTCGTCGAAAGAAGCAAATGCCGCGCACGGAACATTTGCGCGGTGCAGATGCTCCAGCCAGAATTGCATAGGCCGCTCGCGGAACGCTGCGTCGAGGATCGGAATGAGTTGCACGCGATTCTCCACGCGGTGGGGATTGCGGGCGAAGCGCGGGTCGTCGGCCAACTCGGGTTTGCCGATCGCTACGCAGAGCGAGCGCCATTGACGTGGGGAGGTCGCGGAGACTGCGATGGGCCGATCCTGTGTCTTGAATGCCTGATCGGGAACGAGGTAGGTTGTCGCGCTGCCCATCGGCACCGGTTGGCCGCCCGCGAGATGTTCGGAGATGCGCACGCGTTGGAGGTCGAGGGCCGCCTCCACCATCGTGATCTCGAGATACTGGCCTTGGCCGGATCGCTCGCGCTCGAACAGCGCTGCAAGAATCGCCTGCACGATGTGAATCGAGGTGTTGCAGTCGAACTGGCCATACCAGCGGATGCGTTGCCGCAAGCCGCCCGGTTCCCCGTTCACCGAGCAACTGCCGGTGAACGCCTGGATATGCGGGTCGGTCGCACCCATCGGCACCATCGGACCGATCGGCCCGAAGCCCGATGCCGAGGCGTAGATCAATCGCGGATTGATTGCCGCGAGCTCCGCGTAGCCGATGCCGATGCGATCGGCGACACCCGGACGGAAATTTTCGATGAAGACATCGGCCTTTGTGACGAGCGCATGCACTTGCGCGCGTTGTTCATTCACCTTGAGATCGAGTGTCACCCCGCGCTTGGAGGAGTTCGACGCGATATAGGTGGTCGACAGCCCTCGCTTGGCGGGCATGATTGCGCGGATGAAATCGCCCGACGGTGCTTCGAGCTTGAGCACGTCGGCACCCATCTGACCAAGCAACGATCCGGCCCACGGACCGACCGCGCCCTGACTCGCATCGATCACTTTCAAACCCCTGAGCGGTCCGGTCGTCATCGCGCGCCGCCCGCGGATCGCAGCGAAGCGAGCACCGCCTCGGTGTGTTCTCCGAGCTTCGGCGCACGGCCGAGCGGCTTCTCACGCGCGGTGACAAACTTGAGCGCGCGGCCCAGTTGCACCCGCTCTGCTGCATGCGGCGAATCAACAGTCGCGGTAGGTTTCAGGATTTGCACCTGTTCATTCGCGAGGGTCTCGGGATAGTTGTGGAACTTCACCGAGATGCCGCCCATGCCGTTGATGCGATCCGATGCCTCCTGACACGTCACGGTCGCGAACCAGGGCTCGTATATCTTGCCCGCGGTATGGCGCCGATCGCCGATGTAGATGGTCGAACGCCAGTCCTTGTACACGGGGTCGTCCGCGAGGCGCCCAAGGCCGATCGACGCGGCGAACTTCGCCCAGTTGTCGCGCTCGCCGTGGCGAAAGTCGTAGGTCACCTGACCGTCCAGCGTCCGCCAGCCGCAGTCGGGCAGCCAGCGCGGGCCGTTGAGATGGAAGCCGAGCCACGCATCCGGTTCCACCTGTGCGGCGAGCAGGATCGACTTCATCGACAGCAGCGCTTTCAAGATGGAGACGCGGACGATCTGTCCGGGGCCACCGGCCTTCACATGCAGCACACCAGCGAGCAGCGCCTGATGGGCATGAATGCCGGCGCCGACCCACGCGATTTCGTAGCCGACGCGGCAGGGGGCGCCCCCCGACTCACCCACATAGCGCGTGAACCCGGACATCGCCTGCACCACCAACTCCGAGCCGGGCAGATCCTTGAACGGTCCGGTCTCGCCAAGATCGTTGATGTCGACGGCAACAAGGCGGGGGAAGCGATCAACATAAGCGTCCCAGTCGAGGGCAAGCTCGGCGCGGATGTCGGGGTCGGCGTGGAAGATGACACCATCGGCCCGAGCGAGCAAGGCCTCCAACGCCGCCTTGCCTTCGGCTGAGGCGAGGTCCAATCTAACACTCTGCTTGCCGCGGTTGAGATGGCAGAAGATCGCCGCCGTGTCCCCCACCATCGGTGGACCCCACTCGCGGGCACGATCCCCATCAGGCGGTTCGATCTTGATGACGGTGGCGCCGAGGTCGGCCAGATACAGGCCACACATCGGACCGGCAACGCCCTCGGCGATCTCGATGAAGGTGAGTCCCTCGAACGAGGCGAGCGTGCCTTTCAGTGGATGCGAAGGGGTACTCATCCGCCGCCCTTTCCGAGTGCGCGCTCGAGGCTCACATTGAAGGCCGCACGGGTGCCGATCACGAGTGCGAGCATCAGCACAGTTTGTACGACCCCGATCGCCGCGGCAAATTGATAGTTGCCCGCGTCCATGTAGTGCCACGTGAGCACGGACAGCACCTGGCTCTTGTCCGTGTAGAGAAGGATCGAGGCCGACAGTTCCTTGATGCTCATCAGCATCACGAAGAAGAAGATTGCAATGAGGGTTGGTTTGACGAGCGGCATGGTGATGCGTCGCAGCGCTTGCAGGGGGGATGCACCGGACATGCGCGCGCTTTGCTCCAGCTCCGGATGGATCTGCAGGATCCCGGAATGGCTCACCAGAATGCCATAGGGCAGGAACTTCGCAACATAGGCGAGCAGCAGGATCCAGATCGTGCCGTAGAGCGGTGTCTGAAGATAGGCCCACAGCAGCCCGATGCCGAACACGATGCCGGGTACCGCGACCGGGAGCACACCAAGAAAGGCGAGAGATTTGGTGCCGGGACCCGGGGATCGGATCTCGGCGTAGCTGATGGCAAGCCCGATGCAGACGCAGATCGCGCCCGCCATGAGCCCCAGACCGATCGTGTTCCAGAGGGCGCCCCGTATATTGTCGATCCGATAGATGTCTTCGTAGTGGGCGAAGGTGAAGATCTCCGGCGTCAAGCTGGCCGCGCTGAATTTCATGAACGAAGAAATCAAGAGCGCGCCGAACGGCAGGATGTCCGCCGAAAGAATGTAGAAGCCGATCAACGCAAACGCGAGCCACTTGCCGTGCCCAAGACGCATCGGATTGCCGCGAAAGCCCTTGCCGGAAACGGTGACGAATCGCTCCGATACGCGGGTCATGCGCCGTTGCAGCCAGACGCCGAAGATCGTGATGAGCAGCAGAATTGTTCCCGATGCAGCCGCATGTGCGCGATGGACCGGGAACTGCGTCGAGTCGAGATAAATCTTCCATGGGAGCGTGGTGAATCCGGCGGTGGTGCCGATGATTCCCGGAATCGTGTACATCTCGGCGGCGAGAATGAAAATCAACAGGCCCGCGGCGAACACCGCCGGCAACGAGACGGGCAGCGTGACGCGCGTCATCGTCTGCCAGGTCGAAGCCCCCGCGGTGCGCGCCGCCTCTTCAAGCGATGCATCGATCGTGCGCAGACTCCCCGCGGTGAAGAGGTAAGCGAACGGCGCGAAGAAGAGCACCATCACCCACACTACGCCGCCATAGGTCCAGATGTTGGCGAGTGCGGGGGGCGCATTCCAAAATGGACCCACGAGTGACTTCCACGCGACGTTTACGAAGCCGGTTTTCTCCGAGCCGAGCGCAATCCATGCAATGAGTCCGGTAAACGGCGAGAGGAAGAGCGGCATGATGATGAGGGTCTCGAGCGTGCGCTTCCAGGGCAGGTCGGTGCGGCACACCAGCATCGCCATCAACACGCCGCTAGCCAGCGACAAGGCGGTCACGATGGCGGCGAGGAGGAGGGCACTGCCGAGATAACCGAGATACTCGGCCGTCGCATAGACGTTCGTCACCGCCACGAGGCTGCGGTTCTTCGAGAGGCCGACCTTCGTCTCTTCGTAGAACGCCGCATCGACCGTGTAGGCGAGCGGCATGAGGACGATCGCCGCGACGGCTGCCGCCATCGCGAGCCAGGCGAACATCGCAGCATTGGGTCGCAATCCGCGCGTGCCCATTCCTTCGGCTGCCATGAAATACACCGTCGAGGTGCCGTGTGAGTCAGCGTCCGGACTGTTTCAGCGTCTTGATCCAGAGGTCCATGTCTTTGTTGTAGTTGGCCGCCCAGCGCTTGAAGTCGACGTCGTAGGGCTGCCGGAGCGTCTGGTACCACGCCTCTTTGGTGACCGGCCGCTGATCGGCGACGCCGGTGAGCACGGTGCGCGAGCCGTACTTGAGTTGCAGCGCGATCGTGCCTTCCTCGCTCATCGACCAGGTCTGAAAGAGCCGCGCTGCATGCGGGCGCGGCGCGTACTTCGACACGGCCTGCCACGAATTGCCGAACTCCGGGGTCGGTGCCGGACGCACCCAGCGAATCGGCGCGCCCTTTTGCCAGTGGGTTATGGCGATGCCTTCCCACGTCCAGAAAGTGAAGTCGTGTTCGCCTGCGATCACCCGATCGAGTCCGACCAGCACCTCGCCGTACACGGCCGGTTTCTGTTCGGCGATCTTGGTGAGGAAATCGGGGCCGAATTCTTTTGCGAGTTTCGGGTCGAGAAACATGTGGATCCCGGCGTAGCACGCGCCGCATTTCATCGATGTGACCGCGAAGCGCCCTTTGAACCGCGGATCGAGCACCGCCTTCCAGCTCGACGCGAGCAGTTTCACCTCTTCAGGATTGAGCTTGTTGACGTTGTAGATGATGGCGTTGTCGGTCGTATAGTTCGCGTAGGAGTGCGACTGGATGCGGAACTGTTCGGGAATGCGATCATGCGTCGGGACGCGCCACTCGGCGATATGGCCTTCGCGGATGAGCTCATCCATGCTCGGGAAGTCGCTGATGTGGAGCACATCGGCGGCATGTTGTTTCGCTTGCACCTCCTGCATGAATCGCTGGTACTGCTGCACCCCGACGATGCGCAGGATCTCGACCTTTACGCCGGGATACTTCTTTTCGAACTCCGCGGCGACCGCCTTCATGGCCTCGAGCGGCGCGCTTTCGTACCACACCAGCTTGCCTTCTTTTTTCGCCGCTTCGTAGAGCTTCGCTTCATCCTGTGGAAACTGTTGCGCAAACGAATTGCCGGAATTGCCGGCGATCAGGCCAACCGCCCAAGCGACGGCCGCGAGCCGACTCGTGATTCTGCCGATGTGCATAATGTCCCCTTCGGTTCGAGATCCCGAATCATCCTACCCTGCGCTCGGCCATCGCGCAAAGCGTGGGTGCGCTAGCCCGCGAACGGGACTTCCGGAATGCCGCGTACACCCGGTTCGACAGCGTACAGTCCGCCGGCGAACGGTTGGTTTGCCAGCATGTCGGGCGTGAGCCCAAGCGTCGACGATGTGATGTACATCGTTGCGAGGTTTGGTCCACCGAAGCACACGCTGGTCGGCCGATCGCAGGGCACGTCGATCCAGCGATCGAGCTTGCCGTCCGGCGCAAATCGAACGATGCGATGGCCGTGGACCTCCGCGATCCAGAGGCCGCCTTCGGCGTCGGTCGTCGCGCCGTCCGGCCGTCCATGAAGCGTTTCGAACGATACAAACGGGCGGCGGTTCCGCGCCATGCCGGAATTTTCGTCGAAGTCGTAGCGATAGGTTACCCGTCGCGGCGAATCGTTCAAGTAAAACGTGCCACCGTCGGGGCTGAAGCTCGGGCCATTGGAAATGATGATATCGGCGTCGATTTCATGCAGCGATAGATCAGCATCGAGCCGAAAGAGCTTGCCGATCGGCTGCTTGACATTGCGATCCATCGTGCCCACCCAGAAGCGCCCCTGACGATCACACTTGCCGTCGTTGAACCGCGCTTCGCCCAGGTCGATGCCTGGGGGCGTAAACCAATGCGGTCGATCGCCGGGCCGGTCGAGAAACGCGAATCCGGAACGGAAGGCGAGCAGGAAGCCGCCGCGTTGACGCAGCACGAACGATCCGACCGGCTTGCCCATATCCCAACGGTCGTGACGACCGCTCCCGGTGTCGAAGCGATGCAGGGTCGGCTTGGACACGTCAATCCAATAGAGCGCGCGCTCGGCTTCGCTCCACACCGGGCATTCGCCAAGAACGTCCTTGCAGTCGACGACGCAGCG
>JBJXGX010000032.1:0-15649 GCA_046160305.1 Burkholderiales bacterium
ACAACGGTGCAAAAGAACACCCGCGCGATCCCCTCGGCCCCCTTCAAGCGAAGCTCGAACAGCCCCTCCCCGAACGCTTTGGTGTGGGGCTCCCCGAGGTTGGGGCCGAGCGCGACCATGCGACGAGTCAACACGATGTACCGTGCAGCGAGGGTATCGGGCAAGTTCAGGATGTCAGTCTGAACAGTCTCACTGTAATAGGTGATCGTGTAGTCCACAAGGGGAGAGTAACAAATATGTTACTAATATGCAAGCAAGCCCGAAGAGTCGAAGGGAGGCACGTATGGCGGTGACTTGGGATCGGAAACCTAACGACTAGCTAACCGGCGCGCCGCTGGGTGGCGCGTCCGCGTTGAGCGCTTGGTTGGGCGTCGCTATACGAGCGAGAACGTACTTACGGAGCAATGCAGCCAGCTCATGGACAGGCAAGTCCCTTTCGGAAAACGGTTCTCCGTGAAAGATTGAATCCCGTAAGTCCTTTAGTTTGCGAAATTTCTCGTAGTCCTGTTGGACGCCGTCGTTCGCGGCTCCCGGGAACAGGACAGCGGTTACAGCAATGAATTTGTCCGTTAACCGGTACTTGTCCTTCATAACCTCTTTTATACGCCCAAGGAATCGTTCCCGTAATGTTGGCTGCTCTGCTTTGGTGAATGGAGAAAGGAAAGCCTGTTCGTAGCTCTTGAACGATTTTGCTATGAGTATTTCCAAGGCTGCCCACCCCGATAGAAATGCCTTCAATCGGTCTGTTCCGTATTCCGCCATTTGTGAGAACAGTCGTTCCACAGAACCGAGGTCATCCGCCTCGTTTAGTGCAGCGTAACGAGTGGATATCCGCTTGGCCGCCTCATCGGTCAGAGATGTTGAAACGGAGGCCTCACCACTCATTGAGAAAGAGATGCTGTAAACGAACTTTCCAGCCTCGGTAAGTAAATACGTTCCATCGGTAAGATCAGCAAACCGCGAAGGCGCGTCGCTTTCGAAAGCAACGGCCACTTTCATGGCTTCAATGTCGGCCTGGTGCATCTGTCTCACCGTGCGCTTTTCCACTGCATCAAAGGCCACTATGAACGTGTCATGTTCGCGAAGCGGCTCTTTGAGTGTCGCTTCGATTTCGCCTTGTGCTTCAAAAAGAAGTACGGCCTGTCCACCAATCTTTTTCTTGCGCTCGGCCTTGATTTCCTCCATCTCGGCCGCCAAGGCAGTCGGAGAGTCGGCGGCTCCCCGTTGACCCACGAGGCTCTTCAACATCAGCCGACCAACCGCGGAAGCTTTGTCCACGTTAGCGAGGGCGACGTCGGGATCACGCGTAAGCAGGAACCTAGAATCTCTTGAACTGGCCAACTCTATTGGCGGACTGTCTTGGCGGAGAGAGATTCCTCCGACCACTGCCCATGCTGCCGTGTACGAGTAGCGCATCACTTCCTAGACGCCCAACGGTTGAATCCACCGGACCGGGCAAGCGCAGCTTGCACGGGTCCGGTGGAATGAGATGTTGGGCGTCGCATAAGTGCCATGTAGAGGACTTAAGAATGAATCGGTTCCAGTACCCACTCTACAGCGTCATCTACATAGGTCTCCGTAATCATGGGCATATGGGCATCTTTCTCTTGAATTATGTAGCTCCACTCGGAGACGACTTTATCTCCCTCCGCGAAGTCTCTAATCGCTTTCTCAAAGCGGGGCAATATCTTCTGAAGATAACTGACGACCATTTCCTGGCGTTCCTTTTCGATCTTCAGACGATCAACTTTCTTCAAAATCAGATCGCGCAGCTTGTGTTTGCCACTCATGGCCGGGACGTAAAGTGCGGGCTCCGCCGCTTGATGAGCGAGGTAATTACGTGCAACTCGCGCCGCTTCCAGAACCGGAATCTGCCTTTTGAAAATCTGATCGTTATCGCGCCCCCTTAGCGTTTCGCCTAGAGATCGTTTCATAAGCTTCTTTCCGTACGACTGCCACGCCTTCACACCGATTTTCTTGGCCGCGAATGCCTCGCCGAGGTCATTTACTCCAAACACAAACTTGCAGTTAATCTCGAAGTTCTGGGCAAGTGCAATCGCGCGTCCGAGCGCAACAAGATAGTCCGCTTGGTGGGGTGCTATGGCGCTAAGCTGCATCCACATGGTTCATTCACTCGCTGACGCCCAACGAGGCATAGCCACCATGATAAAGGTTTCCAATGCTAGTAACCGGATTCTAGAGTTTGTAGATTCATGCGTCGGTTGGTGCCTGTAGTAACCGGTTTATTGAGGTTTATCAGGGTTTGTCCCTGCGGCGTTTATTGAAAAACCTCTCCACCTTCCAATGCCCAGTTTATCTGCCGCGAATCAACCTGCCCCTCGCGCCCTTTGTTTAAGCGCACGCAGATCATGACATCCCGGATGATGCATCGGTCGATCCGCCAGGGGGCCGAGATCGTGTTTGCGAACCTTCTGCGTCGAAGTCGTTGGCAGCCGGTCAACGAACACGATGTAGCCTGGAAGTTTGTAGTACGCGAGGCGCTCGCGGCAGTGATCGAATATCGCTGTCGCCAATGTTTGACCCGGTGATGTGTCGGCCGCGACCACGATTGCCGCGAGCACTTCCTCGCCGCGGATTGCATCGTCCGCCGCAATCACTGCGCACTGGTGAACGGCCGCGTGCGTGACAAGCGTGCTTTCGACTTCGATCGCCGCGATGTTTTCGCCCGAGCGACGGATGATGTTCTTTTTGCGATCCATGAAGAACACGCTGCCATCCGCCGACTGCCGAACGACATCGCCTGTGTGCAGCCAGTCACCGGCCCAGATTGCGGTCGTGGCCTCGGGGTCCTTCAGATAGCCGGAAAAAAAGCGCCGGCGCGGATCAACACCGCGGGCACGGACGAGCAATTCTCCTGGTGTGTCTGGCGCGACATCGCAACTTGCATCATCGACAACGCGGATCTCGACCGGTGGTCCGGCTCGATTGGCGCGACCGATACATCGCATACCACGATGGCGCGGCTCGTCCATGGCGCAGAGAATGCCGCCGCCGCCGGTTTCGGTCATCGCCCAGCCTTCGAGCAACGGCACACCAAAGCGTGCTTCGAACGGCTCGTGATGCGTTGGATGTACGCCGCCGCCCATCCCGTAGCGCAGCGCGTGCGCGCGATCGTGCGGCGTGGCAGGGAGATTGAGCAGCATCGCCGGCATCACACCGAGGTAGTGGAAGCACGTCGCGCGGGTCTCGACCGCTTCCTGCCACCAGATTTTCGGATGAAACCGATCAAGCAACACTTGCGCGCCACCTGTCGCGAGCATGCCCATGAACGAGTTGCCGATGCCGTTGATGTGGAACGTCGGGAGCGGTTGCAGCAATCGCTCCGCACCAAAGCGCAAGTCAATGAGTCCTCGCTGCGCCGCATACCATTCCGACCAGCCGAGCATGTAGCCGTTCGAGATGATGCAACCCTTGGGTCGACTCGTCGTCCCGGACGTATAGAGCAGTGCGCATTCCGTATCTTCATCGATTGGTTCGAGAGACGGTGGACGAATCGGCACTGGAAACGATGTTGCATTGGTCGGCGTAACGGGTATTTCAAGATCGCGTGCGAGCGGCGCGATACCTTCGACGCGCGATTCGATCGCCACCACGAGCGAGGATTCGCTATGCGCGAGGAGATAGCGCAATTCATCGCTGGTGTAATCCGGATTGACCGGTACGACGCTCGCTCCAACCGCGTTCAGTGCGAGGTAGTGGAAAAAGAAAATCGGCCGGTTTTCCGCCAGTAGCGCGATGCGATGACCGCGCCCGTATCCGGCGACGCGATACCGTTCGGCAAGCCGATCGACCTCGCGCACCGTGTCGCGATAGCTGAAGCGCGTTTGCGTGAGCCCCCATGGTTCGACGAGGCGTTGCGGAGTGACGAACAGATCGCCATCGCGAACGCGCGCGGCGATCTGCACGAGAAGCTGATAGACGCTAATCGGACGCATATTCACCGACTCTCCCCGCTACCCGACGCCCATGAGACGCGAAAGATGCAAGACCGAGCGCGCGAACTCAGGCAGTCCCTTGGTCGACTGCGGTTCACGCGGACGTGGAATGTCCACGCGAAAATCCTCGATGATGCGCCCGGGACGATCGGACATCACCAGCACGCGATCGGCGAGGAACACGGCTTCGACGATGCTATGCGTCACGAGAATCACGGTCTGGCGTTGTGCTTGCCAGATGCGCAGGAGCTCGACATTCAGATGATCGCGAGTGAGCGCATCGAGCGCCCCGAACGGTTCGTCCATCAAGAGGACCGACGGATTCAGGATCAAGGTTTGCCCGATCGCGGTCCGTTGCTGCATGCCGCCCGACAATTCATGCGGGTACCGTTGCTCGAAGCCTTCAAGGCGCAGGAGCTTCACCATGTCCCGGGTGCGCTGATCGAGTGTTGCACGGTCCGCGCGCCGGATTTCCGCTGCGAGGCGGATGTTTTTCTCGACCGTGAGCCAGGGGAGCAGGTTGTGCGATTGAAAGACGACACCGACTTCCGGCTTCGGTTGCCTCACCACTTGACCGCCCACCGAAACAGCACCGCCCGGATCGGGCGCGATCAATCCGCCAATAATTCTGAGCAATGTGCTCTTCCCACATCCACTGGGTCCGAGCACTGCGACGAATTCACCGTGCGCAACGTTGAACGAGACCGCATCGAGTGCATGGGTGCCGGTGCCGAAGGTTTTCGAGACCTTGGTCCCGATGATCGCGGATTCGCTATCCGCCGCTCTATTCAAAATGCTCGCCACCACACACGATTGCCGAGCAGTTGAATCACCCAGTAGAGGAGCGCCGACAGGATCGTTACCGCAATCAGGCAAGCGAAGACGAGATCGATTCTGCCGGCGCCATTGGCGAGCAGAATGAGCGCGCCGAGCCCTTTCTCAGAGCCGACGAACTCACCGACGATCGCGCCGATCACCGCCAAGGGCATCGCGACTTTGCAACCATCGACGAAGCTTGGCAGCGCGCTTGGCACGCGCAACCGCCAGAATGTTTCCAATGGTGAGGCGCCGATCGCACGAAAATGTTCGAGCAGATTGGCCGGCGTCGAGGCGAGGCCGCCGATGGTCGAGATTACGATCGGAAAGAACGCGATCAGAAAGGCCATCAGCACCTTCGATGCGAGCCCGTACCCGGCCCATACGATCATGAGCGGGGCGAGCGCCACCTTGGGAATGCCTTGCATTGCAGCGACCAGCGGATAGAGGGTGCGTTGCGCGAGCGGCACGAAGTACACGGCCAGCGCGATCAACACGCCGCCGATTACGGCGAAGATGAATCCAAGCAGCACCGCCCACATCGTGACGAGCGAATGGATCCAGAGATCGGCGCGCGACGTCCACATCGTCGCAAGCACGCTAGAGAGCGGCGGCAACAGATACTTCTTGATGCCGAACCAAGCCACCCCGAACTCCCACAGCGCACCGAGCGCGGCGAAGAACGACACTGCGATCAGGTAATCACGGAGCGTCCATTTCTCGCCCATTGCGTCTCACCCACTACGCGCAATGGTTACTTCAGGTAGTCGTTGGAGTAGATGTCGCCCGCTTTCACCTTGCCCTTCAAGTCATAGGCAGTGTCGATGAACTTGACGGTGGCGGCAGCGCGGTCTTCACGGATGAACCCCATGCGTTTGTCGGAGGCGCCCGCGTCGGCGATGAGCGCATTGATGTCCTGGATCTGCTGCAGCACGACACCGCGATCAAGCACCGAGTACATTTTCACCATGATCTCGGCGGCGCGCTCCGGATTTTTCTGCATGAAATCGTAGCCCCGATATGCGGCGCGCAGGAACCGTCGCGCAACCTCGGGCTTCTTCGCCAGCAATTCTTCGGTCGCGGTGAACCCGCTGCCGTACACATCGAGCTTATGGTCGGCGAGCGCGATCGACTTGATCGTGACGCCGGCGTCGCGCCCTTTCTTGGTGAGCAGGGGGAGGTTGCTGCCGGCCCAGCATTCGGCGAGGTCGATCTTGCCTTCGATCAGCGCTGCATCAATCACGGTCGGATCCATCTTGACGAGTTTGATGTGATCGCGCGGCTTATCGTTGAGTCCAAGCCATGCCGGCAGAACTGTCTGCACGGGTGAGGCCGATCCGCCGCCCATGGCGAGCCCTTTGAGGCTGTCAAGACCGGTTGGCTTCTGCCGGCCTTCGACATAGCAGATGCTGCCCGGCCAGCGCGAATTGATGACACCGATCAATCGCGTCTTGCCACCTTGCGCGCGATTGAGGACGATGCTGATCGGGTCGCCATAGCCGAACTCGAACTTGCCTTGGTCGATTTCGTTGACGGTTCGTGAGCCGCCGTAGCCTCGCACCGCTTCGACATCGAGCCCGACTTCCTTGAAATAGCCCTGATCGATCGCGATCGGCACCCCGGCCGTGCTGCCCTGCGGGAGCCAGGACATGTTGTAGGTGATCTTTTCCTGCGCGCTGACCGACGCACCGGTGATCGCGAGAACAAACGCGGCCGTGTGCGCGATGCATGCGATCAGCGAGAAACCTGTCGGACGAGTCGAGTCGATTAGCATTTTCAATCCTTCGGTGCAATGAATACGAGGAACGGTCGCCAAGAATCCGTTCGGGCTGAGCCCTTCGACGAACTCAGGATAGGCCTTGTCGAAGCCTGCAGGGTTGAATCCGTTCGGGCTGAGCTCGTCGAAGCCTGCACGATTCCTGTCTACTTCATCGCCGCCCACGCCGCCCGGTTGCCATTCGCAACCGGATTGCGCAACGTGCCGATGCCCTCGACCCAGGCTTCCATCACGTCGCCCGGCTTGAGAAAAATGCCTTTGCCCGCGCCCACGCCCGATGGCGTACCCGTCGCGATCACATCACCCGGCTCCAAGGTGAGAATGGTCGAGAGATACGAGATCTGCTCGCGCACCGTCCAGATCATCGTCTTGCTCGTGTCGTCTTGCTGCAAGGTGCCGCTCACAGTCAGCTTGAGTTTCAGGTCTTGCGGGTCGCGAATGAATGCGGCCGGGACGATCCAGGGGCCGAGCGGGCAGAACGTGTCCCAGCATTTGCCCTGGAACCAATCGAACGCGAATGGATAGTCGGTGCGTTTGTTGAGGTCGCGCGCCGATATGTCATTGGCCACGGTGTAGCCGGCGATGTAGTCAAGTGCCTGAGCGAGCGGAACGTCCTTCGCGCGCTTGCCAATCACCACCGCAAGCTCCACTTCCCAATCGAGCTTTGAGGTTTCCTCGGGCTTGCGCACGATTTCCTCTGGGCCGATGACGGTTGTCGACGGCTTCTGAAAGAAATACGGGCGCCCGTTCGCTTTGGCGGCGAGGGTGGTGCTCATCTCTTTCGCATGCTCGATGTAGTTGGCTGCCGCGCAGTAGATGCGACCAGGCCGTAGCGGCGCGGCAAGGGCCGTTCCTGTTGGAAGAGGCTTCAGCTTGCCTGTGCCGGCGAGCTTCGCTGCGGCTTGCGCGATCGATTCGATGCCGACCTGCACTTCCGGCCAGCGCGCGATCAATCCGCCGAGTTCCGCGGTGGCCCAGGCCGGCGGCGTGTCGGAGACGGCCTTGCACGCCGTAGCAAAATCGTAGAGCTTGTCATCGAACACGAACGCTGTCGCGCTGCCGGCGCCTTGACGGTATGTGGCGAGTGCGTACCAGGCCATCTTAGGATGCTCCTTTGGGGTGGATTGGATCGAGACGGGTTGTAAGGGGAGCCTTGCGTGTTGTCAAGCGTCGATAGCGCCCAGCAATTCGCGCGGCTGCGTGAATTGCTCTAGGTGATGAATCGCTTCAACGCGCTCGGCCGTCCGCCGCCTTGCTTTGTCGCGATCGGCTCCGGCGCGCCGCGTGCGATGAACTGCCCGGAGCCGCGCGCGACGTTCAGCTTGCCGCCTTCCACGACGATGCGACCACGACTCGTCACGATCTCCGGCCACCCCTTGTAGACATGGCCTTCATACGGCGTGTAGCCGACGGCATCGTGCATCATCGAGTAGTCGATGCGCTTTTCGATATCGGGGTTCCAGATCGCGACGTCAGCGTCCGATCCGATCGCGATCGTGCCCTTGCGTGGATACAAGCCATACATGCGCGCATGGTTGGTCGCGGTGAGCGCAACGAACTGATTGAGGGTGAGACGGCCCTTCAGCACGCCTTCGGAAAAGAGGATCGGCAGGCGCATTTCGATGCCGGGCACACCGTTCGCCATTTCCTTGAACGTGGTTTGATCGCCGCGCGGAATCTTCGCGGTGGCGTCAAAGCGGTACGGCGCATGATCCGATGAATAGACCTGGAATGTGCCGTTGGCGAGCCCGGCCCAGATCGCTTCCTGCGCGGCCTTGTCGCGAAGGGGCGGGCTGCAACACCATTTGGCGCCTTCGACGCCCGGGCGATCCATGTCATCGGCGGTGAGCACGAGGTATTGCGGGCAGGTCTCCGCGTAGATTTTTGCGCCAAGGGTTTGCGCCGAGCGGATCGTGTTCGTCGCCTCGGGGCTCGATACATGCACGATCAGCACCGGCACGCTCAACAGGCGCGACAACATGATGATGCGATGGGTTGCCTCGGCCTCCGCGAGCGCATCGTGCGCGACCCCGTGGAATTTCGGTGCGCCATGTCCGCGCTCGATCAGGCGCTTGGCGATCCAGCGGATCATGTCATCGTTCTCGGCATGCACCATCACGAGCGCGCCCTCGCGATCGGCGACGTGGAGAACCTCCAGCAGTTGGTAGTCCTCGAGGCGCCACTTCGGGTAGGTCATGTACACCTTGAATGAGGTGACACCCGCTTTGATCGCGGCGGGAAGCTCTTCGTTCAGGATCTTGTCGGTCGGCTCGCCGATGATCAGATGAAATCCATAGTCGATGACCGCCTTGGTGCGTGCGCGTTCGTGGTAGTCAACGAGGGTCGCGGTGACCGACGTTCCGCGATGTTGCGCCGCGAACGGAATGATCGTCGTCGTACCGCCAAACGCCGCGGAGACCGTGCCGCTATAGAAGTCGTCGGCGGACATGATGCCCATGCCGGAGATCTGCTCGATATGGCAATGGCTGTCGATGCCGCCGGGCAGCACATAACGGCCGGCCGCGTCGATGTCGCGTGCACCGGCGGGAAGGCGATCGGCGATCGCGACGATCTTCTCGCCCTTGATACCGATATCGCAGCGCGTGGTCTCCGTGGCGGTCGCGATGGTGCCGTTGCGGATGGTGAGATCGAACTTGTCCATTGACGGGGCCTTTTGTCGGGAGTCAGCGAGCATACTTGCGGACGGTCGGGGCGGAAAGGGCGCGTATGATTTGGCGGGAAACGGGAAACGGGAAACGGGAAACGGGAATGCAAACAATCTATGTAATCAATCCGAATTCGTCGGAGCCTGTCACCGCCGGGATTGATCGCGCCCTCGACCCATTGCGCATCCCTGGAGGGCCGACATTCAAGGCGCTTACCTTGAAGGAGGGGCCGCCGGGCATTCAGACGCAGCGCGACGTCGATGGCGTCATCGGGCCGCTGTGTCGTCTGGTCAAGGATCTCGATGGGTCGGCGGCTGCTTTCGTCATCGCGTGCTTCAGCGACCCCGGGTTGCATTCGGTGCGAGAGACGACCGCCAAGCCGGTACTCGGGATCATGGAGTCGGGCATCCTCACGGCGCTCACCTTGGGACAGAAATTCGGTGTGATCGCTATATTGGCCGGCTCGATTCCCCGCCACTTGCGCGCGATCGGGGCGATGGGACTCACCGATCGGCTGGCCGCGGAAGTCCCGGTCGGCCTACCCGTGGTTGAGCTTGCCGATGAATTCAAGACCTTTCATCGCATGGTGGCGTGCGGCGAGCAATTGCGCGACCAGCATGGCGCCAACAGCGTGGTCATGGGTTGCGCAGGAATGGCCCAGTATCGGGACCGGTTGCGGGCCGCGATCGGCATCCCGGTCATCGAGCCGACGCAGGCCGCCGCGGCGATGGCAATGGGGCGGGTGAGGCTGGGTTGGTAGGGCGCGGAACGCCCGCTATCGGAACATCGATCGACGCCAGGCCACCAGTCCCAGCATTGCGATGCCGGCGAGGACCATCAACCAGGACGCCGGCTCGGGGATCGGAATAACCAGGGCAGGACGGTCGTGCTCGGTGGACAGTTCCCCCATTTCCGCGATTATTGGCACGGCGCCGGCGCTCACGGCCGGTGAGGCCGCCCTCTCGCCACGGTTACCCATGACGCGATCGGCGACGGCGTTACCGGATCCGCCGGCGACGCCGCTGATCCATGCGAAATATGGGTCGGCGAACGGGGTGCTTTGATCATGGCCGAACACCTTCGTCCACGTCGGCAGGACAGGCGTTCCCGTCTCGTACGGCGCGACCACCGTCGCGGCATGCGAATTCAGGCACGCCACGAGCCCCAGGGCCGCGAACAGGCGCAATGCACGGTTCATCCGACCACCTCCCATCGTTGATTCTGCAGCCGCTCACAAGCGAAATCGTGACGGCTATTTCAACGTACTTCCCGATCATGCCGGGAGATTTACCTCGTTTGACCCGATCATATCGCAACCGTTCATCGGGTTGATGGCGCCGTTTGAAATTTTCTTGCCTGACGGCAACGGCCCGAAATGCGGCGCTCCAAGTCCAGGGAGCCCGGAACGGCATCTACAGCGGCAGCGCCCAATCGAATGGTGGCAGCGGTGCGACGCGCGCGACGGCCTGTGTCAACGCCTGGGACCCCCAATCCAGGCGGACGACGGATGACGCGAAATATAGGAATTTCCCTTACGCTACGTCAACGTTCCCTAACTCTTAGGAAGGGCAGGCTCGCCGCGGGTCGATGCTTCGAGAAAGCCAAGATGCCTGGATCATGAGCCGCGCCGTTTTCATAGGCAAATCCGCGCGGTGATTGCCGGCATGCGCGATGACGTGACGTTGGGAGGATCCTGGATCATCGTCCCCGCCGGGCACGATGAAATGGGTGGAACGGCACGTCGATGTGTGCAGTTCCTGTCACTGATCATAGCGTCGTTAGGAAGACGATTGTAAAAGTGGGTGAAGATCCCACGAGGGCTGATTTTTCAAGGCGTTTTCGATGTATTACTACGCGCTGCCTGCATCGCGAAGACGACCGGGCGCTCAACGTAGCTCCACGGAGTTCTACGAATAAGCGCCCAACGATACGATCATCGCGATGATGGGTGGGTAGCTGGGGTTGCATCAAAGGTCGATCATCGCGATCGTTTTTCGAGTCCCTTGGAGAGTTTGCATGACCAAGCGCAGTCGCGTAAGCGGGAAGTCCACGCAGCAGCCGGTAGCATTCGGCGAGCTGATCAACCTGAGCCCTGAGTCCTCGCTGCTGCTTGAACAAGTCGGCATCGAAGACCGTCGCAAACTGGAAGAGCTCGGGTCGGTGGGCGCGTATGTCGAGATCCATCGCAAAGGTTTGCGGCCGACGTTGAATCTTCTCTACGCACTCGAAGGCGCCCTTCGCAATATGCCCTGGACGAATCTGCCCTATCACGTCCGCGCCTCGCTCACGCTGGAAGCGGACGCCATTCTCGGTTCCGAGGGTCGCGCCTAATCGCAAGTCCATTGCGCCGATCGCCGCGCGGCTGCGGCGTAGACGGCAACAACGGTGCGATCGCGTTCGCCATCGCACCACGAATCCTCAAGACATATCGGCCTACCCGCCCTGCGCCGTGCGAATCGATTGGCATGGCGTACCGTGCCCACCTGAACGCGACCCATTGCGCGCCGGGGATCATCCAGGTAATAACTAAGTAGAATCGGGTCGCATCGCGCCGCCCGAGCGTCAACTTGACGGGGGCGGTGGGCCCGCGTCCGGCCGATCATTCCGGCGGACGCTTAATCCGAAATAACTATGAACCCGTCGGCCCGTCCATGACATCTATGAACGTCGCGGAAAAGCTCCGATGAAGGAGCCTGGAAACGAATGGGCGCAGGCGCTCCTCGATCGTATGCAGCGCGGGGATCAGTCTGCCTTGCGTGAGATGCAGCAGGCATTCGGTCGGCGCATTTATGCGTTCGCGCTGAATCGCATGCACGACGAGGGCGAGGCCGATGCCGTGGTGACCGACACGCTTTGGGAAGTCTGGAAGCAGCCGCATCGGTTTCATGGCGGATCGAAGTTCTCCACTTGGCTGCTTGGGATTGCACGCTACAAGATGCTCAACATATTGCGCGATCGCGCGCCGCCATCGGACGAATTGGATGAGTCGCTGCCAAGCGAGGACCTCGGTCCGTTCGAGGAGCGCCTGGCCGTCGAGCGGCGCATGGAAGTGAAGCGCTGCATGGAAGGCTTGACCGTGAACCATCGCGAGTGCCTGCAACTCGCGTTTTTTCAGGAGCTGTCGATCGCGGAAATCGCCGAATTGCAGGCATGCCCTGAGAACACGGTCAAGACGCGGCTCTTTCATGCGCGGCTCAACATGAAGAAATGCCTGGAGGGGCGGATCAACTAGGAATCCATGCCCGGCACCGCGTGGATTCCGCGTGGATTCCCCAAGACCGGCCCAACGTAACCAGCTTGACAGGACAACAAGCCAAATGACGACCGACGATTCCAAGCAGCCCGCGCGCCGGCGATTCGACGAGCTGGTGCCCTGGTATGTGACCGGCGAGATCGCACTCGCGGATCGCGACTGGGTGGACCGCTATCTGGTTGATCATCCCGAAGCGCATGATGAGCTCGCATGGCACCGGTCGCTGGCGGGGGCGGTCGATGAACAATTGCGGTCGCTGCCGGAAGGCGCCGGTTGGCAAGGGCTGGCGGCGCGATTGAAGCAGGATGCCGCAGCGAAGGCGGGAGCGCCGCGTCCGTTGTTGGATCGGCTGACCGGCTGGTTGGCCAGTCTGGTCGCGCATCCTGGCTACGCGTTGGCGGCTGCCTTGATCGCGGCGCAGGCAGTGGTCATTGGAACCCTGCTCCAGCAGCGTAGCGACGCGCCCGAATTCGGTCAGATTCGCGGCGGGGCGCAAGGCATCGAGGTCCTGTTGCAGGTTCGTTTTCAGCAACAGGCCACTGAGCGCGACCTTCGGATGCTTCTGAACGAGTCGGGGGCCCGGATCGTCGATGGTCCGGACCAGCTTGGCGACTATTTGATCGCGCCACGCACCGGATTGCTCGATGAGCTGCGGATGGCCCTGGCACAAAGTGCGCTGGTGGTGCGGGTCGAACCCTATGAGCGCAAGGGTGCGGCGGGCGAGGCAAAGCGGCCCTGAGCACGCAACACGGATACCCGCGCCGCATCCCGTGGTCCGGCGGCATAGGCCAAACGGACCATTGCGCTGCCTGCATTGATTGTTGCACTGTTGTAAGTCAAATTTTGTGATCTTCCCTATGACGCCTCGAATCGGCCCCCTGTTGATCCTCGCCTGCGCAACGCTTTGGCTTGGGCTGGCGGCGCCGGCCAACGCCACGCGCACGGTCGAGCCGGCGCCGCCCGAACGCATTGCCCTCATCATCGGGAACAGTGCGTACGCGCGGCTGCCGCTTCGCAATCCGGTGAACGACGCGCGCGCGGTCTCGGGCGCGCTGCGGGAGCTTGGGTTCGATGTCATCCAGCGCGAAAACGCAACCTACGCGGGCATGATCGATGCAATGCGCGACTTTCTCGATCGCGCCGCAACGAGCCAGGTGCGGGTCATCTATTTCGCCGGTCATGGCGCGCAGTATCGCGGCCGCAACTACCTGATCCCGGTGGATGCTCTCCTGCGCAGCGAAGAAGATCTGCTGCACAAGGCGGCGAATGCCTCGGATCTCGTCGACAAGCTCGCCCAGCACAGGTCGGGTGTCAACGTGGTCATCCTGGACGCCTGCCGCGACGCGGCGTACCCGCTACTTGCGAAGACCAGAAATCCCAATATGGCGCGCACCGTGCAACCTGGCTTTGCCGACGGTCCGCGACCGCCGCAAGGAACATTGATCGCGTTCTCCACCGCGCCTGGCAGCGTCGCGCTCGATGGGCCCGGAAGCCACAGCGCGTACACGCGACATCTCCTCACGCAGATCAGTGAACCCGGTCTGCCGATCGAACATATGTTCAAGCGCATTCGCGACGGCGTGGTGCGCGATACCGGGCAGAAACAGATTCCCTGGGAATCATCGAGCCTGGTCGGCGATTTCTGTTTTCGCCTGACCGCGGAGGGCGCCTGCCCGGCCGCCGCGCTGCCTTCGTCCTGGATCTCGCGGGAGCCTGTCTTGCCGATCGCGCACGCAGGGCGGGCGAGCGCTTCGACCCGATGAGCTAGTCGATGCTATCCATTAGGCATATTTCCCTCGTGCCCGCAATCCTCTACGTTTCGCATTGAACGAAACGCGTTGCGTCCGCGATCCAGTATCGCAGCATGCATCGCGGTGGTCGCGATCTCGAGGAGATAACAATGAAATGCCGGCACCACTCCCTGGTGTGCCTGTCGATGTTCATCGCATCGACCGCGCTTGCCCAGTCTGCAACCTATTTCCCCGAGAGTGAGATTCCCGACCCCGACGAGGTCGCACGGCTATTATCCCGCCCGGAAGAACCCCTCGCCACGGCGCCCAGAACTCGCACGCGAGCGGTCCGCCTCCTCGACCCTGCCGCGGCCAAAGCGGTCGCGTCGGCGAATGCAAGCGTCGCTGGCAAGGATGCCGCCCTTCCGGATCGATTCAAGCCTGCTCCTGATCGATTGACCATGATCGCCCCGCACCGGGTATCTTCAGCGGGGTCGCTCGCTATCGCCATGCGCTTCAACTCCAACTCGACCGATGTGTTGGCGAGCGCCGCCGCGCAGTTGGACGCCGTTGCCGCCGGGATCAAACGATTGCCGGCGGGCGCGATCGTGGCGATCGAAGGCCACACCGATGCATACGGTGCCGAGGACTACAACACCGAGTTGTCGCTCAGGCGCGCATTCGCGGTGCGCGGATACCTGACCAGAACGCATCAGATTCCCGGAACGATGCTGGTTGCGATCGGCAGGGGAAAAAGCGTGCCACTCAATGCGGCCAACCCCTATGCGCCGGAGAATCGCCGGGTCGAATTTCGCGCGGAATATGACATGCAAAGCGCATCGGCGGCGCACGCACTTGGCGATATGCTGTTCAACGCCCCGGGGCGACATCCATGAAAGCACGGCGTTCGAAGGCAGGTTGCCAGGGCATCCGCGCCGGCGCCGCGCCGGCAACGCGACCCTTTACACCGACGAAGATCGCCATCGCACTTTGCGCGGCAGGATTCCTTTCGCCGCCGGTGATCGCGGGGCCCACCGGCGGCAAGGTGGTCGCGGGAACTGCGGACATACGCACACAGGGCAACCGAACGGATATCGTCCAGAGTTCCGATCGCGCGGTCATCGATTGGCGCAGCTTCAGTATCAGTCCGACCGAAGCTGTCTATTTCCAGCAGCAATCGAATCGCAGCGTGGCGCTGAACCGGGTCACCGGCGATCAGGTGTCGCACATCCAGGGCACGCTCGGTGCAAAGGGGCAGGTGATCCTGCTCAACCCGAACGGGATCCTGTTCGGTGCCGGCGCGCAGGTGCACGCAAGCAGCTTCATCGCGAGCACATCATGGCTGTCTTCCGAGGACTTCATGGCCGGTCGGCTGGCGTTCACCGCGCCGGCGCGCGCCGCAGACGGCACATGCCCATGGTCGAAGTGTGAAGGCGGGAGCATCGTCAATC
>JBJXGX010000033.1:0-3518 GCA_046160305.1 Burkholderiales bacterium
GGTGAGGAAGCGCGGCGCCTCTATGCCGACTCTGTTCGCGAGGAAGCGATCGTGCTCCCCCTGCCGGACTTCCCGATCGCCCCCGACGCGAGCTCGGTGCGCGCGTTCTATTCGCAGGGCGACGGACAATCCATCGCGGACGAATATCCGCGTGTCAAAGCGCTACTCGCGATCATCCGGGATCGCGGACCGAATGCGCTCACGGAAGCCGACCACGACGAGTTGATGTCGACCTACAGCGAACACTTCGTCATGGTGGAAGCGCGTGCGGGGCGGTTCATCGGCGCTCCTTCGCGCACCGAGGAGGGCTCACGCGGATCGAACGCACCCGCCATGGCCAATGACGATCTCTACCATCTGCTCGCGGTGCGCCAATGGCGGAAAGAAGGTGACTCGACCGTCCTCAGGCGCCTTGCCGGAACGCTGATCAACATCGCGATCGATTACGCTGCATCGCTTCCCGATCTTGGCATCAAGTCTTCCGCCCGGAGCCAGCTCGTCCACGAATTTCTCGTCCGCTTCGAGCGCGTTGATTTTGCGACGGCAAGCGCCACGACCCTCGTTCCGACCATGCTCGGCAGCCTGCTCGAGATCGTGCATGAACATCCCGAGCTTCTGACCCAGGATCGTCGGGGCCAGGTCTTGGCAGGCAACGTCGCAGGTGCCGTCTTTGAAATGGTCCAGGGACGCGACTTCGCACGCCTCACCTTGACCGAGCAGGACACGCGCATCGCGTTGGGCAACGATGTCTTCAGGGCCGTCTTGCGCGGTGCGGCCACGGCGGCGCGTGAACATCCCGAGCTGTTTCTCAATGCATCGACACCGGGCAAGGAGGACCTTCTGCGTTCGGTCACGAGCGTCCTCCTCGATGCCCTCATCGACGTGACCCATGGACAACCCGAACGTGCCTACGGGACGCGCGCGCTCGATGGGATCGCCCAGGCCGCCCTCCATGCGGTGAGCCGGCATCCGGAGCTGGTGTCCGCCCGGACGCCCTTCCTCACGGCGCTCGTCAAGACCACCGCCGAGGATGTCGCGCATCTCGTTGCAAAGAGTGGCAGCGCGGCCTTGCGCCCCGATACGATCGCGCCCGAAGTCGTGCGGTTGGTGCTCGCGAATTCGGCGCTGCATCTGGATGCACTGATCCCGGCCGGCGCGAATGATCCTCGCGAGCATTTGATCCTCATCGCGGCGAAAGGCGTTCTCGGCTCGATCGCGGCGCCGCCATCCCCTGGTGCGCGATGGCGAGCGGAATTCGGCGAAGAAGACGCCTTGCGCATCACGCGTGCGGTCATCGCCGAGGTTGTTGCCAATCCCGCTTGGGTGACCGCCAAGACCGGCATTCAAGGCACGATGCTGGAGGTCGTCGTAGTCGAGTTGCTCACGGCGATCCGGGCCAACGGTACCGTGCGCTTGTCTACGAGCGCTGCCGCAACGATGATCGAGACCGTGCTTCGTGCCATGGGCCTCCAATACTCATTGCAACTCACCAACGCAACCGGCCGCCGTTTCGCACCGCTCGTTCTGGAAGCAGTCCTGGCAAGCATCTTCGCGCCGGAATCGGCGGCCGCAGTGGCTTGGGTGGCGCTGCGATCGGATGTATCGGAGGCACTCGTTGCCACGGTTTTCGATGTCATCACCACGCGCGTGATCAACAACGAGAATTTCATCGAATTCGCCCGCGTCCTGCCAACCGCCGTTGCGATTGCGACCGCCACCGGTGCGGTTGACTTGCTGCCCTTTCGCCACCGGATCGCCGAGGTCTTCGTATGAGAACGATGATGCGGGTGTCACGTTGCCACTCGATGCTGGTCGCCCTCGCGTGCATTATCGGCGCAAGCGGATGCGTCTCCCATATCGACACCTTGCGGGAGGCGGAACGCACATTCAGCCGCGCCGCGGACATGGAGAACCGCGAGCGGCTCGGGGACGAGCAGGCCGGATCATCCGTCGACAGCTATACGTCTTCCTATCGCATCGTTGCCGCCACCTTGCAAAAACTGATCGCGGAAAAATCGCAGGACCTCGGCGCCGATCGGCTCCTTTGCACCGCGCAGACCTTGCGCGTGCTCGCGCTCTGGCGTCTGGGTGAGCGTGACGATGCTATCCGCGGTGCGCGTGCCGGGCTCGACGGCGCGTGCGCACCGACCGGCAATCAACCGCCACCGCCGCGCGATCGGGCGTTGCTCGTCGCCTTGCCCGGCCTGGTGCGGATCGATGAAGCATCGGGGTTGCTTGCCAAGCGCCCCACCTCCAAAGCGCCGGCCGAAGAGCGTGAACGCGCCTATCGGCGTATCGCGGACGAAACCACGCAGGCGATCGGTTTCATCGACGATGCGGAACGGGACCTCACGCCTGATCATCCGTTACGAGGCTACTTTGCGATCTCACGGATGGGGGGCGTGCGGATCCGGCAAATAGCCGCAACGAATCTTCTGTTCGGCACGCAAGGACTGGAGACTGAGGAAAAAACGATCATCGGACAGGCGCAAATGGCCTGGGATCGTTATCGCCAGTTTGTCCAGTGCCGTCCGCTCGTGCCAGACCAGGCGAACGATTCTCATCGCGGCGTGCAGCGCTGGAAGCGCGCGTTGGGGGGCGTCAAGGAGACCGAAATTCGGTGCGAGTGAAGCATCACTCGTCATTACTAACCCGACGTCTGCGCGTTCATCCTTCGACGGGCTCAGGACGAACGGGCAGCCATGCGTCCAGCCCGTCCTTAAGCAAGTCATCACCTCCGTTCGCCGTGAGCCCTTCGACGAGCTCCGGTCGAACGAGCAGGTCCACCGCTCGATTGATTGCACACGCCGTAACCTCCGTTCGCCCTGAGCCCGTCGAAGGGTGAATGGAGGCGCGGCCCTAGAAAAGACCAATAGGAACTCGCAATGACCTTCTGGGTCTACATCGTGCGCTGCGCGGATGGCAGCTACTACACAGGCCACACGGACAATCTCGAGACGCGAATCGCGCAACATTCAACTGGAGCAATTCCAGGTTGCTACACGCTCAACCGCCGCCCCATCGAATTGGTGTTTTCACAAGAGTTCCCGGCACGCGACGAAGCGCTTGCAGCCGAGCAGCAAATCAAGGGCTGGAGCCGCAAGAAAAAGGAAGCAATGATTGCAGGCGACTGGGGTGAGGTGTCGAGGCTGGGGCGGTCGTCCAATATCAAGACGGGGAGATAGCAGAGGCATTCGCACCGTGACGTTCGCCCTGACCCCTTCGACGAGCTTAGGACAGACCCGTTAAATGGGCGAACGCTGGAAGGCTTTGTCCGCCGCGCGTACCCCGATCAACATGAATCTCTCAATACGCGCGTTCATCCTTCGACAGGCTCAGGACGAACGGGCGACTTTGATAATCCCAGGACGAACCGGCGGATCCACCACCGCTCGATTGATTGCACACCCCATAACCTCCGTTTGCCCTGAGCCTGTCGAAGGGTGAGCGCAGGCGCGTTTGTCTGCAGTCGGTCCCACTTCGATTTCAGTCTTGCAGGTCTCAACGCCGCCGCCCCA
>JBJXGX010000034.1:0-40722 GCA_046160305.1 Burkholderiales bacterium
ATCTGGAGCGCTTGAGTCCGAATGACGACAAGACCCGGGCGATCATCGAACGCATGCGATCAGAAGAAGCCGGTCATGCCCATGCGGCCGAGCAGCTTGGCGGGAGCGACCTGCCGATGCCGATCCGTGCGGCCATGCGTGCATCATCGAAGGTGATGACGGAGATCACTTACTACATTTGAGCGGAGGGCGGTGTCAGGCAAACCCGCAACGGGCACGACGATCACAACGCTTGCGTAGTCGTCGCCTCGTCTGTCGCGAGATGTTGAACGGCATCGCGGCCCGTTGCGGTGTCGAGCCGCCGTCGTTGCCTCAGCGCGGCGCCCCTTCCTCGATGATTTCGTAGTCGTGCGTGATCTCCGCCGTCTTTGCGAGCATGATCGACGCCGAACAATACTTCTGATGTGAAAGCTTGATTGCGTTCTCGACGAGTGAGGGCTTCAGGTTCCGGCCGCGCACGACGAAGTGCATGTGAATACGCGTAAAGACCTTCGGGTCGATGTCCGCGCGGTCTGCCTCCAGCTCGACGTGGCAACCGGCCACGTCTTGTCTGCTGCGCTTGAGGATCAGCACGACGTCGAACGCGGTGCAGCCACCGGTGCCGGCCAGTACCGCCTCCATCGGACGCGGCCCGAGGTTGCGACCGCCTGCATCCGGCGCCCCGTCCATCACGATCGCATGACCGCTTTCCGTCTCCCCGATGAACGACATCCCGTCGAACCATGTCACCTTGCACTTCATGGAGTCTCCTTTCGTTGGGCGCTGGATCGGTCTCGATACGTCCGACTCTAACCGAGCATGGCCGTATCGGCGAGCGGCGAACGCGTGGTATCGGCGCCTAATCCGAACGATCGTTCTTAATCGATGCGTGTCGGGCGGCGGGAAGCCTAAGGCGCCTTAGTTGAAATGGATGTTTGTTCCAATGAATTGCTGGTGAAAAGCACGACAGCACTAAACTATTGCATCGCACAATTTGTTTTGCTATATTCGAGCCGTGGTTGGGTAAGTGCGGTTGAAGTCGATTCGACGGGCGCTTGGCCTACAAGGTTGTCTCCTCCACCCTCCTCCTTTGGTGGAATTGAACGCGACTCGCAACGAGTCGCGTTTTCTTTTCTGGCTTCAAGGTGAAGCCCGGTTCTTCTTCCGAAACGCCGCGCCGTATCGCGCGATCGCGACGCGATCAGCCGGTGTTTCATCAAGTGCGTTGACGCCAGTGCACCTCGGACTTACACTCTCGTGTTTCCCCTGATCCCCATATGGACGCCGGGCCGGTCGCTGCGCTCAGTCCCTCCTGCTTAAAGAACATGTCAACATTCTTCGCAAAATCCCACGAGGTCCGTCGTGAGTGGCTTGTCATCGACGCGACCGACAAAGTGCTTGGGCGCCTGGCGGTCGAATGCGCGCGCCGGCTACGCGGCAAGCACAAACCGGAATTCACGCCGCATGTCGACACGGGCGACTATATCGTCGTCGTCAACGTCGACAAGGTGCGCGTAACGGGCGACAAGGCCCAGCAGAAAATGTACTACCGCCACACCGGATATCCGGGTGGTATCAAAGAGGCCACCTACGCGAAGGTTCACGCGCGCTTTCCCGAACGTGTGCTGGAGAAAGCGGTCAAGGGCATGTTGCCGAAAGGGCCGCTCGGGTACGCAATGCTGAAGAAATTGAAAGTCTATCGTGGCGCCGAGCATCCCCATACCGCTCAGCAGCCGAGAACTCTGGAGCTGTCGCAATGATCGGTAATCACAACTACGGAACGGGGCGTCGCAAGAGCGCGGTGGCCCGGGTCTTCATGAAGCGTGGCAAGGGCGCGTTCATCGTCAACAAGAAGCCGGTTGACCAGTATTTCGGCCGCGAGACCGGACGCATGATCGTTCGCCAACCCCTCGTGCTGACCGATAACCTGATGACGTTCGACATCCAGGTCAACGTTGATGGTGGCGGTGAGTCAGGGCAGGCCGGTGCGGTTCGTCATGGCATCACCCGCGCGCTGATCGATTACGATGCGTCATTGAAGCCGCTGCTGTCGCGAGCGGGCTTGGTAACGCGGGATGCTCGGGAGGTCGAACGCAAGAAGGTGGGTCTTCACAAGGCGCGTCGTCGGAAGCAGTTCTCCAAGCGCTAGAATTCTGCCCGGGCGGCCGACCAGTTTCCTGATCGGCAAGGTTTCAGGTTCGCGAAGGCCGCCGCTTGGCGGCTTTTTCGTCTCGGCCATTGACACTTGAAGCGAAGCTTGCACAATTGCGCGTCGGGTCGGCGCGGCGATGCTACACAAGCACGATGCTACACAATAATTCTGTCGTGAGCGCTTCGGCTTCGGCAGGGGTGCATCGCTTCAAACGTCGTTACGACTCTTAGCATCACCGGGAGGATTTCTCGCGGGCCGACGCGCAGATTTCCGGGAGTCCGAGCCGTGATCGATTTTGGTATCGTGGGTAGCACGGGTTACACGGGCGCGGGGCTGAGCGCTTGCTCGCCCGGTATCCGCACGCGACCCTGCATACGCGTGACCTGCACAAGGCGGATGACATGAGCATCATGTTCGGTTTGGATGAACAGGCCGGACTTGAGCATGTTGCCGTGGCGCCCTGATGGCACGATCCTCCTCGACCATGCGACCAAGCGGGGTATCGGGCCCGATGGCGATTCGGGCTCGCATGGGCTTGGGTTGGCGGATTACCTGGGCTTCTGTTGCCATCGTGGTCTTTCTTGGTGGTGGATTCATCATCTACGAAGTCGGGAAGCGCGCGGGCATTGCCGACGCGCAAGTGGCCGTGCGTGAACACGTTCAACTGAAAGAGCGAGTGAGTGCGTTGACCGCCGAGCTTGATGGCCTCAGAGCCGCCCACGCAAGCAGCGATAGCCGCATACAGTTGGAGAAGTCCGCGCAGGGACAGCTCGCCACTCAATTGCAGTCGGTCGAGACCGAGAATGCCCGCCTCAAGGAAGAGTTGACATTCTTCGAGACCCTGTTGCCCGGCGGGAAGGACGATCGCCTTACCATCCATAGTCTGCGCGTCGAGCCGAGCGGCAAACCGGGCGAGTATCGATATCGAATGCTCTTGTTTGCCGGGGAGGTCCGCCGAGGCCAGGAATTCCACGGCAGCCTTGAGCTGATCCTGAATGTCGAGCGGGATGGTCAAAAGCTCGCGGTGATTACCATGCCCGATGTTCGGACCGCTTCGGATCCGGCGTATAAGTTGAGCTTTCGACGGATCCAGCGTGTGGAAGGGCTGTTTCGTGTCGATCCGACCAGCAAGGTGAAATCAGTACAGGTCCGAGTCCTTGAGAACGGCTCAACCCAACCGAGAGCGACCCAAAGCTTCAGTGTGTCGTAACGTCCCCTGCGAGATTTTCGAAAAGGAAAGCCCATGTTCGGAAACAAGAAGTCCGCCCCCCAAACACGCATCGACAGTCTGATTGGTTCCGGGACCCGCGTTGAAGGCAACATCACGTTCGCGGGCGGATTGCGGATAGACGGGATCGTGCAAGGCGACATCGCGGGCAGTTCGGAGAGCGATGCGACCCTGGTGATCAGCGAGCAGGCAACAGTCGAAGGCGAAATTCGCGTTGCGCATCTGGTTGTGAACGGAACGGTCAAAGGCCCGATCCACGCCATGGAGTCACTCGAGCTGCAGCCGCGTTGCCGGGTCGCGGGCGATGTGTACTACGTGTCGCTCGAGATGCACCTCGGGGCCGTGGTCGATGGCCACCTGATGCATCGGTCCGAAATCGACTCGAAGGCGGTCGAGCTCAAGGTGGCGTCTCGCGCCAGCGCCTGATCGGGACTTGGAGTCGCGAGCCGGGGCGGGTTCTCGGTATTTAATCGATGCTACGAGTAACCATGGCGCCGACAACGTTGACCCCAGGGGCGGGCGACTGGATAATGGTCGCATCGAGTCCCGATTCCGGGGATGCGTGGGCACCTCCAGCGATGCCATTTTTGTCCAATTCGTTCGCTGGCCATTGAATCGCAGCAATTCGCCCGCACGTCCTTGCAGCGGAACCTATTCCAGCCGGAGGCAGTATGAATGCAGTCGCCGAGATGCCCGCCCCGTTCGTCTTCACGGACTCAGCGGCGGGCAAAGTCCGTCAGTTGATCGATGAAGAGGGAAACAACGACCTCAAGCTGCGCGTATTCGTCACGGGCGGCGGATGCTCCGGCTTTCAGTACGGCTTCACATTCGACGAGGAAGTGAGCGAGGAAGATACCGTTCTGGAAAAGAATGGCGTCACCCTCCTTGTTGATTCGATGAGTTACCAATATCTCGTCGGTGCCGAGATCGATTACACCGAGGGCGTCGAAGGCGCGCAGTTCGTCATCAAGAACCCCAATGCAACCAGCACGTGCGGTTGCGGGTCTTCCTTCGCGGCGTAGGGGTTTTCGCGGCGCGGCGCGGTAGCGTTTGCGGATTCGTGATGGCGAACGTCGGGAGGCGTATCAACCCCGCGAACCCCGCGCTTCCGCTCTGTTCTCCGCGTCCCCTGCGGTGAATTTGTTAGCGCGCTGCTGCCGGGTCAAGCCGGATAGATCCCGCCCAGCACCCGGGCGCCGCGCGCCCCCGTCACTTCTGCCAGGCTCGATGTTTCGTTTCGCATTGCACAGCGCGCAAGCCATGCGAACGCGACGGCTTCAACCCAATCGGGATCCAGGCCGAGCGCGGACGTCGAACTGAGCGTCGCATGTTGAAGCAGCTTCGGCAATCGTCCCATCAGGTCACGGTTGTGCGCGCCACCGCCGCAGACGAATACCTCGGCCACGCCGACACAATACCGTTCTATTGCTTCTGCGATTGACCGCGCCGTGAGTGCGCCGAGCGTCGCCTGGACATCTTCGGGTGGCAACCCTGCGATGTCGTGCGAGCGCAGCCACTTTGCATTGAAATAATCGCGCCCTGAACTCTTCGGCGGTGCGGTGCTGAAATACGGATCTCCAATCATCGCTTCAAGCAGCGCTGCAACGACGGATCCGCCCGCGGCAAAACGACCCTCTCGATCGATCGGACTTCCCAGGCATTCCTGCGCCCAATGATCAAGCAGGATATTCCCAGGGCCGGTGTCAAATCCGGTCGTGGGTGCATCGATCGGCAGATTGGTGATGTTCGCGATCCCGCCAATATTCAGCACGACGCGATGCACCGTTGACGAACCGAACCAGGTACGGTGAAACGCCGGCACCAATGGGGCGCCTTGACCGCCGGCCGCCAAGTCGCGGCTGCGAAAATCGGCAACGGTTCGAATCCGCGTGTGCTCGGCCAGTCGCGACGGATCCACCAGTTGAATCGTGTATCCCAACGCGGGGCGATGCCGGACGGTCTGACCGTGACAACCGATCGCAACCACTTCCGCGGGCGCGACGTTGGCGTCGCGAAGAATATCGAGGACACTCGCTGCGTAAAGGTCGGCAAGTCGAATGGATAATCGGGCAGCGCGATCGAGTTCGTCCGGGCCGGATGAATTCAGCGCCAACGCCTCGGTTCGGATGGCGCTTGGAAACGGCGAAAAATGCGTAGCGACGAGGCTCGGCGGGGTCGTCGCGAAGTCGACGAGGGCCGCATCGACGCCATCGAGGCTGGTTCCGGACATCAGTCCGATGTAGAGGTCGCGCCCGGTACTCAAGACGGTACCTCGAACCGGCGCATCCAGGATCCGCGAACAAACGGTGGAAGCGTCATCGGATCCATCCGCATGTGCGCCCCCGGATGTCGAGCGCTTACTCAGCCGAGGCGAGAATGCTCGATCTGAGAAAATCGAGACGAGCGAGCACTGCGCTTGTCTGGCTTTGGAATCGTGTTGCCAACTCACCCGGGACCGGCGTGGAACTTGGCATTGCCATCGATAACGGGTCGACGTGCTGCCCGCGCAACTGGTACTCGTAGTGAAGGTGCGGTCCGGTTGCCCAACCGGTTTTCCCGACATAACCGATCAATTCCGCCTGGGCAACGCGCCCTCCCTGCTTCAACCCCTCGGCGAATCCGCTGAGGTGCGCATAGAGCGTCGTGACACCACCCTTGTGACTGAGGATCACGACGCTACCGTAGCCGGCCTGTGTTCCCACGAATTCGACCACGCCGTCCCCGGTCGCTCGAACCGGCGTTCCAATCGGGGCGGCATAATCGATGCCTTTATGCGTTTGCCAGCGCTTCGATCCCGGCAGATAGCGCTGCTCGAATCCGGACGTGATGCGGGTGAACTCGAGCGGTGAGCGGAGGAAGGCGTGTCGCAGGCTCTTCCCCTCGGGCGTGAAGTAACCGTGTGTATCGCCGTGCTCGAACCAGACGGCCCGATGTGCCTGGCCGCCACGTACGACTTCGGCGGCCAACAACCGCCCGGTGCGAATCAGGCGCCCATCATGATGAAGCGTTTCGAACACCACCGTGAAGCGGTCTCCACGACGAAAATCGCGATGGAAGTCGATTTCGGCGCCAAGTACTTCGGCAAGCCGCATCGCGATGCTATCGGGAACACCCACGGCATCGGCCGATCCAAAGAATGACGAGCCGACGATGCCGGCCCGCGCGTGGACTTGCGTTCGCAGCGTGATCGCCCGGTCGACAATGTCGAAGCCCGACGCCGCGCGATTGAGACCGACCAGCCGGCCGCTGCCGGTGATGAATCTGAGCGAGACGAGGCGACCTGAATCGTCGACTTCCGACTCCGCGACGATTCCCGGGCGCAGCGCATTCAGCGCGGATAGGGCCGCCTTGTCCGCCAGCACGGCCGACACGTCGCCTGCGCTCACGTGCAATCGCGCGAGCACGGCGGCAATGGTGTCACCGCGTGCAAAGCGTTCTTCGAACCGGAATGTCGACAACGACGAATTGTCTACCGATGACACGCGAATGCGCACCGGTTCCACAACGGATGCCGTTGCGATGTCGGAGGAGTGTTCGTCGACTGTGCCGAACGCGGTGACAACAGCAAAGAATGACACGGCCACGGCCGCCGGAATGAACCGGTGGCGCCCCATCATCTCCCCCGTATGTCGGATCGCATCGGCTAGAATCGCGACCGTTAAACTTCTGATTTTGGTCATGTTTTATTCCAGCTCGGCGCGCAGTGTCACAAAAAACCGCATCCGTGTCAAACCGCTGTTCCTCATCCTGATTCATGCTCAATCATGTCCGCAATCAACGAAGCGCTAGCCCTCATCAAGCGCGGCTGCGATGAAGTGCTCGTCGAAGCCGAACTCATCGACAAGCTGAAGACGGGTCGCACGCTCAACATCAAGCTTGGAATGGATCCCACGGCACCTGACTTGCATCTTGGTCACACCGTGGTTATCAATAAGCTGCGTCATTTTCAGGATCTGGGACACCACATCCAATTTCTGATTGGCGATTTTACCGGGATGATCGGCGATCCGACCGGCCGCAACATCACCCGGCCGCCGCTTTCCCGGGAGCAGATTCTCGAGAACGCCGCGACGTACCAGGCGCAGGTCTTCAAGATCCTCGATCCGGAAAAGACCGAGATCATGTTCAATTCGACTTGGTCGGATCAACTTGGTGCCCAGGGAATGATCCGCCTGGCGGCCCGGTACACCGTCGCGCGGATGCTCGAGCGGGATGACTTTGGCAGGCGCTTCAAGGGCAATCAACCCATCGCGATCCACGAATTCCTGTATCCCCTGATGCAGGGGTACGACTCGGTTGCGATGAAAAGCGACGTCGAGCTGGGCGGGACCGACCAGAAATTCAATCTGCTCGTGGGCCGCGAGTTGCAGAAAGATTTCGGCCAGGCGCAGCAATGCATTGTCACGATGCCGTTGCTGGAGGGGCTGGATGGTGTCAACAAGATGTCCAAGTCGCTCGGCAACACCATCGGCATCAGCGAGGCCCCCGATACGATCTTTGGCAAATTGATGTCAATCGCCGATCCGCTCATGTGGCGGTACATCGAGTTGCTCTCATTCGCGTCGATCGAAACGGTCGACGGTTGGAAGCGCGAAGTCGAAGGGGGCAGAAACCCGCGCGACATTAAAGTCTTGTTCGCCAAGGAGATCGTCGCCCGCTTTCATGACGAGAAGGCCGCCGGCCGCGCCGAAGAAAGCTTCGACCGCCGGTTTCGTCAGGGCGCGATGCCCGAAGACATGCCCGATATCAAGCTGCCCAATGCAGGCAAGCCACTTGGCATCCTGCAGGTGCTCAAGGCGAGCGGCCTGTGTACGAGTACATCGGAAGCCCTTCGTGTCATGGATCAGGGCGGGGTCCGGCTGGACGGCGAGCGGATCGAAGACAAGAATCTCGCGCTCGTCCCCGACCGCGTAGTCGTCGTGCAGGTAGGCAAACGTAAATTCGCGCGCGTGACGGTTACATGATTCGCCGCCGCGCGGATCCCTCGCTTGTCAACATGCGTGACAGGAGGATTGGCGGTCTATCCAACCTGCTTGGCTCGTTTATGCTCCTCGTCCATGGAGCAACGCATTCGAGAAATCGCAGCGTGGTATCAGTCTGTGATCGCACAGGGGAACTTCGGCTTTGCGCCGGGGGCCTACCTGGAAGCGGGCTCGACGGCATCGATGCTCATCGCTGTCGCATTGCCGCTGATTGCCTCGGTCGCACTGCTCTATCAAGTACGCTACCGGCTGCGCGAGTTCTCGTTGCTGATCGGCGTCTGGTGCGTGTCGCTGCCCCTCATGTACTTCACTTCGTTCTGGCGTGAAGTCGATGGCGTGCTGAGTCTGCAGATTATCGTGATCTTCTCGATAGCCGCGTTGATTCTCGTCTGGCGGCAACTACCCGTGGCACCGGGCATTACCTACGCGCTGACCTTCCTGTCGCTACTGCCGATTGATGTCATCCGAGCCGTGCAATACGCGCTCGATGGCGGCTATCCGCTGATGGAATTCCTTCGCGGCGTCGGTGGTGCCGGCGTATTCGACGGGTTATTCGTATTTCCGCTGCTCACCGCGTTGACGGTGATGTACGCGCATTGGCGCCAAGCCGGTTGCGCCAGGGTGGCGCCGGCCCGCGATATCGATCAACACGGACTCGTCGGCGCCAAATAACCGGCGGTACGCTTGCGCCTAAACGGGCGCCTCCATTCCCCGGGTGGCCCAGCCCGTCATCCGGCGCTCGAGCGCCGCGAAGATCGCGTACATCGCGACCGCCATCGCGCTGATCAGGATCAGGCCGGCGAAGGTCAGCCCCATTCGCATCGACGATCCGGCCGACAGCATCAGATAACCAATCCCTTCGTTCGATGAGCCGATCTCCGAGATGATCGTGCCGACGAATGCGAGCGTCACCGCGACCTTCAACGAGGCGAAGAAATACGGCAGCGACCGGGGCAGCCCGACCTTCAAGAGCACGTCCATTCGGGTTGCCCCGAGCGATCGGAGCACGTCTTCCAGTTCCGGCTCAAGGGTAGCGAGGCCGGTTGCCACATTGACCGTGATCGGAAAAAACGAAATCAGGAACGCGGTCCAGATCGCCGGCACGGTGCCCGGACCAAACCAAACGATAAGAATCGGCACGATCGCCGCTTTCGGAATCGCGTTGAAGGCGATCATGAGCGGGTAGAACGCGTTGTACATGAAGCGGGACGATCCGATGATGAATCCGAGCGCGACGCCAACAACCACGCCGATGCCAAAGCCGATCATCGTGCGGTAGAACGTATGCCAGGCGTGTTCGAGGATCGCAACCAGGACGGCCCATTCGGAGACCGCGCGCACCACCGCACTGGGTGCCGGAATGATTGTTTCGGGCACGCGGAATGCGCGACACACGATTTCCCACAACACGATGAGCACCAGCAGGACGATCCACGGTGCCCAGGCATCGATGGTCTTGGTTTTCAGGGCCATGCTTGACCTTTCTCAGACCTTGCGGATCCGACCGATATGCTCGCGCAGCTCATGCACGATGTCGGTGAACTTCTCGGTGTAGGTGACTTCGAGGTCCCGCGGGCGTGGCAGCGGGTTTTCCTTTCGCACGAGGATCCGACCGGGCCGCTTCGACATGACATAGATCGTGTCGGCGAGAAAGGTGGCCTCGCGCAGATCGTGTGTCACCAGGATGACCGTGAAGCGCCGCGCAGTCCACAGGTCGCGCAGCACGCACCATAGTTCTTCCTTCGTGAAGGCGTCGAGTGCGCCAAAGGGCTCATCGAGCAGCATGAGCTTGGGTTCATGGATAAGCGCGCGGCAGATCGACGCCCGTTGCTGCATGCCCCCCGACAACTGCCACGGAAACTTCTGCTCATTGCCCTGGAGCCCGACCGTTTTCAGCAGGCCGCGCGCGCGCTCCTCGAACTCTGCGCGGCGTCTTTTGAAGTTCGATCGATACGGCTGGACGATCTCCAGCGGCAACAGCAGGTTGTCCATGGTCGTGCGCCAGGGCAGCAAGGTTGGCGCCTGGAATGCCATGCCGACGATCTTCAAGGGGCCTTTGACGTCGGCGCCATCGACCATGACCCGGCCCCCGGTGGGCGGGCGCAGGCCCGAGACGAGCTTCATGAATGTGGACTTCCCGCAACCCGACGGCCCGACGACCGCGATGAACTCACCCTCCCGAATGGAAAGGGTGATGTTCTCGATCGCGTTATCGCCGCCCGCCTCGTAGGCGAGGTTGACCGACCTGAACTCGACCAGCGCATGCGCGCTTGCTGCAGCCTCCGCCAAGGCTTTCCTCCGCCGAAAGCCGTTATGCCAGGCAGGCCTCTGCACGGCGGACCGCGCAGAGGCCTAAACGCTGACGCGACTGTTCCATTGATCGATTCCTTGGCGAGTGAAGTCGACGCATTTTGGCGTCGTGGTTTTTTGTGCTCACGGAAATTCCGATCCTTAGCGTCAGCCATCAGGAACCTGCGCGGTGTGCCGCGCAGGTTCCTCGGCTTGATTAATTCGAAAACACGCGGCGCTCGGCGGCGCTCGGCATAAAACTCGAGTTGAACAAACTGTCGGCCGTCGGCGTGGTCTTCAAGTTGAATGCGCTCGACACCTGCTTCACGGTGTCGTCGAACCGGTTCTTGTCGATGGTGCCGATTCCGCCGGCACGATACTCGGGCGTGGCGATGACTTCGTTGATGGCCATTTTCAGGCGGCGTTTTTCGAGCGCCGTGTCGATCAGCGGATCGCGTTGTTTCAACACCGAATCGATCGCGCCGTCGGGGTCCTTCACAACGTCGCGGATCCCTTTGCTGAGTGCGCGAAGGAATCCCTCGACCGCTTTGGGATTCTCGGTGATGAATTTCTGCGAAGCGATGACGGCGTTGCCGTAGAGCTTCACGCCGTGGTCCGGGTACTTGAGGATGACGATGTCCTCGTCCTTCACGCCCCGCGCGTTCAGATTCAGAAGACTGGTGAAGGTGAATCCGGTGATCGCATCAACATCGCCTTTGGCGAGCATCGTTTCGCGCAAGGGCGGGTCCATCGAGGTCCATTTGATCGAGGCGGCATTCAGCTTGTTCGCCGTGACGAAGATCGGAAACGCTTTGCGCCCGGCATCGAACACAGGCGCGCCCAGGGTTTTGCCGTTCAGGTCGGCGGGCGTCTTGATCCCGGATTTCTTGAGCGCGAATACCGCGGCGGGTGTCGCGTCGTAGAGCATGTACACCGCTTGCATCTTGGATCCCGGATTGTCGGGATTGTTGCCGATGAACTCGATCATCGCCGCGATATCCGCGAATCCCATTTCGTAGACACCCGAGGCCACGCGCGTTACGGCTGCCCCGGATCCGGTGCCGGCATCGACCGTGACATCGAGCCCTTCCTGTTTGTAGTAGCCCTTGCTGACACCCATCAGGAAGAGCGAAGCAGGGCCCTCGAAGCGCCAATCGAGAATGAAGCGAATCTTGGTCGGTTGCTGCGCGACGGCGCTTCCGACTAGGGCCGCCAAGCTCAACGCGGCGAGGACGCGCGGGATGTAATGCAGGGGACTTGCGGGGAAGCGCACGATGATCCTCCTAGATGGATTAGGGATCGATTATACGTGCCCGGCACGATCGACATGGGCATTCCGATCGCCATCGACCGACCCCAACCGAAATGCCCGTGTTCCCGCACTGTGCTAGCGTCGGGCGTCGAGGTCGACCAACCGGTCCCACAAAGCATGACGATCAGCCGATGCCCACTTCCCTTGCTGTCGACATAGGCGGCACCTTCACCGACGTTGTGCTCCGCGCGGGCGATGGCACGCTCGTGGTCGACAAGACTCTCACGACGCCAACCGACCTACTGGAAGGATTCTTCACCGGCGTGCATGCGGTGCTGCGCAAGGCACGCATTGCAGCGCGCGACGTGGATGGCGTCATCGTCCATGCCACGACGATCGTCACGAATGCGCTGATCGAGCGCAAGGGTCCGCGCACCGCGTTGCTGACGACCCAGGGTTTTCGCGATGTGCTGGCAATCCGTAACGAGCATCGCTATGAAATGTACGATCCGCAGATCGAATTCCAGCCACCGCTCGTGCCGCGTGATCTGACATTCGGTGTCGCCGAGCGCATGCTGGCGGACGGATCAATCATAAAATCGCCGGACCGCGCGCAGATCGAGGCGATCGCCGATGAGTTGCTGCGTCGCGCTGTCCGGTCGGTGGCCGTATGCTTCCTCAATAGCTACGCCAATCCCGCGAACGAACGCGCTGTCGGTGCCATCCTCCGCGCGAAGATGCCCGATGGATTCGTGTCGCTATCGGCCGAGGTCGCGCCGCAGGTCCGCGAATATCCGCGTACGTCCACCGCGGCGATCAACGCCTACACGATGCCGATCTCATTGCCTTATCTGCGGGCGCTTGGGATACGGCTCCGCGCGGAAGGCTTCGCGAATGCGCCGTTGATCATGTTGTCGTCCGGCGGCATCATCGGTGCCGACATCGCGGGGCGCAATCCGGTGCGCATGATGGAGAGTGGTCCGGCCGCCGGCGCGTTGGCCGCGGCGCACTACGCCGAAGTTCTCGGACTTGATCGCCTCATGTCGTTCGACATGGGCGGCACGACGGCGAAAGCGTGTCTTATCGAGGATCGGCAGCCGTTGGTGACCGGACTCTTCGAGGCGGATCGCAAGTATCGGTTCAAGGAAGGGAGCGGGATGCCGGTCACGATCCCCTCGATCGATATGATCGAGATCGGTGCGGGCGGCGGCAGCATCGCCTACGCGGACGATTTGGGACTGCTCAAGGTCGGGCCGCATAGTGCCGGCGCGCTGCCGGGCCCCGCCTGCTACGGTCGCGGGGGTACCGCGCCCACGGTCACCGATGCGGACCTCGTGCTTGGCCTGCTGGATGCCGGCAACTTTCTCGGTGGCGACATGAAGCTCGATCTGGCGGCCGCCACGGCTGCGATCGAACGCGTCGGGCGTGCGCTTGGCACCGATGTGCATCAGACGGCGCGCGGCATCTACCGTGTGGTTGCCGAAGCGATGGCCGCCGCCACCCGCGCCCACGCAACCGATCGTGGCGTCGACTATCGTGGCCTGCCGCTGTTCGCATTCGGCGGCGCGGGGCCTGCGCACGCCTGCGAGGTCGGTGCATTGCTACAAACGAAAGCGGTGATCTTTCCGCCGCATGCGAGCGTGCTCTCGGCATTCGGCGCGCTGGTGACGCCGGTGAAACTCGATCTCGTGCGTAGTGCCCTTGGCATGCTGCATGCGATCGACTGGCCGCGCGTCGACACGATATTTCGGGAAATGATCGCCGATGGTTCGAGCGCGCTTGCCGAGGCCGGCTGCAAGGCGCGCGACGTGACGATCCAGTTCGGTGCCGACCTCCGCTATTTCGGGCAACAAAACGAAGTGAGCATCACATTCCCGGGTGATCCCAGAGCGGGGCGCGACCATGCTTCGATTCGTGCGGTGTTCGAGGCCGCCTATCATGCGCAGTACGGATTCAACCCCACTCATGTACCGGTCGAGATCGTGAGTTGGCGGATCACTGCCCGCGGACCGCAGGTGCCATTTCATGCCGCGGCCCATCCGCACGAAAAACCTGGACCTGCGAAAGGCACCCGCCCAGTTCATCTTTGGCGCGCGCATGAGGCGGTGCCGGTGTTCGATCGCGCAGCGCTTGGGGTTGGGCAGCGCTTCGATGGACCGGCGATCATCGAGGAACGTGAGACCACGATCATTGTTCCGCCCGGCTGGCGCGCGGAGGTCGATCGATTCGGATGCATCGTGGCGATGCCGCAAGGAGAAAAGCGAACATGAAGCAGCTGGATGGCATCGAGCTCGAGATCCTCTGGTCCAACCTGATCGGCATCGTGAGCGAGCAGGCCAAGGCGTTGCAGCGCATCGCGTTCAGCCCCGTCGTGCGCGAAGCGGGCGATCTGGCAAGCGGTCTCTTCGACGCCAAGGGGCGCATGGTCGCGCAGGCGAATACCGGAACGCCGGGGCATATCAATTCACTCGCCGCGGCCGGTGGACATCTGCACCGGCTGTTCGAGGGCAAGCTCGGGCCGGGCGATATCGTGGTCACCAATGACCCGTGGCTTTCGGCGGGGCATTTCTTCGACATCACGATTCTCTCGCCGATTTTTATCGAGCGGAAAGGCGAGCAACCCGAACTGATCGGATACCTCGGATCCACCATTCATCACACCGATATTGGTGGTTACGGGATCGGCGCCGGCGCACGCGATGTGCATGAAGAGGGCCTGTGGATTCCACCACTCAAGCTGTACGAGCGGGGCGAACCGAACGCGACCTTGCATGACATCATCCGGCGCAACGTTCGCACCCCCGATCATGTCTTTGGCGCTCTGGCGGCGCAGGTGTCGAGCGGCAAGGCGGGCGGAGAGCGCCTGGTCGCGATGTGCAAACGCTACAGTCTCGCGAACATCGAATCGCTCTCGGACGAAATCATCCGTCGATCGGAAGCCGCGACGCGGGCAGCGATCCGCAAGCTGAAGGCGGGCACCTACCACGGCGAGAGCCGGTTCGATGTCCCGGGCGGTGAAGTCATTTCGCTCAAATCCGCAGTGACGATTGATCCGGTCGCGGGTGAAATATCGATTGATTTCGCGGGCAGCTCCGATGCCAGTCCGTCGGGCATCAATGTCGTGCTCAATTACACCCATGCCTATTCGACATTTGCGATTCGAAGCTGCCTCAATCCCGAACTCCCGAATAATCACGGCAGCCTAGCGCCGATCAAGGTGACCGCGCCGGTCGGCTCGATCGTCAACGCGGTCTACCCTGTGCCGGTGGCCGCGCGACATGTGGTTGGCATGTATGTGCCGATGCCGATCCTCAAAGCCCTGCACCAGGTGATGCCCGAGCGCGTGCTTGCCGAGGGCGCAGGCGCGGTATGGACGTTCCAGATCCAAGGCAAACGCGCGGACGGCGCGCCGTTTACCTCATCGATGTTCAGCTATTCCGGCGGCATGGGTGCGCGCGCGACCAAATCAGGACCCGACGCAACGTGCTATCCCACTGGCGTCTCCGCCGTACCGATCGAAATTCTGGAGGCGACCATGCCGATCGTGTTCGATCGAAAGGAGCTTCGGCCCGACTCGGGCGGTGCCGGACGATCGCGTGGCGGTGATGGTCAGAGCATTCAATTCCACATGCGTACCCAAGCGCCGTGGCTCCTCAATGCCGTACCGAGCCGGCTCGATCAAGGACCGGAGGGCCTCGATGGCGGCAAGTCCGGGGCCGGCGGCAAATTTCTCATCAATGGAAAACCCGTCAGCGAAGCCGGAAAAATGATGCTCAAGCCCACCGATGTCGTCATGTTCGAAACGCCGGGTGGCGGCGGATATGGGGCACCAGAGGGCGCACCAGTTCGTTAGGGAAACGCGGATCAAGCTACGTCGAGCAAGCAGCGTGACCTAACTTTTCAGAGAATTGCGAGGGGGCGAGCCTCCTTGTCCAGTCAACCCTTCGTCGACACTGAACCCAAAGCAGGAGAAAAACGATGAGACGCAGAATGTTCAACGGTGTGCTCGCCATGCTGCTCGCGGCGCTTGCGGCGCCAGCGATACAGGCGCAATCCACCTACAAGATCGGTGCCTCGGTCGGCTTGACCGGATACGCGGCCACCGTCGATCGCGGCTGGCGCGATGGCGTGCAACTCGGCGTCGATTTCATCAACGCGAAAGGCGGCGTGAACGGGCGCAAGCTCGAGCTCATTGCCGAAGACAATCGCTCGGAGCCGCAGGAGGCGGTGACCGTCTATCGCAAGATGATGTCCTCCGACAAGGTCGAGGTGTTCCTCTCCGGTTGTGTTTCCGCGGGCAATTTCGCGGCTGCCGGAATCGTCGTGCGTGCGCAGATTCCGATGGTGCTCTGTTCGATCCTGCCGCAGAGCGAAGAGCACGTGAAGTGGGCGTTCAGTACCCTTCCGCCCGCGCGATTCGAAGTCGAGACACGTCTTGAGTATTTGAAGAATCACACCAAGATCCAGAAGGTCGGCGTGCTCCACGACCCGACGCCCTATGCGAATCTGCAGAAGGTCGCGGCGGAAAAAGGTGCCGGCACCTATGGCTTGCAGATCGTGGGGGTCGAACCGTACAAGCAGGACGACGCCGATCTCTCGGTGCAGATCGGCAAGATGAATGCCGCGGGAGCCGGGGCCATCCTCAAGATCGGACTGGGTGGTACGACGATGACCGCGGCAAAAAACATCAAGTCGCTCGGGCTCGATCTGCCGTTGCTCACCTCGGTCGAGGATCTCGCGGTGTTTCGTCCGGTCGCCGAGGTGCTCGGCAACAAATTCTTCTTCGTCGCCTCGCCCTCGCAGGTGTTCGACGCGTTGCCTGATGGCGCGCTCAAGAAGGCGATCAACGATTTCCTTCCGCCGTTTCGCGCGAAGTACGGTGATCGCGATCCGCAATGGGCGGGGCGCGGCTGGGATGCGGTCATGCTGACCGTCGCTGCCGTCCAGAAAGCCAACTCGTTCGAAGGCCCCAAGGTGCGCGATGCGATCGAGTCGATGACTGGCTTTCAAGGGACCACCGGCCCCTACGATTTCTCGGCGACCAACCACTATGGCATCACGAAGAATCCGTACGTTCTCGCCAACATCGTGGGCGGTAAGGTCCAGATCGTGAAGTGATGGCAGGGTTGCATCTGCTTGAGGTCGCGGGGCTCACCGCACGCTATGGCGCGGTCGAGGCTTTGCATCCCACCAGTCTCCATGTCGGGCGCGGTGAGCTCGTCGCGGTCCTTGGGCCCAACGGCGCCGGCAAGTCGAGCCTGCTCCGCGCGATCATGGGACTCACCGGCGGGGAAGGCAGCGTAACGTTCGACGGGTCGGCGCTGCCTCGCAATGATCCGAGCGCGGTCGCGATGCGGGGCGTGATCCTGGTGCCCGAGGGACGCGGAATTTTCGGGCCCATGAGCGTTCGCGAGAATCTCGACCTGGGCGCCTATCTCGTCGGCAACAATCGTCCTGAGCTGACTCGCCGGTTTGATCGCGTGTTCGAATTATTTCCGCGCCTGCGCGATCGCCAGTCGCAGCTCGCGGGCTCACTTTCCGGGGGCGAGCAGCAGATGCTTGCGATCGGCCGCGCGATGATGGCCGGTCCACGCATGCTCCTGCTCGATGAGCCCTCGCTTGGCCTTGCGCCGCGCCTTGCCGCGGAAATTCTCGAAACGCTCGGGCGCCTGAACGCGGCGGGTCTTGGCATTCTCCTGGTCGAGCAGAAGGCGCCGCTGGCGCTCAAGCTGGCGAAGCGCGCGTATCTGCTCGCGGTCGGCCGTGTCGTCGCCGAGGTTGCGCCGGCAGATATTCGGTCGACGGCCGACCTTGCCAAGTACTACCTCGCGCATGCATAGGAATGTGCGCGGCGCATGGCGGTGGGCCGGGCCGGCACTGGCGATTGCGCTGCTCGCATACTTGTTCATATCCGGTGGCTATCTCGTGACCGTGGTCGGGTTCGCGGTGATCTACGCCATCTTCGTCACCGGTCTCAATTTCTTCATGGGCTACACCGGACAGGTGACCTTCGGGCAGAACGCATTCGCCGCGCTGAGCGGCTATTGCTCGGCGGTGCTCACTGCAAATTACGGATGGCCGGTACTGGTCGCACTGCCGATCGGTGTCGTGGGGGCCGCGCTGCTCGCGCTCGCGGTGGGCTATCCGACCTTGCGCTTGCGAGGTCACTATCTCGCGATGGCCACGCTCGCGCTCGGCTTGATCGTCTACGAAGTCGCCGTGGAGTGGCAGGCGGTCACGCAGGGCTACATGGGCATCTCAGGCATTCCGCCATTGGGCATCGGCAAGTGGGAGCTCGCGACCGATCGCCAGCAGCTATCGGCACTGATCGGCGTGCTGGCGTTCCTGGTCTGGATAGCCTATCGGCTGAAGCACTCGCGAGTGGGGGCGGCGCTGTCGGCGATCGCGGGGAGTGAAGATGCGGCCCGTGCGCTCGGGATCGATGTTGCCCGCTACAAGCTCATCGCTTTCGTCATTGCCGCGGTGTATGCAGCCATCGCCGGTTCGCTCTTCGTGCATTTCGTCGGCTTCGTGAGCCCGGAAGTGTACGGACTTCACATGGTCATCCTCGGTTTCACGATGCTCTATGTCGGTGGCATCGGCACCGTCTACGGTCCGCTCGTGGGCGCACTCATCATCAGCCTTTTGCCCGAAACGTTTCGCGGCTTCAAGGACTACCAGGACCTCGCCTACGGTGCGGCGCTGATTCTTATCCTCATCTACACCCCGAAGGGATTGTCGTCACTGATGAGTCTCCTGCCCGGGCGTGACAAGAATCGGACCGCGCGGTGACCCTCCTCACGCTCGACAATGTGACGCAGCGCTTCGGCGGCTTGACCGCGGTGGATAGCGTAAGCCTTGCGATCGAGGCTGGGCGGGTGAGTGCGATCATCGGGCCGAACGGTGCGGGCAAGACGACCTTGTTCAACATCATCTCGGGTTTCCTCACACCGACCTTGGGCACGGTTTCATTCAACGGCCGGAACATCACCGGGTTGGCCGCGCATCATGTTGCCGGACTTGGACTGGTGCGTACATTCCAACTCGTTCAGTTGTTCGCCGACATGTCGGTCGAGGACAATGTTCGCACCGGGCGGCACCTTCGTACGCGAGGCGGTGTGTGGTCCGCGATCGCCCGGCCCGCCTGGGTGAAGCGCCAGGATGAAGAATCGAACACCACGGCGCACACGCTGCTCGAATTGGTCGGCCTTGCGGATAGCACGACCACGCTTGCAGGCGCCTTGCCCTACGGTCGCCAGCGACTGCTCGAAATCGCGCGTGCAATGGCTGCGGAGCCGACCTTGCTCCTGCTCGATGAGCCCGCCGCCGGGTTGAACCCCGCTGAAACCGAGAACCTCGCGAAGGTCGTGCGACGCATCGTCGAGCGTGGCACGACCGTGCTCGTGATCGAACACGACATGCATTTCGTGATGGGGTTGGCGGAAACCATCTTCGTGCTCGACTTCGGCAAGAAGATCGCCGCAGGAACGCCTCTCGAGGTGCAACGGAGCGAGGCGGTTCTCGCTGCCTACCTCGGCGGCACGGAAGCGGCGGTCTGACCGGTCATGCCCGATCTCACGCACCTCTTGCAGGTTCTCATTTCCGGCGTTGGCGTCGGTTGCATATACGGGCTCATTGGCATCGGCTTCTGTGTGATCTACAACGCGAGCGGCATCGTCAATTTCGCGCAGGGCGCGTTCGTGATGCTGGGTGGTGTGATCACGCAGGTTCTGCTCGCGCGCGCCGGGATGCCCCTCGTATTGGCGGCGATCGTGGCGATCGCAGCGGTGGCCGCGATGGGGGTGGTCATCGAGCGGCTCGTGGTGCGTCCGCTCTGGAATCGCAATGCCACGATGTTCGTGATGATCCTTGCCACGCTCGCCGTCCAGATCGTCATCGAGCGCGCAACCTTGATCGCGGTCGGTGATCAACCGCGTACCTTGCCCAATTTCACCGAGGCACCGCCATTCAAGATCGCCGGCGTTGCGATCAGCACGCAATTGCTCTGGATAGCCGGTACCTCGCTTGCACTGGTCGGGTTGCTTGCCGCGTTCTTCGCGCGCACGCGCACCGGCAAGGCGATGCGCGCCTGTGCGATCAATCGCGAAGCCGCCGCGCTGCAAGGCATACCGGTTTCGCGAATGCTCGCGTATTCATTCGCGTTGTCCGCCGGCCTGGGCGCCATCGCCGGGATTCTCATCACGCCCACGCAATACACCGCGTTCAATGTCGGCGTGCCCTTTGCGATATCAGGATTCATCGCGGCGATCGTCGGCGGCTTCGGGAATGCGCTCGGGGCGTTTGTCGGAGGCATAATGCTTGGCGTGGCGCAGGCGCTCGCGATCGTGGTATTCGGCGCCGGCTTCAAGAACGTCGCGGCACTATCGATCCTGCTGGTGTTCCTGTTGGTACGCCCATCGGGGTTATTTGGCAAAGCGCATTAACGGAGCAGCGCATGGACATTCACAAGATCGACTGGAGCGCCATCGAATGGAAGAAAGTGCGCGACGGCGTCGAGCGCAAGGGCTTCACGGGTAACGGGGCGACCGTCGCCTTGCATCGACTGATGCCGGGCCATACGCCGAATCCGCATTCCCACATGCATGAGCAGATCCTCTACATCATGGCAGGCACGATGAAGCTCCATGTCGGCGACCAGGTGCATATCCTGGGCCCCGGGGGGTTGCTGGTCGTCCCGCCCAATGTCGTGCATTGGGGTGAGGTGCTGGGGAGCGAGCCGGTGATGAATCTCGACATTTTCACGCCATCGCGACCCGAGTACGCGTGAACGTCGTTTTCGATTTCGGCAATGTGATTTTCCGCTGGGATCCGGAAACGGTCGTTGCCAAGGTCTTCGACGACAAGCTGGAGCGCGAACAGGTCCTGGCGCACTTCATCGGTCATGACGATTGGCAGGAACTCGATCGGGGATCATTGCGCCCGGCCGATGCCATCAGCCGCGCTGCCTCGCGCACCGGCCTCCCGGCGGAGAAATTCGCACGTCTGCTGGAAAGCGTGCCACCGTCGCTCGCGCCGATCAAGGGTTCGCCCGAATTACTCTATCGCGTCAAAGCCGCCGGCAACTGGCTCTACTTTCTTTCCAACATGCATGCGGCATCGATCGAATACCTCGAGCGTGCACATGTATTCTGGGACGTGTTTGAAGGCGGCGTCATATCGTGTCGCGTGCGTCTGATCAAACCCGAGCCCCAGATCTATGCGCACTTGCTGAGCGAATACGGCCTGGAACCCGCTGACACCGTGTTCATCGATGATCTTCCGGTGAATCTCGCCGCTGCCGCGGCGTTCGGCATGCAGACGATTCGGTTTTTCGAACCCGTGCAATGCGAACGCGAGCTCCGCGCGATAGGATGTCTCTAGCGGTATCGCTCAGTGGCGGTCGCCCATCGCCGCCTGGAGCGATTTCACGCCCCGCCGCACCCATGTCTTGACGGTTCCAAGCGGCGCACCCAAGCGTGCCGCGAGTTCGGGGTGGCTCAAGCCGTTGTAATACACGAGAAGGATCGCCGCCCGTTGATTCGGATCGAGCTTACGCAGACACTCGCTCAGTTTCCGTGTGTCCTCCGCGTGCTGGGCATGATCCATCGGGCCGGGTTCTTCCGACTCGATGCGCTCCAGCCAATCCTCGTCGCCGTCGGCGCTCGCAACCGGCACCTCGTGTTCGGCACGGCGCAACATGTCGAGACAACGATTGCGAAGGATCGTCACCATCCAGGTCATTGGCGAGCTGAGATGCCGGTCGTACTTGCCCGCGTTCGCCCAGATGCTGATAAACGCGTCATGCAAAGCCTCCTCGGCGAGGTCCTGGCGTCGCAGTATTCGCGTCGCGACGCCAAGTAATTTTGCCGCGTTGAGCTCGTAAAGCCGGTGGAGGGCGTTGCGATCTCCGTTGGCTGTGGCTTCCAACAGCGTCGCGAGCGGGTGCGCCGGATGACCGGTCCGTTCTTCGCGCGCATCGATGGGTGACGAACGAGCTGTTGCTGCCGCGGCGGCACTGGCCAACTGCCCCGCGACGTGAAATCCGATGGATTCGTCCGTGATGGCGAACATGCTTGCAGTCTCCCGATTCTCTGGGCCTCGCGACCCGACGGCGAGAACAATGCCAACCGCTCATCACGGATTCATCACGGCCCGATGCAGATTTCGTGTCGTGAGGTCTCTGCGCGGCGGAACACGCAAACACCCTATGAATGCCACGCAACGCAAGCTTGATTGGAAAGCGTGGTCTGTCCCGAATGCGCGGTCTATCCCGAATGGCGCCTACATAAGCGAATTCAAACGAGTTAGGTGATTGATCGTTCGCCCTGAGCCTGCCGAAGGGTGAATGCCGGAGCGTCCGTGAGCGGACGATCGCGCGCCTTCGACAAGCCTGCGTTACCCTTCGACAAGCCCAGGGCGAACGGGGCTTGAGCACCGCAGATTCAGTAAGCGCCATTCCGGCGTGTCCTCTATCGTTGCGAAGCTCATTCTTCGCGCGGCACGAATGCCTTCCAGTGCTCCGGCCGATAGGGCTGTTCTTCAAACGATTGAAGCCGGTCCGCCGCCTTGCCGACCATATCGCCGGCGGAACAGCCGTGCTCTGCGAGATACCGTGACAGCGTATCCACCGCATCCGCGATCACGCCGTACCCACCCGTCATCACCGCGCTCCCCATTTCGACCGCGCTCGCGCCGGCCAGCATCATGCGCGCTATGTCCTCGCCGCTCCGCGCGCCATTGGTGCCGATCAATGGGAAGGTCGGGCCGACGCTCTTGCGCGAACGCGCCAGCCAATAACACGTCAAGGGCAGGGCCCAGGCGCCGCCATAGCCAAGATTGGTGCCGAGCACCGGCGACATGGTGGCGAGATCGGGCAACATGCCAAGCGCCCGTCCGATCATGATCACCGCGGCCGCACCACCGTCCCGCCCGCCGCCCGCAAGCGCCGCGACATTCTCGCTTTGCCCGGTAAGCTTCACCCAGACCGGAATGCGGATCGCACTGCAGATCGCAGCGACCTGCTCGCGTACGCGCGCCGCGGAGCGCTCGGTGGTCACCCCGCCATGCGAGGCTTCGTCGGCATAGGGCGTACCTACGTTGAATTCGAGCAGACGAATCCCAGCCGCCTCGACCTTCCTTGCCATCTCGACGGCCGCATCGAGCCCGGCAAGGATGATGCTTGCCGCCACCATCGCATCCATCGATCGCGCCTCGCAGTCGAGCGCGGCCACGGTGTCGAGCCAATCGTCAAACGCGCGCGGTTGCAGGCCAGATCGGCAGAGCAGGTTTGCGTTCGCCCACTCAACGGTTTCAGTGGTTGAAGGGGACGGCCACCCAAGCGGCCGCCAGGAAGGTGAGAACAGCGCGTAATCCGTATGGGCGAGTTGCTTGCGCGCGGCTTCGCTTTCATTGAACGACTTGGCGACGACGACCGAAGCACCCGCCTTGAGCGCGGCGCGGATGCCGGATTCGGTCATCGTGTGCTCGCCTGCCGCGCAAACGACAGGGTTCTTGAGGGTCAGCCCACCAACCGCGATGCGAAGGCTGGCTGTCCCGGTCACTTGGCGATCGACAATGTATTGACCACGCGATTGACGCCTTGGGTTTCCGAGGCAACCTTGAGCGCAATGTTCATGCGTTCCTCGGTCGAGACGTTGCCCGACAGCGTGACCACCCCGTCACTCGCCTTGATCTCGATCGTCTCCCAGAACAGCGCCTTGTTGAAGCGCAGTCGAACGCCCACGGCCGCTTCGAGGGCGGAGTTCTTGAAGGCGGGACCAATGTCCTTGAAGGCATCGGGCTGGGCGAGCGCCGTGGTGGACAGTCCTGCGACAAGCGACAGCATCATGGCGAGGAGGCAGGCTTTCATCATCAGTGGGCGAATCCTATCCGGGACAACGGTGACAGGATCTTACGCCTGCGGGAACCTCGCCATGGCCGGTCGACCGGGACAAGACGATCACCCAAAAGCGAGGGTATGATCGGCCCCAACGCCGCGCCCGGTGCGGCGACATTCCAGGAGGGTGTATGGCAAAGCTTCGACATATCGCGTTCTCGGTTCCCGATCCATGGGCGACCGCGGAGTTCTACATGCAGGCATTCGGCATGACCAAGGTCGGTGAGACCGACTCACCCTTGGCGCGCGGCGTGTACCTCACCGACGGCACGATCAATCTGGCTATCCTCAACTACAAGAACGACGAGATGGCGGGCAAGGTAGGCAAGGATTTCGTCGGTATTCATCACCTTGGGTTCTGGGTCGATGATATCGAAGCCTCGAAAAAGCAGGCCACGAATGCCGGCGCCAACTACTGGATGGGCGAAGTCCCCTCCGAAGAGGAAGGCAACAATTTCTATGAAGTGAAGTACCGGGATCCTGACGGCATCGTGTTCGATCTGAGTGCCAACGGATGGGGCGGTGCGGTGAAAGAGGTGGTCCCGGCATCCGAGGCGCGCAAGATCAAGGTGGCCGAGCTGGTGGCCGATCGCAGCGGGATCCAGAAGAAGGTTGCCTAGCGCGACCAAATCATGAACCACAGAGGACGCAGAGGACGCAGGGGAAATCCTTAGTCTGTCTGTAGGCGTTGGTACATCGCGTATGGTGCATTCGTCCACGGTGCCGCCAACAACCCTTCGGCCTTTCCCCTGTGTCCTCTGTGTCCCCTGCGGTTCAAGAACTATCTATCGGTGATCGATCGCATTCTCATCGTCGGCGCCGGTCCGGTCGGCATGGTGTGCGCGCTCGCGCTGAACCGTGCCGGCATCAGGGTGACCGTGCTCGAGCAGGAGCCGGCGCCGGTCGAAGACCAGCGCGCCGCGTCGCTGCATCCGCCGACGATCGAGATGCTCGATGCGCTTGGCATCGCGCAGAAAATCATTCCACTCGGATTGATTTCGACGCAATACCAGTTTCGCGACCGCATCAACGGCACGGTCGTTGCGCAATTCGATCTTGATCATCTCAAGGACGAATTTCGATTTCCGTATGTGCTGCAGTACGAACAATACAAACTCACCGGCGACATCGCACGCCAGTACGGCGATGAAAGCGATTTCGACGTGCGCTTCGCGACGCGCGTCACCGGCATCGTGCAGCATGGCGACCATGTCGTGGTCGAAGCCGAGGGGCCCAATGGCGTTGAGCGCCACCGGGCGTGCTATCTGGTGGGCGCCGATGGTGGGCGAAGCACCGTGCGCAGGGTCACCGACATCGCCTTCGAGGGCTTCACCTATCCGGAGAGCTTCATCAAGATCGCGACCACCCACGATTTCCGGAAGAACGAACCGACGCTCGTCTATCGCAACTACTTCTCCGATCCGGATGAGTGGTGCAATCTGTTCAAAGTGCGCGGCAAGCGCGAGCCCGGATTGTGGCGAGCGATTTTTCCGACGAGCCCCGGTGAATCGGAAGCGCAAGCACTCCTTCCTGCGTCGATCCAGCGTCGTTTGCAGAAGTTCTTTCCGAAGGAGGGCGGCTTCGAGATCGAGTATGTCAATGTCTACAGCGTGAGCCAGCGGGTCGCGAGCACGTTTCGCAAGGGGCGGGTGCTGCTGGTGGGCGATGCGGCGCATGTCAACAATCCGATCGGCGGGATGGGCATGAACGGCGGCATCCACGATGCGCTCAATCTTTGCGAGAAGCTGGTCCGCGTGGTCCGCGGCGAGGCCGACGAGCAATTGCTCGACCGGTACGATCGTCAGCGCCGCACGATCGCACTCGATTACACGCAGGCGCAAACGATCCGCAACAAGAAAATAATGGAAGAGCGCGATCCTCACATCCGCCAGCAGAATCTGGACGAATTGCGCCGTACGGCAGAGAATCGCGAGTCCGCCAGAGCGTACATGCGCCGCGCCGCATTGCTCGACAGCTTGCAGGCTGCGGCGGCGGTTCCCTGAACCAATCACCATTGGAGCTTCGATGCCCGCCAACGCGATCATTCAGCCATTTCCGAACGTCACTTTGGCCGAGCGAGCCGAACTGCTGCGAATCGGACCGATCTGGGGTAAAGACATCCAGGCCCATCGGGAAATCGTATTCGGGGTCTATGGGCCATTGCTTGCGAAGGCGGCGAAGCCGGCCACGGTGGAGCGCGATATCACGTACGGGGACGACCCGCGCCAGGTGCTCGATGTATTCACGCCGACCGGCCCGAAGCATGGCGGGGTATTCGCATTCGTCCATGGCGGCGCGTTCGTGCGCGGTGGCAAGTGCGTGACCCCGGAGATCTATGACAACGTGCTGTGGTATTTCGCGCGGCACGGTTATGTCGGGGTGAATATCGAATACCGCAATGGCGACAAGGCGCCGTACCCCGGCGGATCGGTGGATGTGGGTGGGGCAATTGCCTGGATCAAGACCAACATCGCGCGATTCGGCGGCGACCCCAATCAGATTCATCTGGCCGGACACTCGGCGGGCTCCACCCATATCGCGACGTATGCACTGGATCCGATCGCGCGGCCCGCGGCGGGGCCTGGCATCGCGAGCCTCATATCGTTGTCGGGTCGCCTGCGGATCGACGTCCACCCGGACAACCCGAACGCCGGTCCGGTGCAGATCTACTACGGCACCGATGCCTCGCAATACGACAAGCGCTCATGCGTCACCTACGCCGGGAATTGCGATATGCCGGTCTTCATCGGGATCGCCGAGTACGAGAATCCGTATCTCGATCTGTACGGACTGGAGTTCGCTCATCAGGTCGCGGTGAAACGAAAGCGGGCGCCGCGGCTCGTCCGCCTGATGCATCACAATCACATATCGCTGGTCGCGCACATCGGAACAGAGGACGATGTGCTCGGCCGGGAAATACGCGATTTCATGGCGCTTGGACGTTGAATTCCACAGGAGAGTTGCAGATGGCAGCACCACGTATCCGGGGCGTTCTGTCGCCGGTCGTCACCCCGTTCAAGCGTGACTACGCACCCGACGCCGACCGATTCATCAAGCACTGCAAGTGGTTGCTCTCGCACGGCTGCTCAGGCCTCGCGATCTTCGGCACCAATAGCGAAGCAAACTCGCTTTCGGTCGACGAGAAAATCGAATTGCTCGATCGGCTTGTCGGCGCTGGTGTCCCCGCATCCAAACTGATGCCAGGCACCGGATGCTCGGCGCTCCCCGACTCAGTCAAGCTCACCGCGCATGCGGTGAAGGTGGGTTGCGGTGGTGTGCTGATGCTGCCGCCCTTCTACTACAAGGGCGTGCCGGACGAAGGACTCTTCCGTAATTTTGCCGAGATCATCCAGCGTGTGGGCGATGCGCGCCTGCAGCTCTACCTGTATCACATCCCGCCGGTGTCGCAGGTGCCGATCACGCTTGGCCTGATCGAGCGATTGCTGAAGGCCTATCCCGCGAACGTGGCCGGATTGAAGGATTCGTCCGGCGACTGGAGCAACACCAAAGCGGTGCTCGACCAGTTCGCGAAGACGGGGTTCGACGTGTTCCCCGGTAGCGAAGTGTTTCTCCTGGATGGCCTGCGCAATGGCGGCGGCGGCTGCATCACCGCGACCGGCAATGTGAACCCGGGACCGATCGACAAGGTCTACCAGAACTGGAAGGGGCCGGAGGCCGACCGGCTGCAGGCCGACATCACTGCCACGCGCAAGGTGGTGCAAAGCGTCCCGATGATTCCCGCGTTGAAGGCCATCATCGCGCACTTCGGCGCGGACCCCGGGTTTGTCACGGTGCGACCGCCGCTCATCGAGTTGAGCGCGGATGAGAACGCGAAGCTGTTTGCTGGTTTGAAGACGGTGAATTTCACGATGCCGGGCTTGCAAGCGGCGTTGTCCGGCGCGGCGGTGTCGGTTTGATGATTTCGAACTCCAGGGGGAGCCATGGCTATCAATAAATTGCATGACGAATTCCATCCGGTGGATATGCAGAACGGGTGGGAAGTCCCGCCCGGATATCCACCGGGTATCCAGCAAAAGATGCTGTCGGGTTCAATCAACGACAAGAAGAAAACCGGCTTCCGTACGCGGTTGTTGCGATTCGAGCCAGGCGAATACACGACCGCGCCGTTCGTGCACGATCACTGGGAAGAGGTGTTTCTGGTCTCGGGCGATCTGATCGTCGGCAACGACGCGCAAGGCAACGGCGGCATCAAGTTCGCGCCTAACACCTACGCATGTCGCCCGCCGGGTGCGGTGCATGGGCCGTTCAAATCGGAGGGTGGTTGTCTGCTGCTTGAGCAGCACTATTATGACTGGACCGCGAAGCCGAAGCCCAAAGCGAAGCCTGCAAGTGCGAAGGTAGCCCGCAAGAAAGCGGTAGCGAAGAAAACGCCGGATAAGAAGCTTGCAGCCAAGCGCGCCGGCAAGGCCGCGAAAAAGTCCGTGAAGCGACGCTGAAGGAGAGTTCGAATGGGCATGCTGGTGAATGGCGTTTGGACCGACGACGATAATCGCAACAAGGGCGGTGCCTTCGTTCGCGCGGAATCCGCATTCCGCGATCGCGTGACGGCGGACGGTTCGTCGGGCTTCAAGGCCGAAGCCGGCCGCTATCACCTCTATGTCGCGAAGTCATGCCCATGGGCGCATCGCACGATGATCTTTCGCGCATTGAAAGGCCTCGATGACGCGATCTCCATCTCGTATCTTGGAACACCTGTTCAGGGCAAAGGTTGGGAGTTCACGAACGCGCCCGGCTATACGCCGGATCCGGTGTTCGGCGCCGCGTTCATGCATGAGATCTATTCGAAAGCGAAACCCGATTACACCGGCCGCGTGACGGTGCCGGTGCTCTGGGATCTGAAGACCGGAAAAATCGTCAACAACGAATCGCCGGAAATCATTCGAATGCTGAATACCGAGTTCGATGCATTCGCCAAACGCAAGGTGCACGATCTCTATCCGGCGCCGCTTCGTGGCGACATCGATCGCTGGAACGATCTCATCTATCGCACGGTGAACAACGGCGTCTATCGCGCGGGCTTTGCTACGGTGCAGGACAAATACGATGAAGCGGTGCGCGATGTCTTCTCGACGCTCGACACGTTGGAGGACCACTTGAAGACGCGACGCTACCTATGCGGTGCGCAGACCACCGAAGCCGATTGGCGCTTGTTTCCAACGCTCGCCCGATTCGATTCGGCGTATCACGGGCATTTCAAATGCAACCTGCGCCGGCTCACCGATTATGAGAATGTCTGGGCCTACACGCGCGATCTCTATCAGACACCGGGCATCGCCGCGACGGTCGATCTCGAGCAGATCAAGTTCAACTACTACCACGGGCAGCGGCAAGTGAACCCGAGCGGTGTGGTGGCGATCGGGCCGAAGCTCGATTTCAACGCGCCGCACGGGCGGGAGCGGTTGACGCATTGAGCGTCCCGGCACGGCGTTCAAGGTGGAGCGGGCTTAGTACCGTTACCTTCACTCCCGACGGTGATCTCCAGTCGTCACCCCGGACAATGATCCGGGGCCTGGAGACCGCGAAGCGCTTTCTGCTTCTACCGCGTCCACCGTAGAATTCCCGCATGACCGCACTCAAGTCCCGTCCCAACCATGCGATAGCGCTTCGATCGCTGCGGGCCATGTCGCCCGAAGCGCGCTTGCACAAGGCATTCGAGTTGTCGGGTGTGGCGAAGGGTTTGTTTCGGACGGGAATGGCTCGTCGTTTCCCAGCGAAGACTCCCGCCGAACTTGCAGCGCTCATTCGCGCGCGCCTGGATCTGTGTCACAACCGGAACTTCTAAATCGAGGGATGTTCAATCTGATCGAGATCGAACATAGCGACAACGTCGATTTCTGGATTCTTACCGACGAGCCGTTCGATCGCGCGCGTTTCGAGCGGCGTTTGCGGGAACCGTTCGACGCGGTGACCCTCGCCGTATCGAGCCCCGAGGATACGATCTTGATGAAGTTGAAGTGGGCGCAAATGTCGGGCGGGAGCGCGAAGCAATTCGGCGATGCGCTTCGCGTATTCGAGGTCCAGCACGACACGCTTGATATGCCGTATATGGAATATTGGGCAGTCGAGCTTGGGACTACCAAGTTATTTGAAAGAATTCGCGCCGAAGCGCGACCGCTCACCTGACAGCGGCCCGGGCGTTGCGGGCCCTTGCTTCCAAGGCATGCCCCCTTACGGTTCCGTTCCAAGTAAGGAGGTCGCCGCCATGTTTGAAGCCGCAGTCACCAGCAAAGGTCAGATTACGTTCCCAGCCGATATTCGCAAAGCGTTGAATCTCGCGGCGTGCGTGCGTGTCTTGTTTACGCATTTGAACAACGGCACGACCGTCATCCGAGTGAAGCGGCGCTCGATGTTGGAATTGGAGGGCATTCGCAAGCCCGCGCGAAGCAAACGCATGGTATCCATCGACGACATGAACATCGGCCGTCGTTGAGGCTAGGCCTCGATACCACCGTATTGGTGCGGTGGCTTGTGGAATAAGGCGACAAGCAAACCGCCCGAGCGCAAAGGCTGTTCGACAAAGCGCGAGTGCCGCGAGACGTGGTTTGTCCCGAGTACCGTTCGCCGACTGCCTCCAGGCGAGCCTCTGTTCGGCAGCCACCCCGTGTCAATATGACGTGAGACACCGCCCTTCAAGAGTTTAAAGAGCAAAGGCAAGGTACCTCATGAGCAATCTGATGAACGGATCGTCCCGCATGCAAGCCCCCTGGTTTGGCGTTGGATGGCGCGGCGCTAGGAGCCCGTAGGGCCGACCGTAGCCGCGCCATCCAACGGCGAACGAGCCCGAACGTTCCCGCAGCGCTTCTCGCGGCGGATCGCGCTAACATCATCCTGATATGACTGAGAACTTTGAAAACCTGATCCTGGCGCAGCGCAAGGCGCTTCGAAATGAGAGGCGCGATTTCCGCCAGGAGAATCGGGAAGAATTCAGCGCCCTCAAGAATCGTATTGGTTCTCTAGAGGAACAGGAAGCAGGACTCTACAAACAAGTCGCCGGCTTGCATGCGGATATTGCTGTTGTCCACGCGCGACTCGACCGCATCGATGGTCGCTTGAACCGGATCGCGACTCGGTTGGAGCTTACAACCACCGGCTGATGGCAGAAGGGCCGGGCCGTTCTCTTCGGAATGAATGCTCCACGGTGCCGGCACGGCACCCTCACCCAATCAATGCGCCCCCTCCTTATGCTGCGCCAACGCCCGCTCGATGCGCGGATCAGGCACCAGCCAAATCATTGCGACCAGCACATACAGCGCCCATGAAATCCACGGCGTCAGAAACGCACAGCCGATGCCGATGATATAGGCGACCTGCGACAGCTTGCCCTTGAAATCCCGGCCGACGGCTTTCGCGACGATCGACTCCGACCCCTGGCTTGCGACGATCCTGCCTTGCAGGATCCAGAATGCCATGGCAGCCAGCAGCAGCACGACGCCGTACAGCGCGGTAGGAAGCGCCGCGAAATGGTTCTCGCCCATCCAACCGGTCACGAACGGGACGAGCGACAACCAGAACAAGAGATGCAGATTCGCCCACAGGATGCCGCCCGTGACATGCCGAATCGCATGCAGCATGTGGTGATGATTGTTCCAGTAGATGCCGATGTAGATGAAGCTCAACACATAACTCAGGAACACGGGAATCAGGGGTGCCAACGCCGTAACGCTGTCACCATGCGGCACCTTCAGCTCGAGCACCATGATGGTAATGATGATCGCGAGCACGCCGTCACTGAACGCTTCGAGTCGGGCTTTGCCCATTCTTGTCCCCCTTCGCAGACTTCGATCCGGTAATGCGACCAAGGATAGCTCACCGTGCTCGCACCACGCTGACGACGCGCTCGCGTTGCTTCGGGTAGGCTCGCGGTTTCGATAGGCCGCCACCTGTTCAGTCTGTGAAGACGACTCCCCTGCAACCCTCGTTGCCCCTTGACGAACCGCGCTCCACACCCAAGGCCCCGTCGACGACGCTCGACGCAACACACGGCGGCGATCCGACGCCACGCGATCGGACAATGCGCGAAGACGACGTGCTGGTGTACGACACCCTGTGCGCTCTCCAGGTACCTGCCGCGATAAGTCGAGTCGTCGAGATGATGGCGGCAGCCTCGTTGCAAACGGGGCGCGGCACGGCCTTCAATGCCAACGAAGTACGCCTCATCGTTGACCGGCTGCGGACCGCGGGCCACGTCACGCGCGACGCGCAGGGACGCGTAAGCGCTGCCGAGCCCCACCGCGGGGTGCGCTTTCGCGAAATGATGCTTGATTCTCGGCGCGCCAAAAAGTGGTTCGAAGCCTGGCGCGTGATGAGCCACTTCGATCACTCCTTCGGCTCGCTCGACTTTCAAGATGAAGAGCAGCTCGCCGCGGCGATGCGCTTGCTGATGTTCGGTGGCGGGTCCCTGCGGGAGTTTCAACGCATGAGCCAAAGGGGCTACTACTTCACGCACCTGTGGCAGGGTGCAATGCATGAGGCCGTGCTGCAGCCGTTTGACGATGCGTTGTTCGCTCGCATCGAGCCGGCGCTGCAGAGCCATCTGACCGAATCCGTGATGACCTTGCTGAGCGGATTCGCTGAAACCCCCACGAAGCCGCTCGAAGACTGGCTGCAAGCGCGCTGGTCGACCGACCCCGGATCGATCTCGCCCTTCGTGCGTGGCCGCCTCGCCGAGACCTTGCTGTTTCGGGGTGACATCCCGGGTGCCCGTGCGCTGTGCGGCGACCACCCGGGCGCCCAGGCCGACCTGGTGCGCGCGGCAATAGTCATCGCCGAGGGTGAATGGGCGCGCGGCGCGGCGCAATTCGAGGTGTCGCTCAAGGTTGCGGCGGCCGAGTGGGGTCGGCGCAAGAATCTGGCTTCGCCTTCGCTCGCGTGGCTTTATGTGATGGCACTGCTCGCGCATCCCGAGGCCGCCGCCTGGACCAAGGCGCGCAAATTCGTCGCCGCCGAAATGGGCAGGGGCATGTCCGACCTTGCCGGCATTTGGGGCGTCTGGGTCAATGCAATCGATCAGCGCCTCGGTGATGCGCCGAAGTCGCACGCTCAATTTCTGCTGATGCGCGATGAGCATATCGGCATGCAGTCGCTGGAGTACCTGCATCATCTGCTGCTCGCGGCATGGTTGCGGATTGAACCCCCATCGCCGCCCGCTTTGCGCTCGCACACGCAAACGCTGTCGCGCTCTTTCGAGCAGGCCGGGCTCGCCTGGCTCGCGCGACTTGCACGACGCGCTGCGGCCACGATGCTGGGCGAGGAGCCATCCGCATCGGATGCCGCTGCGCCGTTCTTCATCGGCGCGGCACAAGACCGCTGGCGCGAAGCATTGGCGTCGATTCTGGCGTTAGGCGGCGGCACGGCGAGCTCGGCGCGGGCCGCCACAAAGGCCGAGCCGGACCGGCTGATCTGGGTGGTCAATACCAGTGTCGACGCGCGCATCGATAGCATCGAACCCATGGAGCAAAAGAGCGGCGTACGTGGCTTGGGCAAACCAAAGCCGGTCTCGCTGCCTGCGTTGATGAAGCGAAAGGATTTGGCCAATCACGACGCTCCGTTGCTGCGTGCCATGCAGCGGGCAGAGTACAGCTACCAGTCGTTCCTTGATATCGCAACGGCGGCTCCCGCCCTGGTGCGCCACCCATTCGTCGCATGGGCGCGCGACCCCACGCAATTCGTCGAAATTGCCGAGGGATTGCCGGCGCTGGAAATCATGACGCAGGGCGAGCACATCACGTTCCGCCTGCTTGATCCGATCCGCCATGCCGCGCATGCGAAGGAAGACCTGGACGATCTCCAGTATCCCCAGCGATGGCACGAACAGCGCCTGAAGCGCCGCAACATCCTGCTGCTGGCCGACGGTCCGGCGCGTGCCCGGCTGGTGCGCCTGACCCCCGCACAATTGCGTGTCGCCGAATTGGTATCGCAAGGATGGAAGGTGCCCGTCGCCGCGCGTGCCGAGCTCGACGCCGCGCTACGCGTGTTGTCGGCGCACTTCCAGATTGCGAGCGACGCCGAGGCCGGCCATGAAGTGGCGGTCAATCACATGCTGCGGGCCGAGCTCACACCGCAGGGCAGCGGCTTGTCGATCGCGTTGCACGCGGCGCCGTTCGGCGATTTCGGCCCGCGCCTGCCACCCGGCACCGGTCGCCAGCGCGTCACCACCGTGCACCAGGGCGTGACCTTGTCGACCAAGCGCGACCTTGCACGCGAACGCGCGACCGCCGAGCAGTTATTTGACGCGCTCGACTTTCTCGATGGCATCGGCAATGAATGGCTGCTCGACCAGCCGCAGCACGCGCTTGCCGCAGTAGAGGGATTGAGCCGCCTGGGCGATGCCATCATCACCGAGTGGCCCAAGGGCAAACCGATGCGCGTGCGTACCGTGCCCGACGCTGCGGTGAAACTGCGCGCCAGCACGAACGGCGAATGGCTGGAACTGGAGGGTGAGCTCCTGCTCGACGGCGGCGAGGTGTTGCGGTTGCGCGAGTTGCTCGACTTGGCACAGTCGAGCAAGAGTCGTTATGTGGCATTAGGCGAAGGCGACTTCCTCGCGCTGGGCGATGCGCTCCGCCAGCAGCTCAGTGACCTCGCGGCCCTCTCGCAAACGCATAAGACGGGTCAGCGCCTCTCCGGTGTGGCCGCGCTCGCCTGGGAAGCGAGCGGCAACACGCTGACATTGGAAGGCGACACCGCGTGGCGCAAGCGCAGCGAAGCATGGGCGGTGGCGCAGGCACGTTCCTTCGAGCCGCCGGCAGCTTTGGATGCCGAGCTTCGCGACTATCAGCTCGAGGGTTACCGCTGGTTGATGCGCCTTGGCGAAAGTGGTTTTGGCGCGGTGCTGGCCGACGACATGGGCCTCGGTAAAACGGTGCAGACATTGGCGCTTCTTTTGCAGCGCGCGGCAGGCGGACCCGCGCTCGTCGTCGCGCCGACTTCGGTGTGCGGCAATTGGCTGCTCGAAGCGGCACGTTTCGCACCGGGGTTGCAGGTCGAGCTGTATGGCGATGTGCTGATCGGTGAAGACACCGACGATGCGGACGCCGCGCTCGCCGATGAGCCGGACGCTGCAGCGTCGGCCGATCCGGTTGATGCAATCGGCGGCGGGGCGATCCATGCCGAAGCCGGCATCGACAACCCGCGCCGCGCTTCACGCCAGCGCCAAGTGCGCGCGCTCGGGCCGGGTCAGGTGCTGGTCTGTTCGTATGCGCTGTTGCAGATCGACGCCGACATCCTCACCGCCGCTCCGTGGCATAGCGTCGTGCTCGATGAAGCGCAGGCGATCAAGAATCCGGGCACGCGCCGCGCCAAGGCCGCGCTCGCCCTGCAAGGCGCGTTCAAGCTTGCGCTCACCGGCACGCCGATCGAAAACCGCCTGGGCGAACTCTGGGCGATCATGGGGTTCTGCAATCCTGGCCTCTTGGGCAGCATCGAGCAGTTCGCAAAGCGTTTCGTGAATCCCATCGAACGGCTCGACGACCCCCAGGTGAAGGCCATCGCGTCGCGCCAGTTGCGCCGTCTGCTCGCGCCGTTTCTGTTGCGCCGTACCAAGGCGCAGGTGCTCACCGACTTGCCGCCACGCACCGAGATCGTCCACGAAGTCGTGCCCGGAAGCAGAGAACGCGCCCTGCTCGAAGCGCTGCGTCAGCAGGCCGAGGCGAGCGTAGCGCAGGCGTTTGCAGCCAACACCGGTGGTGGCCGCGAAGGGCAGAACCACATCAACGTGCTGGCCGCACTGACCAAGCTGCGTCGTGCCGCGTGCGACCCGCGTTTGGTCGCGCCCGAGCTGGGCATCGTCGGCGCGAAGGTGCAGGAGTTCGAACGCCTGGCTGTCGAGCTCGTGGCCGGCCGCCACAAGGCGCTGGTATTCAGCCAGTTCACCGACTTCCTCGCGCTGTTGCGCGAGCGCCTCGACCTGGTCGGATTGACCTACCAGTACCTCGAAGGCAGCACACCGGCGGCCGAGCGAACCAAGCGCGTCGCCGCGTTCCAGGCGGGCGCGAGCGATCTCTTCCTCATCAGCCTGAAAGCCGGCGGATTCGGCTTGAACCTGACCGTCGCCGACTATGTGATCATTGCCGACCCCTGGTGGAACCCCGCCACCGAAGAGCAGGCCAGTGCCCGTGCCCATCGCATCGGGCAAGTGCGACCGGTAACGGTGTATCGCCTAGTCACGCAGGGCTCGATCGAAGAAAAGATCGTGCGCCTGCATCGCAGCAAGCGCGATTTGGCCGAGGGCATCTTGAGCGGTCAGGATGCTGGCGCACCGATGGATGCCGGGCAGTTGATGGAGTTGTTGCGGGGGGAGTGATGGATCGTCGCGGTGTTGAGAACTGCTTTAGGCCTCAAAAATTCACCACGGAGGACACGGAGGACACGGAGGTAAGCGAGGAAAGGCGATCTGTTTTTGCCGTCATTCGCGCAGAGCACACCGGATCGCAAATGAACGTCTCGCATCGAAACCGGCGATTCTGAAACGTACTTCGTATTCCTCCCTTACCCCCGTTTCCTCCGTGGTGAGTTTTTGACGTGTGAGCGCTCCTAACTCATTACCTCCACTACTGCCGTTCGCTCGCTCAAGAAGCTCGCCAGTGCCTTTGACGTGTGGGATCCGTTCTTCATCGCAATCACCTTTTCCGGCGAACCTTCCGCCACGATCCGGCCGCCCGCATCGCCGCCCTCCGGACCGAGATCGATCAACCAATCGGCATCGGCCATCACATCGAGATTGTGTTCGATGACGACCACCGTGTTGCCGGCTCCGACGAGTCGATGCAGTACGCGGATCAGCTTCTCGACATCAGCCATGTGCAGGCCTACCGTCGGCTCGTCGAGCACATACAGGGTCGATTGGGAGCGAGATCGCATCGTGGCCCGTCGTGGGTCCGGATCGGCGCCATCCGGGACGGTTCGTACCTTCGCAAGCTCGGTGACGAGTTTGATCCGCTGCGCCTCGCCACCGGAGAGCGTCGGGCTTTGCTGACCGAGGGTAAGGTAACCAAGGCCCACGTCTTGCAGCAGTCGCAACGCGTGATGAACCGAGCTGTGCGCTGAAAAGAATTCAACCGCTTCATCGACGCTCATCATCAGCACTTCGCCGATGCTCTTGTCACGCCAGCGGATCGCAAGCGTTTCCGTGTCGAAGCGCTTTCCGAAGCACACTTCACAGACGACCTTCACATCGGGCAGGAAGCTCATCTCGATGCGGCGCAGACCCTGACCTTCGCATGCGGTGCATCGCCCGCCGGTGGTGTTGAACGAGAATCGTCCGGCTTCATAGCCGCGCATGCGCGATTCGTTCGTGCCGGCGAACACGCGCCGGATGTGATCCCAGAACCCCACATAGGTTGCCGGGCATGAGCGAGGTGTTTTGCCGATCGGCGTCTGATCGACTTCTAGCACGCGCCCGATCATCTCATCGCCTTCGATCGAAGCGCAACCCAGCAGCGTGTCCGGCCGCTTCTTCGGGTCGGCGACCAGCCGCCGGAGGTTGGTGTAAAGCAGGTCTCGCGCGAGTGTGCTCTTGCCGCTGCCCGACACGCCGGTGATGCACACGAGACGTCCGAGCGGAATGCGCACGTCCACGTTCTTGAGGTTGTTGAGCGTGGCGCCACGAATCACCAGAGCGGGATCCGCCCGGTGCACCGCGCGCCTTGGCACCAGCGGATGCCGCAACGGATTGGCAAGAAAGCGTCCGGTCACCGACAGCGGATTGCGCGACAGCTCGAGTGCGGTCCCTTCGGCGACGACGTATCCGCCGCGCGTGCCGGCACCGGGCCCAAGATCGACCACATGCGTCGCGCGCCGGATCGTGTCCTCATCATGCTCGACCACCAGCAGCGTGTTGCCGTTCGCGCGAAGCTTGTCGAGTGTGTTGAGCAGGATCTGGTTGTCGCGCGGATGCAGGCCGATCGTCGGCTCATCGAGGATGTAGCACACGCCGCGCAGATTCGAGCCGAGTTGCGCCGCCAGGCGGATGCGCTGTGCCTCGCCGCCCGACAGGGTTGGCGCTGATCGATCGAGTGCGAGGTAGTCGAGCCCGACCTGATTGAGGAACGACAGGCGCGAGCGGATCTCGGCGAGCAGATCGCGGGCGATCTCGCCTTCGCGGCCGTCCAAGGTCAGTCCGTCGAAGAATGTGCCGAGCTTCGCGGCGGGTAATGCGGTCAACGCGGTGATCGAGCGGGAGCGAAAGCGCACATTGAGCGCAATCGGATTGAGACGTTGGCCGTCGCACGTCCCGCAGGCCGCTGTGTCGCCTTCGAACCATTCGTTCCACCAGATCTCTTCGCCCGTCTGCTCTTCATCGAATCCGGACAACGCCAGCCCGGTGCCATAGCAGCCTTCGCACCAGCCATGCTTGGAATTGAACGAGAACATGCGCGGATCGAGCTCCGCGAAGCTGCGCCCGCAGCTCGGGCATGCGCGTTTCGTCGAATAGGCCGTGACCGCCATCGCGGGGCCCTTGCCATCGCGCAACCGATCGAGCGGCGCAATCACTTGCACGACACCCTTGCCGTATTCCAGCGCGCGGGTGAGTGCGTCCCGCAGAGCGCCTTCTTCTTCGGCACGCACCCACAGATCAGCCACCGGCAATTCGATCGAGTGTTCCTTGAATCGATCAAGCCTTGGCCAGGGCCGCACCGCGACGAATTCGCCGTCGACGCGCAGATGCGTGAAGCTTTTGCTGCCCGCCCATTTTGCAAGGTCAGTATAGAAACCCTTGCGCGCGACAATGAGTGGGGCGAGCAATCCGATGTGCTGGCCGCGAAACTCCCGCATGAGCCGCGCGACGATGACATCGACGCTCTGCGGTTCGATCGATACATTGCAATCGGGGCAGTATTGCGTCGCGAGCTTCACATACAGCAAGCGCAGAAAATGATAGACCTCGGTCAAGGTGGCGACGGTGCTCTTGCGGCCACCGCGACTGGTGCGCTGCTCGATCGCGACCGTGGGCGGAATGCCGAAGATCGCATCCACATCCGGCCGCGAAGCCGGCTGCACGAACTGCCGCGCATAGGCATTCAACGATTCGAGATAGCGGCGTTGACCTTCGCCGAAGACGACATCGAACGCGAGCGTGGATTTTCCCGAGCCTGATACGCCGGTGATGACCGTGAATTCGCCACGCGGCAGCGCGACATCGATGTTCTTGAGGTTGTGCTCGCGCGCGTTGTGCACGAGGATCGAATGGCGGGCGCGATTCCGTAGCGCCGCTTGCAGGGAAGTGCCGGCATTTGCCGCGTCTTCGACCACGTGCGGTGCAGGTGCCCGCCATGCATGTCCGCCACCCGTCACGGCGCGTTCGTATTCGATCAGCGCGCGTCCGGTGTGGGACGTGGGATGCGTGACGATCTCGGCGGGTGTGCCTTCGAAGACGATTTCGCCGCCCGCCTCGCCGCCCTCCGGACCAAGATCGATCAGCCAATCCGCGGCGCCGATCACATCGAGATTGTGTTCGATCACCACCACCGAATGGCCTGCGCCAATGAGCTTTCGCAGCGCGCGAAGCAGCTTGGCCACGTCATCGAAATGCAGGCCGGTCGTGGGCTCATCGAAAAGAAAGAGCGCGCCTTGTTCGGCGGAAGTCGTTCCGCGGCGAACATTGCCGCGCGCAATCCGCTCGGCGCTCTCGGCAAGATGGCCTGCCAGTTTGAGCCGTTGCGCTTCGCCGCCCGATAGCGTTGGAACAGGTTGGCCGAGCCGGAGATAGTCGAGCCCGACATCGGAGAGCGGCTGCAACGCCACCATCACCTGCGGCTGCTCACGGAAGAATTCGATGGCCTCGGTGACGGTCATCTCAAGAACATCGGCGATGCTCTGTCCCTCGATCGTTACCTCCAGGGTTTCCGCGCGATAACGCTTCCCATCGCAATCGGGACAGCGCAGATACACGTCCGACAAGAACTGCATCTCGACATGCTCGAAGCCATTACCGCTGCAGGTCGGGCAGCGGCCATTGCCCGAGTTGAAGCTGAATGTGCCGGTGGTGTAGCCACGTTCCTTCGCGGTCGAGGTTTTCGCGAACAGCGCGCGAATCGTATCGAACGCGCCGACGTAGCTCGATGGATTGGAACGCGTGGTGCGCCCGATCGGCGACTGATCGACCATCACCACTTCGGTGATATTGGACGCGCCTTCGATGGCACGATGCGCGCCCGCGGCCTCCGTGGGGCGGCCTTTGAGTTTCAGGAGCGCGCGGTACAGAACATCCTGGATGAGCGATGACTTCCCCGAGCCCGACACGCCGGTGACGCAGACGAGCCGTTGCAAGGGAATGCCCACGTCGATCGCTTTGAGATTGTGTTCGGCCGCACCGAGCACCGACAGCAGCGGATGTTTAGCCGGGATCGGCAGGCGGCCAAGATCCGCATTCGCGCGCTTCTTGCCAAGCAGGTATTGCGTCGTCAGCGTATCGGCGGCAGGCAGTTCATCCGGGGTGCCGAAGAACACGATATTGCCGCCGCGTTCACCGGGGCCGGGCCCCATGTCGAGCAGCCGGTTCGCCGCGAACATCACTTGCGGATCATGCTCGACCACCAGCAACGAATTGCCGGCATCGCGCAAGCGCTTCATGACCTCAATGATGCGCGTCATGTCGCGCGGATGCAGTCCGATCGATGGCTCATCCAGCACGAACAGCGTATTGACCAGCGAAGTGCCAAGCGCCGTCGTGAGATTGATGCGTTGGACTTCGCCACCGGAGAGTGTGCGCGACTGCCGGTCGAGCGTGAGATAGCCAAGCCCGACTTCGGTGAGGTAGCGAAGGCGCGTGCGAATCTCGGTGAGCACGAGATCGGTCGCCTCATCGGTGACGGCAAGCGCGAGCCGATCGACAAACGTGCGCACGCGATCGATCGGCAGCAGGGTCATGTCATGCAAGGTGAGCCCGGGCAGCGTGTCGCGTTGTGCGTCGTTCCATTCGGCGCC
>JBJXGX010000035.1:0-18790 GCA_046160305.1 Burkholderiales bacterium
GTATAGCCCGGCGCAAGATACGGATGCACCTCGACAATGAGCAGAATGATGCAACCCGCCGCACCGACGCACGCGGTGCCGATGCCGAATGTCAACGCGTAGAGTCGATCGATATCGAGGCCGACAACCTTCGCGCCAAGATTGTTGTCGGCACACGCGCGGATGGCGCGTCCGGTCGCCGAGTATTTGAAGAAAGCGAGCAGCAAGGATGCGAAGATGACCGCGGCGATCGCCGCATAGACGCGCGTCTTGTCGATGACGAGCGCGCCGATCGCATAGGAGTCGAGGCCGTAGGACACCTGCACGCCTTGCGCATCCGGCCCGAAGGCTAGAAGACAGCCGGATACGATCATGATGGCAATCCCGGCCAGTAGCAGGAATTGCATGTGATCAGGCAGATGCGAAACGCGACTCACCACCCATTTCTGGAGATAGAAACCCACCACGAAAAGAATCACCGCGGTGGGTGCGATGGCAAGGATAGGATCCAGGCCGAATGCGCGGAAGAGCACGAGCGCGACGAACATGCCGATCACCATGAGTTCGCCGTGCGCGAAATTCACGATGCGGATCACACCGAAGATGACGGACAAACCAAGCGCGGAGAGACCGTAGACCAGGCCGGTGAGAACACCGGCGATCGCGGCGCCGGCGAGGTCGATTGGACTCATCAAGGTGTCAGGACGTCAATCAATATTGAACCGCAATGGACGCACGGGACGCGAAGGAATAGCAATTCCGGTGCGATCGACGGGCATGGGCAATTCGGCGATTGGAGGCTGAGCTACCGAGCGGGAAACTTCTCTCGAATTCTTTGCGTCCATTGCGTCCTTCACGTTTCAATCCTTAACTACCGCTTATCCCACGCCCGCATCGGCCAGATCGGTGCGCCGGCCGCCGCGGCTTTCGGCACGACCGGAATGATCTTGCCGTCCCGATTCTGAACGATCGAGTTTTTGGTGTCCGCGTTCTGGCCGTTCGCGTTGAACTTGATCCCGGTGCCAACGGTGACACTGTCCTTGATGTCGGTCGTGCGCAGTGCCTCGATCAGCTTGCCCGGTTCGGTGGTGCCGGCGCGCTTGAATGCATCGAGTGCGATCAGCATCGCCTCGAAGCTGTGCGAATGCGACGTGTTCAGGTTGCGATCCGGGAAGCGCTTTTCCCACGCAACATTCATCGCCTTCGCCATCGCCTTGTTCGGATCCCACCACGGCACCGAGCTCAGGATGTCATCGGAGAGCTTGCCAAGCTGCTTGAGGAACGGATCGTCGTACATGCCCGGCCCGGAGCTGAATACGCCAAGCGGTTGCCAGCGCTGCTTCACCATTTCGCGAACCATCATGATCGCATCGTTCAGTCGCGTAATCACCCAGACCAATTCGGCGTCGGTGGACTTCGCCTTGCGTACCTCGGCCGACAGATCCTTGGTTGTCGGGTCGTAGGCGATGGTATCGACGAGCTTGTACGGCATGTCGAACTTGTCGATCAGATTGACGGTGGCGTCGCGCTGGGTCGTACCGAACGTGTCGTTCGCATGGAGCATCACCGCGGATTTCGGCGAGCGGCCGGTCATCTGATAGAGCTCTTTTTGCAGGAGAAAGGCGTCGGTCGCGATCATCGGCCCGGTCGGAAAGTTGCGAAAGACCGTCTTGAACCGGCCGTCCGTGATGGCGGGTGCGGCCGCAACATTCACCACGAGCGGAATGCCCTTTTGCTCGCACACTTGTGCGGCGGCGACAGTCGCACCCGAGTCGTAGCAGCCGATGATCATGTGGCAGCCCTGATCGATCAGCTTCTCGGCGTTCGCACGCGCGAGGTCAACCTTGGTTTCGAAATCGGCATGAACGAGATCAGGCACCGCATACCCGCGCCCGGGTAGCACATCGAGCGCCACCTCGATGCCGCGGATCGAGTCCTGGCCGAAATTTGCCTGGATGCCCGAGCGCGGCAGGAGCACGCCGATCTTCAGTCTTTGACCTTGACCATGGGCAAAGCGAAGCGGCAAGGCGGCACTGATCGCAGCGGCCCCCGCTGTTTGCAATAACGTGCGGCGGCGAAGCGAGCGAACGGAAGAATCGGTCATGGCGCGGGGCCCTCCTGCGAATTGAAATCGGACGGATTATGACCCACCCTATGCGCTTTGGTGGGCGTGCGCAAAGCGGACAGGCGGCGCGCCGAACGATCATGCAAGGCTTTCGCCCGGTGCGATGGGCGGGCGAATTCCGCCCGTCTGGCGGGAAATCGGGCGACGGTGTAGAAATGCCCATGACTACGAGGAGGCAACCAATGAATCCATCTTTCAATCGACGCAGATTTCTTCAATCCACCGCAGCCGCCGGTGCCGCGACCGGCCTGCCGATGTCCTTCGCGCAGCACGCGCTCGCCCAGGCGGGGGCGCCTCTGAGTTTCCATGGATGGTCGGCCGCGGTCGATCAGGTGAAAAGCCATATCAGTGCGTTCGAGGCGAAGGCCGGCATCAAGGTGGCCTACTCGAATTCGCCCTGGGCGCAGTACCGGGAAGCCATGATCACCAAGCTCGTCGGCAAGGCGCCGATCGACGTGATGTGGGTGTCCGACACCTGGCTCCCCGAGTGGGTCGAAGCGGGATGGCTCGCGCCGATCGACAAGTTTCCGCAACTCACCCAGTACAACAAGGACGTCACCGACTTCTGCACACAGTCGATGACCCACAAAGGCCGACAGTACGGCCTCACCTACTACACCGACTACATGGGCTTCATCTACGACGAAGAAAAGTTGAAGAAGGCCGGCTTCTCCGCGCCGCCCAAGACCTGGGATGAAGTGGTCGCGCAGTCGCTCAAGATGAAGCAGCAAGGCATCGCGGAGTTCCCGCTGATGTTCCCGCTCGCACAGGAGTCATGGCAGATCGAATATGTGACGGCGCTGGTCTACTCGTTCGGCGGCAAGTTCGTGCATGAGAATGGCACGGCCGCCATGAGCGACGCGAAGGGCGGCGCCGTTATGGCGATGCAATGGCTCGTCGATGCGGTGCAAAAGCACAAGATCGTGTCGCCGGGATGCGTCGAGCTGGGTGAGCTGAACGGCCTCAAAGCCTTCACGACCGGCAATCACGCGTTCGCGATGATGCCCAATTACCGGATGCGCACGATCAACGATCCAAAGCAGTCCCAGGTCGCAGGCAAGATCCGGCCCGCGCTCATGCCCGCCGGCGGACCAAACGGCTCTAACGCGACGGTAGGCTGGATGCGCTTCTACGGCATGACGGCGCAAGCCGCGGCGAACAGAGAGCGGACCGATGCCGCCATCAAGTTCATGGAATGGTTCGGCGGCAAGGCCGACGGCGACTACAGGTTCCAGAAGCTGGTGTTCCTCGATATCGGCGCGGGCTTCGGCATCCGACAGCTTTACGATGATCCACAGGTCAAGGCGGCCTACCAGCAGTACCACGACCCGGTCGTCGTGAAGCAGCAGAACGAAGTGGCGCGCAAGAAAGACATCATCTCGCCCTGGTTTGGCGAGTGGAACGAGGTCCACGGTTCGGCATGGCAGGCGGCCGTGCTGAACAAAGCGAGCGCTCAGGCATCGTTGCAACGCTCGGCGGACTCGTGGAACAAGCTGCGAAAGCAAAGCTAGGCCCGGCGTTCGGCTACGACCAGCGCAACGCTTGGCTGCTGCTCTCACCGCTTCTTGCGGTGTTGCTGGTCGTCGCGGTATTCCCGGTCGCCTATTCCTTCTGGATCAGCCTCTATGATCTGAAGCTCACCCGCCCGCATCGCGTTCCCTTCGTCGGCTTCGACAACTACGTCACCGTCTTCCAGGACGAGTTGTTCTGGGAATCGGTGACCCGCACCGCGTATTTTTCGATCGTGTCGGTAAGCGCGATCATGGTCCTTGCGCTTGGCATCGCGGTCCTGCTGAACGAGCATTTCCGCGGGCGGCGCGTGCTCTCAACGATCCTCCTCATTCCATGGGCCGTCCCGTCGGTCGCGAACGGATTGATGTGGAAATGGATCTACGACTCGGGTTATGGCGCGCTGAATGGCTTGTTGCTGCAACTCGATTTCATCGACAAATACATGATCTGGCTAGGCGACGAATCGAAGACCATTCCGCTCATCGCCAACGCGTTCGTATGGAAGGAGGTGCCGCTTGCGGTGATCCTGTTGCTCGTGACGATGAAATCGATCCCGGACGATCTCTACAAGGCGGCCAAGGTCGACGGGGCGAACGTCTTCCAGCGCTTCTGGCATATCACGCTCCCCGCTTTGAAGCCGGGCTTCATGTTGGTGCTCGTGTACGAATCGATGATGGCGGTGCGCCACTTCGATCTCTTCTTTCTCCTCACTGAAGGGGGCCCCGCCAATGCCTCGCATGTGCTCGCATGGCAGGTGTATGTCGAGACCTTTCGCAAGCTTTCATTCGGAACCGGCGCGGCACTCGCCTACATCCTTGCGATCGCCACATTCGTGCTGGCGTACTTCATGATCCGCTGGCTCGGAAAGAAACTCTAATGATGCACGCAGGGGAGGTCCGCGCCCGCCGGTCGGCAATCCTTCGACAGGTCTTGATCCTGGGATTCTCACTCGCCGTCGCCGCCTATGTACTGGCGCCGATCTATTGGCTTGCCGCATCGTCGTTCCAATCCGAACGCGAAATCGTATCGGTGCCGCCGCATTGGATTCCCCACGAGCCCACCATCATGAACTACGCGGCGATCTTCGCCGAACCGGCAAAGCAGGTGACGTATGAGACGCGGAGCGAACGCGATCCCTCGATGGGGGGATACATCCCAAGCACCGCGCGCAATCTCATTCCCGGCATCTGGAACAGCATCATCGTGGCCACCGCGGTCGTCGTGCTCAATCTCCTGGTGGGTGTGCCAGCCGCATATGCGCTCGCGATGATCCGGTTCCGGGGCCGTTCGACATCGATCTATTTCATGCTGAGTACCCGCGTGATCCCGGACATCGCATTGGTCGTGCCGTTCTTCCTGTTCATCCAGAAGCTCGGACTCATGGATACGCTTGCCTCCTTGATCATCACGTACCTCGCGATCACGGTCCCGTTCACCGTGTTCATTCTCACGAGTTACTTCGAGTCCGTCCCAGATGAGCTCGACAAGGCCGCGCGCGTCGATGGCTGCACGCGCCTGCAAACGCTCTTGCGGATCTATCTGCCGCTCTCATGGCCCGCGCTGGTCGCCGCCATTCTCTTCACGTTCCTCACGAGCTGGAACGAGTTTCTGCTCGCGCTCCTGTTCACGCAGACACCCGCCTCGCAGACAATGCCGATGGTCGTCGCGTCGTTTACGTCCGACTTCACGATTTCCTACGCGTTCATCAACGCGGCGGGCGTGCTCGCGGTGCTGCCACCGGTGTTGCTCGCCATCGTGTTCGAACGCTACATCGTGTCCGGCCTCACCACGGGCGCGGTAAAAGGATAGAACGCCATGAGGATAGAGGCCGCACGAGCACCCGATCAACCACCGCAGGCATCAGACGTGATCAAGACTTGCCTTCCCTCCTGGCCCTCCGGGTCCTCTGTGGTTAATTTCTTGCGCCCGACGCAGTAGGCAGGAGAAAAATGGCCCGCATCCGCTTCGACACCGTCACCAAACGCTACGCCAACGGCGTCGTCGCGGTCGATCGCCTCGATCTCGATATCGCCGATCGCGAGTTCGTCGTGCTGCTCGGCCCATCCGGATGCGGCAAGTCGACCACGCTCAATATGATTGCCGGGCTTGAAGACGTGAGTGAAGGCAACCTCTACTTCAATGATGCGCTCGTCAATTGGACGCCACCGCATGAACGCGACGCCGCGATGGTGTTCCAAAGCTATGCGCTCTATCCGCACAAGTCCGTCTACGAGAACATCGCGTTCGGCCTTCGCATGCGCAAGTTCTCATCGGACGAGATCGATCGCCGCGTGAAAGATGCGGCCCAACGTCTGTCGATCGCCGAATTGCTCGAGCGACGCCCAAGTCAACTGTCGGGCGGACAGCGCCAGCGCGTCGCCCTCGGGCGCGCGATCGTGCGCCAGCCCGCGGTGTTCCTGATGGACGAACCGCTGTCGAATCTGGATGCGGCGTTGCGGATCTCGATGCGCGCGGAGATCAAGGAACTGCACCGGACCATGCAGACGACATTCGTCTATGTCACGCACGATCAGGCCGAAGCCCTGACGCTTGCCGATCGCATTGTCGTGATGAAGAACGGCGTCGTGCAGCAGATCGGCAGCCCCGATGCGATCTATGAGCATCCCTGCAACACGTTCGTCGCCTCGTTCCTCGGCAATCCGCCGATCAACTTGATAGAAGGCGTGCTTGATCGCGACAACGGGCGCGCTTCATTCCGGCGTGGCGCGCTGCGCGTACCGCTCGACGATTCGGCGGTTGAACCTTCGGCCGCGAACGCGGGCCGCGCCGTGACCATCGGCATTCGCCCGGAAGACATCACGCCGCATGAGGAAGGCACCTTGCGGGGTGCCATCGCGGCGGTGCTGCCGGTCGGCTCCGATCAGTTCCTCGGGCTTGATATCGATGGCAGCCGCCTTTTTTTTCGTGTGCCGAAAGACCATGCGTTCCGCGGCCATGCGTCCCGGATGGGAGAGATCGCCGCGTTCATGCCATCGCCAGGCCGCGTCCATGTATTCGATACCGCTACCGGCACCAGCCTCGGCCGGCGCGTGGGTCCATGAATCGAGTCGCGCTCAGCTTGCACGTCAACGGCAGCGAACATGCGGTCTCGGTCGACCCGCGCAAGCTTCTGTCCGACACGTTGCGCGAAGACTGCCTGCTCACCGGCACGCATGTGGGATGTGAACATGGCGTCTGTGGTGCCTGCACCGTGCTCATCGATGGCAGGCCGGCGCGCTCGTGTCTCGCGTTCGCGGTGCAGATGCAAGGTCGCGCGATCACGACGGTCGAATCACTCGCGCCCGATGGCAAACTCCATGCGATCCAACAAGCGCTCCATGATCATCACGGTCTGCAATGCGGTTTTTGCACGCCGGGCATCCTGATGACATTCGTTGTGTATCTTCGCGATCACCCTGATCCGAGCGAGGCCGAGATTCGCGAGGTCCTCTCGGGCAATCTGTGCCGCTGCACCGGCTATCACAACATCGTCGTCGCGCTGATGGCAGCCGCGCGGGTGTTGCGGGACGAGCAGCCATGAACGCGCCCGTCACGCCGCGCCTTGATCAGCAGGCGTTCACCCATATCGGCACTTCTTTGCCGCGCAAGGAAGACTGGCGCCTCCTCACCGGCACGGCGCGTTTTGTAGATGATCTGCATGCGGTGGGCGAGTTGCATGCGTGCTTCGTCCGGTCACCGCATGCGCATGCACGCATCGTATCGATCGATTCGGCCGATGCGCTGAAAATTCCCGGCGTGATCGCGGTCGTGACAGGGAAAGAATTGGCCGATTGGACCACGCGCCTTCGCATGGCGCCCCCCATTGACGGGTTGCTGCCCACCGAGATCGAAACGCTACCGACCGGCAAGGTGCGGTTTCAAGGCGATCCGCTCGCCTGCGTGATCGCGCGCGATCGTTATGTTGCCGAAGATGCGGCCGAGGTTGTCCGCGTCGATTACGAACCGCTGCCCGTCATCGTATCGATGGATGCGGCAACGGCCTCCGGGGCGGCACTGATCGATGATGCGCTCGGCACCAACCGCGTGTCGCATCAGACCTTCTCAAAGGGGGATGTCGAGGCGATCAAGCGCACGGCCTTCCGGGTGGTGGAGGCCAGTTTCTCGCAACATCGCCAGACCCACCTGCCGATCGAGACGCGCGGATGCCTCGCGGAATGGGATGAAGGTCGTCAACATCTCACGTTCCACATTTCCTGCCAGGTCCCGCATCCGTATCGCACGCAGCTCGCGGCGCGGCTGCGTTTGCTCGAGACGCAGGTGACGGTGATCGTTCCTGATATCGGCGGTGGCTTTGGACAGAAGATCGCGCTCTATCGCGAGGAGCTGACCATTGCCGCGATCTCGCGCGCGCTCAAGCGCCCGATCCGCTGGCGCGAAGATCGTTTCGAGAATCTCGTGGCCTCGGCACATGCACGCGAAGACCTCTGCCGCACCCGCGCCGCGGTCGATGCGAACGGCCGGCTCCTTGCTCTGGAGCTGTCGATCGCCGAAGATTTTGGCGCCTACTGCTTTTATCCCGCGAACTACATCGCGCGCGTAGTCGCGACGATTCTCACCGGCCCGTACAAGGTCGAGCACTACGCGTACGACGTGACGACGGTCCTCACCAACAAGTGCGGCAATGCGCCGATGCGGGCACCGATGGCCATCACGAGCTGGGTGATGGAAGGCACGATGGAGGCGATCGCACGCGCGCTTGGTCTGGATGCGTTCGAGGTGCGCCGTCGCAACATGATCGGCGCGGAGGATCAGCCGTACACGATGCCGACCGGCGAAGTCGTGGTGGATGTGACGCCGCAGGAGACCATGGCGGCCGCACTTGCCGCGATTGACCTTGACGCCTTCAGGCGGCGGCAATCGAATGCACGAGCAGAAGGCAAGTATCTTGGCCTTGGACTTTGCAACGTTATCGAATCGACCACCTATGGTTCGGCGTTCTACAAAGCCGCCGGGATTCCAGGTTCGGGGCATGAAGCCGCATGGATCCGCATCGAGCCCTCGGGCGTGGTCAACGCATCGGTCGGCTTGATGAGCTCCGGCCAAAGCTACGAGACGCCCTTCGCGCAGGTGGTGGCCGAAGCGCTTGGGGTCGATCCGTCACACGTTCGCATTCTCACCGGTCACACCGATATCGCGCCATACGGCATGGGAAGTCGCGGCTCGCGTGGCGGCACAGCCGGTGGAAGCGTGTTGTGGCTCTGCGCACAGGATGCGAAAGCGAAGGTCCTCGCGATCGCGACCAAGCTGCTTGGGATCGCCACCGCCGATGACCTGCGCCTTCGCGACGCCAAGGTGGAACAGCGCACGAGCGAAGGCTGGGTCGCGACATCACTCACCCTTGCCCAGATCGCCCGCACCGCGTTCCTCGATCCGCTCGCGCTGCCGGCAGGCATGCCCCCGGGACTGGAGTTCGTGAAGACCTACGATCCACCGCCGATGACGTATTCCAATGCCGCGCACTGCTGTATTGTCGAAGTGGATGTCACGACCGGCCATGTGCGGATCGATCGCTATCTCGTCGCCGACGACTCGGGCACGTTGATCAATCCGGCGATCGTCCTGGGTCAGCAACATGGCGCGGTCGCCATGGGGCTCGGTGGATCGCTCTTTGAACAGGTCGTCTATGACGCCGGCGGACAGAATCTATCAGCGACCCTTGCCGACTATCTGATTCCGACCGCGAGCGAGCTGCCGCCGATCGAAGTGCTGCACAGGAATACGCCTAGCCATGCAACACCGATCGGTCTTAAAGGCATGGCCGAAGGCGGCGTGATGGGTGCGATCGGCGCGGTGAGCCTCGCGGTGCAAGATGCGCTGGCGCCGTTTCGCATCATCATCGATCGACAACCATTGAGCCCGGAGAATATTCGCGCCCGCCTGCGCAAGGAGCCGTGATGAAAATGAGACCCGATGCGCTTTCGATCCTTTCACGAACGGTGAAGTTCGCCATCGCGGTGGTTGCGACGGCTGCGGCGTGGGGCAGCCTCGCGCTTGCGCAAGACAAGTACCCGTCGCAGCCGGTCACCGCGATCGTGCCATTCACCGCCGGCGGTGGCGTTGACATTCTCGCGCGCGTGCTTGCCGCCGAATTCGGCAAGCTTCTGGGGCAACCATTCCTGGTCGTCAATCGCGACGGCGCGGCAGGCACGATCGGATTCACGCAGCTCACGCAGGCAAAGCCCGACGGCTACACGATCTCGATCTCGCCCGCGACGCCGATGACCAACACGCCGCATCTGATGAAAGGTCTCTCGTACAGCTTCGACTCGATCGTCCCGGTGTGTTCATGCTTCGACAACGAATTCGCAGTGCTCGTCAATCAGGCCTCGCCGTACCGCACGCTGAAGGAGCTGATCGACGATGCGAAAACCAAGCCCGGCAAGTTATCGTGGGGGAGTGTCGGTTACGGCTCGATCCCCCACCTATCCGGCGCGGCGCTGGTCAAGGCCGCGGGTGTAGAAGTCAACAACATCCCTTACCGCGGTGATGCGCAGATGTTGCCGAACTTGATATCCGGTGAGCTCACATTCGGGGTAGGCGCCCTCTCATCGATTGCCGGCCGCGGATTGCGTCCCCTCGTTGTGTTCAGCGACAAACGCCACCCCGGCGCGCCCGACGTGGCGACCGTGCTGGAACTGGGCTATCCCAACGTGCCACCCGGGTTCAATGGCGTGTTCGCGATCAAAGGAACGCCGGAAGCAGTGCTCGATACGATCGAGAAAACCTGCGAACAGGCGGTGCGCTCGGAGGGCTATCGAGCGCAACTCGAAAGATTGAATCAGACGCCGAATTTCGAAGGGCGCGCGGATTTCGCACGAAAGCTGCGGGCCGACTATGAATTCAAAGCGGCACTGGTGAAGGAGCTCGGGCTGAAGGTGCAATAGCCAGGAATTCGCACGGCTTGCCGCGCGAATTCCTCTGTATTTATAGAAACCATAGTTTATAAAATATGTGTTTATGTCTGTTAATATGCGCTATGGTTTCTGTTGATGAGTGCTCGAAGGCACTGCAGGCATTAGGTGCCCGGTTGCGCGCCGCGCGCCTCGCCCGCAACGAGCCAATGAGCACGTTTGCCCATCGCATCGGCGTGTCGGTGCCGACATTGCGCGCGATGGAGAGCGGCGTCCCGACAGTGCAGATCGGTTACTGGGTCCTTGCCTTGTGGGCGATCGGTCAGCTCGATGATCTGGATCGCATCTTCGAGCAGCGTGGCGGGCTCATCGAGCGTGCGCGGGAAGCGCGGCGCCTCGGGCGCAAACGAGCGCGACGTCCGGTGAAGAGCGGTTCGTGATTGTTCTTGGCATTTGGATGACATTCGCGGATGGCCAGCAAGCACGCGTCGGCGACCTTGCCTTCACCGATCCCGACACCCAGGGAATGTTCCAGTCGGAATTTCGGTATGCGCCCTCCTGGCGCGAAGGTCCACGCTCGTTTCGCATTGATCCGATTCATCTCGATTTGCGTGAAGCACCATTTGGTGCTCGACAGCTGTACGCACCGCTTGGCGTATTCGAGGACGCTCTGCCTGACGATTGGGGACGGCGCCTGCTCGTACGCGCGCATAACCTGCCGCGCGGACAGCAAGGGGAGCCCGATCTGCTTCGCATTCTGGGCTCGAACGGGCTCGGTGCCTTGGCATTCAGCGATGGCGATTCGCCACCGGCTACCCGCCAGCACGCGCTACCGAACATCGCCCTTGCAGATCTGATTGACGCAGCGCTCGACATTGAAGCCGGCAGGACGCCAACCGCTGAACATCTGCGAGCGTTGCTCGTCACAGGCAGCTCACCCGGCGGCAGCCGACCGAAGGCGGTGCTCGACGACAAACTCGGCAACTGGATCGCGAAGTTCCCGAGTCCAGAGCGCGATGGCCGCTTCGATGTGGTCGGACTTGAAGCAACATGCATGCGGCTTGCCCGGAACGCCGGTATCACGGTCCCGGATACGCGCCTCGTCAAGGCCGGTCGACGCAAAGTGTTGCTGGTGCGCCGATATGATGTCGCGCCGCACGGTGGGCGCCACCACGTTGTCAGCCTGAAGACGCTCTGTGGAGAGCGAACCGGTGTGTATGTGCAGTCCTATGGCGAAGTGGCGAATACGCTGCGACGCGCGACAGGGCGCATCGACGACATCAACGATCTTTTTCGCATCATGGTATTCAACGCTGCAATCGGCAACACGGACGATCATCTGAAGAACCTCTGGATGATTCATGGTCCGCATGGATACGTATTGGCCCCGGCAATCGACCTGGTTCCCGATGTCGGCGAGCGGCGAGAACATTGCCTGTCGTTTCTGTACAGCCATGCTTGCCCCACACGCGCCGAGCTTCGGACAGTCGCGAAGCACTGGAACGTTGCAAGTGCCGATGCGCTTATCGACCAGACTATCAACGCCGTCGCCGCATTCCGTTCGACCGCCCGAACACTTCGCGTCACGGCCGCGTGCGCCAACGAAATCGCAAGAGACATCCAAACGCGATGCGATCGATTGCGCGGTTGAACCGGCGCATAATTCGCCAAACTCCACCTTGGGGGCCTCGCCATGATCCGCATCCAGCAACTCGACCATCTCGGCATCCGCGTCATGGACGCGAAGCGCGCGATCGCCTTCTATGAGAAGTTGGGGTTCACCGTGCGGCACGTGTCCGACTTCGATGCGGTCACGATCATGGTCAACGACGATGGCGTCGAGCTGAATCTCATCACCAACGGCAACGACGACGTTGACGGCAAGAACATCTTGATGGATGTGGAGAAGAAGCATCCGGGATTCACCCACGTCGCACTGCGTGTGGCCTCGATCAAGGACACCCACGCCTCTCTACTCGCGCAAGGCATCACGCCCAGCCAGGGCCCTGTCACGTTCGGCGGCACCGGCGTTTCGATCTTCATCCGCGATCCGGATCGCAACGTGATCGAGCTGCGCGGGCGCGACCAGAAGCTGGACGAAATTCCCGGGCTGAAGTTCTACGAGCCGTAGCGCGTCCCGGTGTGGCTGGCTATATTTGACTACCCGTATGGAGCCGCCCAACTGCGCGGAATAGTCAATCGTGGGGATTCTAAAAGCGCATACCCACGCATAGACTCCCGGCTGTCGACCCTAAGGTTGGCGGGACTACGGTCCCGATTCTTCCCTTGCGAGCGATCGCGTGGCGAAAAATTCGGGACCAGCGCCCCTTACGAGTCGAATCGTGCAAGGGCATACTTGGGCGTTGGCGCCGACCCTGTCGACACAGGCAGGCCTTAAGCCTTCGGCCGACTTGACACTTGCCGATAGGCGACTATTCTTTCCGCTCTTCGACCCGGAGGACTCCAAATGAAAAAGATCAGTGAGCATGTCGTTGCTGCTTTGACTGCCTTGGGACTCGGAACCGCGCCGCTCGCGGTAGCCCACGAAGGAGGCGCGCAGGCCGGCCTGGGCAGCGTTGAGTTCAAGGTGAGCTGCAATGACGCGGCGCAAAAAGACATCAGCCTTGCGATGGCGTATTACCACTCGTTCGCGTGGCAGCAGATCGCGCCGCCGCTTAATCGCGCACTGCAGGCGGATCCGAGCTGCGGGATGGCGTACTGGATTCGCGCCCTTTCGCTGCTCGATAACCCGTTCACCTGGCCGATCCCACTCAGGCCCGAGCTTCTCAATTCAGGTGCAGAAGCGCTCGAGATGGCACAAAAGGCTGGACTGAAGTCGCAGCGCGAGCGCGACTACGTCGAGGCGCTTGCCGTCTTCTTCAAGGACCACGACAAGCTCAATCATCGAACACGGGCCCTGGCTCTGGAAGAGGCAATGGGGAAAGTCGCGCAACGCTATCCTGACGATAAGGAAGCGACCATCATCCACTCGCTTGTTTTGTCGTCCAGTTTCGATCCGGCTGACCGACAATTCTCCCGACAGCTTCGGGCAGCAAAAACGCTCGAACCGCTATTCGTCGCACAACCCAACCATCCTGGTGTCGCGCATTACCTGATCCACAGCTACGACTATCCGCCGATCGCGCAACATGGATTGGAAGCCGCCAAGCGCTATTCGAAGATCGCCCCAGCCGCGGCTCACGCTCTCCACATGCCCTCGCATATCTTCTCTCGCGTCGGCTACTGGCGCGAATCCATCGAGGCCAACCGCGCGTCGGCCGATGCCGCCAAAGGGCTATCGTTCGACGGGATGCACGCCTACGACTACATGATGTATGCGCACCTGCAACTCGGCCAGGATCGCGCCGCACGCGCCGTTCTTGAAGAGTCGAGGTTGGGCAAGGCGATCGACCACTTCGCGTCGGCCTATGCGTATGCCGCGATGCCAGCTCGATACACCGTCGAGCGTGGCGACTGGAAAGCCGCGGCGCAAGTTCCGCTTCACCCAGCAGCCGACCAGTATGCCTGGAAGAAGTACCCTCAAGCCGAAGCCATCAATGCGTTCGGGCGCGGCATTGGTGCGGCAAAGAGCGGCGATGCGCAAGCGGCGCACAAGGAAGCGCAACGGCTCCAGGCATTGCGCGACGCCCTCGCCGGCATGAAGCTCGCGTACTGGGTAGAACAGGTCGACATCCAGGCCGAGCAGGTTCGTGGACTTGCGCTATGTGCCGAGGGCAAGCAAGCGGAATGCATCGACGTCCTTCGCAAAGCGGCTGACCGCGAAGATGCAACCCAGAAGCATGCGGTGACACCAGGACTCCTCATGCCTGCCCGGGAGGTGCTTGCGCAGACTATCCTGGAATTCAGCAAGGCCGCCGATGCGCTCGTTGAATTCGAAAAGGTGATCGACAAGGAGCCGAATCGCTATCGCACCTGGGCCGGCGCGGCGCAGGCGGCACAGAAATCGGGCGATATGAAGAAGGCGGCGTACTTCTCCGCGCGACTCGTCGATCAGACGATGAACGCGGATTCGCCGCGTGCCGAGATCGCGTCTGCGAAGCGGATGATCGGGATGTAACAACGGCAGTGAAGAGGTAAGGGTGAAGGGTGATCCCCCTCATCCCAACCTTCTCCCCCGGTGACGGGGGAGAAGGGGCCTCTTCCCCCTTCTTCCCTCATTCATCCTGCTATGAAAGCGAGCATCCGTATCCGGCATGCCATCGCCGGTCTCGCGTTGCTGGCAGCGCTTCCGGTGCTTGCGCAAGAACGCATCGATATCCGCTTCCACGCCACCGTCGGCGATCGTCCGCTTGCCTGCGGTGAGCGCTACTCAGCAGTTGGCGCGTCGAAAACGGATATCGCCATCGCCGATTTTCGATTGTTCATCTCGAAGGTTGAACTGGTTCGCGCCGATGGAACCGCTGTCCCGTTCGCCCTGGAGCAGGACGGCGTGTGGCAGCACCAGGATCTTGCCTTGCTCGATTTCGAGGATGGGTCGGGGTCCTGCAACATCGGCACTCAGGGAACACGCCATATCGTACGGGGGACCGCGCCCGCGGGCCGCTATCAGGGCGTGCGGTTCACCCTCGGCGTACCGCCTTTGTTGAATCACTCCGATCCGACCATCGCGCCGTCGCCACTCAACCTGACCGCGATGTTCTGGAGCTGGCAGGCCGGATACAAATTTCTAAAGCTGGATCTGGCGCCGGTGCGAGACGCAAAAGTGTCGGCCTCGCCGACGCAGGCCTTTTCGTTTCATGTCGGCAGCACGGGTTGCATGGGCGGTGCGCGAGGGGGCGAGATGCCGCGGTGCGCGAATCCGAATCGCGTGACGATCGCATTGGATAAATTCGATCCGCAACGGGATACGGTGACCGTCGACGTCGGCGCCCTGCTTGCCCAAACCCGTCTGGATGCGAATACGCCGAAAACCCCGGCTGGCTGCATGGCGTTTCCAAAAGACGCGGATTGCAACGAGGTGATGCCGCGGCTCGGACTCGCCTACGATGAGCATCCCGCGCAAAAACAGGTGCTCTTCTCGGTGCGCCGGATGCCATGATTTCACGAGTCTTCGTCGCCTGCGCAGTGGCCGGAGCGCTTGCTTTCGCGCTGCTCGGTACACTCGAATCGATGGCTGATGGTCCAGCCGGTTTCCAATGGCGTACGCCCTCCTGGGCACCGACACCCATCGCCCCTGCGGACAACCCCATGTCCGAAGCGAAAGTCGAATTAGGCAGGCATCTGTTCTACGACAAGCGCTTGTCGCGTGAAAACACCATGTCGTGCGGAACGTGCCATCAACAGGCGCAGGCCTTCACCGACGGCCTTGCTGTGCCAGTCGGTGTCACCGGCGAGCGGCATGTACGCGGCTCGATGACGCTCACGAATGTCGGCTATCTACCGGCCCTCACCTGGGCCAATCCGAATATCAAGCGCTTGGAGCAGCAGGCCCTGGTCCCGATGTTCGGCGAGCATCCCGTGGAAATGGGCATGGCCGGGCGCGAGCAGGAGCTATTTGCGCGATTGAAAGACGATAAGAGGTATCCCGCCCTGTTCGCCGCGGCCTTTCCGGAGACGAAGGGTGAGATCTCGCTGTCGACGATTACGAAAGCGATTGCCGCCTTCCAACGCACGCTGATCTCGCTCGATGCGCCCTACGATCGCTACCGCTATGGCGGCGAACCCCAGGCGATTTCGGCCTCGGCCAAGCGCGGCGAAGCGTTGTTTTTCTCGGAGAAATTCGAGTGTTATCACTGCCACGCGGGCTTCACGTTCACCGATAACGTGCACCATTCGCGCCTCGCATTTCCAGAGATCGGCTTTCACAACAATGCCCTCTACAATGTGAACAGCGTCGGCGGCTATCCGAAGAAGAGCCCGGGATTGTCCGAGTTCAGCCAACGCGAGGAAGACATCGGCAAGTTCCGCACGCCGACGTTGCGCAATATCGCGCTCACCGCACCCTACATGCACGATGGCAGTATCGCAACGCTCGAAGAAGTGCTGCAGCACTACGCAGCCGGCGGTCGCACGATTCATACGGGCGAACACAAGGGGGTCGGTGCGAACAATTCCAACAAGAGCAATTTCATCGTCGGCTTCGATCTTTCGAAAGAAGAGCGCGATGACATGCTCGCCTTTCTTCGCAGCCTCACCGACGAGGCCTTCATCACGAATCCGCGCTTCGCCGATCCGTTCGCGAACGCGAAACCCGCCGTAAAATGATCCGGCGAAACCTTCGGCAGTGGATGGTGCTGTTGACCCTGCTCCCGTTCACGATGGCCATTGCGCTGGAGAGTGACCCCCTGCCTTTGCCCAAAGGCACCCAACGCGAACACGCGGTCGGCCTGTACAACGATGGCGTATTGCTCATGTTGCAAAAGCACTATGCGGCTGCGCAGCAGAAATTCGAAGCGGCCCTCGCGTTGCACGAGGCGTTTCCCGAAGCGCACAACAATCTCGCCTTCAGCCTGCGGGTACAGCACGGGGCCAATGCCGATCGCGCGCTCCAGCACTACGACCGTGCTCTGGCGCTAAAGCCGGATCTCCGGGTGGCGTATGTCTATCGTGGAACGTTGTTCGTGCAACGGGGCGAGCTTGACCGCGCGCGCGCGGATCACGCGAAATTGCTTGCGCTCGATACGGGTCTCGCCGCACGGTTGGCGCGCGTTATCGCCGGCGCGCCCCCGGGCGAGGCGTTCGAGGGGCTGGCCGCGCAGTACGACTGACCGCGCGCTCCTTCGCACCCTGCGCTGATACGCCCAACCGCCCCCAACCCTCTCGACCGAGGACGCGCAACGTTTCAATATTCCTCTCGAAGATCGCCGCGGCCTCGGGAAAAGCCGCTACCGCTCGATCGATGCTGGACTCCCGCAGCAGGTGCACCGTCGGGTACGGCGAGCGATTCGTGTAGTTCGAGATATCGTCCGGTTCGGTCCCCTCGAACTGGTAACCGGGATGAAAGCTCGCGAGCTGGAGCACGCCTTCGAGGTTGAGATCGTGAAGGGTCGTTTCCGCGATGTCGAGAAACGTGAGGAACGCATGAAAGTCGGACAACACGTCGGGATGAATGAGCAGCGTGTCGTCGCGATCGTTCGGATCGGCACGAGCCAAGGTCTTCAACTCGCGAATCAGATCGACCAGCAAATCGTCGGGGCGCTTCGCCCGACTGACGGCGTAGTGAACCTGTCCTTTCGCCTGCACGCCCTTGGCGAACGGACAAAGGTTGAGTCCGATGACCGCGCGATCGACCCATTGACGCGTGATCGCGATGACGGCGTCGTCCGTAAGGTTGGCAGTGCGTGGTTTCATAGGACGTTGTCCGATCCTGATATCGCGCGCCGGACGCAATAGAATCGCTGATCTTTGCATGGCCTGCTCGTCCACGTCGAGACCTTTACGGAGAACACTTATGCCCATCGATCGATCCAGAAGCGGCGCTACGGTTCCAGCGTTCAGCTCGAATCCACGCGTTGCATTTCAGATGTCCACCGAACGCCCGCCGCTCGCTCCACCCAACGGCAAGAAGCTTATCGTGCATATTCTCGTCGCACTCGAGAACTGGCGATTCGATGACCACATTCCTCGGCATATCATGCCGGCCCCACACGGCCTCAAGCCTGTCCCGGACGTTCCCAACTGGAGCTGGTCGGAGTACGGGATGCGCGCCGGCATGCCGCGCCTTTTTCGCCTGCTCGGTGATCGCGGCATCAAGGCCGATGCGTGCATCAACGCGGGTGTGCTCGACGCCTACCCTTCCGTCGCGGAGAAAGCACTCGAATTGGGATGGGAATTCCAGGGGCATGGATTGCATCAGCGCGCCTTGCCCGATGCCGATGAGAAAACGCTCATCCATGCCGCGCTCGCGAAGCTCGAAGCGTTTTGCGGCTACCGCCCGAGGGGCTGGACCGGTCCGGGATTGCGTCAATCGAACGATACGCTGGATATCCTGCGCGAAGCCGGCATCCTCTACACCTGCGATTGGGTGATCGACGATCTGCCCGCGTGGATCAAGACCAAACACGGGCCGATGGTCGCGGTGCCCTATACCCTCGATCTGAACGATAGCGTCATCTTCGCCGTCGAGAAGCATTCGTCGGACGAGCAGCACCGCAGAGTCTGTTACGCGCTCGAAGCGATCGAGGAAGAACTCGCGCATTCACCGCGTGTGCTCTCCATTTCACTCCATCACCACTTGAGCGGGGTACTGCATCGGGTCAAATTCGTCGAGCGCACCTTGGACATGCTGATGAAGCGCTCGGACACCGTGTTCATGACAGGCGGTGAGATCGCGGACTGGTTC
>JBJXGX010000036.1:0-10588 GCA_046160305.1 Burkholderiales bacterium
GGACGCAATTGCTCCATAAAAGGGGTCAGCGTGAATTGATTTGGCGAAAGAAAAAACTCTGACCCCAATGGCACTTACTTAGGCAGAATTCAAGGCCCCGAGCAAACACGATGGCTCGACGAACGCGACGGCCTCGACGCCTCATTCGTTGGACGACGTAGCCGCTGGCCTGATAGCCCCTCGCCCCAATGTGGGACAGGGGTTGGGGGTGAGACGAGGGTTTCGGGAAGCATGCTTCCCGCTCGTCGAACGGCAGCCCGATGCAACGGGATGCGCGCCCTGCAAGGGAGGGTCCATGGCATCCCACTTGCGTAGCAACAAGGATTTTCTCGCCGGCCTGCTGTTCATCTTGATCGGTTGCGCGGCGGTTGCCGTCGCACGCGGCTATCCATTCGGCACGACCATGCGCATGGGTTCGGGCTACTTCCCGACCGTGTTAGGTGCGATCCTCATTCTGCTCGGTGCCTGCGTCTTGGTACGCGGTTTGCGCAATGCTATGCAAGTCGAAGGGGCGTGGGGCTGGAAGCCGCTTCTCTTCATTGTGCTATCGATCGTCCTGTTTGGTTTGCTCATGCCACGCTTCGGACTGATCCCTGCCCTCGTTGCACTCGTATTCGTGAGTGCATTCGCCGGACGCGAATTCCGATTCATGGAGGTGCTGGTCCTTGCGATCGTGGTCAGCGCGCTGGCTGTTGTGTTGCTCCTCTACGTCCTCAAGATGCCCTACCCGCTGATCGGGGAGCTGCGATGGATATCCTGACCCACCTCGCTTTCGGTTTCGGCGTCGCGCTCTCGCTGCAGAACATCGGCTATTGCTTTGCCGGTGTGCTGCTCGGCACGCTGATCGGCGTGTTACCTGGGATCGGTCCCCTTGTCGCGATCGGTATGTTGTTCCCGATCACGTTTACGCTTCCGCCGGTCTCAGCGCTCATCATGTTGGCCGGCATCTACTACGGCGCCCAGTACGGGGGGTCCACGACATCGATCCTCATCAATCTACCTGGGGAAACCGCGTCCGCGGTCACATGCATCGACGGCTATCAGATGGCGCGACAGGGGCGTGCCGGGCCGGCCCTCGCCATTGCGGCGCTCGCCTCATTCTTTGCCGGCTGCGTGGGCGTATTGCTGATCGCGTTGGTGGGACCACCGCTTGGCGAATGGGCGCTTCGGTTCGGCTCCGCCGAGTATTTTTCGCTCATGGTGTTGGCCCTCGTCGGCTCCGCGGTGTTGACGGAGGGTGATGTCGCGAAGGGGTTTTGCATGGTCGTGCTGGGACTGCTCCTGGGTTTGGTCGGCACCGATGTGAACTCCGGGATGGCGCGTTACACGTTCGGCGTCATGGAGCTTTATGACGGCATCGGCTTCACGGTGATCGTGGTCGGCTTGTTCGCGGTAGCGGAGGTCGTCAGCAATCTTGCAATGAAAGAGCCGCGCGAGGTGTTCACGCGACGCATCACCCATCTCATGCCGACGCGCCAGGACCTCAAGGATTCATCATGGCCGACGATTCGCGGCACTGCGGTGGGCGCCTTGTTTGGCATCCTGCCCGGCACCGGCCCGGCGTTGTCTTCATTCGTCAGCTACATCATCGAGAAAAAGATCGCACGCGATCCGTCGCGCTTTGGCCAAGGTGCGATCGAAGGTGTCGCGGCACCCGAGGCCGCCAACAACGCCGCCGCGCAAACCAACTTCATTCCGATGCTGACGCTTGGCATTCCGGCGAGTGCCATCATGGCGCTCATGATGGGTGCGATGATCATGCACGGCATCAGCCCTGGGCCGCACGTGATGACGTCGAACCCCGAACTCTTCTGGGGAATTATCGCGAGCATGTGGATCGGCAATCTGCTGCTGGTGATCCTCAACCTCCCGCTGGTTGGCATGTGGGTGGCGCTCTTGCGTGTGCCGTATCGATGGCTCTTCCCCGCGATCATCGTGTTTTGCTGCGTAGGCAACTACAGCGTCAACAACAATTCGGTCGACGTGTATCTGTGCGCCGTGATCGGCGTGCTCGGCTATGTGCTGGCACGGCTTGGTTGCAGCCCTGCCCCGCTCATCCTCGGCTACGTGCTCGGACCGCTCATGGAAGAATATTTGCGGCGGGCGATGCTCCTCGCGCGGGGCGATGCGACGGTGTTTTTCACGCGACCGATCAGCTTGACCTTCATGGTCGCGACAGTGCTGCTGCTGATCGTGACGATTGCGCCGGCATTTCGCAGGCAGCGGCGGACCGACTGAGCAATGCCCCGGGGGTCTGATTGACCTCCAGATCGGGCTCAATGATTAGGGTGCTAACGGCGGAAATTTTTCGCCGTTTGTCAGGAATTCAGTGGCGCATGCTTTATGAGAACGTCTTCCCGACACGGCGCGGAGCAAACAACGCGATAGGTCTGCCGGGCTGCGCTTTGAGGAGCAGCAAGTAGCCGCGCGCCAACTCGGGCCGGCGGATTTCGATGTCGTCGAAGCTTGCCATGGTCCTCATTGTTTCTTATTGTCGCAACTATAGCAATTGTTGTGGGGACGACATTACACAGCAGCCGCTTCGCATGCGTGCGAGGTGCAAGGCGGACGTGCCGGGATGCCCAACACCTGCGTGCACACCTCCATGACGTTCTCGGAGCGCGCGTCATGCTTGGCTTCGTCGGACCAGTCGGTCGGGGCACGCTTGAGTTTTCGGCGGTTTGGAAGGCGGCTCAGCGTCAAACGATCGGTACTCTATGGTGGAGGCGTGAAGGGTGAAACGCGATTAACAAATCGCGATCCCACGAGCCACTTCATTCCGCTCTGATGCCTGTCGCCTTCACCACGCGTGAGAGTGCCATGTGGTCGTCGCGGATGCGCGCCGCGAACGCTTCGCGCGTACCGCCCAGCACATCCATGCCCTGGGCATTCATCTTTTCCCGCACGGATTGGAGCTTGAGCACCCGGTTGATTTCGGTATTCAACCGTTCAATGGTCGGCCGTGGGGTTCCGGTCGGGACGAGAAATCCCATCCACGTATCCAGCACGACGCCGCCGACGCCTGCTTCGGCAAAGGTCGGCAGATCCGGATGCTGCAACGAACGCGTACTACCGGCGGTCGCGAGCATTCGCAACTTGCCGGCTTTCATTTGTGCCGCCACCGCCGGATAGCCCGTGATAATGAATTGGATTCGTCCGGTCAATAGGTCGGGGATGCCAAGCGCCATGCCTTTGTAGGGGACGTGCACGGCATCGATGCCGGTCTGCAGCTTCAGCATCTCGGTAGCAAAGTGATGCGGCGAGCCGTTGCCGGCCGATCCGTAGGCGAGCTTGCCCTGCTCCTTGCGGGCGAATTCGACGAACTCCTGCAATGAGCGTACCGGCATCGATTCCTGGTTCACCACCAGAAAGAACGGCAGATTGATCGCGAGCACGACCGGTTCGAAGTCGCGCAGGAAATCAACCGGATGCGTTGGATTCATTGCCGCGTGAATGACAAACTGGTTCGGCGCAACGAGCAGGGTGTGACCATCGGGCGCCGAGCGCTTGACGAATTCGGCGCCGATCATCGCGTTGCCGCCCGGCCGGTTTTCCACGATCGTGGGGCCGAGCGCCTCCTTCAGCTCCGTGGCGACGAGTCGCGCGAGCGCATCATTCGCCGCACCTGGCGCAACCGGCACGACAAACGTAATAGGCCTCGTTGGAAACGTCTGGGCGAGCGCGATCGAAGCCGCAAGCGTGCCGGCCGCCAGAAGGCAGACGCGTCGCGCTCGTGGAATCAATTTCATCCGAAGGTTCTTCAAGGAGCAATTGTTCAATGGACTCTTCACCGAATGGCACTTACTTGAGCTCGTTTATGCTCGAGCCTCCGTTCGCCCTGAGCCTGTCGAAGGGTAACGCACGCGTGCCGACGGCGTGCGACTGTTCGCGCACCGACCCTCCGGCATTCACCCTTCGACAGGCTCAGAGCGAACGGTCAATCGATTCAGGCCAAAAACGACAGAGCGGGGACGCTATTCATCATGTCCTCAAGTGAGAGGACGGCTTGCAAGTCGTTCAGTTGGCCTACGTAAGCGCCATTCGACTCTTCACCCTTCATTCACGCGTGCGCGTGGCCCTCCAAGCAATCCTGGTCGCCCTTTAAGCAATCCTGGTCGCCCTTTAAGCAATCCTGGTCGGATAAGGACTCGTCTCCGCCATATCGATCATTGACCTCGCGAGTTTTTCGGTCATCTCGGTGCGGACCGGACGCGCGCTCGCTTCGTCCCACAGGTTGTGCAACTCGTGGGGATCGTTGTGCAAATCGTACAACTCGCCGAATGGCACGCCGTCGTAGAGCGATAGGCGGTGCCGGCCATCGAGCAGGCTTCGCATGCGGATGCGATCCGGGAACCCCATGTAGTAGCGCTGGCCTTCCTCCTCGATCATCAGCGCATCCCGTACGCGTTCCGATTTCCCCGCGGCCACGCCGGCAAGGGAACGACCTTGGATGCCGTTCCACGGTTCGACGCCCGCGCGTTCGAGAATGCTTGGTGCGATATCGATCGTCTGCAGTAACGCATTGGACCGTCGCGTCGACGGATGTGCCGGGTCCGCCCACACAAACGGCACACGCGTGAGACCGCGATAGTGCAGCGGGCCTTTCAGCATGAGTTGGTGATCCCCCATGAAGTCCGCATGATCAGCCGTGAAGATGACGATCGTATCTTGGTCGAGACCAAGCACCCGGAGCTCGGCGAGGACCCGTCCGATCGAGTGATCAATGAACGCCACCGAGCCGTAGTTGAGCGCGATGGCTTCGCGCGCCTCGCGCTCGGAGCAGGCAAAGAGCGCTTGCGTGTTCTTGACCGCGGTGCCGTCAGCGCGCCGATCATAGAGCCAGCGAAGATGCGGAGCGACATTGCGATGCGGGGCGTGATAGGAAACAGGGGCCGCTACGTCTTCCGGACGCACCATGTCCCAATACTTTCCGGGCGGCGTGAACGGATGATGCGGATCGGGGAAGGATGCATGCATGAAGAACGGCTTGCCGCTGGCTGCGTGCTCCCGCATGCGGGCGATCGCGCGATCGGCGATCCATGCCGTCGGGTAACACTCTTCGGGCACGCGCGTCCGCCATGCCTGGCGCACCTTCGAGAGTTCGTATTCGGGCGTGGGAATCGCATTCGCAGGGCCGATCAGGCGATCAGCATCGGGACTCTGCTGTCGAATCCAGCGACGCCAATGACCGAACTCGTCGTCCGCATGATGAATGGCCAGGTCCACCGTCTGAAATCCATAGAACGGCGTTTCAATGTCGCACGCCAGATCGTCTTCCCAACGCTTCCAGACTTCCTGGCCATGGTGACCCCCGTCGGCACGGCGCGCCTCATGCGAGCGCTTCGGTGTCCCCTCGCGCGGAATCTGCGCCGGCTTCGTTTCGATATTCTGCAGATGCGACTTGCCGATATGCGACGTCGCATAACCCGCCTCCATCAGCGCCTGGGCCAACGTCCGCTCATCGAGCGAGAGCTCGATGCCATTGTGCCGCACGCCATGGCGGGAAGGCATGCGTCCGGTCATGAGCGAGGCGCGATTGGGCATGCAGATCGGTGTGGCGACGTGGAACTCATCCGCCACGAATCCGCGCGCGGCCAGGGCGTCGATGTTTGGCGTGCGAATCGCTGCGTTACCGTAGCAGCCAAGATGATCGGCGCGATGCTGATCGGTAATGAAGAAGAGGAAGTTCGGGCGTTTGGATGCGATCGTAGACATTTTCGATTCGCTTTCTGGCGGCTGACGGTGGGAACTCGCAGATCGTACCCCACCTCCCTGGCCGGGGGAGAAGTCGAGCGGACTTCAATCGGAGCCGAAACAGCGGCAGAATGTCGACCTCATCTTCGCGTGGCGACGCCCCATGTGGATTACCGACTTCCTTCCAGGCTCCCCCCGCATCGCTTTCGATCATACGGGCGAAGGGCCGTTGCTTGTTTTTCTGCATGGGATCGGCGGGAACCGAACCAATTGGCATGATCAGTTGCCCGTGTTCGGCCGCGAGTTTCACGCGGTGGCCTGGGATGCGCGCGGTTATGGGCTGTCGGATGACTACGAAGGCCCGCTTGAATTTGCACGCTTCGCCGACGATCTGCGCCGCCTGCTCGATCATTTCAAAGCGGAGACGGCGCATCTCTGCGGACTCTCGATGGGCGGGCGCATCCTGCAAGATTTCTATCCGCGACACCCGCATCGGGCCGCAACGCTCGTGTTGTGCGACACCATGGCAGGGTTTGACGCCGCGTTCACGCCTGAAAAGCGCGCCGAATTTGTCCGCCTGCGAAAGCAACCCCTTGTCGAAGGCAAAGAACCCAAGGACATCGCGCCGATCGTCGCACGTACCTTGATGAGCCCGAAGTCTTCCCCAGAGGCGCTGCAGAAACTCATCGATAGCATGAGCGCGCTGCACAAGGACTCTTACATCAAGACGATCGAGGCGAGTACGCATTACGATCGGGTCGCCGATCTGCCGAACATCCGCGTGCCGACGCTTCTCGTCTATGGCGAAGACGACACGTTGACGCCACCGGCGCTCGGGCGCAGCATGGCCGAGAAGATCGCTGGCGCGGAGATGGTCGTCATTCCCGATGCGGGACATCTTTCGAATATCGAACGCCCCGCGGCATTCAATAGGGCAGTGCTTGCATTTCTCCAACGCCATCGCGATCGCGCGAGGAATCAATGAACACCATCCGTTCCGATCGGCCCATTGCGCTGCCGCGCGACATTCCGGATGACGTCGCGCAGGCACTGCGTTCATTCTGCGCGGCGCTCACCGCGGCATTCGGTTCGCATCTTCGCTCGGTCGTTCTGTTCGGCTCCGCGGCCGAAGGCCGCATGCGGGCAACGTCCGACGTCAACGTTCTGGTCGTGCTCGATCAATTCGATCGCAAGCTCGTTGATCCGATTCGCGAGGAAGCCCGGCTCGCGCGCGCCACCGTCCGCCTGCAACCCATGTTCATGCTTGGCAATGAGATCGCACTTGCAGCCGACGCGTTCGCGGTGAAATTCGAAGACATCCTGTCACGGCGATTCGTCCTGACAGGTGAAGATCCATTCGCCGGTATGACGATCCCACGCGACCGAATCATCTACCGGCTGCGGCAGGTCCTGCTCGACACGACCATCCGGCTGCGCGCAACGTACGTGTTGACGTCGTTACGCGAAGAGCAGCTCGCCCGTGAGGTAGCAGACGCGGCTGCGCCGCTGCGATCAAGCGCACGGTCGATTCGTGTGCTCGAAGGCCATCCGGCCGCCTCGCCAAAAGCCGCCCTCGAAGCGATCGCGGCCGATCTTCCGGGCGGCCCCTGGAATGATGTGCTCGCAGGATTTTCGGATGCGCGTGAAGACGGTGCGCTCGCGCCGGGTGTAGCGCCGGATCTGCTGATGCGGATCATCGCGCTGGCCGCTGCGCTGCGGGAACGCGTCGATCGCATGGTGACATGAAGTTTTATCCGTTCAATTTGACCGGGCTGCAGTTCCTCGGCTTTTACCTCGAGCTGATTCTCGTCGTCTTCGTGCTACTCGCGATCGCATTCCGGATAAGGCAAATGGCCGGCATCAGTGAAAATCCGCGCCTAACCGATCCGTATGAGATCGCACTATTGCGTGCGGGACCCGCCGAAGCGGTACGCATTGCCATGATGTCGCTGATCGATCGTAGCTTGCTGCGGATTGATGGCACGACTGTTGTCGCACGCACCGACGCGCTCGCACTGGTGCGCCGGCCGCTTGAGAAGGCGCTCGTGGTGCATTTTCGTCGGGCGAGTAACGATGCACCCGAGGCCGTGGCGAGCGATTCGCTGGTTGCGCCACATGTCAGTGCGCTGACGCGCGACCTGGTCGCGCGACGACTGCTGTCCGACCCGCTGCATTGGTCGACGAATCCATGCTTTGTACCGGCATTGTCCGCGATCCTTGTGCTCGGGACCGTCGCGTTGGTGCGAATCAAGATGTCGGGACCGCCTTTTTTGTTTCTCGTCATCCTGTTTGGGCTGTCCTCGCTGATGGTTCTCATCAGCTACGCGCGGCGATCGACGCCACTCGGTCGTCGCACATTGCGACAATTGCAAGCGCTATTCAAGCGGTTGCGCGCGCGCGCGAATACATTACGCGCGGGCGGTCAATCGAATGAAGCGGCGCTCCTCGCCGCGGTATTCGGTCTCAACGCGCTCCCCGAATCGTCGTTCAACTGGTTGGATCGATTGCGGGCACGAAAGGATTCGAGCTCAAGCAACTGCGGATCGTCATGCTCATCGAGCTCAAGCAGCAGCAGTTGTGGAGGCGGCAGTGGTGGGGGCGGATGCGGCGGAGGATGTGGTGGCGGCGACTGATCGCGTCGGCATTGCCTGGCGGCCCGAGATCGCGGCGGGTTTGTATCTGCATCTCGATGCGTTCGATGTGATCGAGGTGATCGCCGACAACTACTTTCACGCCACGCGGCGCGAACTCGACGGGTTGAAGATGCTTGCACGTCATCGCCCGATGAACCTGCATGGTGTTGGACTTGGCTTAGCCTCCGCGAGTGCGGTGGATCGCAAACGCTTGGACCGGATCGCGCGTCTGTTTGACGCAATCGAGCCGCAGGCGTGGTCCGAACATCTTGCCTTCGTCCGTGCCGGTGGCATCGAGATCGGCCATCTTTGCGCGCCGCCGCGAACCGGCGCGACCAGCGCCGGTACGATCGAAAACATCGAACGGGCGGCACGAGCGGTTGGCGTTACCCCGCAGATGGAGAACATCGCCACGCTCATCGATCCACCCGCTTGCACCTTGAACGAAGCCGAATGGATCTCCGGAATCGTCGCGGCATCCGGCGTGCCGATGCTTCTTGATCTGCACAACCTCTATGCCAACGCATGCAATCGCGGCGAGAATCCGCTCGCACTGCTCACGGCGATGCCGCTTGATCATGTGACGGGTGTTCATTTGTCGGGTGGGAAGTGGATCGATGCGCCCAGCGGGGGACGGCGATTGCTGGATGACCACCTGCATGAGCCGCCGGACGAGGTACTCGCGCTGCTTACCGCGCTCGCACGCCGAGTCCCGCAAGCCCTTACCGTTGTTATCGAACGCGATGGCAATTTCCCCGCGATCGATGAGCTGTTGGCGGATGTGGCCCGCGCGCGACTCGCGCTGGCGAAAGGCCGCGCCGAGCGTGCGTCGGATCACCCGCTGTCGGTGGCACTCGCCGCATGAGCGCAGTCGGCCTCGAGGCATTTTTAGCGCGCCTATATACGGATGCGGCGTTGCGCGCAGCGTTTCTCGCGGATCCGAACCGGACTTGTGCCGGCGCGGATCTTTCGGTCGAAGAGGTCGCATCGCTTGTCGCGATCGACAGCGACGGTCTTGTCCTGGCAGCCCGCAGCATCGCAGGAAAGAACGCGTCGTATCGACACGCTAAACCACGCCGTTGGTGGCCATGGCGGCGTGCTTGATCCCGTAGAATGCGCACATGCTTCTCTTGAAACGCATCATCGGGGTCGTGCTCGGCGCGCTCGCTCTGATCACTGCGATCTTTTTCTCTATCGTGATCTTCGCGGTCGTGGCGCTCGTCGCAGCGATCGTGGTCGGCTATCTCTGGTGGAAAACACGTGCACTTCGGCGCGCAGCAAAGGCGATGGAAACGCCTCATACCGGCCGCACGATTGAAGCGACCGAGGTCTACGAGGTCCGAACCGAAGCGATCGAGGACCGCACGCGGCCGCCGCCGTAATGCGGGGCCTCGCGGCTACTCGATCTTGATGCCGGCCTGCTTCACCACTTTTCCCCAGCGATCGTAATCGGACCGGATCAACGCGGCAAACGCCTCGGGGGAATTGGGGCTCGGCACGATGCCAAGGGTTGCGTAGCGTTCACGTACTTCCGGCTCATTCATGACCAGCTCGATATCCCGATTCAATCGATCGATAATCGGTCGTGGCGTTTTGGCCGGTGCCAACAGACCGAGCCACGAGGTCACCGCGTACCCGGCCGCGCCGCCTTCATTGAAGGTCGGCACATCGGGTAGCGCGGGGTCACGTTTTCCGCTGCTCACACCAAGCGCGATAACGCGCCCTTGTTTCACATACTGCGCCGCACCGGCAATGTAGGTCGACACGAGCGGAATCTGTCCGGAAACGACATCGAGCAACGCCGGCCCCCCACCCTTGTAGGGTACGTGGACGATGTTGATACCAAGTTGCTGGCACAGCAGTTCCATCGCGACATGGCCGGTCGTAGCAGTCCCCGCCGAGCCGAACGATAGGGCGCCGGGCTTCTGCTTGGCGAGCGCCACCAGATCGCCAAGCGTGCGAACGTTGACCGAAGCATGCGCTACGAGAATCAAGGTTGCATCGCCTAGCCGGCCGATTGGTGCGAAATCGCGAAAGCCGTCGAACGGCATTTTCGGATACAAGTGCGGGTTGATCGCGAAGCTCCCGTCGTATCCGAGCACGAGCGTGTAGCCGTCAGGCAGCGCCTGCGCGACCACCGCCGTGCCGATATTTCCGCCGGCGCCCGGACGATTCTCAATGACCACCTGCTGGCCAAGGCGCGCCGACAGCTTGTCGGCGATGACGCGCACGCTGTTGTCGGTGATACCGCCCGGCGCGAA
>JBJXGX010000037.1:0-7021 GCA_046160305.1 Burkholderiales bacterium
GTCGCCGACCAGTCTGTTCCCGTCCTCCGCCCGGTCACCCTGAACGACAGCTCTGACCGAAAGCAGTTGTTCCGTGGGACCGGCGCTCGACGTGTTCGCGTTGCCAGACCCGACGATCCCGTTCAACTGGCGGCGTTGATCACGGGTGGCTGGAACATGCACGCGTTACCCCTGACAAAGTAGCCGCGCTTTGTCGCCGCACTTGGTCAAGCTCAGGACGTTGCTATGCCCAGTTCCGCCGCTTCAAGTCCAGCACTTTCAGACCGGCCAGTTTCGTGCATGTTCGCACCGGCGCCCACAAAGGATGGACACAACGGAACTGGGGTCGCAGTGAGATTAGAATCCGAATTCAGATTCACTTCGACCTCAATTTCCTCGACCCCGGCTTTCCACCTCCGCATTGGTCGTCAAAGACGATACGGCACCGAACCGATTGCGCGAAGCCAAGGCGAGCGGCTATCCGCCGATGCACAAACCGGTGATGCCTGGAGAGCTGCGTACCGCAATGCGGCGCCTGAACCATCCAACCGGGCAGAGCTGAATTCCCGGATCCCGAACGTTTGTTGAAGGGAGGCGGGTGGAGACCGTTTGGAGAACGCGCCCAATCCAATTCACGAACATCGTCGCCCGGCCGTGGTGCTTGACGGAGTCGACGCCCACGATAGTGACGGCCCTCTTGCCCGACCGGCGATGGGCCGGGTAGTATTACGCAGAGGTAATACAATTCTCGATGACCAATCAGGAATATTGGAGAAAGACCAATGACCGTTTCAGCGCGATTACGGCGTGAAGTTGAAGTAAAGCTCACACGGCTCTGCCGGCGTCGTGGCATCAGTAAGACGGAAGCGATCGAGCGCGGCTTGGAATTGCTGCTGGAGCAGGACCATGAGGAATCCCACCCGGCCTACACTGCGTACCGCCAATTGAAGCTCGTGGCAGAGCCATCGACGAGGCATCAGAAGAAGCGCTCGAGCGATCCGATGAGAGACGCGATTCGTGCGAAATATTCTGATTGACACAGGAGCGGTGGTCGGTTTGCTACGCCTCGCCGATCGGTATCACCGTCAGTGCGAGGTTTTTTTCGCCTCCCTCCATGCCTCGGATCGCCTCTGCACAACGTGGCCGGTCATTACCGAATGTTCGTTTGCGCTACAGCGCAATCGGGACGCGTTCTTTGATTGGCTGCAGCACGGCGGGATCACGGTGATCGATTTCTCGGTGGGTGATGTGGCGGTGATGCGCAAATGGGCGTCGAGATACCGTGATCGAGAAGTCGACTTTGCAGACGCGTCAATCGTTTGGCTCGCTGACCGTCAGCGTACCAATTTGATCGCAACGACCGACTTCAATGATTTTGAGACGTATCGGCTGCCTAACCGCAAGGCGTTCAAGAATCTGCTCGCGCGATGAAACGCGGATACACCGACCGCGGTGTGGCGAATGCCGACAAACCCCCGGTATAGACGGTGGCGTCAATCCGTCTGATTCCGGGGTTTTGGACAATTCGTGACCGGCGGAGTCGACATCGAATCTGCTTGCGGCTCGGGTAGTGCGATCAGGATAAGCGCTAAACGCGTGCGAAATTGGGGTCGATGTGACGTTTCCTTCAGTTTCTAACCTCGCTGCAACGCCGGTTTTCCCGCAAGGGGAATCTCGCATTGACCTTCATTTAGGACGATGCCATCGGCAGCCGTCAATCTGCAGGGCACCACGGGCGCCAGGCTGCAGTCGGTCGCATTCTCCGGCGATCTGAGCCGTCGTGGCGTCTTCGGGGCGCCGGCGTTCATAGCGATTGAGTTCCGTGTGCCTCGGCGATTTGCGCTCGTTGCGAAAACATTGCCTTCGATTCGGGAGAGAATTGCGCGACCGAGTCGACGATTACAAGCGCTGCAACCAACCATGGAGCGCTCCGGGGAAGTCTCGCCCAAAAGACCGGAAGTTCAATCCGCCTTCAGGCCGACCTGCTGGGCGACCTTGCCCCACGTATCCATTTCTTTCCTGATGAAGGCGTCGAACTCTTCGGATGTACTGCCGACCGGGATTGCGCCTTGCAGGGTGAGCTTCTCGCTTATCTCCGGCAGCTTGACGATGCGCGCGATTTCCCGGCTGAGCTTGTCGAGCACATCCTTGGGCAGCTTTCCTGGCGCGAATACGCCGTACCATTCGTAAGTATCGAATCCGGGCAGGCCGGATTCGGCGAACGTCGGCGTGTCGGGCAGTCCCGGCGAGCGTTTCGCCGCGGTGGTCGCGATCGCTTTCAGGCGTCCGCTCTTGATGTGCGGCAGCACGCCCGGCGGGCCGCTGATCAGGAACTGCACTTGGCCGCCGATCAGGTCGGCGATCGCCGGCGCACCGCTCTTGTAGGGCACATGCTGGATCTCTACGCCGGCAGTGAGCTTCAGCATTTCCATCGACAGATGACCGGAAGTGAGCGGGCCGGGAGAAGCGTAGTTGAGCAAACCCGGTTTGGCCTTCGCGAGTGCGATCACGTCCTGAAGCGTGTTGGCAGGTACGCTCGGGTGCATGGTCATTACGCCCGGCACTATCACTATCAGCGTCACCGGAGTGAAGTCGCGCAGCGTGTCGTAGGGCAGATCCTTCCTCACGTATGGACTGACGACATGCGTTGTCAGCAGCGTGCCGATGGTGTGCCCGTCGGGCGCAGCTTTGGCGACGATGTCGCTGCCGATGACGAACGCGCCGCCGGGACGGTTATCGACCATCACCTGCTGGCCCCAGGCTTCATTGATTTTCTGGGCCAACAACCGCGTGATCATGTCCAAGGTGGAACCGGGAGCCGCCGGCGCGATCCAGCGGATCGTGCGCGTGGGATAGTCTTGCGCGTCTGCGGTCGCTACACCGCCGATCGCTCCCAACGCCACCAGCATGAGCAAACTGAACTTCTTGCTAGTAGTCATGAACCTCCTCCATCAACGGTGAGTATTACCCGCGGATATGACCCCGGCGGCGTTTCATCGAGTCGATCCAACCACGTAGCCAGCCTGATCCTGACTCCAGACACGCCACCTGCAGGCACGGGAATCGCGCGACATTCGATCGTTCCTCAATGATCTCGGATCCGGATCTCATTGGGCTAACTTCACCCGCTCGGCTGCAACACGATGCAATCTCCTGGCTCGGCGGATACAAAGACGGTGTCACCCGGGTGGTGCGTCGCGCCGACCGACGAGCTACGGACCACGAGCTCACGGTCTTCCCAAGTCAGGATGTACTCCATGACATCACCGAGAAATACGCGTTGCTTCACCCGCGCTTGCCAGTTGTTAGGCGCGGCGGGATCCGCGGTCGAAGAGAGCCGCGCGAACGCGGGACGCAGCGCGAGGGTCACTTCCCCATTCAGGGAATAGCCCGGATTCGTGCCGTGCACCAGCGTCTTGCCGGGGGTCTCGACGACAGCTTTAGCATCGCCGCTGAGATCATGCCGCAGCGTGCCCGCAATGAGGTTTGCCGCACCAACAAAGTCAGCCACAAACCTGGTCCGCGGCTGTCTGTAAATTTCGCCCGGCGTGCCGATTTGTGCAACCGATCCGGCGTCCATGACGATGATTCGATCGGACAGCACCAGCGCTTCTTCTTGGTCATGGGTCACGAAAATCGACGTGACGCCAATCTGCTGTTGGAGTAGCTGCATCTCCCGACGCATGCTGGCGCGCAACCGGGCGTCCAAGTTGCTCAGGGGCTCATCCAAGAGCAACACGGTGGGACGAACCGCCAACGCACGAGCCAGGGCAACACGCTGCTGCTGGCCGCCGGACAGGTTGGCTGCGCTGCGCTGCTCAAAGCCTCGCATCTCAACGAGTCCGAGCGCCCACTGGGTATTCTTTTCCACCTCTGACGCCGAATCACCTCGCACCTTCAGACCATAGCCGACGTTTTGCGCCACTGTCATGTGCGGCCAGATTGCGTACGACTGAAACACCATCGCCAGGCGGCGATGCTCGGTCGGAATATCGATGTTGTTCTTGGAGGAGTAGACGACCTTGCCGTTAATTCGAATCACCCCCGAATGCGGCTTCTCTAATCCTGCAATCGCGCGCAACGTGGTGGTCTTGCCGCAACCGGAGGGACCGAGCAAGGTCAGGTGCTCGCCCGCGACAACTTCAAAGCTAATGCCGTCTACGGCGACCGCGTCGCCATAGCGAACAACGAGGTCCTCGACCTCGATCAGGTTTGTGCCGCCACCGCTACTCGACGCTGTCACTGAACCTGTACCCCTGCCGGCAGCCAGTTGGCCACGCCCTCAACGTAACGCAGAATATGAATGGTCTTCCCCACATTGCCTCAGCCAAAGCGCATACGCGTACTGATGAGTTGACCGGTCATGTAACGACTTGCCGGACCGGCCAGGAAAAGCACGGTCTGTGCGATATCTTCGGGCAGACTCAGTCGTCCCAACGGATCCTGGCTCCAACGCTTCTGCCATTCTTCATCGGTCAGCGTGCCCCTGGCCATCGGCGTATCCGTCGTGCCTGGATTGATGGCGTTGACGGTGATGCCGTTCGCGCCGAGCTCGAGCGCGAGTGACTTCGCGTAGGCAATCACGGCACCTTTTGACGCCGAATAATGCGCACCACCGGCCAGTCCAAAGAGGGCACGATCCGATGCGAGCAAAATAATCGAACCTCCGCCTTGCTCAATCATCACCGGTGCGACGGCACTGGTGATATAGAAGGTGCCGTGCAAGTTCACTCCAATCACCTTGTGCCAGTCCAAGTCGCTCATCTCGAGCACGGTCTGGCGCACAGAAATAGCCGCGCAATTGACGAGCACATCAATCCGACCATACGCATTCTTCGTATGGGTGACCAGGGCTGCACAAGACGACCGTTGTGCGACATCCAGGGGCTGTGCTTGGGCAACACCGCCAGCCGCGTTGATCTGCACAGCCGTTGCTTGCGCTGACTCAATATTCAGGTCGGCAACGACGACTGCGGCGGCGTTTTGCGCCAACGCGATGGCGCAGGCTTTGCCGATGCCGCTACCCGCGCCGGTGACAATGGCGACTTTGTTTTCGAAAGACATCGTTTCAGTTTCCTGATGAACGGGACTGTCCCAACATATTACCGCCAAGAATCCAATAGCCCAGGCCGATCACGACGGCATTGATGGCGAGCAGGATGACCGACAACGCCGCCACCGCTTCCCAGCTCGGTAGCAGATACGCGTCCATGATTGCGGTTGCGATGACCGTCGTGTTCGAGTTGTACAGCAACACCGAAGAGCTGAGCTCCTTCACCGACGGCACGAAGATCAGGATAAACCCCGCGAGGATGCCGTTCTTCATCAGCGGCACCGTGATGTCGCGCAAGACCCGCAGACGCGATGCACCCAATACGCGCGCCGCACTCTCCAGCTCAACATAGATGCTTGCCAGCGACGATACGCAACTCATGAATGCGAACGGCAGGAACTTGGTGAGATAGGCCAGCGCGATGATGGTCAACGTGCCGTACAAGATGATCGGTCCCTGGCTATAGGCAGCGAACAGGCCGACCGCGAACACCATTCCCGGGATCACCAGTGGTGCGGTGGCCAGAAACGCCAACCAGGAGCCGAACGGGACGATCTTGCGTTCGCTCAAATAGGCGATGATCGATGCAATCAAGACACCCAGGCCGCCTGCTACAAGGCCGGTGATGATGCTGTTCTTGATCGATAGCCAGCCCGATTCGTACTCGCCCAGTACGTAGAAAAAGTTGGCCAAGCTGAGATTGTCGAAGGCAAAGCCACGCCACGAATCCTTCAGCAGCGACGTGCCGATAATCATCGTGTACGGGAGAATGAACGTGAACAGAATGACCAAGAAAGCGAAACCGAGCGCGGGCCATTTCCATCGCCCCAAGGGTACGCGGTGTCTGCGCCCACCTTTACCGCGAATGGTCGCGTAGTTGCCGCGGCTCAGCATTTTGCGCTGCAACCACAACAAGACGAGCGTGATCAGCAGTAGCGGCAGCGACAAGGCCGCGGCCAAACCGATCTGGGGCGGATACTCGAACAACGACCACAACTGCGTGGTGACCACGTACACCCGTGCGGGCACGCCGATGACCGCGGGCACACCGTAGAGAATGAGGGATTCCAGGAACATCAGGATGAAGCCGGCAATGATCGCCGGCCACGCCAGCGGGATGGTGATGGTGGTCAAGATACGGAACCTTCCCGCACCGCATACTTTGGCGGCCTCTTCGATTTCGGTGTCCATCATTTCGAAAGCGTTGTAGAGAAACAAGAACGCTAACGGGTAGACCGTTGCCAAGGAAACGAGCACCAAACCTTCCATCGAGAAGATATTGATCAGTGCCTCGCCCGAACCGGTCAGGAAGCGCCATGTTTTGTTCAACACCCCGGCATTCGGGCCGGCGAGCAAAATCCACGACAGCGCGTTGACAAAGCCAGGCGTGACGAACGCCCCAAGAACGCATAGCCGGATGATGTTGCGACCGGGCACATCAGTGCGGCTGACCAACCAGGCCAATGGGGCCCCCATGGCCATGCCCAGAACTGCGCACACGAAGCCAATGAAAAGCGAGTTCTTCATCGCGATCTGAAATCGCTCGACGCGGAAAATCTCGGTGTAGTTCGCGAGTGATAAGCCCGCCTCGGTCTGGAAGCTCTTGGCGACAAGGTGATACATGGGCAGCACGACGAGGATCAAGAGCACGGCAATAATCCCGATCCACAACAGCGTTGCGGGATTGAGCCAGCGGCTGGCGAACGTCGATTCCGTCGCGTCGTGGTGAGCGGCGATGCGCCCTGGTATTGCTTGATTCATGACTGACGCTTTGAAACGAAGGCCATCCTTCTGCGGTTGATCAAGGCTGCCGCAAGAGCCACGGGGTTAGCCTTACGCCCGCTCAGCCGCCGAAGATAGCGGTGAATTTATCGCGCGCACCCTTCAACCACTCGGCGACCTTAACCGGATCGGCGAGCAACACCTTCATCGTTTTCGGATCCGGGTACTGCGGCGGGTATTTGATCTTCGGGCTATCGATCGCCGAGA